>JBKJOF010000087.1:0-11321 GCA_046595655.1 Chryseolinea sp. | reverse complement strand
GCTTTTAAACTTTATAATCGTTGATAGCTTTAAATTGACTGGATAATTTTAATTGTTTGATGCTTATTGCTCCAGAGGAGCAACCTGTTTGTAGAAAATTATTTTGTTTGTCTATTTAACTCCAGCGGAGTCACCGGTGTGTGTACATGCTCAACAACAAAGAAACCATGGTAGCAAGAAAGCATCTCAAATTTTTTAAAAGCGATTTCCCTGATATTTTCCTTTTTCTTCGCATGTCTTTAAGAACTAGTCAGAAAAATTCTGATTTAATTGATGTGCTGACTAGGCGTGAGAAGCCGCTAACCGTTTTTTTATGGATCACTTCGATTAGGCATGGAGAACTCTATTTCTCTTTAAAAATGGATTGGAGTTTATCAGCACCGTGGAAATGAATTACCTGGATTCAAATTGTTTTTGTTTGTTGATTACCTATGCGCCATCGCACCGAAAAATTTAGAATGAGACTATTGTTGTTGAACTATTAAAATTACTGACAACAAAACAGAAGAATTAATAGATCATGAGGAGATTGATACAGGATATATTTTCACGAATGTTGAAATTGCAAAACAAAAATTTGATCTTTATTTATTTCCGGAAGCAAGGATAAGTAATGGGCGTATAGAAAACGGATCTAGGGTAGTTTACAAACACGCTCTCGCTTTTGAAAGTAATTAGATATGTCTACTTTTGATGCTAACGATTGTTCACCTTTCAAATCCCAATATCTTGAACACAATCAAAGAACCAAAGATTAAATTTTCGCAGGCAAAGGTAAAGGAAATTTTATCCGACTACCGAGTGGCTGTAGAAAGCCGGGAAGCCAGCGTCATTGGGCGCAAGGAAGTTTTTATGGGCAAGGCCAAGTTCGGCATTTTTGGCGATGGAAAAGAGATCGCACAGATTGCAATGGCAAAAGTTTTTCGCAAGGGAGATTTTCGCGCGGGATATTACAGAGATCAGACGTTTATGTTTGCCATTGGCGAACTTACCGTTCAACAATATTTTGCTCAGCTCTACGCACATACAAGTTTAGAAGCAGACCCCGCGTCAGCAGGTCGTTTAATGAACGGGCATTATGCAACACGCATGCTTGATGAAAATGGGAAACTCAAAGACTTAACCGAACAAAAAAATAGTAGTGCAGATATTTCTCCAACGGCTGGGCAGATGCCACGATTGCTGGGAATGGCGTATGCATCAAAATTATTCAGACAAAACGAAGCGTTGCATGCGTACACCCATCTTTCGAACAAAGGAAATGAAATAGCGTTTGGAACAATCGGAAATGCGTCTACTTCAGAAGGCATGTTCTATGAAGCCATTAATGCTGCCGGAGTTTTACAAGTACCCATGTTAATGTCGGTTTGGGACGATGCTTATGGTATCTCCGTTCCGCAAGAATATCACACAACAAAAAGTAGCATTTCGAAAGCACTTGCAGGAATGCAGCGAACAGAATCAGAAAAAGGTTTTGAAATTATTACGGTGCAAGGTTGGGATTATGTGAAGTTGGTTGAAGCTTACCAACGTGCTGAGAAAATTTGTCGCGAGGAACATGTGCCTGTGTTGCTGCACGTTGAAGAGATGACGCAACCTCAAGGTCACTCTACATCCGGTTCGCATGAACGTTACAAATCGAAGGAACGTCTTCAATGGGAAGCAGAACATGATTGTATCGCGAAGATGCGCGAGTGGATTATCAACGAAGTATTGATTCTTCCTGAAGAAGTTGATGATATCGAGAAAGAAGCAAAACAATCCGCAAGAGAAGCAAAGGAACGTGCGTGGAAATCTTTCATGGATGATGTGAGGAAGGATCAATTCTTCATTACAGATTTATTAGATAAGGCAATCGCGATAAATGGTAATGCAGAAATAATTGCATTGAAAGAAGAACTCACCAATGCAATTAATCCTACTCGTATGGAAACGATGAAGGCTGCGCGTAAGGCGTTGCGTCTTCTGCGTGATGAAGAAGGTGGAGTACGCTCATTATTGATTCAGTGGTTGAATGATGCTCAGGCCGATAATTTTGATCGTTATAGTTCACACCTGTATAGTCTCTCGGAAGAATCTGCTTTAAAGGTTCCTCAAGTTGATCCGATTTATTCAGATTCATCTTCTATTGTTGATGGTCGTGAGCTACTCAATAAATGTTTTGATGCCGCACTAGACCGCGATCCACGCGTGCTTGCATTTGGGGAAGATGTAGGTAAGATCGGTGATGTTAATCAAGGCTTCGCTGGGTTACAACAAAAGTATGGAGAGCTTCGGGTAACGGATACCGGTATTCGTGAGTGTACTATTATAGGACAAGGAATTGGAGCAGCACTGCGTGGCTTAAAGCCAATTGCTGAAATACAATATCTAGATTATTTTATTTATGCGCTGCCAACCCTGTCGGACGATTTAGCTTGTTTGCAATATCGGACGAAAGGTGGACAGAAAGCACCGCTCATTATTAGAACACGTGGCCATCGATTGGAAGGAGTATGGCATGCAGGTTCTCAGATTGGAATGATGTTGACAACTCTTCGTGGTATTTATATTTTGGTTCCGCGTAATATGACGCAGGCAGTCGGTTTTTATAACACCATGCTTCAGTCAGATGATACTGCTGTGATTGTTGAATGTCTCAATGGATATCGTCTGAAAGAAAAAACACCGAATAACGTTGGCGAGTTTACCGTACCTCTTGGTATTCCTGAAATATTAAGAGAAGGTAATGATGTTACGATTGTTACGTACGGCTCAATGTGTCGCATCGTAATGGAGGCCGCTGATGATTTAGAGAAATTTGGGATATCCTGTGAGGTAATTGATGTGCAGACTCTGCTTCCGTTTGATCGTCATCAAAGCATTGTAGAGTCAGTTAAGAAAACCAACCGAATTGTTTTTGCCGATGAAGATGTGCCAGGCGGAGCAACGGCCTTTATGATGCAACAAGTGTTAGAGGAACAAGACGCTTATCAATACCTAGATTCAAAACCAATTACCATTACCGGAAAAGAGCACCGCCCTGCGTATGCATCGGATGGTGATTATTTTTCGAAGCCAAGTCCGGAAGATATTTTTGAGAAGGTGTATACTTTAATGTCTGAAGTAACTCCCGGAAAATTCAAAGATTTGTATTCGCTTTAGTTGATTAGTAAATCACTCGAATAAATGGAATCGCTTTCGTGTAATGCCCTGTCTCTTATTTGAATTTTCAGCCGTATAGTTTTTCCTCCGAAGAGCCCTAAAAATCCGGTTGATGCCATACCGTATCGTAGAGTTCCGTCCAACGGAGCTTTGTTCTCTGATAATACTGGAAAGCGTCCATCAAAAATCTCTGCACCGCAAAATGCTTTGTTCAAATCTACTTCAGTGTATGTACCATTCGTGTTTTTCGTTTCAAAATGTATAGTAATGTTATGGTGGATCAGATTTGGTTTGATATAAAATGTATCCAACAGAAAGTATATTTCAGGACGAGTTGAAGTACTAGGAATAATGCTTTTAAGGAAATAAGAACCATCAAAAATATTTTTGTCAGCCTTGCTTACATAAATGGAATCATAGTTGTAATCATAGCAGTTAAATACCGGTAAATCTTGATAGCCAGGCTGCTCTCGCGTACGGTTCGTTATTAATTTTCCGGATTGACCGGCATCTATTTTTATTATCGGAGGAACATCATCATAACGGTTTTCGGTGGCTACCTTTATCAACTCTCCATCTTTTTCTAAAAAATAGTCGATAGGATGATAAGGATAGCTTGAGAAATCCGGATTTTGAGGATCAATTCCAAGATCACCGTCTCCGTCTTTAAAGCGAATAGAAAGAATAAGTGAATCAAAAGGCGATCCCTTCTTAAAAATAAGAGACTCAAATTCAATTGTAGGTTCAATAGGAAATTCGGGAGGATTGAAACATGAACCCAGCACACCCATCAAAAAAAAGAAAACCACTCCTTTCGCTAGCTTCATAGTTTTATATTCACGCTAAAGTTGATAAACACTTGGATACTTTTAAAGGTTTTGAATCAAAATTATACACCCTTAACGAATATTCTTTCGAAGGTATTGCGCTGGATGTGTTTCGCTTTCAGGCCGTCCATAATCCCATTTACCAAAAATTCCTTCAGCACTTGTCAGTTGATCCACAATCAATCCAAGAAGTTGAAGATATTCCTTTTCTACCCATTTCATTTTTCAAAAGACACATTTTAAAAACCGGAAGTTGGGATGAAGAAACATTTTTTACCAGCAGTGGCACAACGGGCATCTCAACAAGTAAACATGCCGTAAGAGATCTGCAGTTTTATCTCCATCACTCACAGCGCAACTTCGAACGTTTTTTTGGCCCCCTAACGGACTATCACTTTTTAGCACTCCTTCCTTCCTATCAAGAGCGGGAAGGTTCTTCGCTCATTGCCATGATGCAGCATTTTATTAACGAAAGTAAATCTGCCCACTCTGCTTTTTACTTATACAATCAAGATCAGTTGGTGGCAGATATTGATCTGCTCCGGGCAAGTTCACGAAAAATTATTCTTTGGGGAGTATCCTTTGCACTTCTTGATCTAGTCGAAAAATATGATCTCGATCTGGGTAATAATCTGGTGTTTGAAACTGGGGGTATGAAGGGGAGAAGAAAGGAGATGACGCGATCAGAGCTTCATCAGATTTTGAAAGAGGGTTTGAATGTATCAACCATATACTCTGAATATGGAATGACAGAACTTCTCTCACAGGCTTACGCAGTTCATTCGGATCGGTTTTCTCTACCTCCTTGGATGAAAGTAATCGGTAGAGAACTTACAGACCCCTTTCACAAGGGGTTACAAGATGAAACTGCCGGTATGAATGTTGTCGATTTAGCCAATTGGAATTCTATCTCCTTCATTGAGACCGAAGATATTGGAAAAGTTTATTCTGATGGAATGTTTGAAATTTTGGGAAGAATGGATAATAGTGATGTGCGGGGTTGCAATTTAATGGTTGAATAACCCTCATCATCGACCATCGGGATTTATAGTCTTTTGATTTGTTTTCTTAGTAAAGAGTTATATTTTTGTTTTACTCAACTTCACCATGATGAAAAAGATCGTAGCCTTCGTTATCCTCGCAGTATTTGTTTCAGCCTGTAGCCAGTATACCTGCCCAACCTACAGCAAGAAGGAAGCACCTAAAAAGAATATTGCAGATCAAAAGATCTAAGTTTTTAAAGGTATTTGGTAATATCATCGGGTGAGATTTCGTCTCCACCCATTATGATTAATCGCTCGACTACATTTCGTAACTGACGAATATTGCCACTCCAGTTATATTCTTTGAGTTGATTCATTCCTTTTCTACTGATCGACTTTTTTCGGGTTCCTTGCTCTTCAGCAATCTCTTCCAGAAATTTTTCAACCAGTAATTCAACATCTTCTTTGCGTTCGTTTAGTGATGGTACTTTAATCAAAATGACACTGAGTCGATGATATAAATCTTCACGGAACCTGTTTTCTGCAATTTCTTTTTGAAGATCCTTATTAGTAGCGGCAACTACTCTTACGTTTACAGTGATTTCTTTTTCGCCTCCAACTCGCATGATCTTATTTTCCTGAAGTGCGCGGAGTACTTTGGCTTGTGCAGGCAAACCCATATCGCCAATCTCATCTAGAAAAAGTGTTCCTCCTTCCGCTAATTCAAACTTTCCAATCCGTTGTTTAATGGCTGATGTAAAGGATCCTTTTTCATGACCGAACAATTCACTTTCAATAAGTTCAGAAGGGATTGCTGCACAGTTTACTTCTACTAGCGGATTGTTTGATCGTTTACTTTTCTCATGAATCCAACGCGCCACTAATTCTTTGCCTGAACCATTGGGACCCGTAACAAGCACCCGGGCGTCAGTAGGTGCCACCTTCTCAATCATTTCCTTCACGAGTTTAATTGGCTCTGATTCGCCAATCATTTCATACTTCTTCGATATCTTCTTACGGAGATTTTTGGTTTCTTTAACCAGCGTTGTTTTGTCTAATGCATTTCGAAGTGTGATTTCCAATCGACCGAGATCGAATGGTTTTTGCAAGAAATCAAAAGCACCTTTCTTCACAGCCTGAACTGCTACATCGATAGTTCCGTGGGCAGAGATAACAACAAAGTTGGTAGTGATGCCAGCAACTTTTACTTTCTCTAAAACTTCAAGGCCATCCATCTTGGGCATTTTAATATCGCAGATGCAGAGATCGAAATTACCTTGTTCTAATTTTCGAAAGCCCTCTAAACCATCGGCAGCTTCTTCTACTTCATGATCTTTTTCTTCCAGAATTTCTTTGAGGATAGCACGGATTTTCGTGTCATCTTCGATAATCAATATTTTAGACATAGTGAGTAGTTAATCATTAAAAAATAAACCTGTCTGCTTTTCACGGCCGACAGGTTTTAAAATAAAAGCAAGCTTATAAGCCGGGTTCTGTCATCCCGAATAAACGGGAGTCCTTATCATTTATCTAGCCCTGACTTTGCAATCAGGTTCAATCAGTCTACCCGCCACGACTAAGTTGACGAATCAACTTAATTAACGAGCCGCTAACCATGTAATGATCGTGGCTTATTTGACCTTTCAACGCGTAAGGTTTACCATGCGCCTGATGTCGCCATCAAACCGGTGAGCTCTTACCTCACCTTTTCACCTTTTCCCCTCCCGATAAATCGGGAATGGGTAGTTTGTTTTCTGTGGCACTATCTGTTACCTCAATAAATTGAAGCACCTTCCTGTTAGGAAGTACACTGCCCTATGTTGCCCGGACTTTCCTTCCCGATATTACTCGGAACGATAAGGCGGCTTGCTTATGTAAAGGTAGTTGATCGGCAGTAGATTCACCACGGCCAAATCGATGTAGTAAAGATTAATGAATATCGTGGCCGGTTAATTTCATTTCGTAATGATCGGCCAATTGAGCAACTTCTTGAATCATCTCTTTTAGCTGCTCCTCTGATGCAGTGTCGCTGAGGCAGGAAGCTTCAACTTTTAGATAACCATCTTCCAGCACAAACTTCGAGTAATCGAAATTAGCATTTTGCTCCAATAAAGATTTTAGATCGAGGCTTAAACTAAATTCACAAACTTTCGAAGTGAACATTGCTTGCTCACGACCAGACACCGGACTCTTTTGAGTTAAGGCGACTACCGTTTGAAAGCGACTTCCGTTTATCGGTACGACAATGACCGATTTGGTGTGATCGTAATCAGTAAACTGACCACCAATCTGATCAGCAAATTGCTGAACATACTTCATAATATTCATAGTTATTAATGATTAAGGACTCAGGAAGTTAGGGAATTTGGATGATTCCATTCCTTGACCGAAGTTTTTTTTCTAAAAATAGAAAGCATGAAAGCGTACCCCCTTTGTTGAGAATTCAACGGTTGGAGCAGGTACCTTAATCATATTGGCAAAGAAGATTAATGCCTTAAGTGCTTTTGACTTTGTTCTGATAGAAGTTAGATCAAGATCTAAAGCGAGAAAGAACTGGCGGTATGGTGTCGCATATCCTGCTTTTACGTTCTGCTCATCGCGTGCATAAACCATACCTTCGGCACCATACCCTGCTGCTAAGTTTAGCCATCGAGGAAACTTCATAAACTTGTCCATGTCGATTGAAAGCCAATAGGTTTGACCGTTGTAATCTTTTAGGATTTCATCAGGCAAACCATTACCTAATAGATTCGGATTGAGAGTAGGATAGGAGGTAGTGCTAAATGAAAATTTAGGAAGGATGCGTTGTTCTTTCCAAAGTAAAGATTGCCCAATGTAAATACCGCCACCAACGGCATCGGCAATCAGATCACCTGTAGAAGCTCCATAGGCTTGAGATCTTCCATCTAATATCTCGATTGGCACAAGCATGGCGAAGCCACTGATCGCACCAATGATATCTGATTTTTTTTGGGATACTCCACACCACTGCAACGCTTGCGATGTTGTGGAACTTAAGTGATAGGCTGAATAAAAATGACCAATTTTATCGACCTGTTTCCATTCGGCATTGTCATTAAAAAATTGAAATGATTGGTTTGGAGAATTACTGTACCAAAGCGCACTTAACCCAACTATAGACGCTGTATATGCTGCGCTTGAAGCAATGACAAACCCTGTAATACGTTTTTTATTGATGTGATTAACCGAGTCGCGTTGCTGTGCAAAACCAATGAGTGGTGCGAGAATGAAAAGCAGTATGGTTTTATTCACTGCCATCTTCTTCCTTTATCGCCTCTTCATTTTGATCGGCATCTTCATCGTCTTTATCATCTTCTTCTTCATGCTTTTTACGATTGGAGCGCCAAATATCTTTCAGTCGATTGAAGGTTTGTGTATAAATGAAACTTGCTCCTGTTGTATTTACGTTTTGACCATTGGCAGAAGCAGTTGTAATGGGGTTGGTATTGGTTCGGTTATACATTTTAATGCGAAGCTTCCCATCGGCAGTAAGCATGTAATCAACAGTCCAGTCTCCGGCAATGCTTGAAGGATTGGGATTTGTGCTAGAACCTTGACTTCCGTTGTTAAATGTTCCATCCCCCGTTACGCGTAAACGTCCATTTAGAAAAGTGTAAGAGAAGCGAAGCTGAAAAGTATTAAACGCTTCTTCATCCAACGTTCCCAGGTCTACATTAATCTCCAGATTTTGATCCATCTGGCTCATCCAATAACTGAGTTGATTCGAAAGTAATTCACTCACACTGTTTACGACAGAGCCACTGGTGTTGAATGATTCTGGAGGTGAGAATCTTCTTAAGATAATGAGACTAAAAACCTGTCGCTTCAATTCTTGTTCGTCTAGTTTATTTTTAAATGCAGTAAATTCAAAATCCAGATTGACGGTGCGGGTGTCAGTTTGAATATTCTTCGGTAGGTCTTTTGCAGTGATATCGAAATTAATAAGGGGAGACAACATCGGGCCTTCAAGTTTTAACATTACCTGTGCCGGATATTTACGCTTTAGCTGTGGAGCAGAACTAAGGGTTTGGTCAGTTATGATGGGAGCAAATGACGCCATTTGATTATACGATGCATTGATATCCAACACACCCTGATACGGATCTCCATACCAGGTTATCTTACTTCCTTTCGTGATTTGAAAATCTTTGTTGATAATGTCATACAAAGTGAAGTTGTACCAACCTTCGGTGAAAACGAATGGACCAAACATGTTAAACTCTCCCTTTGTGTCAATCTGTAATTTAATATCACCGTTGCCACGACCGCGAATAATATCACCTGCTTTTAGATCAATTATAATTTCGCAGTATGCATCTGGTGTTACATCAAGGTTAAGATCGAAAGTAAGACCGGTAAGATTTACCTTATTTTCCAGTGCCAGATCAACTTCTTTCGAACGGGTTGTGTCGTTAAAATTTACAAAGTTTATGAAGTCTTTTTGTTCAACTTCAGATGTTCCGCCAATGGGTATGTAAACTCTTGTGTTTTTTTCAGTGCGCGCATTGGCAGTAATTCTTAGGTTTGAAATGGGTCCATTGAAATTCAAATCACCAGATACATAAGCTTGTCCGTAAAAAAGACTATTGTCTTTCATGGAAGTGTTGAGCACTTGGAAATTTTGAAAATCAGCTCGCAGGTCGATGGCCATGCTGTTGAAATTTTTATGAGAAATTGCTCCTTCTAATTTTCCCTTGTGCCGGAATGCGTCCGTCATTTCAATGTTCTTAAAATAAATTGAAGTTGGTGTTAAGCCGATGTGGCCACTGAATTTATACATGGTTTTAAGGTAATCCACCATGAGTTGCCCATCACTTACCTTGCCTTCACCATTTATATCAAGCGCAGCAAGTTCACCCTTCAATGTAAAATCTCCAGAGACAGTCCCACCGATTTGACTGAAAATTCCTTTCATAAAAGGCTCAATCAATTTGAGATTTGCCTCCTCTAATGATGCGATGAGATTCAACGGACTTTTCTTTTGAGAAGGATCGTAGTTTCCAATAACATTTACGGTACGTACTTGCAAGCGATCAATCATTAAACTGATGTCAAATTTATTAGTGACTGTGTCCCATTTATTCTTTCCGGTCACATCACCAATTAAGAAATCGTTTACAGTTAGATTACTTATCTGAATATCATTTTCAACGGATGCATTTTGATGGTAATTATTCAGCCGAGTGTCAGCATTGAGAATTCCTGAGAATTTTTTGTCGGTTAATACATTTAAGATGGCAAGATCAAGTTGATTTACTTTAAGTGAAAGGATGTCAGTGGGGTCATTTGATAATCGTCCATTCACTACAATAGATTGATCATTATTCTCCAGCGATAAATGGTGTACGTTTATGTCTTTACCAATGAGGGTAATAAAATTGTCTGGAGAAAAATTCCAGTTTCGTTCTAGTAGTAATAATTGAGAAGGAAGAAGTTTTATTGTGGTGCTATCTTTTAGAAAATCGACAGAACCTTTTAAGCGAACATTATTGTCCTGCCCATCTTGATCGGCATCCAACCCAACATCCACATGATTATTGTTCCAGATCGCTTCGGCTAATAGGTTTTTAGTTTTTACCCCAGAACCAAAACTTTGCTTTTCTGAATTTACGCTCACCATAGAAAGTATACTGGTGCTGTCTGCAATCTTTGAAGTTGTAAATTCAACATCGGATTGTGTGAAGGTATTGCCTAGATAGGAGATCGAAGTAATGTTGGAATAGCCTTGAAGAATGGTGGTGTAACCACTAGTGAATTTTCCTTCAATTAAAGTATTGGGTGACAATGAAAAATCTACTTTTAGAAGATTGGCAATTGGTTGTACGTCCTTCAGGTTTATTTTAATATTAGCTTGATACGACTTCGGCACATTTTTTTTCTGCGCATAGTAAGCGTCAATAACCTTTTTATCATTTTTAATGTTGAGCGAAAGCTCATGTAGCAGCGTAGAAATATCTGAGTAGAAGTCAGAGAAATAATAATTTCCTTTTGCTTCAACATCAACTAAAGAAGTTTTTAAACTAAGTAGTCGTTTTTGTTTTTCGCGTGTTGCTTCTAATGAAATAGAAAGTAATTTCATTTCATCTTCTTTATAGCGAACTACAAAATCGTTTAGGTTAGCTGTACCGGTGAGAGAGTCAAGGGAAAGTCCTTTGATGTCAACATCCAGCTTTGTGCTGAGGAAAAGAAAATCTTTTGATAAGTGTAGGGCATGTAGATTTGCAGTGTCTAATGTAGCGCGAACTTTTATGATGTCTCTTCTATTTCTTAAATCGATCGAGCCGCGTGCAGTGAACTCTAAGTTGGGATCGTTGATTTGAATAAATCCACTGAACCGTTCAGAAGC
>JBKJOF010000081.1:0-54745 GCA_046595655.1 Chryseolinea sp. | reverse complement strand
GATTTAAAGGCCTGGAACGTATGGCAATTGATGGTGCTGACTTTGTTGATTCTTATTTGGGAATGAAGAAAGCATTTGCTTTTGTACGAAAGCATCGTGGCCCAATCCTGGTGCATGCTACTTGTCCTTTATTAGGACATCATACTTCCGGTGTACGAAGAGAATGGTATCGTGGTGATGATTTGGAGTTGCATAAAAAATCAGATCCAATTGTTGCCTTGCATGATTACTTATTGAATCTTGGTGAAACAGAAAAACAGTTAAAGGTAATTCGGTCTCAAGCTGAAGCAAAGGTAGCGGAAGATTATGAACGCGCTGTGCGTTCTCCCAATCCAGACATTAATGATTTTGATTCTCATGAATTTGCTCCGACTACCATTATAGAAGAGAAAGGTAATCGATCACCGAAAGGTGCAGAGAAAGTAGTGATGGTAGATGCAGCGCTTCATGCTGTTGACGAAATTTTAAAGAAACACCCGGAAGCTTTATTCTACGGACAAGATGTAGGAAAAAGATTAGGAGGAGTTTTTCGTGAAGCAGCAACACTTGCACAAAAATATGGTGATGATCGAGTATTCAACACGCCCATTCAGGAGGCTTATATTATCGGTTCAACCGCTGGTATGTCGGCAGTAGGAGCAAAGCCGATTGTTGAAATTCAATTTGCTGATTATATCTGGCCGGGCATCAATCAATTGGTGGAAGAGCTTTCAAAGAGTTGTTATTTATCGAAAGGAAAATTCCCAATTCAATCTTTGATTCGTGTACCCGTTGGTGCCTATGGAGGAGGAGGTCCATATCATTCCGGAAGTATTGAATCTACCTTATTAAATATTAGAGGAATTAAAGTAGTGTATCCTTCAAATGCCGCTGACATGAAAGGATTGTTGAAGGCTTCTTTCTATGATCCTAATCCGGTTGTGTTATTAGAACATAAAGGTTTGTATTGGTCTAAAGTGCCAGGAACAACGGATGCTAAAACTGTTGAGCCCGATGAAGATTATATTATCCCGTTAGGAAAAGCATCGGTCATTCAGGAAGCATCGGAAGAAAAAATTAATGCAGGCGAGTCATGTGTTATGATTACCTATGGAATGGGCGTGTATTGGGCAAAGGAAGCTTCGATGTCATTTTCAGATCGTGTAGAAATTATGGATTTGCGTACACTCAATCCGATTGATTGGAATGCCATCGTAACATCTGTTCGAAAACATAGTAGGGCATTTGTATTAACCGAAGAACCGTTGCTTAATTCCTTTGCCGAATCGCTAGCGGGAAGAATTTCGAAAGAATGTTTTAAAGAACTGGATGCTCCGGTCTGGACACTCGGTGCGGCTAACCTTCCTGCGGTTCCATTAAATGTCGATCTCGAAAAAATGATGTTGCCGAATGTGAATAAAGTTAGGCAAGCATTAGAAAGTTTGTTGACCTACTAGAGTTTAGAGTTTAAAGTTTCGGGTTGCGAACAAACTCGAAACTTTAAACTCCACACTGCCTCTAAAAAGGATAACCGATACCAACATTATAAATAACGGGCTCCTTGTAATTAATGTAAACACCTTCATTTTGCGTAGCATACGGTTTCCAGAATCGCACACGATCCAGCACAAAGCGATTACCTTCCTCTCGGGCAGGATCAAACATTTTCATACCAACATCCAGGCGAAGAATAAGAAATGAGAAATCGAAGCGAAGCCCGAAGCCTGTGCCAACGGCAATCTCTTTATAAAATTCATTTACCTTGAACTGAGAATTTCCATTAGGCACCTCTGCACCATTTACTACTTTTTTTCTGGGCTCGAGAGTCCACGCATTACCAGCATCGATAAAAATTGCACCATCTACAAATCCAAATATTTTGCGCCTGAACTCTATGCTGGCTTCCATTAATATTTCTGATGGTTGTTCGTAACTATAATCGAAGTAACCATTCTTTACAGGATCTTTCCCAACGCTCTGGCTTGTTTGTGGTCTAAAGGATCCTTGTCCTAATCTTCGTGGCCGCCATGCACGGATACTATTACTTCCTCCACTAAAAAAGAATTTTTCATAAGGAAGACTTTTCTCCTTTGCATAGGAGTAGGCTATGCCACCATCCACGCGATAGGCAATAGAGGTAATTTTATCTATCACATGATTTCTTCTAAAGTCAAGGTTTAAGCGTAAATATTTAAAATATTGCAATCCGTTTTTCGTAACAATTGATGGGTCGATGAGATTCCAAATTGTTCCACCACTCTCCAACTGTGCACGCAGGTAGCTGGATGTTTTTTCTTTGTTACCGTAGTTGTTGAAATTCCAGGTAGATCCGAAAATCATACTGTTTACAAACGATGGGTTGAAGCTGTTTACTAAACTATAGTTGCCTAAACTATCCTGCCGCTCAAGTTCCTGTTCAAAACCTGGGTCGAGGGTAGAATTGATAATACTTAAACTAATGGGAGTGAAGAAGTATTGTTGCTTGCGTTGATTGGACCACGAGTAGGTTATGGATACCGATGTGTTGGATCGGATATACTCTGACCGATCTGTGTATGAGTATCCGGCAGTCAATTTCGTCTTAGGATTGAATTTTGATACTTTAAATCGTCTGCTTTCTTTTAAGAACCAAATAAATTGAGGAAAGGTAATGGTGGCATTTATTCCGGCATATTTGCTAGTGTAAATACTCTGGTTATCTGTAGCAGAAGCAACACCTTCAAAACCAAATCGCCCACTTATATCGAGCATCTCCATTCCTCGAAAGAGATTTCGTTTTCTAAAGGTAAGGTTGTAGAACGGACCAGGATAACCTTGCGTAACATTAACACCTGCTTCGTTGGTCCATTCATAAAGGTCTAATGCACTGGTGAAAATATTGGCAATGAATTTTCCATTTGATGTATCGTAATTAATGTTTACGAATTTAAATGCATCAACATTGCCAAGCTGCCGTTGAGTGTTGAAGGTATTCGTGCGGCTATATAAATCTCCTTTTTTTAAAAAAACACGTTGGCTTAATATCCTCAGATTGTAGTTGTCTTTGTAATACTGATATTGAATATCACGATAACTTCGCTTTTCTCTTTCGGTTCCGGTGGAAAGAGTACCGGCATCGGTGGTAAACGTAATGTCGTCAATCTTAAATTTTTTATGATAACCACGTTTGGCCGGATCTTTTATTTTAACCCGCATAGCAATTCGATGATTTCCCAGCATGCTGGTATCCATGCTAATGTCGACATACTGTCGACTGAAATCGTAGTAGCCATTGTCTTTTAAAAGTAGGTCGAGTCGTTCGCGTTCATTTACTAAATTATCTTGATCGTAAGGAACTCCGGTCTTTATAAAATTTCCCTGATTGTTTTCAAATACAACCCTTGCTACAGCGGTGTCTGGAATCTGGTAGATAATAGAGTCGACTGAATAACCAGGACCGGGCTTTACAGAATATACAATGGTGGCATACTTACCATTTATTTTTACGCGTGTGTCAACTTCGTTTCTAAAATATCCTTTAGAGAAGAGGTATTGTTCAAACCGATTGGAAGTAAGTTGAACGGATGTACTATCATAAACCGATATCGGTTCTCCCCATTGCATCGGCAGATTTCCATTTTCTATTCGGTTTGTAAACTTGTCGTCCTTTTTTTGTTTGCGAAAGTTGAGATTATCGATTCTTTTTTTAGAAGTGGTCGCAGCAATTTTATCGTTAAACTTTTTATCGGATGCTTCTTTCTTCCGGATGAATCCTTCTTTGTCGTAGTTTTTCTCGCCTCTGTAATAAAGAAAAGTTTTTAAGCCTAAAAATTTTCGGTTTGACTTCTGCACATAAAGGTCATTGAGTTCATCTTTACTGATGTGTTTAGGAGCCTCAATGCGTTGTCTGAACAACATCTTTTGGTCGCCCTTAAGATGTTTTGTGCCCAAGCAGCCAGACAACAATACTCCCATGCAGAGTATTGTTGGAAGAAAATATTTACTTTTCGGAGTATTCAAGTGCTACAGATGCTATCGAAAGCCAAAATTAAGTTTGTTAAATCCCTGCAAATAAAGAAATACCGCAAACAGGAACAATGTTTTATTGTGGAAGGGGCAAAGAGCGTGCAGGAATTGTTGTCTTCAGATTTTGAGATTGTAACAATATTGGCAACCTCTGATTTTCTGTCCACGATTCATCAGACCTTAACGTGTGAAGTCATTGAAGTTTCCCCAAAAGAGCTTGAGGGATTGGGCGAGTTTCAAACGAATGATTCAACATTGGCGATCGCTCGTCAAAAACCAAACAACCAGATTGATGTGCAACACAATGAGTTTGCTTTAATTTTGGATGACATCCGAGATCCTGGAAATCTCGGGACCATCATTCGCACAGCCGATTGGTTCGGCATTCATAAAATTATTGCGTCCACCGAAACGGCTGACTTTTATAATGCAAAAGTGATTACTTCTTCCATGGGATCATTTACGCGATCAGAAATTTTTTACACAGACCTGGATGAATATCTCCCTAAAGTCAAACCTAAAATTTTTGGAGCTTATCTAGATGGAGAGGATGTCCATCAGGTAGATTTCGGAAAAGGAGGTTGCATTGTTATTGGAAATGAATCGAAAGGTATTTCCTCTTCATTGGAAAAATACATCACCAATAAAATTACCATTCCTCGTTACGGAAAAGCAGAGTCATTAAATGCCGCCATTGCAACAGCCGTTATTTGTGATAATATAAGGCGATAGTAACTACTCAATTTCAATCAGCCAGATATTAACTTTGCGTTAAATGAAAGCGATAAAATATGACTAATCAGGAGAAGTTGGTTCTACAACATTTGTCGCGCTTTGTTTCTGATCATAAAAAGGAATTTGCTGAGAAGGTATTGAATACGCGCACACGTCACGTTACTGTTGTTCTTGAAAATATTTATCAATCACAAAATTCTAGTGCGGTTATCCGCACGTGTGAATGTATGGGCCTACAAGATGTGCATGTTATCGAAGATAAAAGTAAGTATAGTGTTAATCGTAGAATTTTAAAGGGAGCGCATAAATGGACGAACATCGTTCATCATCAATCCAAACAAGATGACGCTACCATTGTGTGCTTTAATAAATTAAAAGAAGCGGGTTATAAAATCCTGGTGGCAGATCCGGCCGAGGAAGGTATTTCAATTCATGATATACCCATTCACGAAAGTAAAATTGCGATTGCTTTTGGTAATGAACTTCATGGAGTATCGGAAGTGGCTCAACGTCATGCTGATCAAAGAATAAAAATTCCGATGTTTGGGTTTACAGAAAGCCTGAACATATCCGTTAGTGTAGCCATTTGCTTGAGTAGTCTCATCACGCGATTGCATGCTTTAGAAGACAACTATGGATTAGGTGAAGAGGAGAAAGAATTTATTCGATTAGAGTGGTATCGAAAGATTGTGAAACGATCCGATTTGATTGAACGGGAATTTATCCGCGCAATTCGATAACTTTACACAGCTTTAATCTATCTTACTTTTGATGCGCCTGTTGAAGAAAATCATTCTGGTTACGGTATTTCTAATTATCGTTTTCTTTTTGCTAAGTAACATTTGGGTGGTGCAAAGCACAAAAGCGAAAGTTTTTTATGATAGTACTGCACTTCCGAATCATCGTGTTGGTTTGGTTTTAGGGACCAGTCATCGATTAATTAGTGGCAAACCTAATCCGTTTTTCGAGAAAAGAATTGAAATGGCCGCTTCGCTGTACCATTCAGGTAAGGTTGATAATTTTATATTAAGTGGCGACAATCGTTCAATTTATTATAACGAACCAGTCGATATGCAAAAAGCACTAATAAAATTAGGAGTACCCGCCACAGCCATTACGCTCGATTACGCTGGCCTGCGAACGTTGGATTCGATCGTTAGAAGCAAAGAAATTTTTGGTCAGACTAAGCTTATTATTATTACTCAGCCCTTCCATAGTTACCGCGCGGTTTTTATTGGAAATTATTATGATATCGATGCAGTGGCAATGGTGGCTGATGAACCCGCGCTCGAGTCTTCATTGAAAGTACGTATTCGAGAATATTTTGCCCGAAGCAAGGCAGTGTTGGATTTATATATTTTAAATACTGCTCCTCGGTTTTTAGGACAGAAGGAAGATCTAAATCGGTAACGAGATGAAACCATCTATCGCTTATCGCGGTTAAATGCTTAGTTTTGAAACTTAAATTCCTAATTGTGCCGATTGTATTTATTGCCGAGAAAGTGATCATGCGTGTTATCGCGATTTTCCTCTTTGTGCTTTCGTCCGCTTACGCTTTTGCTCAGGTAACGACAATAAAAGGAAAAGTTACCGATGCCAACTCAGGCGATCCTTTACCTTTTGTTTATGTTGTGTTTAAGGGCACCACTGTTGGAGCTACAACAGATTTTGACGGAAACTACTCTATCAAAAACTCAACGCCTTCCGATTCCCTTTACGCCAGCTATATCGGATATAAAACAAAAACAAAAGTCGTAGTAAAAGATATTAGCCAAACCATCGATTTTCAAATTGAGGAAGATATACAGCAACTGGGTGAGATAGTTATTCGCTCTGGAGAAAATCCAGCATTCGAAATTTTAAGACAAGTCAATAGAAATAAAAACAAGAATGATAAACGAAGACTCACAGCATACGAATATGATACGTATACAAAGATAGAGATTGACGTTGATAACATATCGGACAAGTTCAGGCAAAAGAAGATCATGAAGAAAATTGCCAATGTGCTCGATAGCATAGATCGCATTGCAGGTGAAGATGGTAAACCCATTTTGCCATTGTTGATTACCGAAAGCGTTTCAAAAATATATTACCGAGACAACCCTCAGTTGAAATTTGAAAATATTTTACAATCTAAAGTTACAGGAGTTGGAGTTGAAGATGGAACATTGGTAACTCAATTGGTCGGTTCTTCTTTTCAGGAATATAATTTCTACCAAAACTGGCTGAACATCGTTTCGAAAGAATTCATTTCGCCCATTGCCGATGGAGGACGATTATACTACGAATATGATTTAATGGATAGTCTCTACGTAGGTAATGACTATTGTTACCGCCTCGACTTTTATCCAAGAAGTCCTCAAGACCTTGCCTTTACGGGTACGATGTGGATAACAACGGAAGGGTACGCTCTTCGGCAAATTGATGCCACTATTGGTAAGCAGGCTAACTTAAATTTTGTTGAGAAAATAAAAATCCAACAAGAGCTTGAGCCAACACCAGAAGGAGCGTGGCTTCCATCAAAGAATCGTGTTTTGATCGATATTAGTGAAGTGAATAATGGTCAGGCTGGTATGCTTGCTAAGTTTTATACATCAAACAAGAAATTCATCATCAACAAACCGTATGAGCCATCATTTTATGAAAAGCCAATTCTGATGGAAGAAGATGCTCGGCTAAATGAAAGTGAAGCCTACTGGGATACGCTCCGACATGAGCCATTGAGCACCACAGAGAAGAATGTTTATAGAATGATTGATACACTTCAGACTATTCCTGTAATCCGTACTTATACCGATATCATTAAGATTGCAATTGGAGGTTATTTCACAAAAGGTAAAATTGATATTGGTCCCTATGTTTCAATCTTGGCAGTCAATAATATTGAAGGTATACGAATACAGCCCGGCTTTAAAACCAATATAAAATTCAGTAATAAATGGGTAATAGGAGGCCAGGTTGGGTACGGTTTTAAAGATGAAAGGATAAAATACCTAGGCTATGTCCAAAACATTATGTCACGAAAGCGATGGACGACCCTAACATTTAAAGCGAGAAGTGATCTTGGTCGTGTAGGTTTAGATGATGATGTTATCGGAGACAATTTTCTTTTGCAGGCCTCTCAGCGTTTCGGAACGTTTCGAAACGGATACTATTTTGATGAAGCACGAGTTGATTTTAAAAGAGAATTATTCAAGGGCTTTACTCAACGAATCGGATTGAGGTATTTTGCATTTTCACCGGCTTATGATTTCGCCTATTATAATCAACAAGAGAACTCTCCGACACGCGACACCTTACAAAATTTTAATACTTCTGAACTGATTTTTGAATCGCGCTATGCCAGGGATGAAATGTTCGTGCAAGACGATAACGATCGGATAAGCCTTGGTACAACACGTTGGCCCGTCATTACTTTCAGATACGTGAAAGGGATTAGTGGCGTGTTAAACAGCGACTTTGACTATGAGAAATTCAGATTGAGTTTATATAAGCGATTGCGCATGGGGCCTCTAGGAGTTGGTTATTTAAATGTAAGCGGTGATTATGTAAAAGGTGTAATACCTTATCCACTCTTAACGCTGCATTTAGGAAATCAAACACCCATTTATTCTTCGGCAGTTTATAACCTGATGCGATACGGAGAATTTATTAGCGACCGCTCTGTTGCTCTTCAATATCAGCATCACTTTGAAGGACTATTTTTAAATCGCATTCCACTTATGCGAAAACTAAAATGGAGATTAACAGGATCTGCCAATGTTGCCTATGGTTCTCTCAGTCAGTCAAACCTAAATATTAATGCAGAACAAACTGCTGAAGGAGTTGACACACTTCCTGTGGGAACATTTACATCGTGGAAACCATATGTCGAGTTGGGGTACGGTGTGGAGAACATTTTTAAATTTATACGAGTTGAATTTGTGCATCGCATGACTTACTTAGACAATGTAATCGATGGCGATACGCCTAAGAAATTTGGAGTTCGCATTGGCTTCCAGTTTACACTTTAAATAATGATGTGTGTTTTTAGTTGCCTGAATATTGCATATTTGCGGCCTGAATTAATTTTGTAGTTTAGTTCAACTAGCATGAATGTAAAAATATCGCTTCCTGATGGAAGCATTAGAGAATATCCCCAAGGCGTTAAAGGTTCGGAGATTGCGTCAAGCATAAGCGAAGGATTAGCGCGGGTTTCATTAGCAATCGAGGTGAATGATGAAGTGTGGGATTTGTCCCGTGCCATCAACAACGATTCATCCATCAAAATTTTAACGTGGAATGATAAGGCAGGTAAGACAACGTTCTGGCATTCGTCAGCTCACTTACTGGCAGAAGCTCTTGAAGCTCTTCATCCAGATGTGAAATTTGGAATCGGCCCACCAATCGAAAATGGTTTCTATTATGACATTGACCTTGAAGGTAGAACTTTAAGCGAAGCCGACCTTGCTGCCATAGAGGCCAAGATGAAGGAGCTTGCCAAAAAAGACAATACTTATATCCGGAAAGATGTTACCAAAGCTCAAGCCATTGATTACTTCACACAGAAAGGTGATCCATACAAACTTGAACTTATCAGTGGGCTTGACGATGGAAAGATTACCTTCTATCAACAAGGTGATTTCACTGACTTGTGTAAAGGACCACACATTCCACATACAGGTTTTATTAAGGCAGCCAAGATTCTTAATGTAGCCGGAGCATATTGGCGCGGTAACGAGAAGAATAAAATGCTCACCAGGCTTTACGCCATTACTTTTCCAAAGCAAAAAGAGCTAGAAGAATACCTTCAGCTTTTGGAAGAGGCCAAGAAACGCGACCATCGAAAGCTTGGAAAAGAACTCGAGTTATTTGCGTTCTCAGAAAAAGTAGGTATGGGTTTGCCGCTCTGGCTTCCAAAGGGAACAATCTTGCGCGAGCGCTTGGAGCAGTTTATGCGCAAAGCCCAAATCAAAGCGGGTTATGATCCGGTGGTAACACCCCATATCGGTAGCAAGCAACTATATATAACCTCCGGTCATTACGAAAAATATGGTAAGGATGCTTTTCAGCCAATCCATACCCCCGATGCTAGTGAAGAGTTTTTATTAAAACCAATGAATTGCCCGCATCACTGCGAGATTTATAAAACCAAGCCAAGATCCTATCGGGATTTACCTATCCGTCTGGCCGAGTTTGGAACTGTCTACAGGTATGAGCAAAGTGGAGAGCTTCATGGATTGACTCGTGTTCGGGGATTTACTCAGGACGATGCGCATATATTCTGCCGACCAGATCAGGTAAAGGATGAATTCATTAAGGTAATTGAACTCGTGCTTCATGTTTTCAAATCGTTGGGATTTGAAAATTATACTGCTCAGGTTTCTCTACCTGATCCTGAAAATAGGGCAAAATATATTGGAAGTCAGGAGCAGTGGGACATTGCTGGACAACAAATTCAAGAAGCCGCAGATGAATGTGGATTGAAGACAGTGGCCGTAAAAGGTGAAGCGGCATTTTATGGTCCTAAGCTTGATTTTATGGTGCGTGATGCGCTAGGAAGAAGCTGGCAGTTAGGAACCATTCAAGTCGACTATCAACTCCCTCAGCGCTTCGAATTGGAGTATGTTGGGTCAGATAATCAAAAACATTGTCCGGTAATGATTCACCGCGCACCCTTCGGTTCTCTTGAACGATTCATCGCTGTATTGATAGAGCATTGTGCTGGTAAC
Source organism: Chryseolinea sp. (assembly GCA_046595655.1). Classification (GTDB taxonomy): domain Bacteria; phylum Bacteroidota; class Bacteroidia; order Cytophagales; family Cyclobacteriaceae; genus Chryseolinea. Next base: position 44,312 of record JBKJOF010000081.1, on the reverse strand, counting down.
TTCCCCCTTTGGTTGGCTCCAGATCAGATTGCCGTGCTACCAATATCAGAGCGTTTTAATGACTATGCCAAATTGGTTTATAATAAACTTAAGGAGCATGATATCAGAGGGTTACTCGATGATAGAGACGAGAAAATCGGCCGCAAAATCAGGGATTCTGAGACCAAGAAAATACCCTATATGTTGATTGTTGGTGAGCGCGAAGCATCAGAAGGTTTGGTGGCCGTTCGCAAGCACGGTCAAGGGGATCAAGGTAGCTTGAACCTCGAAGAGTTTGTAAATCAATTCAGAATTGAGTGTGCCGCACCAAACTGATATTTTGAAAACTTGAAAATATAACGATCTTTGCACCCTGTTTTTTAAACTTAAACATTTTAGAGTATCGCAATTCCATTAAATAGACCCAGTTTTAATAGGCCGGGAGGCGGGGGAAGAAGAGGCCCGCAACGACCAGAAGAACCTTATCGCATTAACGAGAGGATAACGGCTTCAAAGGTGAGAGTGGTAGGAGAGAACATCGCTGTTGATGTCTATCCTATTCAACAAGCCATTAAAATGGCTCAAGATCAAGGTTTGGATTTGGTTGAGATTTCACCAAGTGCAGATCCTCCGGTTTGTAAGATTACGGACTACTCGAAGTTTAAATACGAACAGAAGAAGAAGCAAAAGGAAATTAAAGCAAAAGCGCTTAAGGTAGTAATTAAAGAACTTCGTTTTGGTCCAAATACGGATGAACATGATTTTAACTTTAAGATTAAACACGCCATTAACTTTTTGCAAACGGGATCGAAAGTAAAGGCAACTGTTTTCTTTGCCGGGCGATCGATAGTATATAAGGAACGTGGGGAAATTCTTCTTTTGAAGTTTGCTCAGGCGCTCGAAGAACACGGAAAGGTAGAACAGCTACCGAGATTGGAAGGAAAACGGATGAGCATGTTCATCATCCCCAAAGGAGTTAAAAAGTAGAAGTCTAATTTTTATACAATGCCTAAGTTAAAAACAAAATCCGGAGCCAAAAAGCGCTTTAAAGTGACTGGCACCGGTAAAATCAAGTTCAAGAGTGCCTTTAAAAATCATATCCTTACAAAAAAGGAAACTAAGCAGAAGAGAAGACTTGGCAACAAGTCCTTAGTAAGCAAGGGGGATATGCAAAATGTAAAAGACATGCTTGTTCTTTAGTGGTTCGAATGTTTAACCCGGTTTCTGGCAACTAAGTGCTTTGAGATAAAAAGCCGCCAACAACCAAAAAATGCAGAAAAATGCCAAGATCAGTAAACAGTGTCGCCTCCAGGGCTAAGCGGAAACGCATCCTAAAACTGGCCAAAGGATTCTTTGGAAGAAAGAAAAATGTTTGGACTGTAGCGAAAAACGCAGTCGAAAAAGGCATGGTGTATGCCTACCGGGACAGAAAGCAAAAGAAAAGAGAATTCCGAGGAGTGTGGATTCAGCGTATTAACGCGGGCGCTCGCTTGCACGGAATGTCGTATTCTGAGTTAATGGGTAAATTGAAAAAGGGAAGCGTTGATTTAAATCGTAAAGTATTGGCTGATTTAGCGATGAATCATCCTACAGCTTTCGAAGCTGTAGTCAATAAGGTAAAATAGTTTTTCGAGATAATTAGAAGGGGGCTATACGCCCCTTTTTTGTTTTTAACAAATTTCGGTTATCTTGTCAATCATTTTTTACGCTGGAGAACATAGTCCTATTTTTTAATCCGAATTTCAATCCTGTTCTGTAGGTCTACATGCATGGAATTATCTAACTTTCAAGTTCTTAAAGGGTATTCATGCTAAATCGACCCTCACATAAAGGTGAACCTGAAACATACCCTTCTGATGTCGTACGCGATGCTCAGATAAGTACTGAAAATCCGTTTCCTGGTTTACGTTCATTCTCCGTTAATGATTGCCACCTTTTCTTTGGGCGCGAGGGACAGATTGATGAGATATTGTTAAAGGTTTCTCAGAACCGCTTTGTAACGGTAATGGGTTATTCTGGAAGTGGAAAATCATCGCTAATGTTTAGCGGAATGATTCCTGTTCTCTATGGCGGTTTTATGACTAATTCTGGTTCTTATTGGAATGTTGTAACCACCCGCCCTGGAACCTCACCAATTCACGGTCTTGTTGAATCAATCATTGAGTTTCTGGTGAAAAGTAATCGGATTGTTCAGGCAGAAATCGAGATTCAAAAAGCGATTATAAATTCTGTTTTACGGAGTGGCCCAGATGGACTCATTGAAATATCACGATATCTACAGACAGAGAAAGAAGAGAATGTATTTTTCCTGGTAGATCAGTTCGAAGAAATATTCCGATACTACGATCAGGCCTATGATGTTGAGGTACAAAATGAAGCTCAGCTATATGTCAACATGATTTTGACTGCTGTTCAGCAAACAAAGGTACCCGTCTATGTAGCCTTAGCCATGCGATCCGATTTTATCGGAGAGTGTTCGGTATTCGCTGGGCTTACACAATTAATAAATAACAGCAATTACCTCGTTCCGCAGATGACGCGTGAACAAAAAAAAATGGCGATTGAAGGTCCGATTGCTGTTGCAGGAGGAAGAGTTTCCCAGCGTTTGGTTAAGCGGTTGCTGAGTGACATGGGTAATGATCAAGATCAACTTCCCATTTTACAACATGCGTTAATGCGTTCGTGGGATCACTGGGTTGAAAACCATGAACCAGGTGAGCCCATTGATATTCGTCATTACAATGCTATTGGTAAAGTTGCACAAGCTCTTGCGCTTCATGCAAATGAAGCGTTTGATGAATTACCCATACGGCAAAAAGAGATATCTGAAATTCTTTTTAAAAGCATTACAGAAAAGAATCAAGATAATAAAGGTAGGCGGAGACCAGCTCGATTGGGCTTGGTAGCAGAACTTGCAGAAGCGAGTGAGTCAGAGGTAATTGAAGTAGTTGAAAAATTTAGAAGACCGGGGCGATCGTTTTTAATACCTGTGGCCAATGTTCCGTTGAATAGTGATTCCATGATTGAGCTTTCTCATGAGAGTTTAATGCGAATGTGGAATCGATTGGAGGTTTGGGTAGATGATGAAGCTGACTCAGCCTCGATGTACAAGCGACTTTCTGAGGCTGCTTCGATGTATCAGATCGGTAAAACTGGACTGTGGCGTCCTCCAGATCTCCAACTTGCTCTTAACTGGCAACGTAAACAAAAACCAACCCGGGAATGGGCACAACGATACGATGAGGCTTTTGAAAGAGCAGTCGTATTTCTGGACACCAGTCGCATAACCTATGAGGCTGAGTTAAAGAACCAGGAAATGATGCAGAAGCGAACGCTCCGTAGAGCTCGTGCCACTGCAATTATTTTAGGTATTGCCTTCGCTGTCGCTGTTATGTTCTTCTTGTTTTCGTATACCCAAAAATTAGAAGCAGATCAACAACGAATTGCGGCATTCCAAGCTAAAAATACTGCCGAAGAACAAACTAAAAAAGCAGTGCAGAGTCGAGAAAAGGCCGAGGAGGAAACAATAAGGGCGGAAGAATCGAGGTTGGAGTTGAATAAGAACAATAAGGAGTTGGAGAGGATTATCAACCAATTGGCAGTCGCAAAGAATGTTGCTGACCGCGCTCTAATTGACGCCAAAACTAAACAACAAGAAGCTATTGCAGCAGGAAAGAAGGAACGAGAAGCAAATACTAAAGCCCAGGTCGAAACTAAGAGGGCAGAGGAAAATTTTGAGAAAGCAAACCAGCTTTACATGCTAGCCGTTGCTCAAAATCTTGCCACGAAATCGTTTCAAGAGGATGACGACAGTAATTTGGCTGGGCTCACGGCCATGCAGGGCTATATCTACCATAATAGGTATCTGGGAAAAAAATACGACACCTATATTTATCGAGGTTTATACAGCGCTCTTACCAAACTTTCGGGCGATACATACAATGCTATTAAAGTTCAGGGTTCCCCTCGAAATCATATTAAATCGCTGGCTGTTTCATCGAAGAATAAAAACTTTTATTCTGCTGGCGCGGATGGGAGAATTTTTCAAGGTAATTATGAAACACATATTAATGAAGCAACAGATTATTCAACTCCCTACCCAAGCAAAGTTATTAAATTAAGTAGAGATGAAAATTACCTTGTTAATGGTAGTGATTCAAGTTTTGTTCAGGTTTATAATATTAATGGAAAATCAAAAACAAAAGTTATAAAAGGATTTAAAGGCGGAACCAATGATATAGAATTCCTTCCAGATAATTCAGGTTTTATAGTATCGTCAACGGGCAGAACACTCTCATTTGTTAATCATCAAACAGGCGAGATGAAGTTATTAAAAGATCTTCCTTATGAACTGAAAGCAATCACCATTAGTCCTGACGGAAAAGTATTGGCAGGAGCTTCATGGTCAGGACAGGTAATGCTTATTAATCTCTCAGACTATTCGATCACAACATTGGTTGATGATAATAGCAATAGAGTTCTTTCTGTAAGGTTTAGTCCTGACGGAAATCAGCTGGCATATGGTTTGGATAAGATAGACGATCCTTTCAATAAGAGAGGTATCGTGAAACTGTATAATTTCCAAACAAAAGCGACCAGACAATTTACCGGACATAAGGCCGGAGTTTATGACGTTGAGTTTAGTCCAGACGGAAAATTATTAGCAAGTGCTGGCTCCGATAAAAAGATCCAGCTATATGTTTTAGATAACCCAAACGATTTACCAATTGAAATGGATAACAACAATGGTTTTGTTTGGGATATTGAATTTGCGAGTGGTTCAGATTTTCTAATTGCGGCAGGCAGTGAATCAGAGATCCGTGTTTGGCCTACAGATCCTTCGTTGCTCGCAGATAAGATTTGTCCGAAACTCGGGCGCAACATGACTCAGGAAGAGTGGAAAAAATACGTTGGCGATAAAATTGAATTTGAAAATACGTGTGTCAGTGTGTTAATTAAGGATTATTAATGAAGTGGCAATATCTATTATTAGGATTCATCATATTCTGCAAATCGGTGTTACCGGTTGCAGCTCAGGACGGATGCGAGGTGACATTAAATATGGCGACAGATGAATTTAATACAGGGCACTTTTATGGAGTGCCAGAATTGATAGGTCCTTGTCTTGATGGAGGTCAGAATCGAGAATGGCGACAACGTGCTTACCTTTTGTTAACCCAAGCATATTTGTTGTTGGATGATCCTATTGGTGCTAAGAACAGTTATTTAAAAGTGTTGGAGGCAAATCCTGAATACGTTCCAAATGCAGATCGTGATCCGATTGATTTAGTTTATTTTAGTACGAAGTTTACAACCTCTCCATTATTTTCTTTATTCTCTTCGACCGGTGGCAATATATCCCTGATAAAAGTATTAAAGGATGTCGGCACTTTTCCACAGAATCCTGAATTTGAAAGCAGCATCAGTAAAAAGTATTCGTTACGTCCCGGCTTTCAAATAGGTGCAGGCGTGGAGTGGCATTATGACGAAAACCTGAGTGCTACCGTAGGAATAGACTACGTACGCTCAGCCTATAAAAAAACGACATCCAAAATTTTTGGCAGAGATAAAATTGAGATAGTGGATCGACAAAACTGGTTTCGATTACCTATCGCTGTTAAATTTTCAGATCATGTCGGTAAATACAGACCTTATGGATATATCGGATTTTCGTTCGATTATCTGACTAGCGATAAGGCTACAATTACTACAGTTAATAACGATTCTTTAACGGGCCCAAATCCTTTTAATTCTCAGACTTCAGAAAGCCCACCTCGAAACTTTACTTCTAAAAGAAATCGATTTAACCAATCTATTTTTATTGGCGGTGGTGTTAAATATAAACTGGGATTGAATTATGCTTTTATCGACCTGAGATACTCACTTGGCCTGAGAAATATTGTCGATGATAAAAAATTATATTACGAGTATGATGGCGCGGACAAGACTTCTGATTCATTTCTCAAGAAGGGTGAATCAGTATTCGCAGCAGGGTATGTAGATGATTTATTCCGAATGAACAATCTTATGATCTCAATAGGATATATCCACCCTCTTTATAAACCTCGCGAATTAAAGCGTGCCAAAACGAAATCAATTCTTAGAAGAATTAAGAAACACGATGATAAACGCTAGAGTCGCATATTTCCTGTTTTTAATTAATGCGCTGATCCTTTCTGGTTGTGACACTAAAAATGATTTTGAAGATACTCTCAAAGATTATTTCATTAAGTATTATGGCGAAGATGGAAAACAACAAGGTATAGATATGATCGTGAACAACGATGGTACTATGTTACTTTTAGGCAATACGGTTTCGGAAGATATAAGTAGAATTTTATTAATTAAGGTTGATGCAGAAGGAAATGTGATTTGGAAAAAAAAATTCGATACCGATAATGAATTTGCAAAAGATATTGAACCAACATTAAACAATGATGGCAGTGTTGTGGTTTTGTCTAACATTTTTCTGAAAAAGAATGCTTCCACAGGTGCAGATGAGCATGATATTCATTTGGTGGTCCTAACGTCCGCAGGTGAGACAATTCAAGATTCCAAGTTTCATTTTTTTGGAAGTCAGTACGGTAATAGTGTTACTCCTGTTTCGAACACCTACATACCAAACGGGGGATATATCGTTTCTGGCTATACAACAGAAATTGAAGACGGTATTGAACAAGTCGGGATTCGTTCAACAGATCTCATAACGATTCTCTTTAATACCTCCATTGATGATTCAGTTTGGACCCGTAGAATTATGAATCAATTAGATGGTGAGGTAATTAAAGTAATTGAAAGTAAAACGTACGATCCCTCAAAAATTGTAAATCCAAACTATAAAGACAGACCGTTCTACATGTTTGGATATTCGGATGTTCTTGCAGGTGGAGATGTGGATTACGAAAATAATTTTTGGTGCGCTTCATTGAATGAAAGTGGCATCGTTTCATTCGATTCCTATTCCGGTGATCCAGTGAAATCGGAAAGTATGGGCCAAACGATTAACGCTTTTGGTTCCGGATTTATTTCTATTGGGACACAAACTAATTCAACGAATCAAAAAAGCCTAGCCCTTTCTACGAGCCAGACAGGCGGAGACGGATTGAAATTTACATCTCAAACAATTCTTATTAAAGAGTCAAAAAATTTACAGGCCATTTCAATTACGCCATCTATTGCTGGAGGGCGTTATTTAGTACTCTCCAATGAAACCAATCCTGCCGGAACGACCAATTTATGGCTTTCCAAAGTGGATATTGAAGGGAATGTATATTGGTCATCCAGTTTTGGATCGGTGACAAAGAATGATTTTAGTGGAACAGTTAGTGAATTACCTGATGGTAAGATTGTTATTTTCGGCACAATCGAGTTGGAATCACAAAACAGTAAGATGGCGCTGATAAAGCTTAATGCCAATGGGGAAATTTTAAACTAACCTGGTGAGAGAATTATATGGGTTACAAAGTTTTATTATTATTGATAAAGTAGGGAGTTGGTGATCTAAAATATATTGAATGGGGTATTTTCACAATTTTTCAACATTTTTTACCGTGTCATTCAAAACGCTTGATCCATTGTATTTTTATAATCATTGCATTTTACACCAACAGGTTTCTTGTAAAGCGCTCCGTAAACAAGGCATGCAATTAGGCATCCTTGAAAAGTTAGACTTAATTTTTGTTTCTCGTACTTTAATGATTTCCGCATGAAATCAACCTTTGCACATGCGTATTCTGCAAATAAATTTTTGAAACCAGTAACCCTATTTCTGGTTTTAATAATTGCAATGATTGGAGAATTAAAAGCTCAAAATCGATTCTCCATTGCGAACGGAAATTGGAATGATCCAACAGTGTGGTCGACTACATCAGGCGGAGCAGGACCAGCCTCCCCACCCGTTGCTGGTGATGCGGTTCTAATAGAGGGTGATAATATTATAACTGTAAATATTGCAACGGCTGCCTGCACAAGTTTGCAGCTTGGCAGTCCAACTGGAGGCGGAGGTTCTGGTGCATTAGTTTTTAATGCGAGTACACAATTAACAGTTTCAGGATTTGTAAGTTTAGGCAATATCGCTTCTATAGATAGATTCGGAAATCTATCTATGACAGCTGGAGGCACTCTGATATGTCAATCACTTACCTCAAATAGCACAACGGATGTTTTCAATGAGGGAGGTGGAACCATCGGGCTTACTGCCACCAATACCTTACCCGTTAATGACGTTGGAAATCAATTTGGAGCATTTAACAACTTGATTATAAACGGAGGAACGACTACTCTAGGTAAATCTATTTCAATTGCTAATACACTCGATGTAAATGCGGGTACTTTTGCAATGGGCGCAAACAACGTCAGCTTGGTGGGGGGGATCAATATGAATGGCACTTCGATCACTGGCTCAGGAACGTTGACCTTAACGGGAATTGTAACCGTTGCTGCAGGTCCAACACAGTCCATAATTAGTGCTCCAATAAATCTTGGTGCTGCCAATCGCACGTTTAACGTTAATGACGGAGTTGCAATACCTGACTTACTTGTTTCTGGAATAATAAGTGGCACGGGAGGTCTTGTAAAAACAGGTACGGGATCAATGAATCTTAGTGTACTTAATACTTATACAGGCCCAACTTCCGCGGCTGCTGGAACACTTAGAGTGGCATTAATAGGAGGATCTATTCCAAACGCAAGTGCATTAACCGTTACCAGTACATTAGACTTAAATGGATTTAATGAGACGGTTGGATCGATATCTGGCGGAGGTACAATCACCAGTGCGGCTGCTGGAACTTTAACGTTAACGACAGGTGGCGATAACACAAGCACAACGTATTCAGGTTTAATCCAAAATGGCTCAGCCACTTCCGTGGCGTTGGTGAAGAATGGTTCTGGCGTATTAACACTTTCAAGCTCGAATACTAACACCGGTGGAACAACGCTTAATGCGGGCGGTTTAAATATCAATAATTCGAACTCACTAGGGTCAGCAACAAGTAATTTTACTATAAACGGAGGGGCAATTAATAATACAACCGGTGGTTCGTTAACAACGGTTAATTATCCACAGTCATGGAACGGTGACTTTACCTTTACAGGAACCCAGAATTTAAACTTAGGTACTGGTGCTGTTACAATGAATGCTAACAGATTGGTAACAGTTGCTGCAAATACACTTACCGTAGGTGGCGTTATTTCTGCAGGTACGATCAATTTAACAAAATCCGGTGCTGGCAATCTTAGTTTCGGTAGCAATACAGTAACTTTAAATACTGTGAATGTCAATTCAGGAACATTAATTTCCACCTCAGGCACTTTGAATCTTACAGGTGACTTAACGGCCGCAGGTTCTTTTACCAACAACAGCGGAACAGTAAATTTCAATGGTAGTTCTACCCAGTCTATTGCTGGAGTTACCTATAATAACCTAACGCTATCTGGAGCCGGTCAGAAGAATGCGTCAGGATCTGTTGCAGCAGTAAATCTTAATAACGCCTCTGTATTTGACATCGGAGCAAATACGCTCTCTGTTTCCGGTTCGACTACAAATACTGGTACAATTCGTTTTTCAGGGCCATCGAACGGACTTGCAATTTCGACAGGAACAATTGAATATTACGGCACATCTCAAAATATCACTGCTGGTACTTATAATAATCTAACAATCAACCAATCGGGTGGTGAAGCTATTTTAATTGGAGATGTAGTAGTCACGGGTACTTTAACGCTTGCTTCAAGGAACCTCAACCTGAATGGCTTCAATCTTAGCTTAGGCCCAACAGCAACAGCTATTACAGGCGCACCCTTCTCTTCAACGAAAATGCTTATTGCCACAGGTGGCAGTGAAGTCAGAAAGATGTTTACAGCTCCAGGTTCTTTTAGTTTTCCAATTGGAGACAATACAGGTTCATTAGAATATTCGCCAATTATTGTAAACGTTAATACAGGTATTTTTGGGAGCCCTTATGTTGGGGTCTCTGTGGTCGATGCCAAACATCCCAATAACGCAAGTTCAACTCATTTTTTAAGCCGTTACTGGAATATTACAAATTCAGGTATCACCAATGCTACAATTACCGCCACGTATTTACCTGTTGATATTGGCGGGACGGAGGGTAGTATCAGTGCCGCTCAATTAAGTGGCACTTTTAATCAGACAACAAATGGATGGACTAAGTATTCAGGTTTGGTGTCCAATACACTAACCGCTACAAATGCTCCTATTACATCTGGACAACTTTCTTCCTTTACTGGAATCACCGGTGCAAATCCTTCAGTAAGCATAATCGGAGGTGGTATTTCTATTTGTATCGGAAGTTCAGTTCCATTAACAGCTTCAGTATCAGGCGGAGATCCTTCTATTATTTACTCATGGGTTCCTGCTGCTGGTCTTAGTGCGACTACTGTTTCAAATCCAACGGCTGCACCTATCGTTACAACTGCTTATTCTGTTTCGATCAGAGACGGAAACGGTATTTTAGCCACTTCAGCTCCATCTACTATTACGGTAGATCAGAATCCATCAGCCTCGAATGCAGGCTCAGACCAGAATTTTTGTGGTACGAGTGTTACCTTATCAGGAAACAATCCAGGGGTTGGCACGGGTTCGTGGAGTTTAGCACCCTCGAATACCGGTACAGGTGGATCGTTTGGGAATGCCTTATTATTCAATAGTGGTTTTAATGGTGCAGCTGGTCAGACATATATTTTACGATGGTCTATCAGCAATGGAATTTGTACAACGAGTACGGATGATGTTCAGATCCGTTTTGATGCGAGCCCCAGCGTATCAGCCGCGGGCTCAGATCAGAGTGGCGCATCAGCGATTTGTGGTACGAGCACAAGTTTAGGCGCGAACACCCCAGTGATTGGTACAGGATCATGGAGTGTAGTGATAGGAGCAGGTGGCAGCTTTGTAAGTTCGAGCAGTGCAGTTAGTGGATTCAATGGTATAGCAGGCACGACATATACTTTACGCTGGACGATCAGCAATGGAGTTTGTACTTCTAGCACCGATGATGTTGTTGTTAGTTTACTTCAAAGTCCATCAGCCTCGAATGCAGGCTCAGACCAGAGTTTTTGTGGTACGAGTGTTACGTTATCAGGAAATGCTCCATCGGTTGGTACGGGTTCGTGGAGTTTATCACCCTCGAATACCGGTACAGGTGGATCGTTTGGAAATGCCTCATTATTCAATAGCAGTTTTAATGGTACAGCTGGTCAGACGTATACTTTACGATGGTCTATCAGCAATGGAATTTGTACAACGAGTACGGATGATGTTCAGATCCGTTTTGATGTGAGCCCCAGCGTATCAGTCGCGGGCTCAGATCAGAGTGGCGCATCAGCTATCTGTGGTACGAGCACAAGTTTAGGTGCGAACACCCCAGTGATTGGTACAGGATCATGGAGTGTAGTGATAGGAGCAGGTGGCAGCTTTGTAAGTTCGAGCAGTGCAGTTAGTGGCTTCAATGGTATAGCAGGCACGACATATACTTTACGCTGGACGATCAGCAATGGAGTTTGTACTTCTAGTACCGATGATGTTGTTATTAGACTTGATCAAACACCTACAGCATCATTTGCAGGTAGTGATATTACACAATGTAATAACAGCACTTTCAATTTAGCTGGTAACAATCCTTCTATTGGAGTTGGAGTGTGGAGTTACGTAAGTGGCTTTGCAGGAATTACGATAACTACTCCAGGATCAAATGTGAGTTCAGTCACAGGATTACCAGCAGGTAACATTGTTACTTTACGTTGGACAATCAACAGTGGTATCTGCAGTAGTGTCGATGATGTAATACTAAACAACAATGTTGATCCATTTTTAGCCACACCATTAAATCAGATTTTATGTGCAGGTGGAACAACCACAGCTGTTACCTTTTCGGGCAATGCATCTCAGTATAGTTGGACAAATGATCAGCCGTCAATTGGCTTACCGGCAAGTGGAGTGGGAAATATTGGTGCATTTACCGCACTTAATTCTGGAGGAACTCCAGTTGTTGCGACTATTCTCATCACCCCAACAAGTGGTTTTTGCATCGGAACCCAACAGAGTTTTACATACACAGTTAACCCAAAACCAGTTATAGATCCAATATCAAATATCGCTACAGGAACTGGGGTAGTTGTGGGACCTATAGCATTGACCACAAACACACTTGGAGGAGAAACTTTCTCGTGGAGCGGTGGATCTTCTGTGGGCTTAACAGATGGTACTGGTTCGTCTTCAATTCCGTCTTTCACAACAACCAACTCGGGAGTTACTACTATTTCTGCTATTGTTAGCGTGACTGCCGTTAAAAATGGTTGCCCAGGGCCAGCACTGAATTTTACTATTACAGTCTATCCAGTGCCGGGGGCATTGGCAGGCGATCAGAATATTTGTACGGGGGATTATTCAAGTGTATTTATTACCGGTACTGTAGTTGGAACAACATTCGCATGGACAGTAGGAACGGTAACTGGAACAGTATCTGGTCAGACTTCTGGAAGTGGCTCAATAATCGCCCAGCAACTTACGAGTGTAGCTGGTGGTGTAGTGGAGTATATTATTACTCCCACAGCTAACGGAGTAGCCGGTCCAACAACTTCTGTTTTTGTTGGAGTTCTGCCAGCACCTGTAGGCAATTTTGTTCCAGCGGGCACCTATCGATATTGCTCGGGAGACCTGTTGAACATCACACCGACATCAAGTGTGTCAGGAAGTACATACACCTGGACCGGCAGCAACAGTAGCGGAGGTAGTGGTAACATTACCGATTCTCCAACGAACTCAACAAACAGCCCCATTGATATTACATATACTGTAATTCCAACTGGTCCAACTCCAACATTTTGTGTTGGCGCACCATTTACAATTGTAGTAACAGTCAATCCGAATCCAAGCTTTACGGCTAACAACAGTACCTCAACGATTTGCAGCGGATCGAATACAAGCATTTTATTTAACAGCACTACGACAGGACATCAAATCAATGTCGTAAGTGTCAACTATAATGGAGCCGGCAATAGTGGCACCATTATTCCGGGCACTACTACATTTACGAATGGCAATACATTAATAGAGTCATTGACCAACAGCACGAATGCTCCGATCGATGTGGTGTATACATTTAATGTAACCACTCCGAGTTCAACACCTGCATGTCCAGTAACTCCAGTGAACCAGATAGTGATGTTGAGAGTTTATCCAGTCCCGAATGCATTTGCAAGTTCTCAAAGTATTTGTAGTGGCAGCACAAGTAATGTTGTTATCACGAACCCGAATGCTGTAAGTGGTACTACATTTACTTGGACCTTAGGTACGGTAATAGGAACAGTTAGTGGTCAATCTGCAGGGAGCGGAACAACGATTAGTCAAACTTTAACCAGCGCATTGGGAGGCAGTGTTCAATACATTATCACCCCGATAGCGAATGGTTGTACGGGTATACCGTTGTCCCCGATCACGATATCAGTAGATCCAATGCCGGTAGGGAATAATGTGGCAGTAGGCATATATAAAATTTGCTCAGGAACCAGTTTGAATATAACTCCAACCTTGAGTGTGGGCTCGGGTACTTTTGCATGGAGCGGAAGCAATGGTAGTGGTGGTAATGGTAATATTACAGATGCTCCGACCAACTCAACAAATAATCCCATCAACATTACCTATACAGTTATCCCGAAAGGATTAAGTACTACGTTTTGTTTAGGTGCACCATTTACAATCGTAGTTACCATCAATCCGAATCCAAGCTTTACAGCTACGAACAATACCCCAACGATTTGTAGTGGCTTGAATACGAATATTTTATTTAACAGCGCTACGACAGGACATCAGATCAATGTTGTAAGTGTGAACTATAATGGAGCAGGCAATAGTGGTACCATCATTCCGGGCACCACTACATTTACGAATGGCAATACATTAGTAGAAGCTTTGGCCAACAGCACGAATGCTCCGATTGATGTGGTTTATACATTTAACGTTACAACACCTAGCGCAACACCTGCGTGTCCGTTGGTTCTGGTTAATCAGGTTGTAACAGTAAAGGTTTATCCGGTTCCAAATGCATCGGCAGTTACACCTCAAACAATTTGTTCTGGGTCTGCAACGAATATTGTAATCAGTAATCCAAATGCTGTAGCGGGAACCACATTTACTTGGACTGTAGTGGGTCCGAGTAATGTAACAGGAGCGAGCGCAGGAAGTGGTGCGTTGATCAATCAATTCCTAACCTCAACAAATGGCACTTCTGTTGGAACCCTTACCTATCGCATTACCCCAGCTGCTAATGGGTGTAATGGCACTCCTTTTAATTTGTTAGTAAACGTTACACCAAAACCAACTATTACCAATCCAGCTACTGACTTTATACAAGATATATGCAGTGGAGCGACATTAAACTTTACACCGACTTCGACTGTGAGTGGTACAACTTATAACTGGACTTCTACTGTAATTGGGACTCTTGGTGGTGTGAGTGCAAGTGGCACTGGAGCGATAAACGATACACCCATTAATGCAACAAATATTAATGCTGCTATTATCTATACAGTAACACCATCGGTTTCGGGCTGCTCAGGTAATCCGGTCAATGTTGTTATTACTGTTCATCCTGTTCCGAATGCATTTGCTTCTAACCAGATAATTTGTTCAGGCTCCTCCACATCTATTGTAGTTTCAAATCCGAATAACGTAACGGGTACAACCTACACATGGACAGTTTCACCAACCAACGCAAATGGTGCCACACCAGGAACAGGAAATACCATTACTCAAGTATTAACAAGTGCAAATGGTACCTCTAACGGAACAGTTGATTATACCATTACACCTTATGCGAACGGATGTGCGGGCGCGCCAATTACTGCGACTGTAACCATTAAACCAGTTCCCGTTTTAACAAATTCTCCAGCATCATTTTCACAACAGGTATGCAGTGGACAACCAATTGGCTTTATGCCATTGGCAAATATTGGAGGAGCAAGTACAATCTTCAGTTGGTCGAGTGTTATTACAGGAACCATTAATCCTGCCTCAGTAACCTCAAGCGGTAGTGGGCTAATTAACGACACTCCAATTAATACAGGGAATAGTCAGGGAACAATACGATACACAATCATACCAACTTTAAATAGTTGCAGTGGATTACCTATTGATTTGATTGTTACTATTAAACCACTTCCTTCTGCATCGGGAATAGATGCTTTAATATGCAGCGGACAAAATGCCATCATTAATATTCTTCCTGCACCGGTTAATGTAAGTGGCACAACATTCTCGTGGACTGCAGCTCCGAGTAGTAATGTAGTTGGTGCAGCAAATGGAAATGGATCAACCATCAGTCAAATATTATCTACTACCAATGCCATGTTAGGAACAGTGGCTTACTCTGTTACCCCCTCAGCCAATGGTTGCAACGGACCGATCACAATTTTGAAAGCCAACATCAACCCAATTGCTTCTGTAAATGCGGGTGCTGACACAACTGTTTGTGAAACGTTAACTTTTCCAGGAGTACCGATGGGAATTTCCATTAGTGGTACAATTGGAGGAAGTGCCACTTCGGGTACCTGGTCGATTGTGTCTGGCTTTGGTTCAGGCTCAATATCCTCAAGTGTTGTCAGTGGAAATACTGTAACCGCTACTTACACAGTTGGTGCTGGCGATATTGCCTCACAAGTTCGATTGAGATTGACCACGAACGATCCGGATACCGGAGGCCCGTGCTCATTCGTTTCAGATGATTTATTAATCAAAGTAAATAAGCGAGCTCGTGTTACATTGCCAGCTAATTATACCGTGTGCGAATCACCATCTATTGATCTTACCGGAACATTGGGCGGAAGCGCAATTAACGGATTATGGAATTTGGTTAGCCCTAACCTTGGAACACTAACGTCTAGTAGTTTAACAGGATCTACGATGAAGGCAACCTACTTTACAGATTTGCCAAATGATGTTAATGCTAACCTAATCTTTAGACTCACTGCTTATGATCCCGATGGCTTTGGTCCTTGTACAGATGAATCGGCTCAAATAACCATCCATGTAGATGAGTCAGCAAAAGTAAATGCTGGTTTGAATTTTGAAGTTTGTGAAGATCAAATCGTAAATTTAAATGGGTCTTATAGTGGGTCAACTTTAGCGGTTAACTGGACGGGAGCAAGTGGTTCTACACGATTTGGAAATGTGAATAACCCGACCACAACGTATACCTTAACACCAATTGATATTGCAGGTGGAGGAATAACGTTAACGCTTAGTACGAATAATCCTTCCGGTCCATGTTCTGCCGTTTCCGATCAAGTATTTGTTAAGATTTATAAATTACCTACTGTCTTTCTTTTTGGATTGGAGGTTGCGTATGCCGAAAATGCTCCGGTCGATTTTCTCGATGGCGTTCCAACCGGTGGTTCGTTTACAGGGCCCGGAATAGTAGCCGGAACAAACCAGTTTAATCCTGCTAATGCTGGGGTTGGGCCGGTAACAATTACCTATACGTATACTGATCCGGTTACAGGCTGCGATAATTTTACAACTCGACCAACTATTGTTAATCCAGTTACGAGTATCGATTTTTATGTTTTTGAAGAAAACCGCCCTGATGCAAACGGTTTTCCGCAGATATGCGCTAATCAAGGCGACCCATTAACATTGATTGGAGTACCAGCCCCTGGTAATCCTGCTACCAGCATGAGTGCTTCTTTCGTTTCACTCTCCCCTGTATTGACTCCGTTTCTGATCAATGTCGCGAATGATTGGTACATTGAAACAGACGGTCTTCCAACAGGAACCTATCAACTTCAATATGTCTTCAAAAACACTTTTGGAGCAACCACAACAGTTACCAAAAACCTAATCGTTTTTGCTGGGCCAACGGCTGTTATAACATCTGGTGATGCCTGCATCACAGGAGCCGTTCCATTCACACAGAACTCAGTTATTAATGATAATCCAGACGCTGATAATATCACGCAATGGATTTGGTCGTATGGGGATGGAGAAAGTGAAAGTGGTGCAACAGCATCGCATGTTTATGAAACCGCGGGTGTAAAACTTATTACGCTAGAGGTGATGACGAATAATCTATGTCGTAATAAAGAAACAAAATCAATTAACATTGGAGTTTCCCCCGTCCCCAATTTTTTAAGTGCATCATTTTGCAAGGGAAATGTTACAACGTTTGAAGATACTTCAGAATCTGAAGTAGGCACAATCAACAGTTACCTGTGGGACTTTGATGATAGTGGAGCAACATCAACTGAGCAGAATCCCTCTCACACCTATTCAGGATTTGGAAGCTTTAATGTAAAACTTACTATTGGAACCGATGCTGGCTGTTCAGCTGATACTACCAAAACAGTATTTATTCTTGACAGCCCACCTCCGATAACAGGAGGTGGTTATGAAACCGATTTTGAAAGTGGCCAAGGTTCATGGATAGACGCGATCGATTACAATGATGGAGGAGATAAAACAAGTTGGAAATTTGGTACTCCCGATGGAGAGCAGATTAATGGGGCCGCGTCTTTGGCAAATGCTTGGTGGACCGGTGCAAACAATAAATCTTTCTATTCGAACGAAAAATCGTTTGTCATTGGACCATGTTTAAATATTCAAATTTTAAAACGTCCGATGATTTCCCTGAACTATTGGTCCGATACTCAAAAGGGTTTCGATGGGGCGGTTCTACAATATTCAGATGATGAAGGTATGAGTTGGAAACCAATTGGTGATGCCAATGGTAAAGGAATAAATTGGTATAACTCGCGTGATTTGCCAGGTGAACCTGGAGGACAAGATAATTTTGCATGGTCCGATACACTTGGTGGATGGCGAAATGCTCGCTTTAACCTCGAGGAAATAGCTGTAGCTGAACGCGATCTTATTGTCTTTAGAATTGCATTTGGTAGCAATACCGATAACACCGGAAGAAAATACAATGGCTTTGCATTCGATGATATTTTTATTGGTGAGAAGAAACGTAATGTACTGGTAGAGCATTTCACCAACGACTTTAGCATACCAAGTAATACCGCAGATTCATATTTGGATAACTTGTTTACTAATTCCTATAATTTTAATCTTCGCGATTCATCTGACTTCATTAAACTTCAATACCACATTGCCAATCCTGGTTTCGATCAGATTAATGCTGATAATCCAGGAGATCCATCGGCCAGAAGGATATTCTATGGTGTTTCGCAGCCACCAGTTTCGATAATGGATGGTATAATCGGACAATATTATTCAACAACCTTTAATGGTTCATATGCCTACATAACCGATGAAGAAATAGATCGTAGAGCGCTGGAAGATCCTTCCTTTAATATTGTGATTGATACTACTTCTGCGAGTAGCAATGTGCTCGATATTAAATTGAAGTATACTTACATCGATCTTGTGAATTCCTTAAACTCTCCAGTTATCCTTCATGCGGCTCTAGTGGAATCGGGTGAGGATGCAAACAAAAATTACTTGCGTAAGCTTTTGCTGCAAGCCGAAGGTAAGGTCATCAATAAAACATGGAGCAATGGAATAGAAGAAGTTGTGCCGGTAAACTACACAATAGATGTTCCGATCAGACGTCCTGATAATTTATCCATTATTGCCTTTGTTCAGGATAAGAATTCGGGAAGGATACTTCAAAGTGTAATCAGGAAGATAAATCGCAAAGTTGGTTCTGTTGTGGTCGGAGTATCAGACGATCCGGCAACTGCCGAAATTTCAGGATTGGATATCTACCCCAACCCGGTATCGAATACATTAAACCTGCAAACGGATAATAAACTTCATCAGGATTACAAATGGAAGCTGATTGATCAGCGCGGTGTAATAATGTTAGAAGGAAAGCTTAACCGTGATTTGTCTTCGCCCCAACAGGTTGATGTAAGTAAGTTGGCTGGCGGAATTTACTTTATGGCCATTCAGTCGGGAGAGAAATCTGTGGTGTATAGAAAGATCGCGGTGATCAATCGAAACTAATCAGGAAGAATTTCGCTGGCCAACTCTGGAAGTACTCTTTCGCAGTTTTTCACAAACTCACGGATCATTTCGGGCAACTCTTTTAAGTTGGTCTTTTCTCTGCCATGTTCTTCAATTGCCGCAACGGTATTTCGAAGCGCACTCATCCCCATTAAAGTAAATGATGGTTTTATTTTGTGAGATAACTGAGATATTTTCTCCCAATCCTTTCGCGTTGCTAATTCTTCAATTTCCTTCAGAACAGGAGGGATGGTTTGGGTAAAAGTGATAATCATTTCTCGAATAAACTCTTCATTGTTTCCTGAAACTGACCTGAGATATTCTAAACTGTACGCTGAGCTTTTAACCTTCGTAGCCTTTTTCTTTTCTTTTTTACGAGGCTTTATATGAAGTTCTTGAAAAAGTTTCCGATAAAGGTCATTCGGTGTAAAGGGCTTTGGTAAATAATCATTCATTCCTGCCGCTAAACATTTCTCAACATCAACTTTGGTTGCATTGGCAGTGAGTGCAATGATCGGCACAAGCCTGATTTCCGAATCCATCAATCGAATGGCTTTAGTTGTTTCATACCCATCCAGTATAGGCATTTGAATATCCATCAGCACCACATCATAGAGATTGTTCTTTACTTTCTCAATGGCCACTAATCCGTTCTCGGCTGTATCGGTTTGGCAATGCCATTTTTTAAGGATGCTCTTCGCATAGAGCCGGTTGATGTCGTTGTCCTCAACCAAAAGCACAGAGAGCTGAGAAGCATTTACTTCTTTTAGAGACGTGTCATTTCCAAGGGATTGAATATGGTTCGCCTTACCAATCCCGTAAGGAATAAAGACGATAAAAGTAGATCCTTCATTTTCAACACTGCTCACAGTTATTCTTCCATGTTGTAACTCCACCAATTGCTTTACAATGGTAAGTCCCAAGCCTGTGCCTCCATATTTTCGGGTAACACTAGCGTCTGCCTGACTGAAGCTTTCAAAAATGGTAGAGAGTTTTTCAAAAGGTATTCCAACTCCTGTGTCGACTACTTCAATTCGCACCCAGCATACTCCCTTTTGTTCGCGTTCTGCTGAACATCGAACATGAATTGATCCGGAGTGTGTAAACTTTACAGCATTGCTAATAAGGTTAATCAATATCTGGTTTAACCTTACAGGATCACCCAACAGGATTTTGTTGAGCTTCTCATCGATATCGTAGTTTAATGAAATGCGTTTTTCCCGTGCTTGAAAAGTAAATGAACTGATGAGAGATGGGAGGAAGTCTTTCAGGTTAAACGCGATTTTCTCAAAGCGAAGTTTACCCGATTCAATGGCAGAGAGATCAAGGATATCGTTTATGATAACTTTCAGATTCTCAGCAGAGTGACGTATTGCGTTTAAATACGTTTCGCTCTCTTCCGGGCTTGGGTTTTGACTGAGCAAATTTGCCATACCCGCAATACCATTGAGAGGCGTGCGAATCTCGTGACTCATGTTGGCTAGAAATTGCTCTTTCGCTTTTTGAAGTCGTAAGAGTTCAACTTCATCTTTCTTGCGCTGCTCGATGTCGCGGCAATCCAGAATAAAGCCATCCAAACCTTCTTTATGTTTTAGGTTAATGGCGTTAAATTCAAGAAAGCGATAGGTAAGGTCTTTACAGAGAAACTGAAACTCAACGTTCTCTGTGTAGGCTCGCTTCTGACTTTGTTTAAATTTCTTTTTTACCTCTTGAACGGTTGATGGAAGAATAAAGTCAAAGAAGTTTTTATCGATCAGGGTCTTTGCTCTATATCCCAAAGTCGCAAGAACGGAAGCATTATGATAGCGGATCTTGCCGGAAAAATCAACGATGAAGATAATATCCGAACCATCTTCAACTACGGCTTCGTAGAATCTTCCTTTCTTTAAATAGTTTTGCAGTTTCATGCGTTATTTAAATCCCTGTTGCCTCCATCTCTTTCAAATATCGGTAAAGCGATGATTTTCCGATGTCGAGTTTGCTGGCTACCTCCAATACATTGTTATCATACTTATTCAGGTAATGACGTATGATGCGGTACATAAACTCTTGCATAGACATTTCCTGGTGGAGAAACGATTCCATTCGGGTAGTGCTATTGAAACTGATATCTTTCGCCCCCAACTCTGTGCCTTCTGCCATTACAGCGGCCAATTCAATAATGGATTTCAACTCGCGTATATTTCCCGGAAACGGGTATTGTAAAAGTTTTTGTTGAGCCTCTTCGCTTATTTTGAACTTGTGCATTTGATTGTCCTTGGCAAATTGATCAAGGAAATGTTTGGCTACTAAAATCACATCCGTAGATCGCTCGCGAAGCGGAGGAAGATGGATAGGTAATCCGAGTAATCGATAATATAAATCCTCGCGGAAGCGGCCGCCTTTTACTTCTTCTGCCAGATCCTTATGTGTTGCTGCAATGATGCGCACATCGAGTTTGATAACCTGATTACCTCCAATGCGGGTGACTTCTCGTTCTTGAAGAACACGCAGAAGTTTGGCCTGAAGATTAGGATCCATTTCGCCAATTTCATCAAGGAAAATAGATCCGCCCTCTGCTTCTTCAAACTTACCGATGCGTCTGGTAATAGCTCCGGTAAAGGATCCCTTCTCGTGGCCGAACAGTTCACTCTCAATTAAATCGTGTGGTATGGCTGCAATATTAACTGCTACAAAGGGCTTATTTTTCCTTTTACTGTTATAATGTATAGCTTTAGCAACCAGCTCTTTACCGGTACCTGTCTCACCTGAAATACTAACTGATATATTCGTCTGAACAGCTTTCTCTAACAAGGAGAAAGTTCGCCTTATAGCAGGGCTTGTGCCGATTATGCTTTTCTCAAATTCATACTTCTCAGAGATCTCTTTCTTTAAGTGATCAATCTCTTTGATGAGTGATGTCTTGTTACGTGCATTATTAATTGAGTTAAAAAGTCTGTCCTTTGTTTCATGATCTTTCGATATGTAATCATAGGCACCTAGCTTTAACAGCTCTACCGCAGTGTGGATTTTTTCCTGTGCCGAAACAATGATGACGCTAATGTTGGGATCGTGACTGCGTATTTGATTCAGGACGTTTTCGCCCGGCATATCAGGCAAAGAATAATCAAGCGTTATGACAACCGGGTTTTTATAAAGATTGGCTAGGCATTCCTTTCCGGTGGTGAAATACTCTACCTCATAATCGGGGTTAAGCCCAAGCACATACTTTAAAAACTTGGTGTATGCGGGATCATCTTCAATGACAAAAATCTTAACGGGGTCTTTTTCGTACATGGGCGGTTCAATTGAATCAAGTAAATATACAGGTGAAATGGCCAAGCGCAAAGTTCAGGTTTCAGATCTTTAGGGTTGACGAATTGTAATGGCTACACCTGGAGTTACTCACAACCATCACCTAAACTCTGGGTGTAAACATGAATTATAGTCTGGGAATAGTTTTGAAAGCGGCATTATTTCAGCAACTTTAATAGTAAAGCGATCTAGTTATGATTCCAGAATTTCAACGGCTTAGTGATGAAGAGATTGAGTTAATGTTCAAGGCTCCCATTCTAGTCTGCATACTGATTGCGGGAGCTGATGGAAACATTGATCGGAAGGAAATTAAGGAAGCAATTACCATAGCTCAAACGCAGAAGAACGAGAGCAAAACTTCTCTATCGGGATACTTCATGGATCTCTCTGAAGATTTCGAAGATAAAATTAAGATATTGATTCAAAGCTTTCCGTATGAATCAACCCAGCGAGATCCTTTAGTGATTGAAGAACTATCGGCAATTAATGCATTGTGGAAAAAAGTCGATCTGGTATTTGCTGCTGATTTTTATGAGATGTTACTGACACTTGCTGAAAAGATAGCGACCTCTTCAGGAGGTTTTTTGGGCATGAAGTCTGTGGGGGCTGAGGAAGCCAAATACATGGAACTTCCGATGCTGACAGATCCGTCAAAAAAATAAAATCATTATCCTTTTAAAATTCTCAACAACCTAGTGAAGCAATTTTCATCTTTGCTGCTGATTTCGAGTTGAATAAATATGGCGTCAGAATCTTCTTGGTTTGGTAGTTCGGTTGTTCCGTTTCGGTTAGTCTTTTTAATGTGGGCTGTGTTTTATCTGGAATATGTGTTGGGCTGGCCGCTGGCTCATTACGGTATTATTCCAAGAACACTTCAAGGTCTTATTGGAATTTTTACAGCGCCTTTAATTCATGGCGATGTGCTCCACTTAATTTCCAATACTATTCCCATGCTTTTTTTGGGTTCGATCCTGTTCTTTATTTACGGAAAGATTGGTGGACAGGTATTCTTCCGTGCCTATTTCTGGACCAATATTTTGGTTTGGATTTTTGCCTTTCCAGGAATCCATATTGGGGCAAGTGGAGTAGTTTACGCGCTCGCATTCTTTCTGATTTTCTTTGGGCTTTTTAAACGAGATTTTGTTTCGCTCATTATTTCTATAATAGTAATCCTTGTGTATGGTGGAATTTTTTTCGGATTGTTTCCAGGCGATCCAAGAATATCCTTTGAATCACATTTAGCCGGTGCATTGGTCGGTATTGTTTCAGCCTTTACCTTTAGCAACCAAAAGAAAGTGCGCTGAGATGGATGCAAACGTAAAGAAGATATTGACCGACCTGAAAGCAAAGAAGTATGCACCTGTATATTTTCTGCAAGGAGAAGAAACCTTCTTCATCGACTTAGTTTCAGATTACATCGAAGCCAATGTATTGTCGGATGCGGAGAAAGGTTTCAATCAAGTGGTGTTGTATGGAAAGGATGTCACCATGGCTGGAGTGCTTACGAATGCCAGAAGGTTTCCCATGATGGCCGAAAGGCAAGTGGTGATCGTAAAGGAAGCTCAAGACATACAAGATCTGAATAAAGAAATAGGGGGTAAACTTTTACTCGATTACCTCAACAAGCAAGTACCCAGCACCATACTTGTATTTGCTCACAAAAACAAAAGTCTCGATAAGCGAAAAGAGCTGGGCAAGAAGATCGACCAATATGCCGTTACTCTAAACACTAAAAAACTTTACGATAACCAACTGCCTGAATTTGTTGCGGATTACATCAAGGAAAAGAAAATTTCTGCCGATGATCGGGCCATTCAAGGTTTGTGTGAGTACGTGGGAAATGATCTCCACAGGTTGGGCAATGAGATTGATAAGATGATCATCTCTCTGGCTCCGGGAGAGGGTATCACCGCTGAACGCGTGATGAATCAAGTTGGAGTGAGCAAAGAGTATAATATTTTTGAACTTCAAAAAGCGATCATCAACAACGATTCGTTGCTTGCAAATAAGATTGTAAACTACTTCGAAAGCAACACGAAGAAGAGTCCGATGATACCAGCCGTGGCATACCTCTATTCATTTTTCAGCAAACTTTTAATCGCCACTAACCTTACAGATAAAAGTGAGAAGACACTCGCTAGTGAATTGAAAGTGAGCCCCTATGCAGTTCGTGACTATAGCTTGGCTTTACGTAGGTATTCATCCACGAAAGTGATCGATAACATCTCTCATATTAAGGAAGCTGACTTAAAACTGAAAGGTGTAAACACCGGCACAAGTGATGATGGACAAATTTTCAGAGAGTTGGTTTGGCGCATTATGGATTTGCGATAGCAGCTTAAATTCATTTCGAATTTGGACAATCACGCTTTAGCATTGTACCTTTAAGTCCATGCTTTTGCAGCGGAAATATTTTTTAAACTTTTTTTTGGTTCTGTATTTGCAATATTTTTTTTGCATCGCTGTTTTAATCACAACGCTTACCCCTTTATAATGAACAGGTATATCACCTTATGCTTTGTCGTTTTTTTTAGTGCACACGTTTTTGCCCAAGATCAACTCTCGCAGAATAAGACGGAGAAACTCTATCAAAAAGGAGTGGATCTTGTTAACCATTCGAACTTCGGGGCGGCTCGTGAAGTCTTCACTGAATTTCTTTCACTGGCATCGCCATTAGATTCACGCAGAGGAGAGGCTGAGTATTATATAGCCTTCAGTGCGTTGAGTCTCGGTCATAAAGACGGAGAGAAATTGATTGATGAATTTATTGATAACAATCCTTCAAGTCCGCGTGCTTCAACAGCTTTCTACGATCTGGCTACTTTCTTTTATGGTGATGCAAACTATACCA
Organism: Chryseolinea sp.; assembly: GCA_046595655.1. Classification (GTDB taxonomy): domain Bacteria; phylum Bacteroidota; class Bacteroidia; order Cytophagales; family Cyclobacteriaceae; genus Chryseolinea. Next base: position 19,206 of record JBKJOF010000081.1, on the reverse strand, counting down.
AGGCTTCCCAATATTATAAGAAGGTAAATTTCCCAGCGCTTACTGCCGATCAGCAGAGCCAGGGACATTTTAAATGGGGATACAGTTTTTTCAATCAGAAGAAATTGGATGAGGCATTGGAGCAATTCAATTTTGTGAAACGCCAAAGTAACTCCTATGCTCCGGCAGCAAGTTATTATGCTGGATTTATTGAATACTCAAAAAGTCAGTTTGAAGAAGCACTCTTTGATTTAAAGAAAGCTGAAGCAAGTCCATCGTACTCCAGTATCGTTCCAAACCTCATCGCCAATATTTATTATAAGCAAGGACGATACGATACATTAATAGAGTATGCCAATTCACTGAGAGGTAAAGACGTATCGAACGCTAGCGACATTTCAATGTTAGTGGCTGAAGCCCAATACTTTAAAGGTGATTTTAAAAATGCCATTCAGTCGTTCCAAAAGTATTTTGAGAATAATGGCAAGCCCGAAACAGGCATACTCTTCCGCGCAGGCTATGCTAACTATGCTGCAGGCAATACAGAAAAAGGAATTGAATATTTAGACAAGGCTGCAGCCACCAAGGACACTGTAAGTTATTATGCTTCTTACTATCTCGGCATTTTGTATTTGAAACAAGGTAACAAGCCCTATGCACTCAATGCATTTGATTATGCCAAGAAGAATCCAAAGGATAAAAAACTGGCAGAAGAAGGTTCGTTTCAATTTGCAAAGGTATCGTATGATGCCGGGAAGCCTGATCAGGCCATCAATGAGCTTGAGCGATTCGTTACAGTCTATCCATCTAGCACACACTTGAATGAAGTAAAAGAACTTCTTGCCCAGGCATATGTGAATGGAAATAATTTCAACAAAGCAATAGAATACATCGAGGCACTTCCATCCCGAAATCCTGTACTGAATCAAGGTTATCAAAAGGCTACCTATCTAAAAGGAGCAGAACTTTTTAATAAGAATGAATATGCTGGTGCTATCCAGTATTTTAATAAGTCAATAGAATATCCGATTGATCCAAACTATGTCGCACTTGCTTCTTTTTGGAATGGAGAATCATACTCTATCGCAAAGAAATATGACGAGGCGACTACAAACTATTTGCGGGTGGTAGGTTTAGGAGCTTCGGTTGATCCTGAGATTTTATTGAAGACACGTTATGGACTTGGCTATTCTCATTTCAATCTTCAGAATTATGATAAGGCTTTGTTCAGTTTCAAAGAGTTTGTAAACAAAGGAAATAAAGCAACGGCCAATTATGCTGATGGAATTATCCGTTTGGGTGATTGTTACTACGTGAGTAAACAATACGAGGAAGCACTTGTTCAGTACAACAAAGTAAAGGCAGTAGGTTCGGCCGATAATGATTATGTACTATTACAATCGGGAGTTATCTACGGAATCCAACGAAAGTACACGGAAGCACGAAATCAGTTTACTGAACTAATAAAGAGTTATCCTAAATCGCAGTATCGTGGTGAGGCAATGTTTCAACGTGGCCAGTTTGAAATTGAACAAGGTAATTATCAGCCGGCTATTGATGCCTTCACACAACTGATTCGCGAAGGAGGGAACGCTAAATTTTTGCCGTACGCATTTATCAGACGTGGAGCTTCTTTCTTTAACTTAAAGCAGTATGATAAAACAGTGAGCGACTACCAAGCGGTCATTCAGCAATTCCCAAATCATCCTGCTGGGCAAGAAGCACTACTACCTTTACAGGAGGCATTGAGTATGGCGGGTCGTTCCGCTGAATTTGATAAGTACATGGTAATGGTAAGAAATGCAAACCCAACAAATCCAGGTTTGGAAGGGGTGGAGTATGAAACAGCAAAGAACGTTTACTTCGATCAGCAATATCAAAAGGCAATTGTCAGTTTGAATAACTTCCTAACATCTTATCCGCAAACGACCAAAGCACAGGAAGCTAAATACTACATCGCAGAATCTCATTATCGTTTGCGTGAGTATGATAAGGCATTGGTACTTTATCATGACCTCACTACCGATATCACTTTCGCGAGTGGGAGCAAGGTGGTGGCTCGTATTGCAGAGATTGAATTTAAAACGGGTAAGTACAATGACGGCATTGCTTCGTTCCATCGCTTAGAAAAACTGGCTACGAACAAGAAAGAACAATACAATGCCTGGTCGGGTTTGATGGAGACTTTCTTTTTATTGACACAATATGATTCTGCTGATGTCTATGCTCGTATTATTCTGGAGCGCGGTAACATTAATGCCGGTGCACAAAACAAAGCATCTTTATACTTAGGTAAGACAGCCATGGCACGAGGTGACTACGAAGGAGCGAAAGATGAATTTCTCAACACCTTAAATGCTGCACGCGATGAATATGGTGCTGAAGCCAAATATCTATTAGCACAAATTTTTACCACGAAGAAAGAATTTAAGCAGAGTAATGAAACGTTGATGAGCCTCAACAATGATTTTCCTTCGTATGAAGTGTGGGTAGGTAAGTCATTCTTATTGATTGCTGATAACTTTATGGCGATGGAAGATGTGTTTCAGACCAGAGCAACACTGCTATCACTCATTGATAAATTCCCATCACCAACCGTGAAAGAGGAGGCCAGAAAGAAACTGAAAGTGCTTGAGCAAAGTGAACTAGACAAGCAAAAGAAAATTGAAGCAGACACTACAGATAATAATCGTTAATCATTTTTTACGATGAGAATAACAGAATACATTTATTTGAACACAACATCTCGTAAGCATTCCTTCGGGTTATTCTTTTTGAGCTTAATGGTGGTTATCCTCAGCCTTCCGACTGCTGATGCGTTGGCGCAGAAGCTGGAAGTAGAGGGTGGTGAGATAGAAGCTTTGGAGGTTGAGATTGTAATTGATCGGAAGATAACATTACCGAAGGCCAATCGTTATTTTGAAAAAATAGCACCGCGTCCTTCAGAGCCAATTAAGCCACCGATTACCTACGACTTTCAGTCGTTCAACTTTCAGGCGCCACAGGTAAATCCATTGGTGAAGCCTCTAAAGTTAAAGACCGAAAGTAAATCCAATGTGTATGGAGGATATTTACGGGCTGGATTTGGTAACTATGTTTCTCCGCTTCTTGAAGGATACATTAACACCACTCGTGATAAGAATAAATTATTAGGTGCTCATGTTTACCTTACGGGCTCCGATAAAGGACCAGTCGATGGAAAAAATTCCGGAAGTGGTGCTTCGGGTATTTCATTGTATGGAAAATCATTCAATGATAACATCGCGATTTCTGGTAATGTCGGTTTTGGAAATCGATCTACGCATTTTTATGGTTATGTACCGGGTACAAAAGTAGATCCAAAATCAATCAAGCAATCATACAACCATCTCAAGCTCTCAGCTGAATTGGCAAACACAAAGAATTCTGACTTCAAATATCAGCTTGGTGCTGGCTTCAGTTATCTGGCCGACAAGTTTGATGCACGCGAAACAGAAGTTGATTTAGCATTTAAATCTTCTTATGATTTAAATGAAGAATCTCAAATCAACATTAAAGCAGATTACATTATTCTGAGTCGCAAAGATTCAAAAATAGAAGCGAAGCCTAGGAATCTTTTTATGGTAACTCCAAATTACGCTTTCACACCAATTGAAAATCTGAAACTCAGCGTTGGTTTTGTTGCTGCTTTTGAAAACGACACCATCGATTCAAAGAGCACCCATCTTTATCCTGACTTCAAAGCGTCCTATCCCATCAATCCGTCATTAGATGTTGTGGCTTCGTTAACAGGAGGAATTGAAAAGGTATCTCTTCAATCTCTTTCTAATGAAAACTTATGGTTGAACTCAAACATAGATGTGTTCCACACCAACAAAGTCTTCGATTTTAGCATCGGATTGAATGCACGCATTGGTAACAAAGTAGCAGCGTATGGAGGACTATCATTTGCTAATCTAAAGAACTGGTACTACTATCAGAATGCAGAAGCCAACCAAGCGAAGTTTGAGGTGATATACGATAAAGACGGCATTCTACGCTCCAACATTTATGTAGCATTGAGTTATGCACAATCGGAGCTTGCCAAATTTATGGTGAGGGGAGATTATTATGGATACAGTTCAGCGGCCGTGTTGCATCGCCCAACGTATAAGCTTACGGCCAACGGATCGTATAATTTATTTCAGAAGTTTATTTTCAGTGCCGACTTGATTGCGCAAGGCGGAATGAAAGCACTTAATCCGATTACGGATAAATCGGTTAAGCTAAACGGAGCTTTCGATTTGAATTTCAAAACAGAATATCTTTTTTCTGAGAGCTTCTCTGCTTTTGTTCAGCTCAATAATATCACGGGAAACACATACCCTGTCTTTCTTAACTATCCGGTAAGAGGCTTTCAACTCATGGCTGGAATTACCTGGAGCTTCTAGTCACACATTAGCATCGCTTTTTGTGAATGCTTGTATGCGTGGAATTTTCGCTTATTTTTGTATAATTACCTTGTTCATTACACCTTAACGACCAGAACATGGCCCGAAGAAAAAAAAACGAAGAACAACCAGAGAATTTAAACAATACAGCCAACGAGTCTGATGATACTTTTGGTCTTCCTGAAATTGAATACGAGCCGTTGAAACGGGATGAGCCCGTTGTTGAAGAGGGGAGGATAGAAGAGCCCGAGGTGGAAGAAACAACATCTTCGTTCGAACAGCAAGAGACTGTTGAAACGGCTGAAGAAGAGCAGTATGTTCCATACATCGATGAGGAGACACCGAGCAATATGCCAACCATTTTGGGCATTTCGGTGGTAGTACTTTTAGCCGCAGTAGCAGTTTGGTTCTTTGCTTTTTATCAACCCAAAGTTAAAGCAGAGGAGGAAAAAGCAAGACAAGCACAAGAGTTTCAATTACAGGAAGCACGTAAGAAACAGGAGGAAGCTGATGCGGAACGTCTACGTCTGGAAGCGGAGCAAAGAGCAACTGATTCTTTAGCCGTAGCAAAACCATCTGAAGGAGCAATTGAAACACTAACAGAGAGATCAGGTCGTTACTATGTTGTTGTGGCCAGTGCCATTGACGATGATCTTATCATGGACTACGCAAAAGATTTGAGCAAGAAGGGTGTGAACAGTAAAATCATTCCTCCTTTTGGCAAAACTAAATTTTATAGAATCGCCATTGATGTAGCAGACACATATGCAGACGCGCAAACCAATGCAGACAGCAAGAAGGGTGGCGATTATGGCAGTGATGTTTGGGTGGTGAAGTATTAGATATATTTATCTGTTAATCGTTACATGTTTTCAATGAGCGATTAACAGATAAACTCTTTCTGAGAGAATTTTTTTGAACTCGACACCCTAAGTTGCTCTTCATGACTTTACTTCAAATTATAGCCGATTCTGTTACAGGCACAGACCCAACAGCAGATCAATCTCTTTCCGTGATTTCTCTTACTCTGAAAGGTGGATTTATGATGATCCCCATTGGTATACTTTGGGTGATCGCTATTTATTTATTCATCGAACGCCTGCTCACTATCAATAAGGCTAATCAAGATCCAAATGCCTTTATGAATAAAGTAAAGGAGTTGGTTCTGAAAGGAGATATCAATGCCGCGAAAATATTATGCACTCAAAATCGAACGCCTGTCGCTCGCATGATTGAAAAAGGAGTTGCTCATATAGGAAGGCCGCTCAAAACGATTGAAGCCTCCATTGAAAATGTAGGAAAAATTGAAATTTTCAAACTAGAAAGAAATTTACCCACTCTCGCTACCATCGCAGGCGCTGCACCAATGATGGGATTTTTAGGTACCGTAATGGGGATGGTCTCATCTTTCATGGCCATTGCTCAAGAGGAGGGATCGGTTAGCCCGAAGTTGTTGTCGCAAGGTATGTACACCGCCATGATTACAACGGTGGGGGGATTGATTGTTGGAATCATCGCCTACTTGGCGTACAACTATTTAGTGTCCCGTGTACAAATGGTAGTGCATAAAATGGAATACACGTCAATTGATTTCATAGATCTGTTACAAGAACCTCGTTAACGCATATCCCTCCTTATGAATTTCAGCTCAAAAAATAAAATTGATCCAACCTTCAGCATGGCCTCCATGACGGACCTGATCTTTTTATTGCTGATCTTTTTTATGCTAACCTCTTCGTTTGTTACACCATCGGGCTTGCCTGTAAGTTTACCAACAAGCAAACCAGCCACAATAGAAGTACAGAAGATTTCCGTTACGCTAACGAAAGATCTTCAATACTATGTAAATGACAACAAGGTAACAAAGGGTACTTTGGAGGGAGAACTAAAGAGCAGATTGGGTGGCCCTGGTGGCTCCGTTGTTTTGAATATTGACAAAGACGTAACCACAGAGAATCTTGTTTACGTTGTAAGCATTGCAGCTTCTCTTGAAGCAAAAGTTATATTGGCTACTAAACCCAAATAATCATGAGCGAGCAGGAACAAGAAAAGAAGAATAAGCTGATCGCATTTTTCTCAACTATGGGAATTCAGATTGTAATATTCCTGCTATTGTTTGTAATGGTAGCATATCGGCCGCCCAACCCTCCGTATCCTCAACTTGGAATTGAATTGAATCTTGGATTTGATGATGAAGGTGGAGGTGACAATCCTGCAACAACACCGGTGGGAGACGATGGTACACAACCAGAAGAAAGTCAAGATAATCCTAAAGAGGAAGTTAAGAAAGAGGAAGTAAAAGAAGTATTGCCTGAAGAAGCAAAGCCAACGGACGCAAAACCAACGGAAGATGATGTGGTTTCTTCAACGGAAGATAGCCCGGTTACGGTGAAGAAGAAGGAAGAGAAAGTAGTTGAAAAACCGAAAGAAAAAGTAGAAGAAATAAAGCCGGAGGTTAAAACTGAAAAACCGAAAGCTACCTACACGCCACCAACTGATAATAAGGCAACCACCTCGGGCACAAAAGAAGGTAAGCCTGGCAGTGAAGGTGATGATGCAGGCAAGACAGGTAATAAAGGAAAACCTGAAGGAACTCTTGTTAAGGGTGGTCAATATACAGGGACACCCGGTGGCGGAGGTGGAGGATCAAGTTTAGAACTATCAGGCTGGGCGTGGGATGAGAAACCGAATCCTAATGTTCCAAATAATGAATCTGGAAGAGTGGTGTTCGAAATAAAAGTAGATGACAATGGAGATATTATTTCCATCAAAACACTCGAACGAAGTATTAGCCAGGAGGCGGAACAGATTTGTAGGAAAGCCATCGAGAAATTAACGTTCATTCAAACAGGTACAAACGTGCCGGCAATATCTACCGGAAAAATAACATTCGTGGTTCGGTCGAAGTAAGGTAAGTTACCTTCAATACTTGTCTCAAGTTGAAAATCAAAAATCTTTGTGAAGATGTTGATACACCAAATGAATCGGTAATCCCATCACATTAAAGTACGAGCCTTTTATTTTTTGAATGGCGATCATACCAATCCAGTCTTGTGCTCCATAAGCTCCGGCTTTGTCGTAAGGTTTATATTGATCAACGTAAAATTCAATCTCTTCGGAAGTAAGGTGTTGAAAGGTAACTTCGGTTGTATCATCAAAACTGAATTCTTTTTCTTTCGAGAGAATACAAACACCAGTCATAACATGATGCGTATTTCCCGATAAAGCATTTAGCATGGCAATGGCTTCGTTGCGATCGGCAGGTTTGTTCATGATGCTGCCTTTTAAAATCACTACAGTATCAGCCGTTACTACAATTTCATTCTTCATGCTCATGCGAAAGTATGCGGCTTTCTTTTCGGCAAGGTATTTCGCAACTAGTTCGATTGGTAATTCACTTGGAAAACTTTCTTCTACGTCAGGCTTCTCCACTGTAAAATCAAAGCCAGCCTCCTTCATTAAATATTGTCTGCGAGGTGAGCTGGATGCGAGTATTATTTTTTGATTTGGTTTCATATTAAAATGGTGCGTAAGATTGTTTTTTAAACTCCTCTTCTTTTATCGAACTAAAAATAAAGCCACCAATTACTTTTGGATAAAAGTAAGTTGATTTTTGCGGCATGGTATAACCACTTTTACAAACTTGTTTGACTTCTTCAATCGAAACTTCGTTCGTAATTATTGCTAACTGGGCTTCTCCTTGAATTACTTTCTTGAGGCAATCTGAAAAACTCCGATCAAAATCCAGATGTAAAGATTGCCGTTGATCTTGCCCGCGAATACCGAATACTTTTTCAATAATGAAATAATGCATCACTGTAAGGTCAAGCGCTTTTACTTCTTCAGGGAAAGGCCACTTCAGTTTGCTAAACGATTCAGGTTTAAGACGAACTTTGTAAGCGTTGTCCTTAAACATAATTCCAAACGCCCATTTCTTGCCGACAATAATTTCATTCAATGTGTCGACACAATCTGCTGGTTTAATAATAAAATCTTCCTCTAGTTTTTTTAGAATGGTTGCTTCATCAAAATCGGCTAAGTCTTTGATAAGACGATGGGTGGGTAGTATTCTTAAATCGTCTGCTTCAGTATTGGTGAGATACATGAGATGGTAGTTGTATCCTTCATTACCAGTGTGATCAGAATGAGATGCCACTTGTTGCTTTCGATAAACCTGCGATCCTTCAAAGCGATGATGACCATCGGCAAGAATAATGGTTTTCATTTCAATTGATTTGATAAACTCTCGAATAACGTTTGCGTCTTGAATAACCGCCAAGACATCACGTACACCTTGATAATCTTCTGTTTCGTAAATCGGATTTTTTATGGCTTCATCCATAAACTTTTCTAATTCAAAAGTAGAATCGGTATAAAGTCCGTGTGTGGCATTGCTGTGCAATTCTGTTTTTGCCAGAATTTCAATCCGATCGTTCACTGCTTTCGGTATTGTATTCTCGTGACGAAGAACAATTCCATCACTCCATTCGTATGCTTTAATGTGGCAGATAAAACCCTTCCGACAATATTCGCGAGACGATCCTGCCAGTGTGAAGTATTGGTAGTACACATAAATTCCTGGTAATCGATCCTGAACAATTACTTTTTTTTCTTTCCATGATTTTAAAAGTTCAGATGCGCGATCTGCTGCATCAGGAGGTTGTGGTACAGAAAGATGAATGCTATTGAAGGGGTTTTGATAAAGAGCTTTGCGTTGTTTTTCAGACACAACATCAAAAAGAGGAGAAACTAACGCATCAATATTTTTAGAGAGTTCAACATTATATCGCCAGGGACGGATGGGAATAATTTCGGCCATTGGGGTTTTTAAGTTTAAAGTTCAAAGTTAGAATATCGAGGTGAATCGTTAACGGTTAATGATGGCCGTCTTAAAAGTTTAAAATTTATCATTTCGTTAACAGTGCGATTCTAATTCTCAGATTCTAACTCCTAAACTCTGTATTTTTTAATGCGTATTTTTAAAGAAACACAGTCATTCTAAGAAACTTTCTATAACCATTCGTGTAATTTTCTGCATAAGTCAGTTCAATATTCTAATTTCAAACAAATTAAATTTCGACATGAACCTCAACGTAGACGCTGAAAAGAAAAACACGTACGATGCCATTGTAGTTGGTACAGGTATTAGCGGTGGATGGGCTGCTAAAGAGCTCACAGAAAAGGGATTGAAAACATTGGTACTGGAAAGAGGTCGCATGGTAAAACATCCAGATTACCCTACAGCAACAAAAGATCCATGGCAGCTTCCAAATGGAGGACGACCAACGCAGGAAGATTTAAAACAGCAAGGAGTTCAGAACAGAACAGGTTATACAGTTCGTCAGGATACCAAGCATTGGTTTGTGAACGATTTGGATAACCCATATACAGAAGTAAAACGCTTCGATTGGATGCGCGGCTACCACGTAGGTGGCCGGTCGATCACGTGGGGTCGTCAAAGTTATCGCTTAAGCGATATGGATTTTGAAGCAAATGCAAAAGACGGTATTGCCGTTGACTGGCCCGTTCGATACAACGATATTTCTCCATGGTATGATTATGTAGAATCCTTTATCGGAGTGAGTGGACAAGTTGAAAACCTACCTCAACTTCCGGATGGAAAGTTTCTTCCTCCAATGGAGTTGAACTGCGTGGAATTGGATTTTAAAAAATCAGTTAAAGAAAAACAAGATCGACTAGTAACGATCGGAAGAGTAGCACATGCAACGGCACCCCTTCCTCATAGTCCGCAACGCGGAACATGCCAGTACAGAAATCTGTGTTCACGCGGTTGCCCTTATGGTGGATATTTCAGCAGTAACTCCTCTACACTTCCTGCGGCAGAGAAGACAGGTAATATGACGTTGCGTCCCAACTCCATTGTTACAGAATTAATTTACGATGAGAAACTCGGAAAAGCGACAGGTGTTAAAGTCCTGGATGCTGAGACAGGGGAGCAGATAGAATTTTATGCAAAGGTAATTTTCCTTTGCGCATCTACCTTTGGATCTACCTTCATCATGTTGAACTCCATCTCGAAACGTTTCCCGAATGGCTTCGGAAATGATAGCGGAGAATTAGGGCATAACATTATGGATCATCATTTAAGTGTTGGAGCAAGTGCTTCAGTAGAGGGTTATGAAGATCAATATTATGCCGGAAGAAGAGCAAACGGATTTTACATTCCACGCTATCGTAATATTGGAAAGAAGAACAGTGATTACCTTCGCGGCTTTGGCTATCAAGGTGGCGCGAGCCGTCAGGGGTGGTCTAGTTTGGTCTCCGAATTAAGTCTCGGTGCTGATTTAAAAAATGCGGTTTCTACTCCGGGTAAGTGGAGCATTGGTATGGGAGGGTTCGGTGAGATACTTCCGTATCACGAAAACTTTGTGGTGTTGAACAAAGAGAAAAAAGATAAATTTGGTTTACCTACCTTAACGTTTGATGCTGACCTTCGTGACAACGAATTGCGAATGCGCAAAGACATGGCCAACGATGCAGCCGAAATGCTGGAAGGGGCGGGTTTTAGAAACATAAACAAATTCGATAATAAGACAGGCATAGGTTTAGGTATTCACGAAATGGGAACCGCTCGCATGGGCAAAGATCCTAAGACTTCTGTGTTGAATAAATGGAATCAGGTGCATGCTTGTAAAAACGTATTTGTTACCGATGGTTCTTTCATGACTTCGGCAGCATGTCATAATCCGTCATTAGGTTACATGGCGTTTACCGCGCGAGCAGTTGATTATGCAGTAAGCGAATTGAAAAAGAATAACTTGTAGGTTTCGAGTTTAAAGTTTCGAGTTTCATCAACTCGAAACTTTAAACTTCAAACTGGAAACTTTGAACTTTAAACTAGACACACAAAACTAAAGACATATGGATCGTAGAGAAGCACTAAAACGCACAGCCTGGATTATGGGTGGAGTGGTATCCGCACCTGCCATGATGGGAATTCTGAAAGGTTGTGCAGCCAAACCTACCATTAACTGGAAGCCCGTTTTCTTAAATGAAAATCAAGGTATTCTCATTTCTCAAGTAGCCGAAATTATTATCCCCAAAACTGACACCCCTGGAGCGAAAGACGCTGGTGTTCCGGGCTTCATTGATTTACTAGTGAAAGATTGTTATTCGAAAGAAGATCAGGATGATTTCTTGAGCGCCCTTACTGCTTTTGATGACGAAGCAAAGAAAGCGTATGGTGATGCTTTCATTGATATGAATGACGAAAAGCAAACCGAGTTTGTGAAGAAGCTGCACGATGAAGCCATTACGAACAAGCCTGAGAAAAGACCTTTCGTTATGATGATGAAAGAACTTACAATGTTAGGATTCTTTACCTCAGAACCTGGCGCAACAAAAGTATTACAATACGTTGCTGTTCCCGGATCATACAAAGGATGTATTCCATTAAAAGAAGCAGGCAATGGAAAAACGTGGGCAACCTAGACGGTGATGATTTTCTATCAATAGTTAATCGTAATACAATTAATAATGTAAGGATATAGGATAAGAATTACATTGTTCGAGAAATAAAAAATGCCTGATCGTAACGATCAGGCATTTTGTTTGATTTCATCGGTGCTTACAACTAACAATGCACTGATAAACGAACCTACCATCCAATTCCATAATCCTCTCCGTGATTGCTCGAGCCGCCCCAGAAGCTTCTGTGTTTCCAATCAAAATAGATCGCGTTGATTGGGCCTGATGTTCGATCATCAAAGGTAAGTTTGTAGCCCATTTGTATTAATTCTTTTCTGATCCATGACGGTGTGCTGTCGTGAAGAAGAATAGATCCTGGTTTTGGTTTTCGATCTTCGCCACCGAGCGAAACCCAGCACTGATAGGTATTGATGTTAGCCGCTTCAGCAGCTTCCTGCACATTCATTCCGAACTCAACTATGTTTAAAAAGAATTGCAACAGGTTTTGATCTTGTGTGTCGCCACCTTGTACTGCGAATGATAAGAAGGGTTTTCCATCTTTCATGGCAATTGTAGGAGTGAGGGTAACGCGTGGTCTCTTGCCAGGCTCAACAACGTTGAATGGATTTAATTTTGGATCGGTTACAAAACTCTGCATGCGTTGACTCATGCCCACTCCAGTCTTTCCGGCAATGCATGACGGAATCCATCCGCCACTCGGAGTAATCGATACAACCCAACCTTCTTTGTCAGCTGCTTCAACAGATGTCGTTCCGCGCCAGACCTGATCTAGATAATTTTCATCAATAGGCGAGGCAGGAGTTGCAGTTGATGCCTGATTCCATTGTTTCAGAAAATCATTGTATGGATTTACTTTTCCTTCGTAAGGATACGGATCACCTGGTGCTACTTTAGGATCATTTCGTTCCATGTTCATTGACTTCAATCTTTCTTTTGCATATTCTTTTGATAGTAATCCTTTAATTGGTTCTTCCGGGGCATAATAAGGATCACCATAATAAAAATCACGATCAGCAAAGCTCATGTTCATTACCTGATATAAAGTGTGAATGTATTTGGATGAATTATATCCCATACTTTTTAAATCGAAATTCTCCAACATGTTCAATGATTGCAGCAGCATGGGGCCTTGTGTGTATTGCGATAGTTTGTAGACATCAATGCCTTTATAATTTACTTTTAGAGGCTCTTCAATTTTTACATTCCATTTTGCCAGATCTTCTTTCGTGATGAGACCTCCTTGTTCGTGACAGCCTCGTACAAACTCAGTAGCAATATCACCTTTGTAAAATCGATCGAAGGCAGCATAGATCGCTTCCTTTCTGTTCTTACCTTTGTTCAATGCTTGTTGTTCTGCTTCAACCATTTTTCTTAAAGTCTCGAGGAGATCTGCTTGTTTAAAAATTTCACCCTCATGAGGAGCTTCACGTTTTTCACCTAAGTGTGGAAGAAAGACAGCTTTCGAATATGGCCATTGTTTGATTCGTTCTTTTTGATTCTCCATTAAATTACCTGTCAGATCCATTGGATAACCTTCTGCAAGTTGCATAGCGGGAGCCAGTACATCTTTCAAACTCATGGTACCGAACTCTGCAAGCATGGTACAAAGTCCGCCCGGTGTGCCTGGCGTTACCGCTGATAATGGTCCATACTCTGGAGGAAAATTCATTCCCTTGCTTTTGAAAAAATCTGCAGTCGCTCCTGTGGGAGCCACGCCAAGAGCATTAATGCCAATTACCTTTCCTGTTTTTGGATTGTATATTAAAGCTTGTGTCTCACCACCCCAGCTCAACACATCCCACATGGTACATGTGCTGGCTAACATCGCGCAAGCAGCGTCAACAGCATTACCTCCTTTTTGAAAAATGATCGCACCCGAAGTGGCTGCTAAAGGTTTGCCTGTAATGGCCATCCAGTTTTTTCCATGGAGTACCGGCTTCTGAGTTTGCTGGGCAAAAACATTTACTGAAAGTGATGCTACTAGTAGAAGAAATACTGGTCTCATAATCATTAATTTAGATGTAATTAGATGATGAAAGATAAGAGAGGTAAAAAGAATTTTATTACCGTTTACAAAATTGTGATTCATGATAAGTAAATGAGATGAAGGATTTTTCGGCAAATATTTTCCGAGATATGAGGAGAATTTACACACGATGCAAAAAATGAATTCATTGTTTCTTTAAGCCTTAGAGACCGACTTAATCAGTTTATATAGTTCATTCATCGATTGAAGTTTGTTCATTGAGCAGAGATGCACTCTTTTTGTAATGTTGTTTTTAATTGAGAATTTGGACTCAATTATATTCTTGGCTTCGATCCCACAATTTTAGATCCTTTAATTTAACTTATGGAAAAAGTAAGAAATCATTACATTTTGTTTTTAGTAACAGCGCTGTTCTGCGTAACAGCCTGCGATGAAGGTATCGTATCTCCTAGTATATCCACTGAAACGAATAACGCTGTTATTCAATCTACCCAACCTGCTATTAGTACCATACCGTATGATAAGGGTGGATCACATATACCTTACGTACTTGGGTCTACTTCTGCCCAGTATGGATACTATCTCTATAGACCGTGGAACTACTCATATGTGAAGGACCTTTATCCTTTGTTGATATTCTTGCACGGAAAGGGAGAGAAAGGAGACGGGTCAAATTCGCTAAGTGTATTGAATAGAGTACTCAATACAGGTATTCCCAGAATTATTAAAGATGGTAAGTGGAGACCAACTCATCCAATGCTTGTTGTTTCACCTCAGTATCATGGAAACACAGGAAATTTAAATAACTGGGGTGGGGGAAATTGTAAAAACCTAAAGACGTTCATTGAATATATGATTCGCCACTATCGCGTTGATCCGAAGCGTATTTACCTTACAGGGTTAAGCTTCGGTGGCAATGGAATTTGGGATTACCTCACTATGGAAGATGACGCGACAAGTTACATCGCTGCGGCTGCACCAGTTGCCGCCTATGGACCTCGTGGGGGTTTGTTTAAATTTAATAATACTCCTGTATGGACTTTCGTAGGAGGAAGTGATGGCATCAACTTTACGACATCTGTAAATACTATAAAGTTGTATAATGCGCAGGCACCTTTACCTCAATATAAAGCAAAGATTTCTACGTTTATAGGTGCCGGGCATGATGTTTGGACACGGACATATACAGGCTCTGGCATGGGAACCGCTGACCCTAAATATAGTGCATTTGATCAATCGTTATTTGACTGGATGTATCAGTATCAACGACCATAATCGAATAGAGTTGGGTAAGCGAAATTTAAGCCCCGTCTACATTCAAGGTTGAATGTAGACGGGGCTTTTACTTGAGAAGAAATCAAAACTAATTTGCTTCCGCGTATTTCTTGAAGTTACCAAGAATGGCTTGCCAGCCACCTTTCTGCATCTCAATAGGGTGAGTATCTTCAGCATCGAAAGATTCAACTACTGTTGTTTCGTTGCCACTTCCTGAAAAAGTGATCTTTACTTTTCTCCCATCCATGATATCGTATTCGATCACTTTGTGTTGTTCAACATTGGTATAGACACCTTCAAAATCAAAACTCATGCTTCCGTCTTTTGCGGCCATGGTTGATTTAAATTTGCCTCCTGTTCGTAAATCATTCTCAGCGTAAGGAGTATGCCATTCTTCTGAGGCATTGTTCCACTGCATAATGTGGTTGGGTTCAGTCCAGAATTTCCA
Source organism: Chryseolinea sp. (assembly GCA_046595655.1). GTDB lineage: Bacteria > Bacteroidota > Bacteroidia > Cytophagales > Cyclobacteriaceae > Chryseolinea. Next base: position 3,659 of record JBKJOF010000081.1, on the reverse strand, counting down.
GACTTTCTCTACGGATGATTTTACTATTGTTTCAACCGTAATGACTGTGTTTTTAGTTGTAGCATTCATTGTATTTGGGTTAATAGTATTTTGTGTTGTTTATACTACAAACTTATACTACTGGATTAAACTTCGATCTGGTGAAAAGCGACTTTTTATAAGGTGATTTGCGACACTATCGAGATGTTAAAAAATAATCTAACTTAAGATGATGCATATTCTTTCAGGATCATATCGAGCTGTTGAAGTGGGAGGATAAAGCTTTTCCTGTTTTCTGAACGGATCGCGACATAGCAACTTAGAAGGGTGAGGGTATAGATTATTAATGAACCAGAAAGATGTTCATAAATTCCTCCTTGTACATAAAGAGTGAAAGTGAGAAACACACCAATAGCCGCACTTAGGGGGATGAGAATCATTTCGTAACGCTTTTTAAAGTTGAAGAAGCTTTCCAATACCTTCCGCTGGTGATATACATAATCGTGAATGGATGATGGAGCTGTTGTGTTGATGTTGGTGATTGCCATGCGCTTAAATTTCCTCATGAGCACGATGGTAAAAGGGACAAATAATAGAATGCCTGCAAAGCCTAATAAGAGAATGGTTGAGTTATCGTTGTATTTAATTATAACATGACTGAACATGGCATAAACTAAAATCTGCAAAGCAAAAGATGCCCAAAAATATTGCATCGAAGTCTTCAAGTTTTTGCTCACTCGTGATTTTATGATTTTATGCATTGACGTTTCATCATAGGCAGCAACGGCAGGAGAGGAGCTCTCCCAATGAGTCTTGAGGTTATCTAGCGTTTCCATAAGTAAATAGAATTATATCGTTTTCTTTAGTTGTGTTTCCAATTCTTTTTTTATTCTTACTAGTCGCACGCTTACGTTCGATTTAGTGAGTCCTGTTATGGTGGCAATTTCTTCATAGCTTAAGTCATCGAGGTATAATAGAACGATCGCTTTATTGAGTGGATTTAATGTAGCGATGGCTTGCAGCAGCATCTTTATATTTTCTTCCTGTTGTTGATTACTTTGCTCGGGTATTTGAAGATGCCTTAGTGATAAAGATTCATTCCTGTTCTTCTTTATTTTTCGTTGATAGGTAAGCGCTGTATTCAAGCAAACACTATACATCCAGGTTGAAAATTTAGATCGTCCATCAAACTGCTTGTATGATTTCCAAAGCTGGTACATCATCTCTTGCATCACATCTTCCCGCTCATAGGTATCAAGGAAATAAAGCCCGGACACTTTAAGCGCAATGCCAATGTTCTGATTGATGCGATCAATAAATTGCTTGTCTATATTCCCGTTCATTGCAGTTATTCGAAATATTCAATACCTAATCCTGAAAATCCCACCCCAACTAAATAAACCTTTAAAGCTCTGTAGTTTTCCACTATTCATAGGTTTCTATCCTTCGGTCTGTATAGATGTTTTACTAACTTTTTAGGGTGTTTCTGTTACCCCCTTGTTACTGCAAAATTTCACTGAGGTTACTTGAAAGTTCATGAACCTGAATCTTCCGAAAGCGATGTTATAAACTTGCTTTCAGAAGGTCAGGGATTTTAAACCCTTTTAAACAAAAGTAACATGGGAGTCAAATTAAGAGAAAAAATGTTGGCAAACGGGCAAGCGTCTTTTTACCTGGATATTTATCATAACAAGGTGCGGTGGTATGAGTTCCTCAATATTCATATAAACCGAAAGAAACCATCCGAAGAGGACAAGGAAAAAAAGAGACTAGCTGCTGAGATCAGATCAAGACGCGAGCATGAGTTAATAGTGGAGGACAATGGACTGATAGACAAAAAAAGGAAGCTGGCAGATTTTAAAGAATTTTTAAAAGCACATCTGAATTCAAAAACACCCAATCATTTGTCCACGGCAACCCTTTATCAATTAAACAAATTTATTGGGATGCGTTCTCTTCCGATCGCAAGTATAACAACAGAATGGATGAAAGATTTTGAAAAATTTCTTCTGAAATCTGTTAGCAACAATACTGCTTTATGCTATCTCAAGAATATTAATGGTGCCTTGAATGAACTGGTGCGTAAGCAAGTAATTCCCCGCAACCCCTGGCATGGCGTTCCAAAACATGAGCGTTTGAAAAAGAGGGATATTAGGCGTACTGCCTGGTCATTGGAACAACTACAACTACTGGCTAATACATCGTGTAAAGTAGAGCCTCAGTTCCAGCAAGCTTATTTCTTTGCCTGCTTCACTGGCTTACGCTGGAGCGATGTTAATGGGTTGATGTGGAGTAACATCATCTGGAAGACAATCAACGAGCAAGAAGAGTGGTTTATTTACTTTGAGCAACAAAAAACAGAAGCCATTGAGTATTTCCCTTTATCCGATCAGGCAGTGGAAATTCTAAAAGCACAAAAAGTTTTGGATGATAAAAGTATCCATGTTTTTCCATTGGTAAAAGAAACTGATTATAAGAATAAGCCTGTTCAAAGCAGGGTTGACTATGCACTCAAGAAGTGGGCAAAGGCTGCAGGTCTTGATGAGAAGAAAATGAAGTTTCACACAGGTCGACATACCTATGCCACAAACTTGCTAGAGCTAACCAATGGAGACCTTTACACGGTTTCAAAGCTATTGGGTCATAAGAGTATCCTAACGACACAGATATATGCTCATGTGAGGGACCGCATGAAACAAGTAGCTGTTAAATCGTTGCCGAAACTGAAGCTTCAAATGGTTACTGATCCATTCATAAAAAAATGAGGCTAACCAAAGTTCCTGTGGGTAAACTACAGGAACTTTTAATTCGCCATTATCCTTGAATGAGCGACCGTATTGTTTAAAATAATAATGCCTTAAATCGTTATCTTAAAACTCTTAAAACCTGATTTGTTATGGAATTGAACCAGCATTTTGAAGTAAGCTTGAATTTTATCACTGTCCATGAAAAAAGAATCCGATCAGAGTATGACTATAAACTAGAATATGAGAGCACCGTTACATCTATGCTCGGTCACGAAGGGATTTACCTTTTCGAAGAGGATATAACGGACCCTTATACCAACCTCTCTTTAGCGGAAATTCTGGAGCAGGATGATAACTTCGTTCAAGGCGCCAATCTGCCTAACCCCCGTAAACAAAACAAACGCTGCCCCACCTATTACGACACAGCGATGGTACTTTTCATTACTCCGAAGAACAAGTACTATCCTGAATTCTTTGCCTACCTGCTCAAGCATAGCGACCTGTTGAAAATAGATCAGTGCTTAACTTATCAGTTAGAGAAGTATCACGACAATGACCTTAATACCTTCTCGCGCCTACTGACGCTTATGATTCGAAAGTACGAAGATGTCATCATTCCGGAGAAAGTTATAGTTACGATACAAGAATGGCGTAATGTTAAAACAGAACAGCAAACAAAACATGAAGGCGACTTTAGCAGCGCCAGTGCCAGTGCCAGTGGAAAGCGAGGCAAGATAAACCGAAGAGCAGAGGATAACATAACTAGCCTTAACCGTGAACAGACGATCTTGTTTATTCAGTACATGAAAGAAGCTGGAGTCTTTTTGAAAGACGAATACCTTACGGATGCTGATGCGGGAAAAGCTTTCGAACTACTTACCGGATTCAGTCAGAACACCTTGCGCCAAGACCTGGGCAAGTTCTATCAATTCC
>JBKJOF010000080.1:0-14232 GCA_046595655.1 Chryseolinea sp. | reverse complement strand
GCTTTTAAACTTTATAATCGTTGATAGCTTTAAATTGACTGGATAATTTTAATTGTTTGATGCTTATTGCTCCAGAGGAGCAACCTGTTTGTAGAAAATTATTTTGTTTGTCTATTTGACTCCAGCGGAGTCACCTGTTTGTGTACATGCTAAACAACAAAGAAGCCATGGTAGCAAGAAAGCATCTCCAATTTTTTAAAAGCGATTTCCCTGTCTCCACCATCTCGCACGGATACTGTGGTAAACTTTTTTCAGGACGAGGTAGACATTCGAGACCGGAAGTTACCAGCGCACTAAACTTATCAGAGAAAGCAAACTGAGTATAATATAGCGCGATCCTTAAAACAATTGCGATTACACTTAAAGGATTATACTCTTGCATTAATTGTTGCTCCACAAATTCTTCAAGAATTTCTTTAGAATTTTATGTTTGGTTCGAATCACTGAAGCATACTCAAACTCACGCTGCCCTACTCCACGATCAACTTATAAATGAAACCTCAACGTTGTCGTCTATTGCAAATACATTTTTTCGGCAAGAGCTAAAAAGTTTCTGCTTGAGAATCGTCACTTCAATTTCGTAGTGCGTTCCGAGAAAATGAATATCGATTACGCGTCCGGAAGTTCGTGTCTTCTTTTTCAATTTCTTAATACGAATTTCTTCTGGCCGAACAATACGTTTTGCTTTTTTCGGATTTACCCCAAGTGATTTGATCATGGCCGGAGTTAGTACATTATAGCTTCCAAATAACCCAGCTACATATTCATTGATTGGATGTCGATAAATTATTTCGGGTGATCCTTGCTGAACTAATTTCCCTTCCTTCATCACCATAATTTCATCAGCCCATGAAAGTGAATCAATAGGATCGTGTGAAACTAATATGCAGGTAATACGAAGTTTCTTTGTAATATTATCAATCACTGATTTTAGAATATCACGCAACACCATATCAAGGTTTGAAAACGGTTCATCAAGCAACAAGAGTTTTGGTTTTGAGATCAGTAATCTTGCAATGGCAATACGTTGTTTCTCTCCTCCTGATAATTGGTCTGTCTTCCGTTGCAGCAAATGATTAATCTGGCAAATATTATAAATAGAACTTGACTCTTTAACCGAAAGCGAATTTACGTAATGCAGTACTTGCTCAACACGCAAGAACTTCGGTAGTTCAAAATGTTGAGATAGGTAGGCAATCTGATCATGACCCGCAACCAACTTTTCGCCTGGACCTTCAACTCGCTTATTCTCAAAAAGAATTTCACCTGAATCGGATTCCACAAGCCCTCCAATCATCTTTAGAAGTGTACTCTTTCCAGAGCCCGTCTCACCAGCAATTACAATCTTCTGATATTTTTTCTGGACGATGGTGATGTCTTTTACAATCCAACTATTTTCTATTTGTTTACCTAAACCTGAAACGCGGAGTAACGTCATTCTCTTTCAATTTAATTTCGTGCATACAACGTTAATCATTTTAACAATGTATCGTAAAGTGAGATGACGAATAAATTGAAACGATTGAATACATTCAGTATTAATGAAAGAATCAAACCTGTTTTACCTGAAACATAAAGAGGCCAACTTACTTTGCTCGTATCTCCTACCGAACGGCAGTGTTATTAACCACGCTCGATATTCTATACCAAGATGACGTCCTCAATTTTGCGGAAATAAATGCTGCTTGTGAACAAACCAATTAATGAGATGCATTCTCAGCACTCGCACTGGCAATAATAATTTCTTTTCCGATACGTTTCTGTCCGAAAATTAAAATGAGCAAGGCTACAGATGAGGTGAGTAACATTAACGTTACGATGGGTACGGCATCTGTTGAATTGAAAAGTCCTACACCAAAAGAAGATAATGCTGCAATACCGATTTGCGTGCAACCCATCAACGCTGAAGCGCTACCTATTGTGCGACTAAATGGCGCAAGTGCAAGTGCGTTGGCATTGGGATTAATGAAGCCAATGCAACTCAAACAAATAAAAAACATCGCGATGGTGCTGTATAACCCAAACGAATCTGTCCATACACCAAAGAAAAATACGGATGACGTTACTACCTGAACAAACATTGCTACCCGAAAAATTTTATCGCTTGAATACTTACGTGTAACTAAAATATTTAACTGACTGCTCCCAATAAATCCAACGGACAACAAAGCAAAAATTCCTCCGTATGTTTTCGGATCAACATGATAGATTTCCATAAAGATGATGGGTGAACCGGCTACATAAATAAACAACGTAGCAAATGAAAAAGCACCTGCAAATGTGTAGGTATTGAACTGTGCATTTTTAAGAATGCTAAGGAAATTTTCTATAATCGGTTTTGGGTGAAGTGAGATCGTGGTATCGGGTTGGTGTCCTTCCGGCAGATAAAAGAATACTACGATCAATAATAAAATAGTAAGGCCTCCCAATATGGCGAATATGGATTGCCAACCTAAAATAGTCGCAATAAATCCTCCGAAGGTTGGTGCGAGTAAAGGCGAAACTCCGAGTATTAAAATAAGAAGTGAAAATATGCGGGCGCTTTCTTCTACAGGAAAAAAATCACGAACCATTGCCATCGCTCCTACCCAGGCCACACTTCCTCCCAACGCCTGAAAGAATCGAAAGGTAACTAACGTAGTGACATCATGAGATTGCATGCATCCAATACTGGTAACGATAAAAATGAGTAACCCAACATAGAGCGGGCGCTTGCGTCCAAAGCGATCGAGTAATGGTCCGTACAAAATTTGTCCGATGGCCATGCCAATAAAATAACTTGAAACGGAAAGCGAAATGGTAGCTGTGTTACTATGAAAATCTTCTGCGATCTGCGCGAAAGCAGGAAGATACATATCGATTGCAAATGGAGTGACGGTAGACAATGCCCCCAATATCCAAATGATGCCGCGGTTGCTGGTATTGATCTGATTCATGGAATTGCAAACATAATAAAAATACTCTGCTAGGTACGTCAAGATTTTAAGCTCATACTGAACTTTCATTATCAAAATACTATTCATTCTTCAAGACCTCAGCAGGATTGGTACGAGCTGCCTTCCACGTTTGTGAACCAATCATGATAAAAGCAAGCAGTCCAATACCTGCAGCACCAGAAATCAATTCAATCCATCCTATAGATTGATGATAAGCGAAGTTTGCTAGTAATACTTTATCAAAGAAGAAATAAGTAGTTGGAAGAGCAATGAAGGCAGAAATACCAAGTAGGATCAAAAAACCTTTACTAAGTTTATAGACAAGAGACGCTTCACTAGCACCAAGTACTTTACGTATACTGATTTCTTTTAATCGTGTTTCAGTAGTGAAGACAACCATTCCGAACAGTCCCAAAGAAGCAATGCAAACAGCGAGGAAGGCAATGAAACCAATTACTTTAACCATGATTGAAAACTGACCGTAGGCGTGCTCAATCTGATCATCATAAAAAGCAGCTTCCAAAGAATGCACCTTATCAATTTTCTTCCAGGCGCTTTCAACAAGGGCCATTGTTGCAGGTAAATTATGAGAGGTAATTTTTAAATTTAAATATCCCCATGTTTCATCAGCCGAATACTGGAGCATAACGGGTTCAATTTTCTTTTCTGTCGTTCCATAATGAAAATCCCTGAGCACACCTACAATTGTTAATGCTTTACCATCAACAATAACGGTTTCACCAATCGCCTTAGATGGATCTCTTTCTGCAATATCAAATCGTCTCAATACTTGTTCGTTAACGATAACTTCACTCTCCTTACCCTTCTTTGGCCTGAGCTTAAAATTTGTTCCAGCTAAAAGTTGATGTTTATGTATTGGAAGATAATGCTCGTCCACCTGATTTAGCCAGACCAAGGCAGAGTCGCTGGGATTTTTATATTTCATATTCGTACCGCGTATACTACCCAGGCTCGTGATTATTGATGAATTTGAGATTTCATCCACTTCCGGTATTTCAGAAAGTTCCTTTTTTAGAAGTTCGCCTTTATTTCCTTGAAGGTGAATGTTCAAAATATCTTCCGTTGAGTAACCTAAATCAAACGCAACAAAACTTTTGTATTGAGTATAACCGATAATCGCTGTAGTTATAAAAATAAGAGAGAGAATATATTGAAGTACAATTAATCCTTTACGCATGGTGACATGGCGAAATACCTTTAGCGCGGAGGCATCTTTCAAAACCTGTATGACATTGATACGGGAGAAAAATAGTGCTGGCAAAAAACCTGCGATGGCTCCAACACCAATGGCCAGCATAATGAAATAGACTATCATCTTGGGTGACAGTTCCAGAGATAATAAGTCACTAATGTGTGAATCAAGGGATATAAAATTGCTGCGCAGAAACAAGAAGAGCAAGAACGAAAATACCAACGCCATCAACGAAATGATGACCGACTCGGAAATAAATTGACCCCACACATGTCCTCTTAATGCACCAATAATTTTACGTATCCCTACTTCACGCGAACGTCTCAGAGATCTGGCAATGGACAGATTGGTGTAGTTAAAGCAAGCCGAAAGAATGATTACAAGTGCCATTCCTCCCAACACATAAATAACCATGGGGATCATAGAAGGGCCAATGGCATTTTGAAGGTGTTTTCCTAAAGCAATTTCTTTCAAAGGTTGAAGAGAAAGTGTGATCTTTTTATTCTCGATAATTTTATTCTCGGCAGCGCTTAATTTCTCCAGATTTGCTTGCCATGCTTTTGCATCCGTATTCTCTGAAAATAAAACATACACGTAGTTAGACCAGATGTTATCCCAGGCTAAAAAATTTGCATCCTCTTTCCCAATTCTGATTTCTGCACTGGAGAATGAGGTTAGTAAGTCAAACTGCATGTGTGAAAGTTTGGGAATATCTTTCATGACTCCTGTAACTATATAATTAGTGGTGTCAAACTTTAATGTTTTACCGAGGACATCAGAAGTACCAAATGCTTTTTCTGCAGTTTTTATAGTTAGCACAATTGAATATGGTTCTTTCAGGGCAGTAGTTGGATCACCCTGAAGCAAGGGAAAAGTGAATACTTTAAAAAATGATTCATCGGCCCATATTCCACTAACCGGAATAATTTTATCCTCCGTCTGAGCATCCCCCGAAAAATTATTTCGCAAAAGTGTTACCCCATCAATACCTGATAATGTTTCGTTTATCTTCTTTCCTGCTCGTACAGAAGTAGAGGCAAGATCGACCGGACGTTCATTTAGGAATTGGTAGGTAGTATTGACACGATAAATTCTTTCTATATTCTTATGAAAGTCATCATACGATGTAAGGTCAGAAATAACGGAAATGACTAACAATCCCACTGACATACTCACTGAGAGGCCAATAATATTGATGGCAGAAAATAATTTGTTGCGCACAATACTGCGGCCAGATGTTTTAATGTAGCTACGAATCATAATCCAGTTGATTAGAAGATTGAGAAATTCGGGTTTTCGTACGGTGTATAATCTGAAAAATTTTAGCACATCGAAAATGTAAATCAGTCGTGCTCGCCTCGCTCCTTTTGCTTTTACATTGCGCTCAAAATATTCATTGAGATCACCCTGCAAGTCTTCCAATAAATCAGGCCGGCAATACCAAGAGAGTAATCGCTCTGCCCATTGAGGCGGTGATATCTTTTGAAACTCTTTCATTAAATATGCTTCAGTGATATTTTAGGAATGATACTCCAATACTGATCGCGTAATTCTTTTGCATTAATCAGCGCAGCCTTTCCTGTGTTGGTAACCGTGTAATATCTTTTTCGCTTACCTCCTCTTGTGCTTGTAGCTTCGCCCAACTTACTTTTTGCCAGCCCTTTTTCTTCGAGGCGGTTGAGAACAGAATGCACTACACCCAACTTCACAGACCGACCCGTCCGCTTATCAAGATCGTCACAGATGGAAACGCTGTACGCCTCACTTACCATCGCTGCAATGGCAAGCAATACCAGTTCTTCGAATTCACCAAGGTTTGTTCCTTTCATAACAATGATTAATTACGTAAATGTATGTAAAATGGTTTAAGAAAAAATAGTCGATAGCAAAAAGTCCATAGTCGATAGCATGAACTATGGACTATGGACTAAAAACTGCGGACTATTATCTGGGTGTGTTTACTCAATAACAATAGTCTTCACATCAACTGCGCTGGCCTGGAAAAAACCCAATGCTCCGTTGGAAAGATTCGTACGTGAGTTTGATGGTGGCTGACTAAATAAACCTCCATCGTTGTTTAACAGAATTTGTAAGTCGAAGTAATAAATATAACCAGCGCGTGAAATACTGTACATCTCAATTCGAGCCTTATCGTTTGGTTCATAGTATATAGGCGACCCCAAACCATTTATGGCTTCTCCTAAAATCTTATCATCTGAATAATAAACTTCGGTATCATTATAAACCTTTAAAGAATCATTGCGAAAAAATTTGAACAGATAATAGTTTTCTTCGCCTTGTGGCTCTTTCGCAAAAAGTAAAACTTCATAAAACTTGTTGCCGTCTTTAGGCTCTTCTTTCTCATCATCGCTCACTTGGTAGCTCAGTGAATCAATTCCACTTACACTAAACAGTTTATCTTGAGCTGTGTAAATCTTGCCATCAACTTCTACTGTAAGTGTATACGTTCTACCAACTTCACCAGTGAAGGGTATGTTCGGTAAATAATATCCAGCAGAATCTTCTTCACCACCCGCATTGTGGGTAAATAAAAAATTATTTCCCAAATCATCTTTAACAGAGACGTTGGCATTCGTAACACGAGGTGTTGCTCCGTCATCATAAAATCCAGCTGTTCGCGTTACGCGTACATATTGGTATCCGGAATGATTGGTTACCTGGCCTTCAATCACAATTTTGCTTTCTGATTGTTTCAAATCCAAATCCACTGTTTTCTCGCATGAAACAAAAAGAGTAGCCAATGATAGAATCGATATAAGTATAATGATGTTCTTCATGTTGTTCTAGAATTTTAAATTGTACGTAACTGAGGGAAATAAAGGGAAGAGATAAATCATGCGAGCTTCTTTCTTGGTGCCATCACCAATTACATTCCCATCTTTATCTTTTGCTGTGCGAGTGTAGATACTGAAAGCATTTTTACGATTGTATACATTGTACACAGAAAATACCCATGTGCCTTGCAATTTTCTGTTTGCATTTCGTTTTGGAGTTAACGTTGCTGACAAATCTAACCGGTGAAAATCTGGCAATCTATATCCATTGCGCTCAGTGATAACTGATGGACTGTAGTTTTGATATTCAAACTTTCCGGTAGGTAATGTAACTGGTCTGCCCGTACTGTATGTAAAGGTTCCGCCAAATGTCCAGCGGTTGCTTAGCTCATACGCTGCTTGCACGTTCACTACATTTCTTCTATCGTAGTTAGCGGCAAAAGTTTGTCCCAAGTTTACACCAGCAATTGTACGTTCAGCTTTTGAAAGTGTGTAGTTAACCATACCCGTAAGCTTACCTTTTGTTTTTGTAACCATCAACTCCAAACCGTATGAGCGGGCAGTTCCTTGACGGAATTCAGTCGACAAGTCTTCATTGAAAAATACAGCAGCATTGTCAGCAAAGTCAGTAACGTGTTGCATGTATTTGTAATACACCTCAGTCGAAAATTCGTACATGTTGTCCGACATATTCTGGAAATAACCTGCAGCAATCTGATCAGCCAATTGTGGTTTTAAATAATATCCACTTGGACTCCATGTATTAAAGGGAACAGGTACGGTGCCTGCGGAAATAAGGTGAGTATTCTGTGCCATTCTATTATATGAAAGTTTCACCGATTTACCTTCCCCTACAATGTATCTCATCGAAAGTCTTGGCTCAAGGTTAACATACGTCTTTATATTTTTCCATGCGCCATAATGCACTGTATCAGTTCGTTCAATGTTCACATTATCGTTGGGATCAGAATATTTAATTACATCACTGTTTCCCATGCTTTGAAAAATAGACAATCGAACACCGTAGTCTAATGTAAACTTGTCGTTTAATCGTTGCTGATTGCTAATGTATAGTGCGTGATCTAATGCATACATCTTTTGTAAAGCAACAGGTGCAAAAATGGAAGTCTCGGTAGTAGGTGCAATTTTTCCAGGAGAGAATTCTCTTCGAGTAACGTGATACCCAAAACTTAAATCATTATTTGTGTTAATAAAGTACGACATGTCGTTCTTCAGCGTGATCTCTTTTAAATTTGAACTCCATGAAAACCCCTGAACCGGATCTCTTAATTCTAACTTATAATCAAAACTGTTTACCAAGAATGTAGTATTCGAGAATAATCGATCATTGAATAAATGGTTCCACCGAAGCGTTCCGGTTTTATTTCCCCAATCAAAACCAAAGTCGTTTCCAAAACTAAACTTATCACGACCTGCATAAAAGGCAGCAAACACCCGATCTTTATTACTAAACTTCCAACTTACCTTTGCATTGACGTCATAAAAGAAAACTATATTGTCCTGCTTTGCCAATTTCAGAAAGGGCTCCGCATACGATCTTCTGCCGGAAATAATAAATGAACTCTTATCTTTTACAATCGGACCTTCAATGGCCAATCGGCTTGCAAGTGTGCCGATACCACCCGTTACGTTATAGTTTTTATTGTTACCATCTTTTGTCCTCACTTCTAATATAGAAGACAATCTTCCGCCAAAACGCGCAGGAATTCCACCCCGGTATAACTCTGAGTCTTTTATAACATCAGCGTTGAAAACAGAAAACAATCCGAAGAGATGGGACGGATCATAAATCGGGGCTTCATCAATTAAGATTAAGTTCTGATCCGCGCTGCCGCCTCGCACGTAAAACGCAGAGGTACCTTCACCTGCATAAATTACTCCCGGCATCATCTGCACACTCTTAATGATGTCGACCTCGCCAAACAATGCCGGAAGTTTTTTTAGCTGCGCGATGTTAATCACATTTTTGCTCATTTGCAGGCTGATGACATTTTCATCAATGGCCCGGTCAGAAACAACAAACTCTTCTATTACGGTTGATTCGTCTCCGAGTTCAACGTTGCGCGATTGGCTGGCGGTTAATGAAACATGAACAACTTGATTTTTAAAGCCAACAAAGGTATACGTCACATCATATGTTCCTTTCGGGATGGTGATGGAATAAAATCCATACGCATTGGTTGTTGTGCCAACTTTAAGACTAGAAACATAGACGGTAACGCCTATGAGTTCTTCACCATTTAGTGCATCTTTAACATAACCATTTAAGGTAACATTGTCTTGAGCCCATCCTGCAATCGTTATCAATGCAGTTAGGACTGTAAGTAAGTATCGGATCATTTATTTTTTTGGTTTCGTTTAAGACAATTCAAAAAGTGTTTACCCCTACGTGCGATTAAAAAATAATTCATCGCGCCCACACCATTGACGGTTCTTATGCTAAATAGTTACCTTACAGGCGAATTAATTACAGCAGTAACGTGTATTAATTTTTCGTTATCATGTTTAAGAGATTAAAGGAACTTTACACAGAATACAAACCCTATGTTCGGGTTGATCTCATCATGTATGCCGTGTTGATCTTGCTTATATTCCTTTACGTTATCTTCAGTGTTGTCTTTTGAATACGTTATGAATGGGGACGATATAGAATACAGAATTTAGGAGCTAGAGTGTAAAGTCGTTGCAGGAAATTTGAAACATTGAACTTCAAAATCCTAACTCATCTCAATCTTCTTTCGCTGCCCAACATACAAAGCAAGGATAACCAGCACTGTGCCGCAGATGGTATAAATTGTAAAGGATTCGCCCAACAGAACTGTAGAAAACAAGAAACCAAAAATAGGACAGAGATAAAGCCAGAGCGATGCTCGCACTGCATCAGTCTTCAACAACCTTAGCCAGAGTTGAACAGCAAACACCGATACCATAACGATAAGCCAGGCTTGAGATAACCAAAACGTAAGGTTGAAATGATTTTCTCTTTCATGCATAAAGAATGTGAGCGGTGCGATGAGGAAGCCGGCAATAAAAACCTGCCACGCATTGATCACCGTTCGAGGAAGATCCCACTGAACGGCTGAATAATAAACTGAACCAAAAGAATAAGTAAGCATACTCAACGCGAGCAAAAGCAATCCCCCAACAGTAGCCTGACTATTCTGAAGCAAAGGGTAAGCGGCTACCACAACACCAAGTGAACCCAATGTAATACTCAACCACACCGTAATCGTAATTCTTTTTTTCTTCCAGATGGCAGACATGATGCTGATGAACAACGGACTCAATGCAATGGCCAATGTGGTAATACCCGCTGCAACAAATTGAAGCGCGATAATAAAGATACCTAAGTATAAAGCCGTATTAAAAGCACCAAAGATGATGAGCTGTATCCATTCCTTACCCTGCGGCAAACGGTTTCGTTGAAAACCATAGACAACACCGAGCAGTAAAACACCAGCTAATAAAAACCGAACATTGAAAAGCATAAGTGGTTCTACAGAGCGCAGACCAAACTTACCAGCCACAGCTGCCGAGGCCCAGAGCATAGCAAAGAATAATCCTTCGATGACAGGGAGATTTCTTTTCACACAAATGAATTTGTTCAAAAATAAAGAGGCTGTCCTTGCGAGACAGCCTCTTTTAAAAATTAATTCAATTCTTTTTTTAGAACTTAAAGGTTAACTCACCCATAAAGGTAGTTCCAAGTTGACTGAACTGAGAACCGTTGTATCCCAAAATTCTGTAGCCTGCACTAAATTCAAGGAAGCCTTCAAGTAGGCCTTTTGGCTCAGCAATATTCAACACCTTTTGACCTTCGGGGATTAATGATTCTAATTTCCATTTCGGCAACACATTAAGTAAACTTTTTTTAGGACTAGGCAGGCTAGTTAACCAAGTTGACAAATTATCTATAGTTTCCCCCTCAATTCTCCATTCACCAGAAAGGTGCCGTCTTCTTCAACGAAGATCACAATCTTGCTTTGCTCTTTCTTTTTGTCATTCAAAAAATAAACAATGTACTCATGGGCTGTAACACGATCCTTTACATCATCTGTAAAACCGATATCAATGGGAAGTTCAAAATCGTTTTGGATTTTTTTCGTTAGAAGATTAGTATTCAGGTTTGTAACCACTTTTATCCGTACTTCCGAAGCGGTTGCTTTCGTAATTTTTAAATTCAAGATAAGGTATGGCAAAACACCCGAGGAATTTTCGCTATCCCGTTCCTTTGTAGATGTCTCGAAATGAAAGGTTGTGTTCTCTGAAGACGGCCGTTGCTTAAAGGCATAATTCAACTTCACATTAAAATCCTCTTTGGCCTTAAACGGGATTTGATCTTGTATAAAAATGAAAAGGACGAAAAAAAAGCTAAGTGTCATAAATCGGAAATTAAAATCACTTAGTAATGTAAGAAGAATTTACTAGTCTTTGAAATGAACCAACGCCACTTTGGTCGATAAAAACTAAATAGATACTTGAAGTATCTAAACTCTAAACTCCAAAATCGAAACGATACCGATTATCCGATGTTATCCTGATTAAATCGAAACCCAGTTTTTTTCCCAGGCTTTGTATGTACACATCAATGGAGTGATCGAAAAGGTAAATCTCGGAGCCCCAGATGTTACCCAATAAATTTTCTTGCGAAATAGCTTTGTGAGGATTTTGTGCGAAAAAGAAAAGAAGTTCGAACTCTGGTCTGCTTAAAGAAACTTCCTTCTCGCCAATGAAAACCGTATTGGATTTTCGAAAAATCCGCATCGCTCCCACCTTCAACTCCAGAATACTTTTTCGGATAATGAACTTTCGTTTTAGCACCGTACTTACTTTATAGGTTAGCGCACGAAGACCAATTACCTTTTCGATGTAATCATCGCCACCCGTATCGAGTGCAGCCTCATGATAATAGCTTTCTGATTTTGCGGTCAGAAAAAAGATGTAGGTTTCTTCAAATCGTTTCATGCTCCTCAGTGCACGACAAACCTCGATGCCGTTGGGATGAGGCATCATAATATCGAGGATAATAAGATCTGGTGAGAAGTCTTTAGCTACCTCAATAGCGTCTATACTGTCGTCTAAAGTTTTTACTTTAAACCCCGCCCGTTCAAAATTATACGCTAACAATTCAAGAATGTCACGATCATCATCAACAACCAATATCCGAAACGGCTTTTTATCGTGCATAATTCGTCTTCACACGAAAATACGCTAACAACATTATGTAAGATTTAAATTGAAATGACTTTGTCGTGAATGTTTTACAACGAATGCATGACCTAGATAATATCTACTTCTTCCCTAACATAACCGCACGCTCTACAGCTTCGGCCGTAACATTCTGATAGTTGACTGAAACGATCGATGGTGTTTCAATCCACTCCACGATTTTCTCAATGTTTTTCTTCTTCATCTTTTTCAAAACCGGAACACCCATCTGCTTTAAGGATGCAGCGTTGTAATGTTGTTCGAGTTGTGATTTCATAGGCACTACCATTAACTTCTTGCCGAGGTAAAGCGCTTCTGCTGGCGTTTCAAATCCAGCACCGCATAAAACACCTTTGCACGAAGTCATGCTTTCCGCAAACCCTTCTTTATTGATTGGAAATACTGACAGCTTCCCAACATGATAAGGCTTATGTGCATGCTTTGAAAAAATGTGCCACTTTACATTTGAGATTTTTGAAAGCAACGGTACCAATTTTTTATCATCGTACGAAGGAAGGTAAACTGTGTAATGATCTTTCGTTTCTACTTTCGCTTCGCGAACAGCCGATCGAATGACAGGTGTAAAAATATTGTCATCGTATTTTTCGAAATGAAAGGATACATATTGATCAACCGGTGCATAGTGATGAAGTATCCACTCACCTACCGGATCAATCTTCTTCGGAGTAGGAACTTTATCTGATAATAATGCTGATTGATGACTCAGCCCCACACAAGGTATCTCACGCTTGCGACAAGCCCATGCCGTTATCGGTTCAAAATCATTGATTACCAAATCATATTTATCAACAGGAAATTTTTTCATTTCCTTATATACTTCTTTCGAGCTGTTTTGCTTAAAGGTTTTTAGAAAATCGATGCCACCGCTTTTTCCAAAGAAAAAACTCAAACCTTTCGATTTGTATTTAACCGGATAAGAAAGCTTTATATCGGCTTGCGCACCACTTACAAAAATATCAAGTGCTCCGTATTCTTTTAGAATGGGAATAACATCTTCGGCACGCGTTAAATGTCCGTTGCCTGTTCCTTGGATAGCGTAAAGTATTTTCACTTCTTAACCGTTAAAAATTCGTTTACAAGGTCTTTGAAAATCTCATCATTGTCGAGTTGGGAACGGAGGCGTTTGGGCAACTTAACAGACTGAGCTTGTTTGTCGTCAGCATATCTGTAAATCTTCCAGTCTTTTCCGTCATACTCCAACCCGGTGAGGTTCTCAACCCAGTCGCCCGAATTTAAATAAATTACTTTGCCTTTTTCCGTTTCTATCGTTTTGATTTCCGGATGATGGATGTGTCCGCAGATTACATAGTCGTAACCATTCTCAATAGCAATATCAGCCGCTACCTTTTCAAAATCATTAATGAAACTCACTGCAGACTTCACACTATCTTTTACGCGTTTGGAAAGTGATATTTTCTCACGGCCCAATTTGGTGAGGCACCAGTTCACAAATGTGTTGATCACAATTAAAGTATCATAACCTACCGCTCCAAGCTTTGCCAGCCATTTGGAATATTGCATCGTAACATCAAATACATCACCATGAAAAATCCACGCACGCTTGCCGCTGAGTTTCATTACGATTTTATTGTTGATGTGAAAAGATCCAAGCCGAAAGCCAGAAAACTTTCGTAGCATCTCATCGTGATTGCCGGTAAGGTAAACGATCTTTGTATTCTTCGTTAATAAACCCGTGATGTGTTTAACAACCTGCATGTGCGACTTGGGCCAATAGCGTTTGCTGAACTGCCACATATCGATGATGTCGCCATTGAGAATTAATTTTTTCGGGTTGATGGTTTTAAGATAGCGAAGCAACTCCTCCGCATGGCAGCCGTAGGTTCCCAGGTGAATGTCAGACAATATTACGAGCTCTACATCTCGCTTCTTTTTATTACCCATATCCGCTTATAGAGATTCCCCAAGATAGTTATCTTAAGGGAATCTCAAACCTAAACCTATAAAGAAGAATATGATTCAAATATAAATTCTTCTCGTATAAGGCTCGTGATTTAAGCGTTATGAAATTGTTATTGAT
>JBKJOF010000044.1:0-76676 GCA_046595655.1 Chryseolinea sp. | reverse complement strand
CTCGATATGTTTAACTTGAAAAATGGGGGTGTTTTTCAAAACCCAGAAAAATCCCCGTAATCTTTATCCAGGCGATACTTTTATAAGCTATTATGGATTAGTCGGATGACAGTATTTAAGAATGATCTATTCGTTTAAGGGTCAAAATAAATAAAAAAACATAACAATACGGATGTGTTACACAAAACCATGAGGATAATACAGGCAGTCGAAAACATGTAGCACACCAAAACCTCATTGCCAGACTATGGCTTTAACGCGTTGAAAAAGTGGCAATCGGGTGCAATTCAAATTGACGCGATGCAACAGATCTGTTGGGCTAAAGCCCCTTCACTAGACTAGCTGATAACCCCGCACTTAAGTGCAGGGTTATTCAAATCTTCTCCCGATGGACTTTAATCCAAGACCACAATTTGAATTGCATCCTAGGAACCAATTATCGCACTTTATACTAATCTTGTGAATCGTGATTTTTATTCTGGAATCATTGGAAAAATAATCTTGCAGCTCGTTCCTTTGCCTTCTTCACTTTCAATTTCCAGCAATCCATGATGTACTTTAACAATACGATCAACCAGCGCAAGTCCAAGTCCTGAGCCGGAGATAATACCAACATTCGATGCCCGCACTAGTGGCGTTCTTATTTTATCCATATCCATCTCCGGAATTCCAATGCCAAAATCATGCACACGGATAATAGCTTCGTCATTATTTTTAAACAGACTTACCTCCACTTTATCGTTTGAATATTTCAAGGCATTGTCAAGAATATTCTGGATGGCCATGGTGATGAGAAGTAAGTTTCCTTGAATGGCCGTTACCTGATTTGAAGGCTGCAGTATAATTTCGCGTGTAGAAAAACGAAATCGAAAACCAACCAGAATTTCATTGACCAAACTCCTTAACTCAATAACACCCATTTCGGATTTTTCTGGGCTTTCTTCCAGTCGCGTAAGTACTAATAAACCGTGAGTAATCTGTTCAAGCTTTTCCGCTTCCTGCATTACCACAGAAAGTGTGCGTTGATATTCTTCTGGCTTGCGTGCGCGATTTAACGCTAGCTCTACTTCAGCCATTATGGTAGTGAGTGGTGTCTTTAACTCATGCGATGCATTTTGAACGAAACGTTTCTGGGTAAGGAAAGAAGCTTCCAACCGTTTCAACAGATCGTTAAATGTCAAAATCAATTCATCAATCTCATCTGGCCTTTCAATGCTATTTGTTGTCTTGGTGAACGGAACGCGGTGACTTAAATTCTCTCCTGAAATTTTAGTCACTTCATCCACCACATGCGTTACGGGCTGCAGAGCCTTGCGGGAAAAAAACAATCCAGCATAGTATGCCAGTACTAAATTAATCAGCCATCCACCAATTAAGGCTTGAACTTCAAAGTCTAATTTTCGTTGCCCGTAAACATCTTGAGCGGTAACGAAAACAAAATGTTCATTACCATCAATGAAGTGTACCATTCCAACACTACTAAAATCTCCTTCGTCAATTGAAAATACTTTTTTTCGATGCAGAATAGAGAGCCAAGCCTGCGGCACTCCTTTTCTTCCCCGACTCAATACAATTTTATTATCACGATAGATTACGACTGAAGGCTGAACAAGACCAAATGTATTGATCTGATCTAACGTTAATCCTGAAATGGATTTGGTGAAGAGTAGAGTTTCTAGTTCTGTTTGTTGATTGAGCCGCGCAATAAAATCAGCATGTACAAAACTTTGCGTTACAAAATATACAAAGACAAGGATGGAGCCTGTGAGGAAACCACTGATAATGGTAAACCGAATTGCTAACCGCTGACGTATCTTCACAGATCTGGAAGTTTTAGAACGTAACCAAAACCGGTAATGGTATGAATGAGTTTCGGATCGAAATTCTTATCGATTTTATTTCGAAGATAATTGATGTACACATCAATAAAGTTTGTGCCGGTTTCAAAATTCAAATCCCACACCGCCTCAGCAATTTCTAAACGTGAGCGAACCTTACCTTTATTGCGCGCTAAATATTCAAGCAACGAAAATTCCTTTGCGGTGAGCTGAATAATTTTACCATTGCGCTTCACTTGCTTGGCATCAAAATCAACCATCAAATCGGCCAATATAAAATAGTTTGTTGGTTCACCTGGCTTCTCCTCAATCGGAGCCGTGACCATCGGAAATTTCTTTCTCCGTGTTAAAGCTTTTACGCGTGCATAGAGTTCATTAAATCGAAAAGGTTTTGGAAGGTAATCGTCAGCACCTGACTCCAAACCCAGTACAATATCATCGCTCATACTTAAGGCGGTAAGCATCATTACGGGAGTCTGATCATCTTTTTCGCGTAATTTTTTACAGAGCTCGAGTCCATTGAGCAAGGGCAGATTGACATCGAGAATAATTAAATCATAGCGACCGTTTTGAGCAAGTCGCAATCCAATTTGTCCGTCATACGCTACCTCGGTTTCATAACCTTCTTCTACCAAACCACGCTTCAGCACTTCCGCCACATTCAGTTCGTCTTCTACGATTAGAATTTTCATAATCAAAGAAACAGTTTTAAATACGACACCACAATGAATTCATACGATTCTAATCAACCTTTAACTCATGCGCATCTCGAAAACTTTTTTTTGTCGGCCTAGTCCTACCCTTATCCAATTGAAAAGTATTTGCAGAAGGTTTTAGAAATGCATTAAATTCAAAAGGAACAAAACTATTTCACCACATGTATCCAGCTTTTGCATGTGGAGTGTCCTTCAACGGTAACCTCATAATAATATACGCCTGCGGCCAACCCTTCTCCCTTCCAATTGTATTGATAATCATCTGTTTCAAATACCTTATTACCCCATCGATTCAAAATCAACAATGAAACTTTGAAACCAAAATCAGAAGGTGTGATGCTGGGATCATCTCCGTATTGAATAGTGAACGTATCGTTTTTCCCTTCTTCAATTGCAGGCGTAATGATGTTCGGAATCTTCAAGGTAAATACCGGAACAGGTATAACTTTTTCAGTTACACAAAATTCACGCACACCAACTAACTTCACTGCGTACATTCCGTCCTCATCAAACTCATGACCTTGTTCTTCTTTATCACTTGTAGATCTATCATCAAAATCAAAAAACAATTGATCGCCAGGAAGTAAACTATCCGTCAAACTCTTCACGTAAATAGAAGGGCGATCACTACAAGCTGAAAATCTCGAGAGTTCAAATTCAGGAGTGATGATTGAAATTACATTCAGCTGGACGGAGTCCTTATGAATACAGCCGTTCGATTCTGTAACGGCAACATAGTATAATGTCGTATCCTTAGGTGATACCAAAGGCTCTGGTTCAGTAGATTGAAATGAACCATCTTCATTCTCCCAAAAATAAGAAGCGCCTCCACTGGCAAATAATGTATAGGATGTATTCAAGCAGATATCATCATCATCCTGCACTTGTGTATCCGTATCCAAAACATCAATAATAGTTTGTGCAACATCTCTGCCGATGCATGTGTTTTGATCGATGGCAGTTAGAATGACAGTGTATCTTCCAGTGGCCTTATACCCATGCTTGATATTTTTTCTGTCCTGTGTTACCAATGCTGTTCCATCACCAAAATCCCATTGAAAAAATTCGCCACCTGTGCATAAATTTTCAAACACAATGCTATCTGGAAAACATATTTTATTTAAACCTGGCATGTCTAACGCAACTGAATTGGTTTGCAGTCGCGCCTTTAAAGATGAGAGATCAAACTTAAACGCTGCGTTATTACAATTGCCACTTTTGTTTTTGGTCGACCAGGCATTAGGAGTAGTTGGGAAATCAGATGATGGGCCTCCACTTGTATTGCCGCTTAGACATCCTGAACAAACTGCCTGATATACAATACCTCCCTTATCAAAACGACTCGTGCCGCCATCAACGTGAGTTCGCGATTGCGTTCCGCCCAAGTATGTTGCATACAAGAGTTCGGAAGCATCATCGGTTAATACAATAAAATAAAAGTCGGAACCTGCACTGGTTTTCTGGAAAGCATCTGGTGTAGTGGGCATGTTGAGCGTACTACTTTGCCAATGACCCGATGCTGCGTTCAGCGAACCACCCCAACCAGCCATGTATAAATTATTACACTCGTTTACCAAAAAAGCAGTTGGTGAAATATTCGGAACACCAACGCCTGATCCAAACACTGTAGAAAAACCAAGTGTTGAAAGTTTATTGTCAAACTTCTGAACAAATTGGCCGCTGTTTGAATTTTTATAGACGTTAGCGGTGACCGGAAAATTTCCTGAAGTCTGTCCATACACATACACTTCTTCGTTTGAATTCAGGTCTAAAAAATAAACCTGATCGAATGATGATGTGCCGGTATAGGTAGCATGATAAATAGTGTCTCCTGCGTTTCCAAGTTTTGCAATCCATCCATCAGCATCACCCTTCAAGGCGCTTTGATAACTGCCCGCTGATACCGGGAAATTTAAACTGGTTGTACCTCCTCCAACATATAGATCATTATTGCTTGTAAGCTTTAATGTGTGTGATGCATCTGTTCCGCTTCCTCCTAAAAAAGCAGCCCATTGCAATTGAGAAAGTTGCTTATTCAATTTCATCACAATAGCATCGGTTTCTCCACCATTATACGACTGATCAAAACTATTCCTAACCGGAAAGTTAGACGACTGCGTTACTGAGCTAATGTATACATTTCCCACATCGTCTGTAATGATGTCGCCCCGCAATTGATCACCGTAGTTTTTGGTGAGCGCTCCGAAGTTTGTATTTAAACCATCATTCTGAGAACCGCCTATATAGGTAGAGCCTAACAGTTGGCTTCCATCTTTATTAATGCGCGCAACAAAAATATCAGAACCATTAAAAAAAGGCAAGACATGTGCCACAGCAACGCCACCATTAAAGGTTCTATCAAATGCATTGGTCGTTGTAGGGAAATCAAGCGAGCTTGTAGTGCCTAATACCATCAGTTCTTCATCATCGTTCATCACTAAACTATGGGGCGATTCTGATTCACTTCCTCCTAAATAGGTGGCGTATAACATCTGCTCGCCGGCAGAATCATATTTTAAAATTGCAACATCGTATAACCCACCGTACTTTGTTTGAAAGACTCCAGGTGTTGCAGGAAAGAAGCCGCCTACATTATTATGATTTGTAATACCAGTCGAATATAAATTCCCATTCTCTCCAGGTGTTGCTGAGCTTCCCCAATTATCAGCGGTTGATCCGGAATAGGTAGAAAAGATTAACAAGGGATCGATTACCAATTCATAACACGCATCGTAGCCTTGCGGGAAACAAAAGGAAAGTTGATTTTCATTCAATTGAAATTCACATTCAACAATTACCTTTCTTCCATTAATGATTTGATACGCCAACGGTCGTTGTTCAATGATATCTGCCAAGTCAGTCTTTGCATATAAGTTTCCATTGTCCAATATCAACTCATTGGCACCTTTGTATTCAATTAAAATTGGAGATGGATCTGCGCCTGGTGCAATACTAAAATCGTACTTGGCATGCTCGCCAGAAGAGTACACCTTCATGTCTATACCGGAATAAAGTGATGGATAGATAAAACCATCGTAGGCAAATGCTTGGGATGCCCAGCGTCTTTCATCGTTTCCTAAAAAATAATTATAGTATTCACTCGATTTACCAAATGGTAACGGAATGGCATTTTGATTTGCTCCAATAAAATTGACATGAACTGCATTTCCTTTAATGACATCATCCAATACATTCTCTCCATCGGCTTCGCTTTGAGGAAGATGCGTTTGTTCGTGTAGTTCTTCTAATCGCTTTTCGTCTAAGAAATAATATTTAAATCCACCGGGTTCAATGGCCATGGTTCCCCCGTTGATGTTCGCATAGAATAAAATAGGAGATGGCCATTGATTTTTGTTCTCGATGAACTTAATGCGCGGAGGCAATCCTGCCAGCACATTCGCTCTCATTAAAATAAACGGTAAAAAAAGCAGATAAGATCTCCTCACGATATTCAACTTTTATAATTACTAAAAGAGTGAAGGTAATACTTCTACCTCTTGAAAGATGAACCTGAAATGTAAATTCTCTTTACGCATTACAAATTGAAATACATTTTTTTCCTTGCTGATCTGTAAATTCAGCAGATCGTAAAAACCATTTTTAAAGTCCTCCAGTGTTGCCCGTGCTTTGTAAACACCAGGTTCAATCGCCCGATTACCGACCCGCAACTTAAACGATTTGCATTTTCTGAAACAATATCATTATTAAGATACTAAAAACCGAGAATGACTATTGTTTAAGAAGCACATGTCTATTAACTAATTGCTTTCGTCTATAATTTTTGTGATACATGTACTACCGCTTGATCTTTGATGTTTAATCGTTAGTTTTAAGAACATTGCTTAATCGCGATTTATGTATAAAATTTTACTGCTTCTTTTTATTTTTCTTCATTCCCTTGCACTGGCGCAATCCCAGCGCCTTACCGGAAAAGTAACTTCATTGGCTGAGCCGGATGGTTTACCCGGGGTTAACGTATCTGTAAAGGGTACATCGCTCGGAACTATCACCAGTATTGGGGGAGAGTTTTCACTTGATGTATCTGAAGGATCTATTATTGAGTTTTCTTTCATTGGTTATACACCACAACAAATTACGTATGCCGGCCAGACGAGTCTCAATATTGCATTAGTAGAAGAGCCCACAGAATTAGGTGAAGTCGTAGTAGTGGGATATTCTTCTATTGAACGAAAAGATATTACCGGTGCTGTATCAACCATTAGTGCCGATAAATTAAAAAGTCTTTCTGTAAATAGTCTCGACCAAGCTTTGCAGGGGCAAGCGCCTGGTGTTCAAGTGACTCAATCATCCGGAACACCGGGTGGTGGAGTGTCCGTGCGCATACGAGGGGCTACTTCCATTTCTGCGAGTAATAGACCACTCTTCATCATTGATGGAATACCTGTAGAAACAGGGAGCCTGGGGGATAGAGATTTTGGTGGACAAAATGATAATGCACTTTCAATGATCAATACCAACGACATTGAATCCTATACTATTCTTTCAGATGCATCTGCGAAAGCGCTTTATGGATCGCGTGCCTCCAATGGAGTAGTAATCATTACAACCAAGCGCGGAAAAAATGCTAAAGCATCTATAACCTTTGATGTACAGCGAGGCATTATCGATCCAGTAAAAAAACTCGATATGTTGAACTCAACACAATTATTAGAATTGCAACGTGAGGCAGTAACGAATGCCGGACAAAATCCAGACAGCTTTGGCTTGATTTCAGGAGTAACGGATGCCGTAAATACGAATTGGCAAGATGAAGTTTTACGAAGAGGTATTATGCAACAATATCAGCTCTCCGCTACTGGAGGTGATGATAATACCAAATACTACATCAGCGGAAATTTCCGCGAAGAAGAAGGCGTCCAACTCAATAATAAATTTCAACGCTTTGGTTTTACCATTAACCTTGATCAAAAACTTACTCAAAAACTTTCGGTTGCAACCAACATCACTCTTTCGCGAGCTTTAAATAAAAGAGTAAAGGGAGATAATTTTTTAGATGGTGTTTATTCTGGAGCCATAAAAAGTTTACCATACAACGTTGCATACGATGAAGACGGATATCTGGTAGGGCCGAGCTCTGCATTATATGCGGGGTTTCCTAATTTTAATCCTGTGGGCCAAGCCCTACTACCACGGTTCAACACAATAGCTGTAAAAGCATTGGGCAACATCAATTTAATATATGAATTCAGCCCCTACTTAAAGCTAAAAGTTCAAAGTAGTTTAGATTACAATAATGTTACCGATGATCAGTATGAATCTTCCCAAACTGCTATCGGTGGTTTTTTACCAAGTGTTGGCGGACAAGGTTACGGTGTTTTCAGCGCAAGCACATTTACAAATGTTAATTATAATGCAACATTTTCTTACAATAAAACCCTTACAAAAAAGCAGACGCTCAGTGCTTTGGTAGGTTCAGAATTTTATCACAATGAATCTAATGGAGGCAGTTTGGAAGGCAGAATATTTCCAAGTGATGATTTTACTTACATACAATCTGCTGGAATTGTTGACGCTGGTTTTTCTTTTCGTGAGCCTCCTCATAGCATTCTGTCTTTCTTTGGTGAGGCACGATATGATTATGACGATCGGATTTTAATTACCGCGAGTATGAGAGCAGACCGGTCAACGAATTTCGGATCGAATAATAAGTTTGGCTATTTCCCTGCTTTATCTGCAGCGTGGAGAATTTCTCAAGAAGATTTCTGGAAATATGAATTCATTAATGATTTAAAGTTAAGAGCAAGTATTGGACTGACGGGAAACGAACGCATTGGTGCCTTTACATTTTTAGGTAAATGGCAAGCTGCACCCTACAATGGAAGTTCTGGTGTCGTACCTAATAACGTGCCTAATCCTGATATTAAGTGGGAAAGTACTCGTGAAATAAATATTGGTTTAGATATTGGTTTTTTGGAAAACAGAATTCAATCTGTGCTGAATGTTTATTACAACAAAACAACTGACCTGCTTTTGTTTAGACCGTATGCACTGACCACCGGTTTTGCAGGTATCCAAGATAATATTGGGGAGTTGGAAAATAAAGGAATTGAGTTCAGTGTAACCTCCGTCAATATTGATAAGGCATTACGCTGGACAACAACGTTGAATCTTTCCAAAAATCTAAACAAAGTATTGTTACTCCCTGACTCCACTCCTATTTATTCCGGATTTACAGGCGAAGGTGTGGATCGTACTAACATCGTTAAAGAAGGCGAACCATTAGGTTCATTCTGGGGCTTGAATTTTCTAGGCGTTAACTCGGCTACAGGAGATGCCATTTATGAAGACCGTAATAAAGATGGAGCGATATCAAATCTAGACGCTATGGTGATTGGAAATTCTCAGCCCAAGTTAATTGGCGGCATCACTAATACTTTTCAATACAAACGTTTTGATCTTTCTCTCTTCTTTAGTTTTTCGTACGGCAACAAAGTATTGAATTTCACTAAGACACGAACCGTCAATATGGGGGCTGATATTCAAAGTAATCAATCGGTTGATGCTTTGCGCAGATGGCAAAAACCAGGAGATGTAACCGATATTCCACGCTATGAATTAAACAGCACTTTAAATAATTTACATAGCAACCGATTAATTGAAGATGCCTCGTACTTAAGATTAAAAAACGTAAGCTTTGGATATAGCTTGCCTCCTGCACTAGTAAATAGATTGATGCTTAGCCAACTTCGTATTTATGCCTCGGCCACAAATCTCTGGACACTCACAAAATACAGTGGCTCCGATCCTGAAGTAAGTACGTTAGACGGATCGACTGCATCGCAAGGAATTGACTTTTTTACATTACCCCAAGTTCGAACTATGGCTATTGGAATTAATGTGACACTGAAATGAGACGCTTAAATCACATATTTTATATTGTCGCTCTGCTGAGTTTGGTTAGCACTTCATGCAATGATCTACTAAATCCAGAACCAATAGATATTCTTACCGATGATATTGTTCTGAACGAGGCGAATGACGTTCCTAACGTGGAGATTGGTTTATATAGTGCCTTTCGCCCTATTATTCCATCCACTGTAATTGCCGGTGATGCTACGGCAGATATGCTTCAATTCAGAGGTACATTTTCTCAATACCGTGAACTGGGAACAAAAACAATAACATCTGCCAACGCTTCTGTTGCAGCACTGTGGAGTAGTATTTATAACACAATCTACATCGCTAATTTTATTATTGAAAAGTTACCGACAGTGCCCGGTGTAAAAACTATTGATCGCGAAAGAGTTTTAGCAACAGCTCATTTATTAAGAGGATATGCTTACTTCATTGCCGTGTATACTTACGGAGGCGTACCCAAAGTAACAGAGACTTCTATTGAGGCAAATCGAAATATTCCACGTGCAAGCCGAACTGAAATTCTGGATTTTATTTTGGAGGATTACACCAAAGCAGAAGGAATGTTGCCAGAGAAAACTGCAAGCGCAGGTTTTGCAAGTTCGTATGCACTAGATGCTGCATTGGCAAAATATTACTTATATAACGAAGCCTGGGCGAAAGCAGAACAATATGCAACGAGTGTAATTTCTTCAGGGAAATATATACTGCCTGACTACGACATTACGGTAACGAAAGATTTTACGACAGAGGCCATCTTTGAAATGGGTTACCTACTTACCGATGACCCAGGCACAGATGGCAACATCGGTCTGAATAATATTTTTGTTGGAAGACGAGAATTGATTCCATCGAATCAGGTCATTTCGGTTTTAAATAGTGGCAACACCGCTTCTAAAGATCGTTTTTTTTCAGTGAGCTTTGATGCTACAAAACAAGTAGGTAACGATAATGGATTTTCCGTTGCAAAATACGGAACGCCTGATGAGGACAATAATAATGTAGTAGTCTTTCGTCTTGCAGAGATGTACCTCATTCGGGCAGAGGCACGCGCGCAGCAAAACAAAGTATCGGGATCAAACAGCGCGCAACAAGATATCAACGTGCTTCGCGCCCGCGCAAGAGCTGATCTTGTTGGATCTGTAACAAAGGCACAAATGCTAACCCTCATTGAAGAAGAAAGAAGATACGAACTATCCTTTGAGGGACACCGGTGGTATGATTTGGTTCGCACAGGTAGAGCGAAGGAAGTAATGTCGGCCTTTACATCCAACTGGAAAGATTCGTACGAGCTGTGGCCAATTCCACAACGTGAACTATTGAATAACCCCGCTTTGGCAGGAAATCAAAATCCAGGATATTAAATGAGAAAAATAAAAACCATATTTTGTTTACTCTCGCTCTTAGCATTGATGAATTGCGAAACAGAGCGCATCATTTTTAAGGGACCTTATTTCATTCGCTTCACTGAATCAGCCCGAACAGAAAAAGAAAGTTTTAGTAAGATTATCGAAATTGAGGTGCATCAATCTCAACCTATTTTAGACGAAGATATAATCATTGCATATTCAATTAGCGGTGATGCACGAGAAGGAATCGACTATGCTATTCTTGGAAATAGAGGGCAAGTAAAGATTGAGAAAGGTGGATTCTTTGGTGTTATTCAAATTCAATTGATTAACAATGCCAACAACATTCTTCGCAGTCAAAAAATTGTATTCACTCTTAAATCTGTTAACACGGACAAACTTCAAGTAGGGCAAGATGCCAGTGCCATTGGCAAAGATTACACCCTTACTATTTTAGATGATTGCATACTGGGGGGAACATACATTCGCGAGCAAGGGTCATCCAGCCTAAGCGACATCACCATTACCAGTACTGATTGCGAGATCTATACCCTTTCGAATTGGAACATTGACATCTTCAGTTCTTCAACTGAAATGAATTTAAAATTCGTTGATAACGGAGACAACACACTAACCATTCCAGAACAGGAAGAAGAAAATCTCGCAACCGAATTAGCAACCATTAGAGGAACTGGCTCAATCGATCCTACTACTCGTGAAATCATACTGAACATTACATTGGTTGATTTTGATAATCAACCTGAAGTATCAATTACCCTAATACCCGATTGAAATGAAAAATACTTGTGCGTTTGTTTTTGGTCTTGTGCTACTCGGTTCATCTTGTTCAGAAGAGTTAAAACCAACTCCGTATAGTTACACCTCTATTTTTACCGGAGAGAATAGTAAGACGTGGAAATTAAAATTTTTAGAGCAGACATTAAGTGGCGAGGTCGTTACGACATTTAACATTGATTGCGCCTCAGATGATAAGTACATATTCTACTCCAATACGGAGCACATTTTTGAGGCGGTGTCTGGAGCAAAGAAATGTAATGATAATCCCGAAAAAAGTGTCATCAGTGATTCATGGACATTCAATAATGCATCAGCCACTCTTACCATGTTACTTCCCTTCTTTACTACTGAAGGTACCCTCCCGTTTATCGTACGTGAAGTGAAAAAAAATAAAATGGAATTAGAGATTTTTTTTGATGAAACGAATACAGAAAGTTATCGAATTCATTTTGATGCAACGGATGAAAAGTAATTAAAAACTATGAAGCCACGCTTATCTATATTTTTTTGTTTGCTCATGGCATTTAGCCTTCAGTTGAGTGCACAAACAGGCGATCTTCCACGCACTTGCGCAACCATGGAGCAAGACAGTATAAACAAAATCCGTTTTCCAAACCGCAATACGCTTGATGATCTTGAAGAATCTATACGAAAAAAAGTGGCAGAGATTCGTGCACGCGAAAAGTCTTCAGGAAGAACACAAGCTTTACTTCTAACCATTCCTGTGGTTGTTCACGTAATTCATAGTGGAGAATCCATTGGTAGTGGTATGAATATCAGCAAAGCTCAAATCCAATCACAGATTGATGTGTTGAATGAAGATTTTAGAAGAATACCTGGAACACCTGGGTTTAACAACAATCCCGTTGGAGGTGATATTGAAATTGAATTTTGTTTATCACCCGTAGATCAAAATGGAATTACACTGGCCGATGCGGGTATTCATCGATACAATGGAGGCAAATCAAGTTGGACGCGCGATGAAATTGAAGGCAGTTTGAAATCTTCCACGATTTGGAATCCCAATTTGTTTTATAATGTATGGACACTAAAGTTTGGAGGAGTGAATTCTAATTTGCTCGGATATGCCCAATTTCCTGATCAGTCTGGTTTGTCTGGACTAAATGAATCGGGTGGATCCGCATCTACCGATGGTGTAGTGATTCAATACAGTTCCTTTGGATCTGCTGATAAGGGAAGCTTCCCTATACTTCAGGCACCTTATAACAAGGGCAGAACATTATCTCATGAGACAGGGCATTGGCTTGGACTTCGACACATCTGGGGTGATGGCAATTGCGCTGATGATTTTGTGTCGGATACCCCTACTCAACAAAGCGCAAGCTCAGGTTGTCAGGTTGGGCGGTTTAGTTGTGGTTCAACCAACATGGTAGAAAACTATATGGATTACAGTAACGATGCCTGTATGAATATTTTTACAGTCGGGCAAAAAACGAGAATACGTGCTGTTATGGATTTGAGCCCAAGAAGAAAATCACTGCTTACCGCTAACTTATGCAGCCCAAGTGTTGCTGACGTACCTACCCCCAACTTCACTTCAGATAAACAGTTAGTGCTGTTAGGAGGCGAAGTTAATTTCACAGATCTCTCTACTAATTTTCCAAACAAGTGGAGCTGGACATTTGAAGGTGGCAACCCAAGCGCTTCTATAGAACGCAACCCCAAAATAAAGTATTCATTACCGGGAATTTACAAAGTGACACTTTCAGCAAAGAACGCCCCGGGTGCGTCAGATACATTGGTAATTGCCAATTACATAACAGTGTCGGAAGAAGGACTATGTGGCTCTGCTTCAAATTTTAATGATACGTATACACCTTCGGTCCTTCCACTATCTGATTACGGAAATTATACCGGGTACCTTACTGGCCACAATAGTTTAAAGAGCAAAGCCATTTCCGAAATTTTTGTAAATACTTTAGGATATGAATTCATCAGTGGCGTTAACATTACATTTGATTATCTCTATACTACAAGCGAAGATGCTACAGTAAACGTTGTTGTATGGAATGCTCGTGGCCCTCAACGAGCACCAGGTTCAGTGATTGAACGAAAGGTAATATTGCTCAAGCAAATTCAGGTTGATATTTCAAACAATCGTTCTACCAAGGTCATATTCGATCGCGAAACTCCCGTGTTCAGCAAACCATATCAGGTAGGTATTGAATTAAACTATACTAATGGTGACTCGCTGGCCATTCAATCTTCCGCTGATGGTGAATCTACCAATGCAACATCATGGATACAAAACGAAGCCGGAATATGGAATACATATGCCGTTGCGTTTGGCGCGAACATCGCTATGAATATTGAGCCGATCATCGGCATGAGCCCTTCTGTACAAATATCCACCTCAAAACAATTAATCTATCCTGGCGAAGCGGTGACACTGAACGGAAGAGGTGCTAGTATCTTAAGCTGGAGCACCGATGATGGTGAAGTGCAAAATTATTCAGGGCCACAATTAATTATACATCCTACAAAGACAACCATCGTTACCACGAATGGATCTGGCCTTGAGCTTTGCAATAAGGTAGCCACCACGACCATCTACGTTCGGGAAAATGTTACTGGAGTTGACGATCATTTGCTGGCGAATAGTGTAATGCTTTATCCGAATCCCGGACAAGAGATGTTGAATATTGAAGTTGAAAATACTTTCCGTGGCGAAGTAAGTTTTCAAATCCGTTCTGTAGTTGGAAATGAAATTTCTTCTAGCGTAGTGTTAAAGAAAGAAAGTGATAACCTGACGCACTCCTTTAACACAACAACATTACAACCCGGAATTTATTTTGTTCAGATAAATATGGACGGAAGAAGTGTTATTAAAAAATGGATAAAATTATAACACCATAAAAAACTTCACAAACAACGCATTCAAACGATGCCGAGAAGGTTGATTCAAAATGCCAAAAGATTTGAGTAAATTTAACTTGTATAAACACTACGATCATGCGAAACTATAGCACGCTTTTTCTTTCTGGTTCAATCATCATTTTCTTTGCCCTTACTATCTCATCATGCAAAGACGATCCAGAGCCATTTGTAAAACCAAAACTTTCGTTTAGTGAATCTACCCGAACGGTAAATGAAGACGATGGAACTATTGAAGTTGAGGTAACATTAGACAAAGCCGCAACGGAGGACGTAATTATAACCTATGAGTTGGATGGAAGTGCAGTGGATGATGTATTTGCAACAGCAAATCAATTATCTTCAGATTATGAAATAACAAGTGATTACCTCGAAATTGCAATTAAAAAGGGAGAGGATAAGGGAATTATTGAAATCAATCTGTTGTCTGATTTTTCTTTTGAAGGCACTGAAACAATCAACATCGCAATTATTAATTCGGATAGCGAAAATATTGAAATCACTAGAGATGATGAAATAAACATTTTAGTTCAGCAAGAAGATGGTTTGGGAATTTTACTCCAATGGCCTTCACCCGATGAACCGCTGGACAGTTTAGCGGACATGGATCTTGTATTAAGGGTAGGTTCATCGACTACAGCATGGGACGGTATTGCTGCTATTTCTGCTGATGAGGCATTCAGCGGTGATGAATTTATTTTTATACCGAAGACTTCAAACTTCGCAGCATATGGTCTGAGTTATGTTTATTATGAGGGGACTTTTAAAAACCTGCTCTTTGAAACAACTTTTATTGATTTTGCGAATGGAGCTTTTGAGCCTGAAGCCCAACGAACATCCTATAATGCAACATATTCTGCGGCTAATAAGAATAAATGGACAAGCGCATCTACAACACTAGTTGTACAGACTTTTGGTAAAACTGGCACCAGTTTCACAACACCTACTGCGATTACTGTTCCCGCGACCGGAAGCAGAACAATATCATCCGATAATTTTACATGCTCGCTTAAGAAGACAAAGAGGACTCCAGAAGAATCAGCTCAACTCAACTCCATCATAAACAAACTGGGAAAAAATTAGGGGTTTGCATTCATAAATGCCGTCCGAAAAAAACAATTAACCAAAGGGGAAAGAATTAGTATCATGAAAGTAAACCTGAAAAAACCTTTGTGAATTTCTCTAGGTTGATTTTCCGCGGAGAGAAATAGAATGTGTAACATCGCTTTATAAAAATAGACAGTCTAAAAATAAATTAGACTGTCTATTTTATTTTATTCACTACCTATAATGATAATAGGATGGACATTCAATGTTTCCATGAATTTTACGAATACGCACTCGATAGTTTAACATGAATTCGTGTGTTCCGTTAGAAAACTTATTCAGGTTTGATGTGGTGCCATCGTAGGCATAACCAAAATGAATGCTATCGGTTAGCTTCAGATCTATGAAACCAATAAAGGCATCACCGAGGCGGTAGGATCCTCCTATGCTGAATAGATCGTAGAAAATAAAAGAGTTATTAATATCGAAACTCAAAGGTTGATTTTCTTGTGCGCGAATTAGAAAAGAAGGATTCATTTTTACATTCTCACTTCGCGTAATCGGAAAAACGGTTCCTCCTCTCAAAAAATAATAGCGCGCTTCTTTCAGTTCGCCTAACAAACCCTCCACAGAGTTTGCCACTTTATTATTTAAAATAAAGGGAACAGAAAATCCGAGAAAGAATTTTTTACGGTTGTAATAAAGCCCTGCGCCAAAATTAGGTTTTACCTTATTGATGATGTTTGCAAACGATGCGTCTGTCGGGTCAGTAAGATCGAGATCGCTATAATCTGCTCGAAGTATATTAACACCAGCCTGAAGCCCCATGGCAAGAGTAGCTCCATTAAACCGAAGCATGTATGAGTAGTCTCCGTAAATATGATCGTTCTTATAACTTCCGATTTCATCGCGATTAATCATCAGACCCACTCCTACTTTGTTTCTCATAAAAGAAGAATGCCCACTAAAGTTGATGGTTTTTGGGGCACCCGGAAGATTCACCCATTGGTTACGATACATCGTTGTAAGACTGAGCTGACCATGATTACCTGCATACGCAGGATTGATCACCAGTTCGTTAAAATAGTATTGCGAGAACACCGGATACTGCTGCGCCAAACAGCTTCCTGAAAAAGCAAGGGCAAAAAAAGCCGTTGAAAAAATTCTTTTTAAAGATATGATCATGCGTTTACTTTTTTAATTAACAACTTCCAGATAACCTGCCAGCGCTTTTGATCCATCACGTTTATCGATTACATAGAAATACGTTCCTCCAGGAAGTTGAGTTCCCATTAGACTAATTCCCTTATTTGATTTACCATCAAAGAATGTAATCTGATTATCATACCCATTGGCTTCGTATACCAATGTGCCCGCTCGGTTAAAG
Organism: Chryseolinea sp.; assembly: GCA_046595655.1. Lineage (GTDB taxonomy): Bacteria > Bacteroidota > Bacteroidia > Cytophagales > Cyclobacteriaceae > Chryseolinea. The sequence continues at coordinate 59,770 of JBKJOF010000044.1, read as the reverse complement.
ATCTTCACCACGTTATTTGGAAAATTCTGAATACAATCTATTTGAAAGATCGGATTCTTATCATCGCCATTTACTGAAACTCCATTAAATGGTTTTATATCATTAAGAAGTTCTACAGGTATTGTTTTAAAACAACCTAGCAATGTTGTAACAGTAACTGAATAATTTCCAGCAATAGCATTCATTACGTTCGGACCATTTATCGTATTGCCAGCAGGGTCAATCCATACGATAGAGCCTATCTCTAAATCAGTTGTTGTAATGATCACAGATAGGTATCCATCTGGCTTATCACATGAGGCAGGTTCAACCCTAAAAGTAAAATCAGGGAATAAATTCTTTTCCTTAATCTCTTCACTTACAGCAATAGACACGCAGCCGGTAATACGACTAGTTGCTGTTACTGTATAAAATCCTATGGCAAGACTATCGATCATTTCACCTGTAGTAAGATAGGTTGTGTCCGCTCCTGATCCGGTGTACCAATCAAAAATATAATCTTGTGTATTACCACCTACTGAGGCCGATAATGCTCCATTGTCCTCCACACAACTTGTCTTCATAGAAAGAATTTCAATTTGCGGGAAGGGTATTGGTAACGGTGTAAATGGAATTGCAATAGAGGTGGAGTCGGAGCAGCCTGTAACAATATGGGAAGCAACAACAAAATAGGTACTGTCGGCAAGACCGCCCACCTGATTTGCAAAAGCAAACGGTCTACCCAAAGGTCGGAAGTCATCTCTCAACCACACAAAATTGTAATGGAATATACTATCTCCTTCAATGCTAGCCTCAGCAACCCCATCGGCTTTTGCTACCAAAAGATCACAAATTGAAAGACCTCTTAGCGCTTGAGCATTTATTTTAGGAAATACGCGTTCGTTTGTAACCGTTACCGTGTCAGATGCAAAACATGTTGGATCTGATTGATCGATTGCAATTACAATGTAATTACCTGAATCGAGAGGTGCGAAAGTAAATGCTAAAGGTACCGTTAATGCCGAGGTTGTAAAATCAGGGGTAACTTTGACAGTCTCATCATACCAATTGTAATTGTATTGAATCTGACTTCCGCTGGTAATGGTAGCGAAAACAGTTCCATCATAAGGGCTATTGCAATAGGTTAGCGAATTAGCTGAAGCGGTTAAAAGAATAGGAGCCGTTTCAATTCTCAATGTGTAGGTATCAAGAACAAAACATTTTGTTGTGTTATTAATTGCCTTAATAGTAAAGGTAAGACCCGGTGTTATGGCTGGGTCTATACCTACTAAATCAGCACCTTGAAATGCAAATGATGTTGTATCACTTCCAGTGAACCATCTGTATTTAAATGCTGGTGTTGACGTGCTGTTACCCACTGCATCAACATGAAGCTCTCCAAGGATATTGGCAGGCTTCAAGCATCGTGTTGGATCAGTGAAACTGACAAGATTAACTGTTGGATCACCAACGGTCATATCTTTTATTTCAAAGGAAAGCATAGTGCTTGCACAATTGTTTATCGAACTCTTGGCTTGAACGAAATATGTACCAGGTGTTAATGATGCAATGGTATTGGGTCCATTCAATAATGAAACAAGATTGACATCGAACCACTCAAATGTATAACTCGCAATAAGTACAGCACTGGTAACCCCATTTACAGTTTCGCTCACACTATTGATTGTTGCAGATCCTGTTGGTACATCACATCTCAATTTGTCACCGATGCTAAGGTCACCCGCTGTGAGCGTAATAATGGGCGGGTTGTCAAAAACCTGGAAGGTCTGGGTTGATAAACAGCCTGTAGAAGGAAACGTATTATCGGTTACTCTGGCTGTGTAGAATCCAGCCGGGAGGTTTTGAATTACCTCACCATTTACACCAGCTTTTACGCCAGATGTGGCCGCGCCCAGAACTGGTGATGACGTGGTTTTACCCTCAAACCAATCAAATGTAAAGTTTGCGGGTGTGGCAATGTTTAAGGTAATTTCTCCACTGGCAGTCATTCCAGCACAATTCATATTGTTGATCGGTGTGTTGGCAGTGAACACTGGATTTTGCGTAACGATTAAAATCTCCTCTGATACCGGCACAGATCGACAATTAAATGTGCTACGAATAGGATTGATTGTTCTTGCTACAAAAGTGTAGAAGCCAGGCTGTAAGGTTGGCGATGATAGGGTGTATAATGTTATACCATTAACACAGGGAATCGTAAGAAACGGTGCAGCAGGATCAAGATCATTCGTTCCTTCATACACTTGTATTTCATAATCAGTCTCATTAAAACCTATCGTCTTTACCAGATTAACCGTAATGCTCCCACCAGTTCCTGGCACACATGTTTCGATTGGTGTTTTCGAGTCGAAGAAAAGTACTTGAGCATTATCAAACGGCAAGTTGAAAAATTGTGATGCCGCACAGCCATTATCGCGGTTCGTAGCAATCAATGTATAGACGCCAGTAAACAACCCTGAGATAGTTGAAACAGATGCAGTGTTAACAACATTCGTGGTAATAGCAGGTGCCTGAAAAGGTGCCTTACCTCTGCGCCATTCAAAGTCGAATCCTAAGATATTCCCTGCCGCGTTTACGCCAATCGTCAAGGAGCCATTGCTCTCATTACAAGTAGTAGGTCGTGTAATAGCAGTCTGATTAAAGTTTATTGTTGATGCGCTGCTAACTACGGTTCTCGTTACGGGTGGTGCTTCACAATGTCGGGTATTATGAATTGCTATAACGGTGTAATCGCCTGGTTCAAGATTATCAATAACATTATCCGAGTCGGCAATGGGTGTTCCGTTTACATCCGATCCTTTAAACCAAAAGAATGTATACTCTGCCGGAGTATCTGGGCTAACAACTGTAACCGTAACCGATCCATTTGGAGAAGTACAACTTGAAGATGCTATTGGATCAACCTGAGTAATCTGCACGGGTGTAACTGCAAATCCTATTATTACCTCTTCAGTATCTGAACACCCCGTAAGAATATTCTGTGCTCTCACGGTATAAATTCCAACACCCCTTCCTAAAATAACATTAGAAATTTCTCCCGAAATTTCGTTCGCAGGCAATGTGTTTTGACCTGCAAACCATTTGAATGTATAATCACTAACTGCACCAACGGAAACAGTGGCAGTGGCGGAGCCATTTGGCAAGCTTACATCACACGAAGTCTGATCTGATTTATTTGAAATGGTTACAGTAAAAGCTGGAGTTTGTGCAACTGATATTGTTACCGGATCTGACTCACATTTTGAGTTATTGTTTATAGCCACAACGGTATAGTTTCCAGCTATGAGTGAATTGATAACACCTGTTGCTGTAGACCCAGGAAAATCGGTTGTAGGTTTTACAAAACTTCCTTTAAACCAATTAAACGTAAAGCCAGCGGTAACACCGTTAACCGTAGCTGATGCACTGCCCGAATTTGCATTTGAACATAGAATATCAACCCCTGATGCTAGAACAACAGGCTTCACTGTATTATCAGGAACAGCTAGAGAGAAACTATTACTGCAGCCAGTTGCTTTTTCCTCTACCAAAACAGTGTAAGGAGTAATACCGCCTACCAGGTTAGATGCAATACTAGAATTACCAACTACCTGCCCTCCACCAACGGTTGGGCCGATATACCACTCGTAGGTAAAATTACCGGCAGGTTCTCCATTTGGAAAGCCTGGTGCACCTTTATTTACAAATGCCTGAAGTTGACCATTCGGATTTAGGCAGTTATCATCCCCTCTTACAACTTCAATAGTGACAGCAAGTGTCCGAATCACATCGCCTATAGCAGGTGAAACAATAGCAGTATCAGATCCGCAATTGGCAGTTTTATGGACTGCATACACATTAAAATCGCCAGCTGCTAGACCAGAACGAGTGGGTCCAACAAAATCAGCAGGAATGGGTTTGGCTGTAAGGCCATTAGACCAGTAAAAATTATAATCAATTGTATTTTCAATTCCCCCAGTGAGAATAAACGCGCGCACAGCACCGTTTGGTGTCGCACCCGGATTGCATACAATATTATCTTGAATTTTTAATGCTGTTATCGCAACAGGAAGTGGCGTAACTAAACCGCCATCAACGTTATTCTCATAATTACACTCAATAAAATTGGGATTCAATTTAATAGGTGTGGGTACGGAAGTACCATCATCGTTCAATGCTATAAATAATGGAAACTCAGATCCATTTCCATTTACAGTTAGATTACCTACAGCAAATGTTTCGTTGAGAGATAAAGCAACTAACGTTATGGCCGTTGTGTTTAACTTGATTGCACCTGGTAGTCGTGGATCGCCATTATAAAAAGTAATAGGAACGTCACCGCTCATGGGCGCATCACCTTGGTTTATAACCGAAAAGGAAACTGTAAAATCTTTATCTGGGCAGGTAGGTGGATTAATATCTACTGAGCCCGCAACAAATCCAAGATCGGGTGCGGTAAACACCTGACAACCTTTTGAATCTAAAAACGGAGATTGGTTTAAGAAACTGTTCAGTGGACGAGGTAATGCAACACTACCTGCGCAGGGTGTACCCGAAAACGGGATGTGATGCTTTTGCTGAACACGCGGAATTGTTAAATCATTATTAACATTCACATTAAAATAACCGTGCTGATTCCAAAGTCTTCGTGCCGGAACCCACGGTTCGCTATTTGATTTAAAAACCCGGACATGTGAATATTGTGAATAGTTGATATTACAAAAATTAGTTGTTGCCAACACATCATCAAAACCACATGTCACACAAATTTCGGTTGATCCATCGGCATCAACATCGGCTACAATAGGATACTCACGGTTGGTACGCGAAACACAGGTTTGTTGTGTATTAACCGATCCATCGTTTCCGTTGATGATGTAAAGAAATTTTTCATCCCTATATACAATTTCCGATTGGCCATCGCCATTAAAATCAAACAGTGTACAGCCGGTATATCCAGAGGTTTCTTCATTTACATCTGCTCGCCAGAGTAGATTGAAATTTTCATCCAGAGCATATAGGTATTTACCAGACACATAGGACGCATTCATCTTTCCATTACCATCCAAATCGGCAATGTTAATCCGGCCAGTTCCGTTTTTCCATCCTTCCGAATAAAAAGTTCCTGTTGGGTTTGTGTTACAATCAAAAAGTTTAACACTCGCGGCAATTTTATCAATGTATGTTTTAACAGAATTCGCGGTTACATCCCAGAAAAAGATGGTTGTATTTGTGCCATTTGCAATGGTAGAGCCGGAGGCAATTATATCTAAGTTTCCATCAAGATTATAATCGGCAACGCTGGTGGCATTGAATTCATTTCGGATAAAATAATTTGTTGCCGCGACATTTGGGGGGCTCTTGAATAACGTAAGGGATCCCACATCGGCCGTACGAGCACCCAAATTCACCTTATAAATAGAGAGACCTAAAACGAGCTCAAGCCTATTATCATTGTCCATATCCACTGCAACAGGTCCACCATTTTGTTGTTTCCAGCTAGGGGCAACCGATTTAACAATACGGGTACCAGTATGAGCATCAAAAATTTCGTCCTTTACATAAATCTCTATTTTTCCATCACTGTCAAAATCAGCAATACCATAGTTAATAGGATCGCCTCTTAATTTATTGGAAGTGCGCCAAATAAAATTCAAGTTACAGTCGTAAGCATATAAATAATTATCGCTACCCTCTGTTCCAAAAAAGAAAATCTCACCACAAGCATCATTGTTAATATTCGCAATGGCAATTTCCCATTGGGGTTCCCAGGTTACGGTGGCCTGAGATTGAATGGTGCCATCGCTGCCGTTTAGAATAAATACACGTTTAGTATAACGATTCATAGTGATGATTTCCGGAACACCATCGCGATTTAAATCACCAATGGCCATACGAGAAAGGTGATTGGTTGTCTCGTTTGGAGAGGAGAAATCCCTCGTCATGGTAAATTTATTAGAAGGAGGAACCGCAGGCTGGCAGTCCACGTCATTACCTAAATAAAAATCGTCACACACTGCATTACTTGAACAATCCGGATCAAAGCAGTCTATAAAGCCATCGCCATCATCATCCAAATAATTATTACATACTGTTTCTTGTGCAAAGACACTGGTAGCAAACAGGATGAAAAAAATGAGCAATAGATTAAAAGACCTTTTCATAGGTTTGATTAGTTAAGCAAAAATACGACAGATGCCCTTATTCACATCTTCTGATTTAATTTTCCTTTGGTAACCTTCGTAACCCAAGGGTGTAAGATTTGATTATAGATTGCATAGTATAATCTCCATTTATCGATCAGCTGCCGAAAAGTGCCGCTCAAGAACCATGATCATTATTTATCGAAGCAAGGTAATGCTACCTTTTCTTGGTTTATTTTCTTCGCCATCGCAACGGATGATGTATTGATAAACCCCATCCGGTAGAGGTTTGCCTTTACCATTAAAGGTTCCATCCCAATCATTCTGATACGGTTTACCTTCAAATACCTTTACACCTTTGTCATCATATATTGTAACACTACATTGAGGGAATTGAAGAATTTCTTCAACCTGCCAGGTGTCGTTTCGTGTATCCGCATTTGGTGAAAAGAAGTTGCTAGGACCAAGTTTACCTACAATTGCCTCACCGATTACTTTTACCTCAATAGAGGCTTCAAACGTGCAGTCTGCATTCGATCCCGTTACGTTATAAACAGTAGTGACTAAAGGTGTTGCTAAGGGATTGGAAATGCTGGCATTCGACAAAGATTCAGCTGGAGCCCATGTATATGTATTTAATCCTGACGCACTGAGTTGAGATGTTTCACCTTCATTAATCAAATCCGGACTCGCGCGTATGTTGATATCTGGCGCTTCAAAAACAGTAATAACTTTAGATGTTGTAAGCAGACAGCTGCTCGCCTGTACATCTACAGAATAGGTGCCCGCTTCTGTTACTGTTATAGACGAGTTTGTAGAGCCAGTGCTCCATAAATAAGAGCTAAATGTGCCGAGCACTTCAAGCGTAAGATCATCACCTTTGCAAAATTTATACTTGTTAGCTGGATTTGTAATAGCCACTGGTGTGGATGCCGTAATCTCGATGGGCTTATTTGTTGAACCAGGACACCCATTATTCTGGTAAGAGACCGTTAGGCTTACATTGTATGTTGGACTACTAGCCGTTGTGTAATTATGGATGGGACTTTCAGTTGTAGATGTTTCAGCATCTCCGAAACTCCATAGATAACTAGCTGTTGCTTGACTGTCTATAGTTGATTGGTTGGTGAATTGAACATTTTGTCCCGCACAAGCTGAAGCTGGTGCCGTAAAATTAACTACGGGCTTGGTAACTACCGTGATCTTTACCTTACCGGTATTAACTGGTAGACAACCCGCACTTGTTGGTTTGGCTTGAACAAAGTATTCGCCACTGGCAGAAGCTGAAAATGTAGAAGAAGTTGCACCCGCAATAGAACCTGAAATAGTCTCAAACCATTGATAAGTAAAACCTACCGGTGTTGGGCTTACTGCAAGTAGTTTGGAATCGCCCGTACAAATCACTTCAGAACCAGTATAGAGCACATTAAACTCAGGAACATCATTAGCCTCTACCAAAGTTGATGTTTGATAGGCTAAACATGAGCCATTGTAAACGTCTACAAAATACCTCCCTGCATTTTGCAATTGGAAGCTTGTAATGATTTGTGATATTCCTGCCGCTGAGAAACTTGCAGGGCCTGTCCATAAATATTGGGTGCCTCCAGCAGGGCCATCCATTTTTAGAGGATTGCCAACACAAGCAGGTCCATCATTAGTAGCTGTAGCTGATCCTAATCCTGCACCTCCCACTGTTACCTTTACGATATTTGAAATGTTAGTGCAACTTCCTCCTTCTGAAATAGCGGTAACTGTATAATCACCCGTAACCGTAACATCTAAAAATGGATTTAAACCTGAAGATAAAATACTACCATTCTTCCTCCACTCGTAGGTAACACCTCGACCATTGGTGGCAAATAAACGAAGAGGGGTTCCAGTACAGATCGCGAGTGGTCCTGCAGGCGTTACTTCCGGTATCATACACGCACTGCTTCTAAAAACAGAAACTTTAGACGCAGGTACACCTAAGTTATTATCATCGATACTGGTAAAGGCAATGTCAGGTTTACCATCACCATCTACATCGCCAATTTTTGTGTGACGGTTGATAAATGTTGTGGTGGCTATTGTTTTCGTAAAAGATAAATTACCAGGAGTGCTGTTGTTATTGAGTATCGTAAGATTTTTCTTGATAACAGATGCTACGACAATATCTGTTTTGCCGTCACCATCAAGATCACCAAAATCAAGTCCCCAAGGTCTATCTTCTGTTGCAATTGAAACAGGTAACGCCAATGCTATTGCTGTTAAAGTGCTTTGATTAAGGAACACAGAAATTGCCGTATTTAACAATTGAGTTACGGCAATATCTTGTTTACCATCAAAATCCAAATCACCCATTCGTATATTGACTACAGTGCCAGAAATACTTTTTGTAATGATTGTTCCCAAATTTAGATTCCCGGGAGTACTCTTATTTTCTAATATAAAGAGATTACTAGTACCCGTAAGAAATTGACTGGTAACAATTTCAGGTCTGAAGTCTCCATTCAAATCGCCAACCGCAAGCCCATCGGCACTTGCAGCACCGGAAATAGAGATAATTAAGGGAATTGGGTTGAACGCTATTGCAGCAAGCGTGCTTTGGTTTTGCAAAACAATGATGCTGCCATTTTTTGCATCACTTACAATTAATTCGGGCTTACCATCCAAATCCAAATCAGCGATTTCAATTCGTTTAGTTTTCTTGCCAGTAAAGGATATTTCTGTTCGAATAAATGTGAAACTACCTACACCTGCGCTGGTATTTTGAAAAATAAAAATACGATCACCTGTTGCTGCCTCTGAAGCAACCATGTCAGGCTTACCATCACCGTTAATATCACCGCAGGTTACATGAAGCGAGCGGGTACCTAATGAAATTTGAGTTCTTCCGAAATTAATATTTCCAACGCCTGAACTTGTATTCGGTATAATATCGAAGAATGTGGAGTTGTCATTCGCTGCTGCCATATCAACTCGCTTGTCTCCGTCAAAATCACACATGCAAATATCATAGAGACCACTTTCAGCAGGGAAATCAAATTGTCCTTGGAGGGTTGCGGGATTAAAACCCAAGGCACCCCCAAAACTTAACAGAAATGACGGACGCGAATATCCTGTAAGACCAATGGTAAGATTTGTAACCGTAATATATTGGTAGGTTGTTCCAGCCGGAACATTTACCTCCATCAATTGATCGTTAACAAATATGATATTTGCCTTCGTTGCTCCGAAAAAAACCGAAAGCTTGGTAGCATCCGTTCCAAAATTATTTCCTTTTAAGGTGATTAACTCCGCCATGCTACCGCTTGGTTTACTCACTTCTCGAATAATAGGTCGTTGTGCAAAAGCAAAATGAGTCACCATTAGAGCAACTATAAGTAAGCCAGCGGTTTTAAACATGTTGGGCAATGTATTTTTCATCCTCCGATAAATGCATTTAGTTCAATATTATGTAACCTGAGCTGACAGTCTATTTCGATCCTGTTACAACTAAAACCCTTGCGTCTTTAAGCTTTGTGTAGTTCTTTAAATTTTTAACCTCTTCATTTGCCTCACCTTGCTTCAATGATTCTAATAAGTGTACATAATATTTCTTTTCCTTTTCGTAATAGAAAATCTCTGCATTGTATTTCTCACCAATCAACTTCTTTTTATAATTATCTGCCTGCGCAAAATCTGCAAAGGCCCGAATTACCACGTAATATTTTTTCTTGGCATTATCGTTTCGATTAATATTATCAGGATCCTCAACCGTCTCCTGGAACCGCGCGGTGTGATGCTCTGTTGGATTTGTTTTAAGTTGCGATCGAAGTAAAGGAACAACACGCTTAAACTTCTTTTGCTCACCAAGGCGAATACCTAAAATGAAATCATGCGTACCTGTTGAAAACTGAGGTTCAGGTTGGCTGCCCGGTTCGTACGAATACGCGACAGTAAAGCGCTGAAAAGTAAACCCTAAATTTGCCGTAAAACCATACGGCAATTTGTAAGATGCTCCCAACCAAAAATTTTGAGAAAGATTAACTTTTGCTAATATCTCTAATTGACTATTTCCAGCTGCAGAATATTTATAATTCAGGTAAAACTCAAGCGGTGCATTGGCCTCTTTTGTTTTGACACGTGAACGCATTCCCCCTTTGGTGCGACTCACGATTTTACCTTCTACTTTCCTGCGGTAATAAGCGGACACAAAAATATTATCGAAAGGCGATACACCAGTACTTCCAAAATTACTTGTTCCATTAAAGGCTGGTGAAAAAAGCTGCGGAAGTGAGATACCAAAATTAAGTCCGGATGCTGATCGGAATAACATGCCAAAGTTGGCCACAGGTTGAATATTATTTGATAGGTAATTCACAAGGGCGGGATCATCAGGATCAGTAACTTTCGTAAGGTCTATGGCATTGGAAATGATCCCACCAGAAAGCCCAAAGAATAACCAGTTTTTCTTGCTTAAAGGCACACCATAAGCATACGAGAGCGTTATATCTGTAGTATTTAAAATTCCTCTTTTATAGGAAGATACTTTGCCCCCGATTCCCGACCGTGTTTCATTCAGAAGTGTATTGAAACTGAGCGATGACAACACTGGCGCTCCCTCCACCCCAGTCCATTGCTGTCGATGGGTTAGGTAGACATAACTAAAATCAGTGGCCGCTTCGGCCGGGTTATACAAGTAAGGATTAACATAAAAACTGTTGTATACAGCATAATTTTGAGCATGCAAAGTCATACAGCTCAGAATTAGAATTGAGGCTAGAAAGAAGTTAAAACAAATACGCATTCACATCCATTAATATGGGTAAAAGCAAAAAAGTCACTCAACATAAACATGGCCGACTACCTGTTTCCAATAATAAAATTATCTATTGGTCATGAGTGAACTGTATCAGCTTAAAAAGTATGTTCACAGTTCTTTGCGAATATACACCGTTTTTTTGTTTTTATAGAATCGTTTGCATGCTTACCTTCGTGCGTTCGTATAATTACAACTAAAACTTAATTCGAACCATTGCATTACGTGAAAGCTCCCACACTTGCCATTAGTTTAGTACTGCTTTGTTCTTTAGTAGCATTTTCACAAAAACCAGTTGCTCCTGTTCAACCCGGCACCAAGACAGCAAAGATTTTAATTGGACCAATAGTGGGAGTAAATTATTCCTGGACGTCTTTTGGTGATCGTGATAACAACGCATTTTATAATGTTAAGCCTGTTCCAGGCTTCCACGTTGGGGGTCATATTGCGTTTAAAGTACGGAAGCGTTTCTTCCTTCACACCTCTATCTTATATAGTACAAAAGGTAAAATTGTAGATGGTAAAGCAGATCCATTGCTTCACAACAAAGTTACCTACAATTATATCGATATGCCTGTTGTTTATACTGTTGACTTCAAAGGAAAAATAGGACACCATGAGGCGTTCAAATATTTTTTAGGCATTGGTCCCAATTTAAGTTATTGGTTAGGTGGTAAGGGCACATTCTTTAATAACGATCTAAATGAACGAGTTTTACCTAAGCAGGATTATAAAATTGTTTTCAAGAAAGACGAAAGTACACTTGGTGAAAACAAAATGAATGTGGCTACACCTAATCGCTTGCAACTTGGGTTGGCTATAACTGCCGGATTGGATTTTGAACCAGTGGGATTAAACAGGGTAATTTTGAATGTTCGATACGAATTAGGCCACAGTTATCTTAGCCGTACTACGGATGGAGTATTTTCTGAGCCAATCAATGCTGAAGATCCATTGCGCGTTAGAAGCCAAGGCTTCCGTGTCTCACTAGCGTATCTAATCGATTTAAAAATCGAACAACGCAAGAAAGGAAAAAGCACGATTAAAAGAAGTAGCACAGTAAAAAAAACCAGACGGTAAATCATACTTCAGTGCGTAAATTTTGATTGTGTAAAAAGATTCTTCTTGTTCAGGCTTTCTTAAGAAAATTCAATCTACTTCTGTTTTATACTCAATTCATAAAGGTAAAGTAGAATTCCATCTTTCAATCCAACATCGGGCACTAAGATGTTGCTGGCATGAGCCCACTCCATTACTTGAATATAAATATTACTTGCTGGTATAATAACATCAGCTCGATCAGGGTTCATTTGCAATTTGTAAATACGCTCATCAATAGTGAAACTTGCAATCATCTCCAGAATAGCTTTCACTTTTTTAAGAGACATGGTTTTGCCAGGTTTCATCTTACCCAATTCAAAAATCTTACTGATGTTTCCACCTGTGCCTACAGCTGTAACTTTCCCGTAGTCTTTCTTCACATTTTGTTTCACCCATTGCTCCATGTCTTCCCACATCATTGGCGAATCGTGATGTTCCAATACACGCACGGATCCAATCTTAAATGAACGCGTTTGAATTTTTTTGCCATGCGCATACAGGTTTAGTTCAGTACTTCCACCTCCCACATCGATGTGAAGGTAGGTGTCGTTGGCAAGGTACGATGCAATTGCCCGGTTGATGAGCTCTGCTTCCTTGTTGCCATCAATAATATTAATCGTTACACCAAGTTCCTCAAAAACCTGCTTCGCCAATTCATTTCCATTTTCCGATTCGCGCATGGCGGATGTTGCACAAAACATGTAATCATCAACTTCATAAAGTTCCAACAAGAGTTTATAGGCACGCATTAGTTTTTTGAATGTTAGCATACTTTTCTCGCTGATGCGATTGGTACCAAAAACATCATGACCAAGTCGCAATGGAAAGCGAACGTATTCCAACTTTTTAAAGACAGGTTGTGTCTCGTTATTAAGCACCGTGGAGATTTGTAAGCGAATGGCGTTGGAGCCAATGTCGATGGCGGCTAGTTTCAAAGCTGGAAGATTAGGTGCTGCAAAGATCATGAAATCAAATCTCTCGTAGGTTAGTATTTCAATAAATTGAAGTTAAATTATTAAACGTTTCCTGATGAATACACCCTCAACCGTAATCAAACCGTTTGCAGTTTTGCTTTTAGTGTTTCTCCTCCAAGGATGTTATCTCAACAACACAGAAGAATCTTCACGAGAAGCAGTTCAAGGCTACCGCCCTGTATATAGTTCAGCAGATGGCGCTGAAATTAAATTTGTCGCGTCCCGAGCAGTAAAAGATCCGGGTAAGATTTATGTGTATGGTCAATACCTACTCATCAATGAAATCAATCAAGGTATTCATGTCTATGACAATCTTGATCCTGAAAATCCAACATCGATTGGCTTTATCCAACTGGTTGGGAATTCCGACATGGCGATAAAAAATAATGTGTTGTATGCCGATCACATGGGAAACATTGTGGCATTGAACATTCAGGAGTTTAATACCCTTACGACAAAAGCCTCGCTTCCCTTGCAGAACTGGAACTATGGTGTTCCACCTCCTGCTGGTTTTTATTTTGAATGCGTAGAATCTGAAAAAGGTATTGTTGTAAACTGGAAAACAACCGAACTTAAAAACCCTTCTTGTTATGCCAACAACTAAAATACTTCGTACGTTATTCTATTCTTTTTTATTTATCGCATGTTCCGAATCAGCATCTGATAGTTTTAACAATACTTCTGGACAAGGAGGCTCGCTTACACGTTTCGCTCTTAATGGAGATTACCTGTACATCGTAGATCACAATGCCATTCAAGTCTTCAATACGCAAGGCAATACTTTCGAAAAAATAAATTCGGTGAGTGTCAATACTGGACTGGAAACTATTTTCGTTAAAGGCGATTACCTCTACCTCGGTGCACAAGATGCCATGTATATCTATGATATTTCCGCGCCTCAATCTCCCTCTTTTATTTTCAGGTATTCACACATCACATCATGCGATCCGGTGGTCGTTCAAGGTAATCACGCGTATGTAACGCTTCGATCAGGATCACGCTGTAATCTTGGTGTAAATGCGTTGGAGATTATTGACATTAGCAATCCAAACAATCCAACATTGATTGCAAATTATCCAATGACCTCGCCTTATGGTCTTGGGGTAGACGGAAATTTATTGTTTATCTGCGAAGGCTCATCCGGATTGAAAGTTTACGACATCACCAATGAACACAATATTGAATTACTGAAAGAAGAAACGACCATCGATGCATATGATGTTATTCCAAGAAATGGATTGCTGACCTTAACGGGTGAAGATGGTATTTTTCAATATCGCTACAACACTGAAACAGGCGATGTTAATTTGATCAGCACAATTCCAGTTAACCGCGCTGAGATTTAGATGATCCGAATTACGTTTCTCCTACTTATCCTTGGTAGTGTTTGCTTTGCTCAAGACTCAACACGGTTTGATAAACTCATTCCGCGGCATGCTTTAAAATTTGCTCCGCTTCCATTGGCCAACTTCTATCCCACCATTGAATTGTCGTATGAATTAAAAGTTGCAAGGCGCATCACAGCTCAAGTTGGATACGGTTACGCACTTGCCAGAATTGACAAAAGTTTCGATCCTAAATTTCAAGACAAACGCGGATACAAAGTTAAGTTTGAAATTCGATATTATGTTCTTCCCAGTACCCGATACAATTTATCTTACTACGTTTCTCCAGGTGTTTATTATAACAATATTCGTTTTGACCGGGAGACATCTCAGCAAGAATGCTATGATCTAAGTTGTACAAACACCTTTACGCGATATTATAATTATGTGGTAAAATATCAGGAACGCGGATTTACCTTAAAGTTTGGTTTTGTAAAACATTTTTCAAAATCCATTTTCATGGATGTTAATGGTGGCTGGTCTTTCCGCTTCATTGACTATGATAAGCCTGCTATACCACCCGGCATAAATAATTTCTTTGGTGATGATAACATTCTTCTTTTTGAAAATATCCCAAAAGAAGAAGATTGGTTTACATTAACGCCCATAATAGGATTTCGTGTCGGGTATCGTTTTAAGTGATGAAAAGGTTGATTGTCGTTGGTTGTTTGTTGTCGGACTTCCGATACCCTTTAAATGTTCTAAGTTTAAAGTTCATGGTTTAAAAATGAAAAGTGATTACCAAATATCACTCAACAAACATTCTATATTCAATGGCGTTTCAAACTTCGCTTGCATCCCTTTCCGAAAGGAACGAGGTGAGGCTATAAAAAGGCTTAAGGAAACGACATTGATTCTATATTCTCCATTCCATTTTGTTCTTTCCTCTGTATTGATTTTCTTTGCATCACTTATCCAGAAAGACTGAGGGTTTGGGCCCTATGAAGTCTTAGCATCCTATCTCTCATTCGTTTGCGAGATGTTGTGCTAAATCCCATTCTTCAGAATCAATCTGAAGGAAAAGATAAGTAACCCACCATGCAGGGCTCTCTGGATAGTAAACAAAGGAGGGCACTATGAAAATTCAAGACATTTTAAAAGAGCGTATTCTTATTTTAGATGGTGCAATGGGCACCATGATTCAACGTCATGTGCTTACAGAGGAAGATTTTCGCGGTGAGCGATTCAAAAATCACAAGTCTCCTCTAAAGGGAAATAATGATCTTTTATCGATTACCCGACCTGATATTATTAAAGATATCCACGCGCAGTATTTTGCAGCGGGAGCTGACATTGCCGAAACCAATACCTTCAGCGGAACCACCATTGCGCAAGCCGATTATCATTTGGAAGACGCTGTGTACGATTTGAATTATCAATCAGCCATAATTGCCAGAGAAGTGGCTGATGAATTTACAAAGCGTGAACCGCACAAACCGCGCTTCGTTGCTGGTGCGATGGGGCCAACAAATAAAACAGCATCACTTTCACCAGACGTAAATAATCCTGGCTATCGTGCTATTACATTCGATCAACTTGTAGTAGCCTTTAAACAACAAGCCAAAGCGTTGATGGACGGTGGTGTAGATTTTCTTTTGCTGGAAACCATCATCGATACCTTAAATGCAAAGGCAGCTTTGTTCGCACTGCAGGAATTATTCGATGAAACTGGTAAAGAACTTCCCATCATGGTGTCGGGTACCATTACCGATGCGAGCGGACGAACTTTATCAGGACAAACTACCGAGGCTTTTTTAATTTCAGTCTCACACGTCCCGTTGTTGAGCATTGGATTAAACTGCGCATTGGGTGCAGCTTTACTTCGTCCTTATTTACAAGTGTTGAGTGAGAAGGCTCCATTCTTTGTGAGTGCTTATCCAAATGCAGGATTACCAAATGAGTTTGGGCAGTATGATGAAACCGCTGAACAGATGGGATCTCAAGTGGAAGAATTTTTGAAAGATGGGTTAGTGAATATTTTAGGTGGATGCTGCGGCACAACACCAGATCATATTAAGAGAATCGCGGAGCTGGCTTCAAAGTACAAGCCAAGAGTGGTCGACCGACAACAGTCAACAGTCGACAGCCAATTGGTTGACGTAAATAGTTAAGCAGTATGCCTTTTAAATTTGAAAAGTTAAAAGTGTGGCAGGAATCTGTTGATCTCAGTGGATTGGTAAATGATGTGACGCTGAAATTTCCGAAACAGGAGTTATACATTTTAACATCCCAAATAAAACGAGCTGCTGATTCTATCTCACTGAATATTGCTGAAGGGTCAACTGGTCAAACTAATCCGGAATTTAAAAGATTTCTTAGTTATGCTATTCGTTCAGGTATTGAAGTAGTGGCGTGCATTTATTTAGCGAAGAAGCGAGAAATCATTTCAGATGATGATTTTAAAACAATATATGGATCAGTCGATATTTTGATCACTCGAATTCAAGCTTTAAAAAAATCTATTAACTAGACAATCTGTCGACTGTCGTCTGTGGACTGTTGACAATAAAAATATGAACCATCTACTACAATTAAGCGGCCTTGAAGCCATTGAGATAACCCCTCAATCTAACTTCGTTAATATTGGTGAACGTACCAACGTAACGGGGTCTGCTAAATTCCTCAAGCTTATCAAAGAAGATAACTTTGATGAAGCTCTTACTGTTGCGTTGGATCAGGTGCGCGGTGGTGCGCAGGTAATCGATGTAAACATGGACGAAGGTATGCTTGACTCACAAGCCGCCATGGTGAAGTACCTTAACTTGATGGCGTCTGAACCAGAAATCTCTCGCATACCGGTGATGATCGATTCATCCAAATGGGATGTGATTGAAGCTGGATTAAAATGCATTCAGGGTAAAGGTATTGTAAACTCCATCAGCATGAAGGCGGGTGTTGATGAGTTTAAACGTCAGGCTAAATTAGTGAAGCGATATGGTGCTGCAGTTGTTGTCATGGCGTTTGATGAACAAGGTCAGGCTGATACATACGATAAAAGAATTTCAATCTGCAAAAGAGCGTATGACATTTTGGTGGATGAGGTAAAGTTTCCTCCACAGGATATTATTTTCGATCCGAATATTTTTCCGGTAGCCACCGGCATCGAAGAGCATCGAAACTACGCTTTGGATTTTTTCAAAGCCGCTAAATGGATTCGCACCAATCTTCCACATGCGCACGTGAGTGGTGGCGTGAGTAACGTATCCTTCAGCTTTCGCGGAAATCAAAAAGTGCGTGAGGCAATGCACTCGGCCTTTTTGTATCACGCCATTCAAAATGGAATGGACATGGGCATTGTAAATCCTACAATGCTGGAAGTGTACAGCAACATCGATAAAGATTTGCTCGATCGTGTTGAAGATGTTTTGTTAAACAGAAGAGAAGATGCTACAGAACGTTTGCTTGATTTTGCTGAAACGGTAAAAGGCTCAGCAAAGAAAAAAGAAGTTGACGATGAATGGCGCAAAGGAACCATCGAAGAAAGACTGACTCACGCATTAGTGCGCGGAGTTATTGATTTTATTGATGTCGATACGGAAGAAGCGAGATTAAAATACGGAAGACCATTAAATGTAATTGAAGGGCCGCTGATGGCCGGAATGAGCGTGGTGGGTGATTTGTTTGGTGCTGGCAAAATGTTTTTACCTCAAGTGGTGAAGAGTGCTCGCGTAATGAAAAAATCCGTTGCCTACCTTGAACCCTTTCTGGCAGAAGAGAAACTGGCAGCAAAGAATCGATTCTTAGAATCCGGAAATGCCGAAGACGAAAAAAATAGCGCGAAACAAAATCCGAAAATATTACTGGCAACTGTAAAGGGTGACGTGCATGACATCGGTAAAAATATCGTTGGTGTTGTACTCGCTTGTAACAACTACGATGTAGTGGACCTAGGTGTAATGGTGTCTACCGAAAAAATTCTTGAAGCTGCAAAACGCGAGAAGGTAGATATTATTGGATTGAGCGGATTAATAACTCCATCTCTTGATGAAATGGTGCACGTTGCCAAAGAAATGCAGCGCGAGAAAATGACTTTACCCTTGTTGATAGGCGGTGCTACAACTTCACGCATCCATACGGCCGTTAAAATTGATCCGGTGTACGATGGACCCGTTGTTCACGTGTTAGATGCATCACGAAGTGTTCCGGTTGCGAGCGAGTTCATCAATAAGGAAACCTTTGATGGCATTAAAGTACGCTTCAAAAAAGAGTACGAAAAAATGCGCTCCGATTATGAAAGTCGCAAGCAGGACAAAAATTACATTACGCTGATTGAGGCGCGCAAAAACAAAAGTAAAATCGATTGGGATACCTCCGTGATAACGAAGCCTACTTTTCTAGGAAATAAAATTCTAAAAAACTATCCGCTAGAAGAAATCAAAAAATACATCGACTGGACTCCATTCTTTCAAACGTGGATGTTGGCCGGAAGGTATCCTGGAATTTTAAAAGATAGTGTCGTGGGCGTAGAGGCACAAAAACTTTTTGATGATGCACAGATCATGCTTGATCAAATCATTAAAGAAAAAAGTTTGCAAGCCCACGGTGTCTTTGGATTCTATCCAGCATCACGCACGGAAAATGATGATGTAACACTTTTCGAACCGAAAGATTCTAAAAAACAATTTTCGGAATTTCATTTTCTGCGTCAACAAAATAAAAAAGCGAAGGACTTACCTAATTTTTGTCTGGCTGATTTCATCGCGCCTGCATCTGCTAGTAAAGAAGATTACATTGGAATGTTTGCTGTAACAGCAGGCGTTGGCATTGAAAAACTCTTAGAGAAATACAAAGCTGATCATGACGATTATTCTGACATCATGGTAAAAGCGTTGGCCGATCGTTTAGCGGAAGCTTTCGCGGAGTGTCTTCACGAGAAAGTTAGAAGAGAGTTCTGGGGATATGCTACTAACGAAACATTGACCAACGATGAAATGATCGAAGAGAAATATCAAGGTATTCGTCCTGCACCGGGTTACCCTGCTTGTCCTGATCATACTGAAAAGAAAATATTATTTGAAATACTCGATGCAGAAAAACAAGTGGGTATTAAGTTAACAGAGTCGTATGCCATGTATCCGGCATCGTCTGTAAGTGGATTCTATTTCTCTCATCCTGATTCTAAATACTTCGGACTTGGTAAGATCGAAAAAGATCAAGTAATAGAATACGCTGAACGAAAAGGAATGAACCTTGAGGAAATCGAAAGATGGCTTGCACCAAATCTTAGCTATGATATTTAGTCATTCAATAAAGAATAAAAGTCCCTACACACAAAAGAAATGAAAGTAACAGATCACTTAAAAAACGCCAACAGCAAAACGTTGTTCACTCTTGAAATTCTTCCGCCTTTAAAAGGAGAGAACATTAAAACACTTTTTAACAACATGGATCCGTTAATGGAATTCAACCCTCCGTTTATTGATGTTACCTACCACCGTGAAGAATTTGTATATCGCAAAAAAGATGGAGGACTGTTAGAAAAAAGTACAACACGTAAACGTCCTGGAACGGTAGGTATCTGCGCGGCCATTCAAAACCATTATAAGGTTGATACTGTTCCTCATATTATTTGTGGAGGATTCAGTAAAGAAGAAACAGAAAACGCCTTGATCGATCTTCATTTTCTCGGTGTTGATAATGTATTGTTATTACAAGGCGATGCCATTAAAAGCGAATCCAAATTTGTGCCGGAACCAGATGGACATAAGTTCGCTTCAGATTTATTAGATCAGGTAGTGAAAATGAACAATGGCGTGTACATCGATGACGAATTACATACTCCCTCCCCTACTAACTTTTGTATTGGTGTGGCCGGATATCCTGAAAAACATTTCAATGCGCCAAACTTAAAAGCGGACATCAAATACCTGAAACTTAAAGTAGACATGGGTGCAGAATACATTGTTACTCAAATGTTTTTCGACAATAAAAAGTATTTTGATTTCGTAGACAAATGTCGCGAGGCTGGAATTAATGTGCCGATTATCCCAGGCATCAAGCCATTAACGGGTAAAGGACAATTAACAATACTACCTAAAACATTTCACATTGATATCCCTGAAGAACTTTCAGACGAAGCAGAAAAGTGTAAGGACAACATAGCCTTGAAAGAAGTAGGTATTGAGTGGTGCATACAGCAATCAAAAGAATTGATTAAGAAAGGTGTACCCACACTTCATTTTTATTCAATGGGTAAATCCGATCCGATTTATAGAATCGCGAAAGAATTATTTTAAAGAGATTTAACCGTTAATGGTTAATCGCGGATTGGAGACTTGAGTATGATGCTGAGAACGTAGAACAATATATTCTTACATTTCAGAAACTCAAATAGTTAAATACCATTACCGAAACCAATAATCATTAACGCTACTTTCCAATAAACTTAGGCTTTCTCTTTTCCAAAAAAGCGGAAACACCTTCATTATAGTCATGAGAACTTCCTGCAATTTCCTGAGAGTACGATTCGTAATCAAGCATTTCATCTAAGGTAGATGTTGTTGCTTTGTTCAGCATCTTCTTGATCAGTCCGATTGACTTTGTTGGTGCGTTCGCAAAATAGTCAGCATACTCTTTCACAGCAGCATCGAGTTGATCTACCGTTACAACTTTATTAATCAAGCCCAACGCTTCGGCTTCTTTTGCTTTTACGCGTGAGCCCATGCTGCACAACTCAAAAGCTTTTGCCATTCCAACAAGTCTTGGTAAAAAGTATGACGAGCCAGAATCAGGCACTAATCCAATATTGATGAAAACTTCAATCAATGTTGCTTCTTCTGATGCAATAATAATATCACACGCCAGTGCAAGCGAACATCCTGCGCCAGCCGCTACTCCATTCAATCGACACACAATGGGTTTAGGTAAATTTCGCATCGCGCGAATAATGGGATTGTATCGCTTCGTTAACGAATCCATAAAAGAACGCTTCTCTGTTCCAGAAGCTGCTTTCAAATCCTGGCCCGAACAAAATGCTTTGCCTTCTCCAGTTAACACAATAACACGAACAGCTTCATCTTTTGCTACAACTTTAAATGCATCCTGAAGTTCGTACGTGATTTCATCATTCAGCGCATTGTAAACATCTGGACGATTTAACGTAATGGTAGCAACACCATTTTCAAGAGCGTATTTTAAAAATGAATAGGCCATGAGATCGAATTTTATTTTTGAATTCCTCCTTATTGTTTCTTTGCAACTTAGAATCTATATGGCAAACAGTGTAGTTAACAGTCCACCGCAAAGACATCACGACTCGAAGTTTCACAAAGATATAGTAAAGACTGATTTAATTATCGGAATAGGTAAGAACGAGTGCATTTCAAATTGACGCAATGAAACTGTGGTGCAGGGCTAAAGCCCTCTACTATTGTTGCTGTTAACCACGCACTTAAGTACGTGGTTATTCTAATCTTCTCCCGATGGACTTTAGTCCCAGGCAACAATTTGAATTGCACCCGGTAAGAACTCAAAAAGCTCAAAATAAAATCACCATCCCTACAAAGCCCGTAGCAAAACCAAGAACGCTTCCAACGAATACTTCGCGAGGAGAGTGCGCATTTAATTTTAATCGGGCAGACATCACTAAACCTGTAAGGACGATCACGAACAACGTTGGGTAAAATAAGGTATTGTCTTCAAGTACTTTGTTCAACGGAATTAAAATTCCAATCAGACCCCAAGCAGCTAAACTATGAACGCTTACTTTATAAAAGAATGTGGTGAGTGTTGCTGTTAATACAAGTGCATCAATGATGATCATGAATTTTAATAAATTATCATGAAAGCCAATGCGTGGTTTTGTATAAAACAAATACGTAAGCGCAATGTAAAGAACCGTGATAAAGATAAAGGGAATAATACGTTCCTTTCTTTCCTTCATCTCCAATGATTTGATCGTGCCCATCATTCTGAACATACCTACATTCAGAGCAGGCAATACAAACGTGACACAGAAAATAAGAAACAAAAAGGTAAGATGTCCTTCTGCTTTTAAAGGCTCAAGTGCTGCCGGAAATAAAAATATAAAAAGGGTAAACAAGTAGGTAGCCAACAGCAACGGATGAAATACAAGTGAGACAATACGCGCCAGTAAATTCACCTACAATTCTTTTCGTAATCTGGCTACAGGAATATTGAGCTGCTCGCGATACTTCGCCACGGTACGTCTTGCAATGTTATAGCCCTTTTCGTTTAAGATGGTTTCGAGTTTGTCATCGGAAAAAGGTCTGTCTTTGTCTTCACTTTCAATAATATCTTTAATGATCTGCTTTACTTCACGGCTACTTACCTCTTCACCTGAATCGGTTGCAATACCTTCCGAGAAAAAATGTTTCAGCGGGAAAATCCCAAAATCAGTTTGAACTGCTTTACTGCTGGCCACGCGTGACACCGTTGAGATATCCATGTTAATCATGTTCGCAATATCTTTCAGAATCATCGGCTTGAGTTTAGTCTCATCACCTTCCTGAAAAAATTCATTTTGAAATTCCACAATGGCACTCATCGTTCTTAACAAAGTCTGCTGGCGTTGTTTGATGGCATCGATAAACCATTTAGCTGCATCTAACTTTTGCTTTACGAACGTAACGGCTTCTTTTAACTTCTTGTCTTTTTTATTGCCTTTGTCGTACGCCTTAAACATATCAATGTATGATCTACTTACCCGAAGCTCTGGCGCATTGCGACTGTTCAGTGCAAGCTCCAGTTTACCATTGTTGTTCGTAAGGATGTAATCTGGAATGATGTATTGATTTTTTGCGCCTTGCGATCCAACACTTCCTCCACCCGGTTTCGGATTTAATTTCACAATAAGCTCCATCGCATCGCGCACGAAATCTTCATCTTCGGTATCGAGCTTCTTCTGTATTTTTTGATAATGTTTTTTAGTAAACTCTTCGTAACAATCGGTGATAATTCTAATGGCAACGGCCACATCAATATCATGACCATTATCCATGCGCTCCAACTGAAGCAGTAAACATTCCTGCAAAGTTCTGGCTGCAATGCCCGGAGGATCGAAGGTTTGAATTTTCTTCAATACCAATTCTACTTCTTCAACAGTTGTATCAATACCTTGAGAGAACGCCATGTCGTTGGTGATGGCGTCAAGGTCTCTTCGAATGTATCCGTCACTTTCAATGCTGCCAACCAATTGCTTGCCGATGGTGTACTGCTTTTCATCCAGTCCCATAAACTCCAATTGATCCATCAACAGCTCATGCAGTGAAGACGACATGGGGATTGGCATTTCGCGATCTTCACCATCATCGCCATCGCCTTGCATTTTGTAGCCGCTATAATCTTCGTCCCCTAAATAATCTTTAATATCAACATCACTATCTCCCTCAGCCTCGCTTGTGATCGTCTCCTGCGATTCTGATTCAGGCGATTCGCCCTCCTCATTACTCTCTTCTGGTTTTTCTTGGTCTTCTCCCTCTTCTAAGGCGGGATTAATTTCCATCTCCTCCTCGATGCGCGTTTCTAGTTCGGCAGTAGGAACCTGAAGCAGCTTGATAAACTGAATCTGCTGTGGCGATAACTTTTGCTGAAGGTTCTGGCTTAAACCAAGCTTTTGCATGGAGGTCGTTTTTATATTGTAAAGGACAAAGTTAAAAAAATAGTCAACAGTGGGCTTATCAGTTTTAGTGCCAAAATATTTTTTCGGCAGAATGTAGCCTGGAATTTAAGGCTATGAAATGAGCCGGTTTTTTTCGTTTTTTGCCGTCCGTTTGGGGTTTAAGGTTAACCGTTAAAGTTTTGAGTTTAGAAAACATATTAACTCAACTTTACAGTCAAAACTTAAAACTTGTAAGATTCTAATTCTTCAATTCTGTTATTTAAGCACAACCCTGATTAAAGATTAACCATTAACGAAACCAGAATGAAAAGGACAAAGATCAAAGCACTACTTCAAACACAGCCAACCGGACAAACGGTTACAGCCAGTGGATGGGTACGTACCTTTCGCAATAATCAATTCATTGCATTGAACGATGGGTCGACTATACAAAACATTCAAGCGGTTGTTGATTTTGCCAATACAGATGAAACACTTTTAAAGCGCGTAACAACTGGCGCTTGTATTTCCGTTACCGGAGAATTAATTGCCTCTCCTGCCAAAGGACAATCGGTTGAGCTGAAGGTAAAGTCACTCAAAATATTGGGAGATAGTGACGCTGAAAAATTTCCACTTCAACCAAAAAAACACTCGCTTGAATTTCTTCGTGAAATTGCGCACTTAAGATCTCGTACCAATACCTTCGGTGCTGTAATGCGTGTGCGTCATGCGATGGCTTTTGCTGTTCATAAATTTTTCAACGACAAAGGTTTCTTTTACATCCATACTCCAATCATTACCGGATCAGATGCTGAAGGTGCCGGAGAGTTGTTTCGTGTATCAACCTTAGATCCAAAAAATCCTCCACTTACTGAGACGGGTGAAATCAACTACAAAGAAGATTTCTTCGGAAAGGAAACCAACCTTACCGTGTCAGGTCAATTAGAAGGCGAGACGTATGCATTAGCATTGGGCGAAATTTATACGTTCGGCCCTACCTTCCGTGCAGAAAATTCAAATACCTCTCGTCACCTTGCCGAGTTCTGGATGATTGAACCAGAGATGGCTTTCTTTGACATCAACGACAACATGCAACTCGCACAAGAGTTTCTTCAATACCTTGTGCGATATGCATTAGAGAATTGCGCTGAAGATCTTGAGTTCTTGAACAAGCGTGCCTTGGAAGAAGAGCAAACCAAACCACAAGAACAACGAAGCGAACTTGGATTGTTGGATAGGTTAAAGTTTGTTGCCGAAAATGATTTCCAACGACTTTCATACACTGAGGCCATCGAGATTTTGAGAAACTCGAATCCAAATAAGAAAAAGAAATTTCAATACCTTATTGAAGAATGGGGTGCTGATCTTCAATCGGAACATGAGCGTTACTTGGTTGAAAAACATTTTAAGAAACCGGTTATACTTTATAATTATCCTGCGGAGATCAAAGCATTTTACATGCGCCAGAATGACGATGGCAAAACTGTTGCAGCGATGGATGTTCTTTTCCCAGGCATTGGCGAAATCATTGGAGGTTCTCAACGCGAAGAGCGTTATGACAGAATAATGAAACGCGTGCACGAGTTACATCTACCTGAAAAAGATTTGTGGTGGTATCTCGAACTAAGAAAGTTCGGCTCCGCTCCTCACAGTGGTTTTGGCTTGGGCTTCGAACGTTTGATTCAATTTGTAAGTGGAATGACTAACATACGCGATGTCATTGCCTATCCGAGGTATCCAGGAAATGCAGAGTTCTAGTTTTGGTAGTTGGTGATGAGTGAATGGTGATCGGTGATAAAAAAGTCGCTAGTCGCAAATCACTAATCACAAATAGTTTAAGATTACTAACGTTTCTTAAACGCCAGCAAAGGTATCTTACTTTGAAACGCCATCTTGCGTGTCATGCTGCGATCGAATATCTTTTCGTAGAAACTTGGGTCATGCGTAAACATAGTAATTAGGTCGGCTCCAGCAGATTCTAGATATTTTTCTATTGCTTTGTCTACACTCTTACTTACAAGAACATGAGTGACTATTTTCTTATAGTCAACCTTCTTTACAAATCCCTCAATCTTCGCCTCAATTTTTGCTACATTTTTCTGCTCGTTCGTAATATGAACAAGATGAATAGTCGAACCAAAATCTTCAAGGTAAAATAATAAGGTTGCGATTTCTTTTTCAACATGTTTCAAATCCGAAGCATAAACAACATTTTTAAAATTCTTAAATGCACCTAATTCGGGAACAGCTAATACCGGAACGCTACTCACTTCAATAACCGAAGTCGTATTACTGCCCATTACATATTTCTTCAAACCGGTTGCACCGCGTGTGCCCATCACAATTAAATCGGCACTCATTTTCTTAGCTTCCTTCTTTATGGTCTCGTCAAACGAAGCTCCTTTCACAATTTTAATTTGAATGGGCTCCGTAAACTTGCTGATACCTGAAACTTTTTTCAAAAGCTTCTCCATATCTTTTTGTGCAGTGTCAATCATTTGCTTTTCAACTTCCTTAAATTCAGATTGCATCGACTCACGCACAGGTTGAACCATGCTAATAACATGTAGTAAGGTAATTTTACCATTCAGTTTACTGGCAACTTTTATAGCATATTGAATCGCTACCTTTGATAAATCTGATAAGTCGGTTGGAACTAAAATATTGAGCATGGCTTTATTTTTATTGCGACTAAATTAAGACTTTTTCGCCATCTTATTTAATCGGCTGCAATTCAAATTGTCGACAAGGATTAAAGTCCATCTGGAGAAGGTTAAAGAACACGCATTTAAGTGCGCGGTTAACAGCAACAATATTAGAGGGGCTTTAGCCCAACAGCACAGTTTCATTTCGTCAATTTGAAATGCGCTCCATTTAATCTTACTTTCAACTTCATATGAAAATAGAGCAGTGCCACATTACCAAAGAAAAACTTCCGCTATCGCAGTTAGTGCAGGCAGGCAGTATCCGCCAAGGTTTATTCAAAATAATTCAGAAAGATAATCCTGGTTTTGAAGTGGATAATTACATTTCGGTGGATGAGTTGAATCATTACCGTAAAAAATATGTAGAAGCCATTGTGAAAGAAGAGGTAGGCGAACTTTCTCATTTGGAACGTGAAGTGGTTAAAAGTATCAGCGAGAATGAGCTGTTGTCTGAAAACATTGAACCCAAGATCGATCGCGAACTTAAGCTGGGCGATCGCATAGCCGATAAAATTGCAACCTTCGGAGGAAGTTGGACATTTATTATCTCGTTCTTTTCCTTCATTCTGTTTTGGATTGCAGGAAACATTTATTGGCTAACATTAAAACCGTTTGATCCCTATCCCTTCATACTGTTGAATTTAATTCTCTCCTGTTTGGCAGCCATTCAAGCTCCCATCATTATGATGAGCCAAAACCGCAAAGAAATAAAAGACAGACAGCGCTCGGAACATGATTACATGATCAACCTAAAAGCGGAGTTGGAAATCAGACAACTCCATGAAAAGATTGATCATATGATCCTTCAACAGAATCAACACCTACTCGAAATTCAACAACTTCAAGTTGACTTAATGGAAGATATTCTTACCAAGCTTAATCATCAGAACCAAGAACCAACCGAAAAGAAGAAATGAAGAACAGAACGTTTGCGAGTGACAACTATGCGGGTGTCCACCCGGAAATTATGGAAGCCTTGCTTCGCGCGAATCAAGGTCATGCCGGATCGTACGGTGCTGATGAATATACGGAGCGGGCAACAAAAATATTCAGATCATTATTTGGAGAATCAACAGCTGTCTATTTCGCTTACAACGGAACAGGCGCAAATGTTTTGGCATTAAGTGCGCTCACTCATTCTTTCAACTCCATTATTTGTTCTGACCTTGCCCATATTAATGTAGACGAGTCCACAGCTCCTGAAAAATTTACGGGTTGCAAACTGATTACAATTGCTACGAAGGATGGAAAGATTTATCCCGATCAGATTGAAGAAAAAATTCAGCGCATCGATGACCAACATCATCCACAAGCAAAGGTAATTTCGATATCGCAGTCATCAGAATATGCGACCATCTATACAGTAGCAGAGGTGAAAGCCATTTCGTCTGTGGCCAAAAAACACAACCTTTTTCTGCACATGGATGGATCACGCATTGCCAATGCGGCAGTAAGTCTGAAAGAAGATTTTAGATCGTTTACAGTTGATGCTGGCGTTGATGTTCTTTCTTTTGGTGGAACAAAAAATGGAATGATGTTCGGTGAAGCGGTTTTATTTTTCAATCCTGAACTTGCAAAACACATGAAGTACATCCGCAAGCAAGGCATGCAGCTTCATTCTAAAATGCGATTTATCAGCGCACAGTTTGAAGCTTTATTAAGCAACGATTTATGGAAGCGAAATGCAGAGCACTCAAACGGAATGGCCAAACTTTTGGAAGCTGAACTGCGAAAGAACCAAGCTGTAACAGTGACACAGAAAGTAGAGGCCAACGGAGTTTTTGCCGTAATGCCTCCCGCGATTATTTCCTCTTTACAGGAAGAACATTTCTTCTATGTATGGAATGATAAAACTTCTGAAGCTCGGTTAATGTGTTCGTTTGATACTACTGAAGATGATGTGAAAAGTTTTTCTCAACGCCTGCAATCGCTGACAGCAGCTTTATGAAAGATTTGTTTCTGCTAAGCGGACTTGGTGCAGATAAACGGGTTTTTGATTTTCTTGATTTTGGTGATCATACTCTTCATCACATAGAATGGATCAGTCCGATAAAAAATGAATCGCTTCAGCAATATGCATCCCGACTTACACAACAGATCCAGTCATCCAATCCAATTTTAATTGGTGTTTCCTTTGGTGGAATAATGGCCATGGAAATCGGGAAGATTATCAAAACCGAAAAAATTATTTTGATTTCCTCTGCTCGAACAAAAAAAGATATTCCGTTATCTTTTAAATTAACCGGGAGATTAAAATTACATTATACAATTCCGCCATCGTTCATTGCAAACAACAATCCTGTTACGAACTGGCTTTTTGGAGCAAAGACTACATCAGAAAAACAATTATTGAGTTCAATACTCAAAGACACAGACGTGTACTTTTCGAATTGGGCAATCGATAAAATCGTGAGATGGGATAATGTAAACTCTCTTCAAAACGTAACGCAAATTCACGGAACACATGACAAAATTCTGCCTTTTAAAGAAGCAAAGTTTGTGATTGAGAGAGGGGAGCACTTGATGATTGTGAATCGAGCTGATGAGGTGAGTCGTGCCATTAAAGACACTCTTACAGACTAGCGCTTTAGAAATTTATAGGTACCTCTAAATTTGCTCAGATCATCCTTTACAGCGATTAAGTAATAGCCAGGAGATAAGTCTTTTACTTTCACTTTAAGCTCGTGTTCATCAACTATTTCAACTTCAACATTCATTTCGTTGCCAATGATATTGTGTATCGTCAACTTCAGGTGGTGCACATCGGCCTGTTCATTACGAATGTGAACAAAGTCTGTAGTAGGATTAGGGAAAATCTGAAATGTTTTAGTAGGATCAACAAACGCGCGTTCTGGCAGAGCGGCATATTCTCCATGGGCTTGAGCCCATCCAACAGTAGTTGTAAAGCTAATGGCAAGTATAAGTAAGTAAAGAATTGCTTTCATAGTGTAACCTCCGAGTCCGTTTAACGACAAATATTGAACCAAGGTTGGCCATATTGTCTTCTCGTTTGGTTCTAGATGCTAAACGGAACGAAAAGGTTTAAAGCTAAAGGAATATTTTATTGAATTTATCGTTTTAATCTCCTTCTAATGTTAACCATTGAAAATTTCTCTAAAGGCTATGCCGGCACAACGGTAATCTCTATTGAGTCGCTGAGTCTTTCATCCGGCATCTATTGGATAAAAGGCGAGAACGGTTCAGGGAAAACAACCTTCTTTAAATCACTTGCCGGATTGCATC
Source organism: Chryseolinea sp. (assembly GCA_046595655.1). Classification (GTDB taxonomy): domain Bacteria; phylum Bacteroidota; class Bacteroidia; order Cytophagales; family Cyclobacteriaceae; genus Chryseolinea. Next base: position 29,898 of record JBKJOF010000044.1, on the reverse strand, counting down.
CTTGCGAGGGCAAGATTCAGTTTGATGATGGTGTTGACCTACATAAGAATCCAATCCATTTCCGAAAGCGAGTAAATTATAGTGAAGCCGAGCCACTTTATCCAGGCTTCCTAACTTCAAAAGACCTTATCCGGTTTATTGGAAAAACCAAAGGTGCAGACCAAAAGCAACAGAATTTTTTTGTGGAACAGTTTAGCATGACGGGTTATTTTGAAAAACCTTGCGAAACCTATTCGAGCGGTATGTTGAAAAAACTTTCACTTGCTATTGCATTTCTTGGGGCGCCAAAGCTTATCATTTTAGATGAACCATTAATTACCTTAGATGTACAAGCGAGAGGTGTCCTGCTTCAGATTATGGAGAACTACATTCATCAACATGAAGTCACCTTTCTTCTATCATCACACCAGTCGCTGGAATCAAACGATTTAAAAGTGAATGAAACGTTCTCTATTGAGAACAAAACTTTAGTGAAAGGATGAGTGCCATTTCTTTTATAATGAACCGAATACTTGTTCGCGAGTTCTACCGCGCTAACGCAGGATTATTCTTTTTAGTGATTGGACTCGGTGCAGGTTTTATGAGAAGCATCGAACACATTGCTCTGGCTGAATTCTTTGTTGCTTCTCCCGCTCTTATGCTGGTTCCTATTTCGGTATGGATGATGTACACCTTCAATGTGATGAAATTTAATCGCGACATACTCAAGCGAAAAGAAAATGAATTTATATTCCATTTTACACTTCTATCAACGACACAAAAACGGATCGCGATAACAGCAACACTTTTCTATCAACTTCTTCCGGCTATTCTCTATGGAATGTTTTTAATGGCTTTCGCGATCAGACATGAAGTAATTATAACACTCTTGATGTCACTGACCGCGTTAATGCTTTTAATTCTTGTAGGATCGTTTGCCTTGCATCGAAGTTTGCATCATCCCAATCAGGAAAAGAAAGTTGGAGCATTTATTCGATTTGTAAACGTGTCCATCACAAAACCGTATCCTCTTTTCTTCCCCGAGTGGATTGCCAGAAGAGAACCCTTAACGTTAATGGGCACAAAAGTTTTTAGTTGTTTAATATTACTTGGCGTTACTCAACTTTACAAAACAGATGTGTATGACATCAGGCTTCTTGGATTGGGGATGGTAATTGCTTTTGCTGCACAAGTTGTATTGGTGTGCGAAATACATCGATTTGATAATTTTCATTTCGCATTGAATCAAAATCTTCCGATTCACTTTACAAAAAGATTGATCTACTTCTTGTGCACAATACTTCTTCTTCTTGTACCTGAGCTTGGAATGATCATAAAAAATTTTCCGGCTGGGTTTAATAGTTTCGATGTTGTTTCATCCATTCTTCTTGCATTGAGTATACCGGTGTTCTTTTACGGCTTACTCTACATCAAAGATCGCGATCAGGAAAAGTTTATGCCGTTTGTTTTTTTCTTTTCTATAAGTTGGATTCTATTAGTACTGTTTAAAATTCCTCTTGGAGTAATCGCCAGTTTGAACCTCTTGTTTGGATTAGTTTGCTTAAAGAAATTTTATTACACCTTCGAATACATTTCTAAAACAGAAAAATGAGTTGCGTAAATCCAAAGGAGTACGTGTTTATAAAATTTAAAAAATATTCAATTATACTCCAGATGAGTCACCTTTCTCTATCAAGCGACAATCATCTCCTCTCTGGCCACCAAGAGCCAACCTCATAAGAAGAAATAATAATTATATCATCTTCCCATTCAATATAACCTGATCAATCCAGGTTCCACCAAATGCATAGGGTAGGAAGGCAACAGATGGAATGGATTTGGTGATAAAAACGTTAGCGACTTTTCCAACGGTAATACTCCCGTGCGATTTATCCAACTCAAGAGCATGCGCTGTATTTATAGTCGCTGCATTGATCGCTTCTTCGGGTGTCATCTTCATCTTGATACAGGCTAGTGAAAGCATCAGCATCATATTTCCACTTGGAGAACTTCCAGGATTATAATCTGTGGCAATAGCAAGTGGCAAACCTGCATCCAACATTTTACGTGCAGGTGGAAAGGGTAAGCCGAGAAAAAATGCTGCTCCCGGCAATGCTGTTGGCATTACCTCACTATGCTTTAACAATTCAATTTCTTCTTCACCTATATTTTCTAAATGATCAATACTTAATGCGTGGGTCTTCACTCCTACCTGCACACCACCTGAATTATGAAGCTGGTTGGCATGGATGCGAGGCTTCATACCAAATCGTTTTCCTTCTTCAACAATGCGTTCTGTTTCATCTGGATTAAAAAATCCTTCTTCGCAAAATACATCGATGTAATCCGCTAGTTTTTCTTCCGCGACAGCGGGAATCATTTCCTTAACAACTAACTCAATGTAATCCGCTTTATTCAAATCTTTCGGAACAGCGTGTGCTCCGAGAAAAGTTGTTTTTACTGTAAGCGGTGTTTCTCTACCGATTCGCCTGGCAATACGAAGCATCTTCAATTCATCTTTAGTGGTTAAGCCGTAACCACTTTTAATTTCGACTGCACCTGTGCCGGTTCGAATAATTTCTTCAACACGCACCAATGTTCTTTCGAACAATTCATCTTCTGAAGTTTGTTGAAGTTTCTTTGCTGAATTTAGAATGCCTCCACCATGCGCAGCAATCTCGGCATAGGTAGCGCCCTTAATCTTCATCACAAATTCTTCTTCCCTGCTCGCAGCAAAAACCAAATGTGTATGCGAATCTACAAAACTCGGAAATACAAATTTTCCGGATGCATTGATGAGCTGATCAGCTTTTGTCGATGGTAAATCTTTCATCTCGCCAAACGAAGCAATCATTCCATCTTTAATAGCGAGAAAAGAATTCTGGAGAACAGGAAGTTCCGCCATCTGCTTACCCCTAACAAAAGAAAAGGCTTGCTCACGAATTTGAACAAGCCCTTTGATGTTGATGATGAGGATATCGTATTGCATTAGTACATTAAATCTTAATCGTTAATCTAAACTCGATTTTAATATCGCAGCGATTAACTATCAGCTTATTTCCCAAATGACTCTACCTTATAATCGAGGTTAGTTCCAAAAACAGGGAAGGCAATTTTTACAAGAACATAGAATCCTGACTTATCGAAGCTTGGGCGGTAACCTACTTCACCTCCATACGACCAACTCAACTGGCGATTGAAACGTCCGTCTATACCAGCACGGAAGCCAATGGTTTTTGTCTTCACCGGACTAACCGAATAGGCTGCTGTATCGTCTATAAGGCGAGCTCCATTTGTAGTTTTCGGAGTGTAGACAACATCGTCTACTTTAAAGGATGGAGCAATAAGAATATCCACATAAGTAGTGAACATGCCATCGTCAATACCTTCTTCAAACTTATCAAAATTAACGGCTACGTTTCTGATCCATGACATGGAACCTCCAACGTATAATCCAGTTGATGCCACGTTGGTGAAAGGATGCACGTTCACCATTTGGTTTTTACCATTTAATTCCTGCTTTGGCAGATTAGGATAAGCTGCGTCACCGGATGTGTTTTTCAAATCTGAGTTTGTAAGTCCTTGAAGCTTCAAAATATTCCCGAGATCAACTGCGCTATTCCAGTAAATACCACCCAATCGAGCAGCGTATATCTTTCTTACTTTACACGGTACTTCTGCGTGAAGCGGTACCCGCGCTGCCCACTTGTTCCCTTTATAGCTGTTCTTATAAAGGAACATTTTAGTCTTAGAACTCTCTTCAAAATCTTTAAAGTGATATGAGCCACCAAATTCAATGTAGTTATACGTTGCAGCCCGATTGTCTACACTGCTTTGTTTTGTTGCCAGGTCGCGATTAAAATCAAAGAACTGCTCGCTATAGGTTTTGCGATACTGAACACGAAAGTCTGCCTTATCTTTATGATAGTACATCGCATCCACTCCGAAACCTGCATTTACGTTGGTCACAAACAATTCGCCATACAAGGGTACAAGTCCAATAAATAGTTTGTTGACAGAATAAGGCTCGTCATAAATTTCTTCGTAGGTAACAGCCGTCTTGTCTTTGCGTTCGCCCTGCGCAAAAAGAGAGGAGCCCGAAAGCACCATCAGCGCAGCGATAAGGATCAAAAAGCGATAGTTCATAATCCGATTAATTAGGTAAGTATGAGTAAAAATAGTAAAACTCCTGCAAAAAATGATGTATCGTAAATACAGGCAGTAAAGCAGAGGTAATTCCTGCGCCAAAAAATCTCTAACTGCTCTTGTTTCCAAGCATCTTTTTGAGCTGCTCCAGCTCTAATAGCTTGGCTGAAATGTCAGCTTCTTTATTCTTGCGCTCAGTTATATCTTCAAACATACCCAAGACCGCCACCACTTCATTGCTTGTGTTAAGAACGGCTACCTTACTGGTACTTACCCAGGAGATCTGCCCCTCACTATTCACATTCTTTTCTTCCTGATCGATTCGTGATTTTCTATTCTTCATTACGTCAAGATCGTCTTTACGATATTCTTCAGCATGTTCCTTCCAGGGCATATCAAAGTCGGTGTGGCCAATAAGATCTTTGTGCGATTTTAAGCCGGCAACTTTTGCAAATATTCTATTGCATCCTTTGAAGCGAAGATCCCTGTCTTTCCAGAATACTGCTCGTGGAATATTGTCTATAATGGTTTGCAGTGTCTCTTGTGCATCGTTCAAATGATCAACCATAAGGTTGATGGTTTTAGTGTTGTACGAAACTGAAAGTAAGTCGGCACAGGATTTCAGAAATTCCACATCTTCATCCAGCCATTCTTTTTGCTCGTATTGATGTTCGCAGCAGATTATGCCAATAATTTTTCCTTCGTGGAAGAAGGGCACATCCAACAAGGATTCAATGTTCAAAGGTTTTAAATAGACTTCAGAAAATTCAGATGTTGCCTGATGATTGTGAGCGTTCTTTGCAACAATGGTTTCTTCAGATGCCAATGCTTTGAAATAAGCAGGAAAGTCTCTACCATGTAGTACCGTTCCTGATTCGAACGATCGTTTATCGTGCTGATATAATTTATTGCAAGTTATATAATTCTCTTTGGCGTTGTAAATCCAAATACTACAGCGCGACACCTTTAATTGTTGTGTTATAGAGCTCGTAACTTTCTCGATGGATACATTCCAGTTACCTGTTTTAATATCGTTGTTACGCGTCAACTCCATCACCACTTTTCTATTGAGTTGCACTTTCTCGTTGCGCTTCTTTTCTTGGTCGAACATATCCTGAATATGTTTTTCCTTTCTGCGCATTTCTTCTTGTGTAGCCTCAAGTTCTTCCATGTTCTGCCGCATCTCCTCCTCTTGCGAGCGCATCTCTTCAGCTTGTTGCTGAGTCTTTTCTAACAACATACGCGTACTTTCATTTGCCTGAACGGATGAAATCGTGGAAGCAATACTTTCCGAAAGTTTTTCTACCAGTTGAATTTCATATTCTTCATAACGCTTGAAGGTAGCCAACTCGAGTACTCCAAAAATCTTTTCATTTACTCTAAGCGGAACTAGTAATACGGCATTTGGATTTGATCCGCCCAATCCCGAAGTAATGGATACATATTGCTCAGGAACCTTCGCTAAATATATTCGCTGCCCTTCCAGGAAACACTGTCCAACAAGACCTTGCCCTGCATCAATTCGCTTCTGAATAAATTTTTTACGTTCAAACGCATAGCATGATACCAATTCTAGAAAGGTGTCACTTTCATTGTCATCATTAAAAAGGAAAAGTCCTCCTTGATTGGAGTTGGTGTACTTCACTACAAATTTCAGAATGTTATCAAACAGCTCTGTAGTAGAGGATGAAGAGTTTCTCAGAATCTCTCCAATTTGAGCAAGACCTGTGGTAGCCCAGTTGCGCTTGTAATCTTCCTGTGCATCTGCGCTCAACTTATCGCGCATAGCAATAAACGTATGTTGCAAGGTATGACTGCCGTCATTACCACCTAAATCAAGGTCGATGGAATAATTTCCAGCAGATATAGATTCAATAAATATCGCCACTGCCCCGACAGCCTTAACTTGGTGATCTAGCTTTGCCGACTGCGTTGCAATCACTACGTCATTCTTAAACTGTAATCGGAAGAAAAACAAACCCATACCAACAAAGGAAACAGCAGATACTAAAATGGCAAGCCATGAAAATTTTTGAAATGTTGCAGCGCGAGAAGTAGTCTCTGCAATAAGGTAAGTTGATAGCCTGTTGATCGTAACAAGTGTACGCTCATAAGCGGCTTCATACTTCAGGTCAACAGCAACAGCAGCTTGTTTAGTAGAAATTTCCATCGCACTATCACCAACACTGCTGGTGGCAAGCTTGTGTACAGCCAATTTCTCTTTGGCTACCTCCATTAATCTATCTAGCTCATTTATAGCTTCCTTATAAATAATTTTTGCTTCTTCATCGTCTGTCTTCTCAAAAGCGCCAAGGCGCGAATCGTGTCCATCATAAGCTTGCTGAACAAGATTTCGGGAAGCCGTTAGAGGGCCAATAATTTGTGTATCAAAATTTATAGTCGCATCGCCCGCAATCACCATTTCTAATAATGGAGGTGTTTGCGTTATCTCCTTATGGATATGTTCGCCCAAGGCAATGAAAGGTGCATTTCGTTGCTGAATGTTTGTCGGAGTCCAGATTAGGTAGGCCATTAATCCGGTAATAATAACACCAACAATGCTTAAGATCACGGTGTACTTCAGGGCACGATTTTTCATCAAATGCGGGCTAGTTTATAAACGACAGTAGGCTGCTCTATCGGCTAATATAATACGGCTTTCGCGGATTTCATATCAGGAAGTTACGAGTTTAAAGTTTCGAGTTTGTAGATAACTCGAAACTTGAAACCCGTAACTTATAACACCTTCAAAGCAGCGTGATTCGCTTCCAGAATTTTGGAGACTACATCCTCTGTTATTGCAGTAGATATAAACATGGCTTCATATTGAGACGGTGCCAGATATACGCCTTGTGATGACATCGCCTGAAAATAACGGGCAAACATCGCGGTGTCACTTGTCTTGGCCGTGTCAAAATCAACAACGGTTTTATCTGTAAAAAACAAGGTAAACATTGAACCTACCGTATTGATGCTGTGCGCAATACCCGCTTCTTTAAATTGCTTTCCTATACCTTCAGTAAGTAAAGAGGTACTTTCATCAATTTGTGTGAACACTTCCGCATGTTGCTTGAGATATTTCAACATCGCTAGTCCCGCAGCCATTGCCAATGGATTCCCTGAAAGGGTTCCTGCTTGATAAACCGGTCCTAGTGGAGAAACACAATCCATGATTTCTTTTTTTCCACCATATGCACCAACAGGCAAACCACCACCGATAATCTTACCCATGGTAGTCATGTCGGGTTTTACATTATAGCGTTGTTGGGCTCCACCCAATGCTAGACGAAACCCAGTCATTACTTCATCAAAAATTAAAACGATGTTATGTTCGTCACAAATTTTACGAAGTCCTTCAAGGTATCCCGGCTTGGGGGGAACGCAACCCATATTACCTACAACAGGTTCTAAAATGATAGCAGCGATTTCATTTTTATTTCCGCTGATGATTTTTTCTATTGCTTCGAGATTATTAAACGGAACGATGAGTGTATCTTGTGCTGTGCCTTTTGTTACACCCGCACTATCGGGCACACCAAAAGTAAGAGCACCACTTCCTGCTGCGATTAAAAATGAATCGCCATGTCCGTGATAGCATCCTTCCATTTTAATAAACTTCTCGCGACCAGTATAACCACGAGCCGCGCGAATGGCAGACATCGTTGCTTCCGTTCCTGAGTTTACCATTCGCACTTTCTCAACCGATGGAACAATGGAACAAATCAATTCTGCCATTTCTACTTCGCGTGATGTTGGTGCACCAAAAGATGGCGAGTTTGCTAAAGCAACTTTTACGGCTTCTTCAATCAACGGATGGGCATGACCTAAAATCATGGGTCCCCATGAATTTATTAAATCGATATAAACATTATCATCTTCATCATACAAGTAAGCACCTGATGCTCTCTTAATGAAAAGTGGATTTCCACCCACGGCTCGAAAGGCACGCACCGGTGAGTTTACTCCGCCCGGAATAAATTGTTTTGCTTTTTCAAAAAGTGTTTTACTATTGGTTGTCGATTGCATGGTGTGATTATCTTTTTTCGATCACGACCATCTTGCCATTCTTATACCGCACAAACGGTATCAATTGGTTGTCGTGACTGAATTGAAAATTATAGCCTTCAACTAAATAGCCAGGAATAAAGTTGGTTGCATTCAGTGCATCCTGAAAATAAACACCATTCTTCTTTAATTGATTACCTATGAAAAGCATGAATTCATATCCATACCGTGCATAGGTAGAGGGTGCACGGCCGTGAGTCTTAATGAATTTTTTTGTGAACGCTTTGAGGTAACGATTTTCGCTCGATGAAAAATTGGGTGCGGTTAAAACAACTTTCAGCGTTTGATATTTACCTGCATCAATAACGGCTTGATCAAGCCAGTTCTCCGATCCCAATACCAATACCGAATCTTTTCGTGTTTCTACACTGCTCAGTACTTTCGCATAAATAAGCGCATCGTCTGATGCCACGAAAATACTTCCCAAGCTATCTTTCTTTAAGGTAAACTGTTTTGGATAACGATACTCATCATATTCAGTAGGTGTTGCCAGCATCGTTAAAATCTTTCCAACATTTTCTTTTGATAGACGATTGGATGATAAAACCTTCAATCCATTTTCATTTGCCTTTTGGTTAAAGTTGGCCGCTAGTATCGAATCTCTTTTTGACATTCCGTAGTACACAATGCAGTTTTTCTTTTTGGCATACTTCGCTAAAAACTCACCGGATTTTTTTCCGATTACTTCTGTTGAAGGTTGATACAAAAATGCATAGGGATTAGCAGCAATCAATTCTGTATTGTTCGATACAGGATTGAATACGTTGATCTGATTCTTCAACGAAAACTCCTGAATGAATTTGTTTTCCTCCTGAAAAAACGGACCAACAATTAAATCTGTACTTAATAATTCTTCAGTGGCCAAAATGGTTTTAATCTTATCGTGGCTCCGCTCTGTATCGTAAGCACGGAGACTAATTTTAATGCCTTGCTTGTTTAATGTATCAGCAGCCAGTTTCATGCCTTCATATAAATCGAGAACAATCTGGTTGCGTTTTTTTGTAGGCGATGCTTCGAGCGTGTTTACCATGAGCGGTAGCAATGCTGAAACAGAATACACATCCTTGTAAAAAGTTTTGGGAGCTTCAGCGATGAAATCTGTTTTCTTCAGATTAAATGTTTGGATGAGTGATTCCAACTGAATTTTATCATTTGGATCGGCCATGGTTTTGGAAAGTGCTGTTGCCAGAGCGATGCCGATGATTTGATCTTTCGGATATTCGGAATGAAGTCTCTTTAACGTTTCTAAATCGGTGAGATCGCGTAAATTAATTCGTTTCACTTGTTCTACTTCTTTCTCTAACTTCTTATCAGAGATTACGGAAAGGGTTTTTAATCCCACAAAATACTCACGGTTCTCTAACTGTGTTTTACCCAACCAAAAATTAACCTCATCCATTTTTTCCCATTTGGGATGAAGTGACTTCAATTGTGTAAATGCATCTTTTGCTACTGCTTTAAATCCAAGATTGTAAGCGGATAAGCCATAATAGAAAGAAGCATATTCATTAAATACATTTTTCTGGTCGTACGGAATCAGCGACTTGAAACTCTCCATCGCCAGGTTGTATTTACCTTCACGGAACAACGCCTTAGCATTGAAGTATTGTTTATTATAATCAATCTGTGCGAATGCGAATTGGACGCACAAAACCGAAATGAAAGAAACAAGGATTATTTTTTTAACCATGGTAATTGTTCAAGGTTTAAAGTTTCGGGGTTAAAGTTTCGAGTTTAAAGTTTCGAGTTCGTACACAACTCGAAACTTTAAACTCAAAACTCGGCTATTCCCACTCAATAGTTGCCGGTGGTTTCGAACTGATATCGTACACGACACGATTTACACCTTTTACTTTATTGATGATATCGGTTGATACGGTTGCTAAAAAGTCATAAGGTAAATGTGCCCAATCAGCAGTCATACCATCGGTGCTGGTTACAGCACGCAAGGCAACAACGCGTTCGTAGGTTCGCTCATCTCCCATTACGCCAACAGATTGCACGGGCAACAGCATTGATCCCGCTTGCCATACTTTATCATAGAGTCCATGCTCGCGTAAGCCAGAAGTAAAAATATAATCAACCTCTTGAAGTATTCTCACTTTGTCGGGTGTGATGTCTCCTAAAATACGAATACCCAAACCAGGACCAGGGAAAGGATGTCTACCTAAAATGGTTGGATCGATACCTAACGTTTTACCAACAACACGCACTTCATCTTTAAATAAAGTATTGAGCGGTTCAACAATTTTGAGTTTCATTTTTTCTGGCAGTCCCCCAACATTATGGTGCGACTTAATAGTTTGAGAAGGACCATTTACAGAAACCGATTCAATCACATCCGGATAAATCGTTCCTTGTCCAAGCCATTTTACATCTTTCAGTAAATGTGATTCTTCATCGAATACATCGATAAAAGTTTTACCAATCGCTTTGCGTTTTGATTCCGGCTCAGTGAGTCCTTCTAAGGCTGAATAAAATTTTTCTTTTGCATCAACGCCTTTAATGTTAAGGCCCATGTGTTTGTACGAATCCAACACTTGCTCAAATTCATTCTTACGCAGCAAACCATTATCAACAAAAATGCAATGCAGGTTTTTGCCAATGGCTTTGTGAACTAAGATGGCAGCAACGGTAGAGTCAACTCCGCCAGAAAGTGCCATCACGACCTGATCGTTACCTAGTTTGTTTTTCAGATCGGCAACGGTTGCTTCTACAAACTGATCGGCTGTCCAATCTTGTGCGCATCCGCAGATACTCACAACAAAATTTCTCAATAGATTTTTTCCTTCTGTTGTATGCGTTACCTCGGGATGGAATTGAATGCCATACACAGCTTTGTTTTTTATTTTGTAAGCCGCCACCGCTACTGAAGGTGTGCTGGCAATAACCTCAAAAGATTCAGGAACAGAAGCGATTGTATCGGCATGTGACATCCACACTTGCGAGTCGAGTGATATCTCTTTTAAAAGTTCGCTATGATGATCTACTGTCGTTAGTCTTGCACGACCATATTCACGCATGTGAGATGGAAGTACTTCGCCACCACTTTGATGGGCTATAAGCTGGGCACCATAACAAACCCCTAAAACCGGTATTTTTTCAAACTGTTTGATATCGACATTGGGCGAGCCCGCATCCCGAACCGAACATGGGCTTCCGGAAAGAATGACCCCTTTAATATCAGATGTAATCGCTGGAACCTTGTTATAAGGATGAATTTCGCAGTAAACATTGAGTTCGCGAACCCTGCGGGCAATGAGCTGTGTGTACTGAGAACCGAAGTCGAGAATGAGAATCTGTTGTGACATTCCGCAAAGATAAACCAGTAATTTTTGGATGGAAGAACAATCTAGGCAGAATCAGAATAAGTTTCGGATTTCGAGTTTCGGGTTCTGCATGACTGGCAACTATGTTTTACGCCAATAACAAACCGATGCCAAAAAGCAATACGAACGCCAGAGTTGACAGCGCCATTTGTTTAAGGTAAGGATCGAGTTCATGCGATGGCTTCTGACTTACCACCATACCATTTCGAATGAACAAAGGTGCAGTGACAAGAAACAAAAATTGCCAAGGTGAATGATAGGTAAGCAGCGAATACGCCAAGGCACAAAACAATCCACCCAACAATAAAAACCAATGGTAAACGATTGCGTTCTTACGACCGATTCGAACGGGTATAGAGTATTTACCAGCCTTGAGGTCCGATTCGATATCACGTATATTATTGAGATTCAAAACACCGATAGAAAAGAATCCACAGCTGAGTGCGGGTAAAATGTCAACGCCAATAAATTGTTGGGTAAAAAGGTATTGTGAACCCAAAACTCCCACCAACCCAAAGAAAATTAAAACCGAAAAATCACCGAGACCAATATATCCATAAGGTCGTTTTCCAACCGTGTATGCAATGGCCGCGAGAATACATAAGATACCTAAGCCGAAGAAAAATAAGATAGCATTCCAATTCAAACCGAATGAAATCCACAACAACAAAACACCACTTACCAAACAAAGAAACACAAAAATGATGACGGCCATTTTCATTTGTTGAGAGGAAATCGCGCCACTTTGTACTGCACGCTTCGGGCCTTTTCGATCTACACTATCTGCACCATGAATGGAATCGCCATAATCATTTGCCAGGTTGGATAAAATCTGTAAACAGATGGTAGTCGTTACACACAATACAAAAATGTCCCAACGAAAGGCATGCGCTGTAGCCGCTAAAAATCCCGCCATTGCAATGGAAGAAAGTGCTAAGGGCAATGTTCTTAGTCTAAATGCTTGTACCCACGCCTTTGTATTCATAATGATAAATTCTGGGGCGAATATAGCAGAATTAAGATTTCAACTGATACGAAAACATTTGATTGATCGTTACCCTATATATCTGACTTCTTCAACTTAAGGTAGCTAAGGTAATTGAAGATGACAATCCATCCGATAACAATCGCTACGGAAGAGAACAAAAGATAATCCTGAATTTCCTGGAAGGCATATCGTTGGTAGGGGAAGTTAATTAAATTCCAGATCGATCGCATGGGAAAATAAGGTATGATAGCCGGCACTACATCATCAATGTTGGCAGTGATAATGGCCTCAATCATTTGCGATAACAAAAGCAAAATAATGGTAAGGCCTGACCGCTGAATCAGAATACCCATCATTAAGGCATACGATAAAAAGAAAAATATTTCAAGAAAATACGCTGGGAAAAATTCAAGATCTGTAGTAACGCTTTGAAAATCTATAAATGGACTATAGATCATACCGGTCACTAAACCAATCAAGAAGATCATCACCACACTCATCAGGCTCAGTAAAACATTGGTGAGTATTTTGGAAAACAAAAACTGTGAGCGACTCATTCCATCAATAATATTCTGACGAATCGTGCGATACGTAAATTCATTTGTGACAGAAATGACCACCATGATAGCCAATACAATTTTTAACGATCCGCTAAACCAAATAAGATTGAGCCAAACATCTGGAAAGTGATATAATGGAATTCGATCAACATTGATCTTTTCACCAAACCCTTCGATGAAACTCGCAAGCCATTTTAAAAACTCCATGCCACTGGCTGTGGCAAATGCAAGGGTAATAAAATACAAACCACACACTATCCAGAAAGTACGATAGTTCATGAGTTTCTTTAAATCGATTTTGAGTAAGTGAAGCATATTCGATGTTGGACGTTAGATATTAGACTTTACACGCTAGACTGTCAGCTTTCAACTTTATACTTTTTTGCTTTATGCTTTTTTAAGCCCCCGCAAGAATTTCAAGAAACATTTTTTCCAGGCTTCTCTTCTTCGTATGAATATGCGAAGCGGTTACGCCCTGATCGAACAAAAAGCGATTCAGTTCTTTGCTGTGAAATCCATCGCGTAAGGTAACTTCATACAGGCCGTTCTCTTTAATAAGAGAAGATGTGCCTGCAAAATTCAATAGCATTTCATTGAGGTTTGCAACGTCAGCATTTACCTCCACTATTTCCGATCCTTTACCAACATCATCAACTGGTCCTGTATGAACAAGATTTCCTTTTTTCAGCACTGCGAAATGACTACAAACTTTCTGTACTTCATCCAGCAAATGACTGGCTAGTATAATGGTCTTTCCGTTGGATGCGATTTTTTTTATCAATCCCCGTATCTCTGCAATACCCATTGGATCAAGTCCGTTGGTGGGTTCATCTAAAATTAATACCGTTGGATCATTGAGCAATGCAGAGGCAATTGCCAATCGTTGCTTCATACCTAACGAGTATGTTTTATACTTATCATTTCTACGATCTGTCAACTCCACTAATTCCAGTACGTTGGGAATATTTTCTGGTGGACATTGTTTGATCATCGCATTCAGTTCTAGATTTTTTTGTCCGCTGAGGTAGGGATAAAAAATAGGATGCTCTAAAACTGCTCCAATTTTCTTTCGAACTTCATTCGAAGGTGCTTCACCAAACCATGAGAAAGAACCTTGTGTAGGATTGGTTACGCCCATGAGCATACCTAGCGTTGTAGTCTTGCCACTACCGTTTGGTCCAAGCATGCCAAATACCTGGCCGGTTTTCACTTCGAGGTTGATGTTGTTGACGGCACAAAGCTTTCCGAAATTTTTGGTAAGCGATTGAATAGAGAGAACAGTTTCCAACGTAGTAGTATTTGTTGTTATAGGTCGCGATGAAATGAATAAGATTACAAGTTAGTTTGAATAATTGAAATAAAAGATAACTGCACAGAACGCAGAGACAGCTAAATTTTTTTCAGTACCGCACAGGAAAATAATGACTTGAAAAAAAACGAATAATTCCAAACGCAAGAACACAAAACACCCACAAAGAATTACCTCTGCGTTTCTCTGCTGTTTAAAGGTTAATCCTTATTCTTCTTGTCTTTATCATCCTTCTTCGTAAACTCTTTTATCTTTTTACCGATGTCAGAACTTTCATCGATGGTGCTGAAAAGCTTGGTAGCATTGTTTAATGAAATACTTCCTACAATATCCAATACATAAAGATTGGAGGAATCATTTACCAATACTACTACTCCGTTGGTCTTGCCTTGTTTCTCGTTTAGAAAAATATCGAAGCTCTTACCTTCTGATCGGCTGGTCATGATCGGTTCGAATGCTTCTGATTTATATCCACTGGTGAGTTTTTTATAATCAAAGTCCTTGCTCTTTTCAATCATTAAGAACTTCATCTTTTGAATATCCTTAATCAGCTCATCAAATTCTTTATCATCACTTTGATTTAACATCCGAAGCGTGTTGTTATAAAAGAAAAGTGAAAGACCTTCTCCATATTTCTTATGAAGCTCTTCCGTGGTTTTAGTTTGTGCCATACTGGCAACTGAAATGAGTAAGCCAAAAAATAAAACAGAAAGACGTTTGAAGTTTATCATAGTATTATTTGTTTATTGATTGATTGATCGCAACTGGTTGGTTCTCCAATAAAAACTTCGGATCGATAGAACCTTTTATTTCAATGGCAACAATTTCATTGTTGTCTTCTACCAGAATCATATAACGGTCTTTTTTCTTGTCTGGTGATTGAAGGTAAAGGGTAACATCATCTCCACTATCTTTTACACGTACTAGTTCTTCAAACCCATCTCCTTTCAATACTTTCTTAAAACCATTCAAGGTTACTTCCTGGGCTTTAAATGCATCACGCGGAATAACAATCAAACGAATGACTTTAACATCCTTAATGGCATCAAAAATTTCATGTTCATCCGCCATCCACAATACGCTACGAGCAAAAAATCCGCTCACAGCAAAATGGTGAACATCATCTTCGCCACTGAATTTATTTTTTAAGGTATTGAAGCTTTCACTTTGCGCAAAGGCAGATGCAGACAAAAACAGTAATGCAAGTAAGGTAGGTATGATGGTTTTTTTCATTTCGATAAAGTTGAATTGTACTTTGGACTTTAATGTAGTGAAGCCTCATCCCCCAACCCCTTCTCCGAAGAGAAGGGCTTAAGTCCTCTCCTCCGGAGAGGATTTAGGTGAGGCTTGGGACTAATTCTTTTTCTTATCGTCAAGTTTTTGTAATTGCTCAAGGCCACCTACGTTCATCTTCTTGCCCAAGTGCGACACTTGTTTCAAATCGATTTCACCGTATAAGCTCATCAGCATAAAATCATCTGCACCACCCATAATCATTACCAGTTCAGAGATTTTTCCCGCGCTTTCTTTGATCAGGAATTTAAAGTCCTGGTCTTTATCGCGAACCGTCATCAATTCTTCGAACTCTTTTGTTGGTATTAAAGCAAAGGCTTCTTTGTAAAGTTTACGCGCATCAGAAGTATTTTCTTTTCCTAAAATTCGCAAGCCTTTCAATTTGCTAATCGCTTCCAATACTTCTTTATCTTCCTTCGATTCTACATCCATGTTGGTAAACAAGCTGAACATCTTACTGCTCACTGTTACCTGTGTGAAGCTTTCATCATCCTGATACTTGGAGAAAAACTTAGAGATTGCATCTTGGGCAAACACACCGTTCACGGCAATCATCATCAAGGCTACTATTATTATCTTTTTCATATTCGTTGTCAGTTTAATATTTTTCTAAAGTTATTTTCTAAAATCACAATTCATTTGTTTCCTTCTTCTTCACCTCATCTGTCGCTTTATTAAAGAGGTCAATCTTTTTTGTTTCTGTTTCTGCCCTTCCAAAACTTTTCGATATCATCAGCAACGCTTTCTTTGTTTCTTCAAACGCCAGCTTCGGGTCGTCATAGGTATCAACCATCGCCTGCGGTGTTGTTTTTCTTATTTCCGTTCGAATGAAATAAGTAGCGGCAACTACTACTGCCAAACCTGCTGCAATCCGCATCGAGTTGTAAACTAGCCGAATTACTTTGCTTTGTTTCGGTGCGCTTACTTTCTTCAACACCTCTTCATCAAAGGCATCACCACCTACCGATTTTTTTTTATTCTCATCAAAGTAATGGAACAGTGCTGCCGTTTCTGTCAGATGCTCAGGCACCGCGTTGGTGCGAAAGTATTCGTGCAGTTGCTGCTCTTCTTCCAGCGAAGATTCGCACGCCCAATACTTTTCGAGCAATTCGTTTAATTTGTTAGAGTCCATAAGCATTGATCTTTACTAATTTCTCGCGCACCGCACTGCGCGCCCGGAACAAACTCACTTTTACCTGGTTCATATCCAGTTCGAGTGTTTCACATATTTCGTTGTACGAATATCCCTCAACATCGCGAAGGTGAATTACCTGTCGCTGCTTTTCAGGCAACGAAGCAATCAAGGTGTTAATGCGCTGCATACTTTCATACTGTTCAGTGGTCTCGTGTGGTGTTAAATCCTGGTGACGAATCTGATAAGCATCCTCCATCGGTTGTGTCTGTTTCCGGTTCATCGAGCGGATGCGATCCAGCGAGAGGTTACGGGTGATGCGCATACACCAAGCCTCCCAATTCTGAATTTCATTCATCTGCTCCCTTCCGTTCCAAACTCTGATAAAAACTTCCTGCACTACATCTTTGGCTTCTTCTTCGTTTCCGAGAAAGCGGAGCGCAAAACGGTAAAGCTTGTTTTTAGCTGGCAATACCCGGTTTTGAAAAGCTTCGAGGTTCATTTCGTTAAATTCAATATCAAGACGGTGAGGCCCGGCCGATGTTACAGGCGAATATAAAATATTTAAAAAGATTGTTTGAAGCTTAGTTTCAGTGCTTGGGTTTGTTTAATTCACCAATCACACAACGCGGAATATTTCCATCAATCACAAATCACAATGAACGGTAACGGAAAACTTGGGCGTGCCCCCCGAGGCGTGGGTCAGGCTGTCCGCTACAAGTCCGGCCACGCGCAAGCCCACACACTTCGGGCTTTCCGCTACCATCCTTCACGCGGGTGCATCACTTATATATAGAGCAAAATGATTTAGAAATATTATCATCCCAAATTCGCCACAGGTAACTCCTACGGAGTTGAAGCAATAAACAATTGATCCCAAGCAGAAGTACTTCGGTAAATAACTCGTGCACTTGAAATATCAATAAAAAATAGCCCATCTTTAAATATGAAAAAACAAATTTCATTAGCCATTAAAAATGAGTTGACGGTAAAGATTGAAAATAAATTTCCCGATTACGACCTATCGGAAATTCTGATACGGATGGATTACCTTAAAAGAATAGAGATTGAAGAATGCCTGGAATATTCAACTGGTGAATTACTGGCTACCTGTATTAAACGCAAATTCAAAGAAACTAAAATACGTGCTGCAAGATTAAAATAATGTCTGAGGTCTACCATAGTTGCAGAACTATCTGATGTTCTTTTAAACTGTCTCCTTTTTTTTTTAAAAAATAATTTGACGCTGTGTAAGAAATATCTTTGGATTATTATTACGTCCATTCATATAGTTGCCTCGATAGGTATCTGCACCTTTATAATATCTTCGGCTTCTACAGGAGAAAACGCTCGCTAAATAATATTGTGCTTCCTGTCATCAGTTTCCTTCACCGTTGTTAATTCTGGCGATTACATTCGCTTCGGCCAAGTTTACTTTCACCATTTTAATTGTTGTTTATCATTGCTTCTTCATCAAACCAATATTATAAAAAAGCCTATTATCCAACTACGAGCAACGCCACCAAACTAGCTCAATTTTTTATTCATGATTATACAAAAGTGAGCTCCTCCTCCGACCACGAATCAGAGAAGGAACCTCAGTTTAGGATATCTTACATTTAATCATTCACAAAAAAGAATACTCTAGGTGCTGATGATTAAAAAGTATGTTTTGCAGTGATGCCAAAAGTTCTTTGATCGCCAAGCACAGCCGCATATTGGCCAGCATTACCGCCCGCTGGCAATAACTGCTCATAATAATTCTTGTTCAAAATATTCCGAGCCCATATCGATATAGAGGTGCCTTTCGCTACGCGGAAACCAGTTCTTCCATTTAGCAATGCATAACCATTTATATTCAGGTATTGCGAAGGAGATGGACTTGAAGAAAAATCGGAACGATAGAAAGCATCAGCTGCCACAAAGAATTTTCCATCCTGGCGAAGGAAATTTACTGGAACAGAAAATTCACCGCCTACAGAACCTGCCCACTTCGAGATACCTGGTAGTTGTCCACCAGAAATATCTTTGAATGCTAACTGTACCGTTTTAGAAGGATCACTTGGAAAATTTGGATCCTGAGTAGTTTGACCTGTTTCTTCCAACGGAAGAGGTGCATTCTTAAACGTTACATACTTAGCATCGGTATACGCCACAGCGCCATAGAAACTTAAATATTTATTGGCTTTGATGTTTGCATCAAGTTCAATCCCTTTTACATTTACCTCTTCAGCATTGGCAATGTAACCACGATTAACACCGAGTTCAGCAGATTGAACATTAGTTTGGTAGTTATGAATGTCAGTATTGTGAACCGTTAAATTCAATGTGAAATTATCTAATGGCGTAGTCTTAATACCCAC
The DNA here is from genome assembly GCA_046595655.1 of Chryseolinea sp. GTDB lineage: Bacteria > Bacteroidota > Bacteroidia > Cytophagales > Cyclobacteriaceae > Chryseolinea. The sequence continues at coordinate 10,734 of JBKJOF010000044.1, read as the reverse complement.
TTCACTATGTTTCACATCCTCTGGTTTTATAACCGCCAGATCTGTTGCCGGCTGTGATAACCCATCAACCACAACGGTAGGAAGACCGGCCACATTAACACCAACTGGTTTGTAGCTTGTGGAGTACGTTGCAAATGCATTCAAACGCTTGCTCGCTCTGTAAGCCAACGTAATTTGATAGGTTAAATTATTTTCATCAGCATCTGCGGCATACGACTGATTACTGTAGACTCCATTTTTAAGATTCTGCAATGCTAATTTTTGAGCCTTCGTGCCGGCATATGTAGCGGTATCCAAACCACCATAGGTAATACGATCGTAAACTACATCCTTCTTATCATAGTTAAATCGGATACCAGGCAATAGATGCAACCCCTCTATAATTGTCCAATCAACATTGGCAAATGCTGCTGCGCTGGTTGACTTTATTGAAGCGTTCGTGTTGATTCCGTATCCTTCAAAAAGTCCTGGTGTTTCCCAATTTGCACTAGTCGAACTTTTTGAAAAGCGCCACTGTGCATTACCCGATTCTTCAGTACCATTCGTTTTAACTTCCTGATCAATATAGAATAGACCAACAACACCACTTAAGCGAGAAGAAAATTCACCGGCATACCGAATCTCCTGCGACCAGTTTTTATGCTTCGATGGATTTTGCGATTTCGCTAGCGCTTGCAAACCAGTAAAGTCTCTATCGTTTGATGGATCCCAATTCCAATATCGCCATGCTGTAGTTGAGGTTAATGTACCAGGTCCAAGCTTTGTATCAATATTAAGTGACACACCACCAAGATCATTTCCCGATCTCCATGGAGTATCATGATCAATTACACGATCAAAAGCATTTGTGCTTGGCAACGTGTAATTAAGATCAGCAATGATTGCATTGAATTGACGGTAGTCAGCACGTTTCGTTGTAACCACACCTGCAATCACTTGCGCGTATCCATCAGGCCGCTGGCGAGATGCATCACCTGATAATGTAATAGAAGTATTATCTGATGGCTTAAATAACAACTGACCGCGAAAGCCAAGGTTATTAATGTCGTTAGTATATTTTCCAGTGTTGACGTTTTTAACCAAGCCATCCCGTTGTGTACCTGAGAAGGATATCCGTGCAGCAACTTTCTTGCTTAGTGGACCTGTTATCGAACTCTTCGCTTGAACGAATCCATAATTTCCATAACTAACTTCAAAGTCGGCACTTAGCGTAAAGCTTGCCTTGCGCGTGGTAATATTAAAAGCACCGGCCGTAGTGTTTTTACCAAACAACGTTCCTTGCGGGCCGCGCAACACTTCAATCTGATCGATGTCAATAAAATCAAATGTCGCTGCAGCAGGTCGTGCGTAATAAACTCCATCCACATAAAAACCTACCCCCGGATCAAGTCCATCATTGGTAAGGCCGAACGGTGAACCTAAGCCACGAATATTAATACCTGTATTGCGCGGGTTGGAAGAATAAAGTTGAACCGATGGAATTAATTCTTTCACCCGGTTAACGTTGAACGCACCAGCTTGTTCGATGAGTGCACCACTCACTACCGAGATCGGAATTGGAACATCTTGCGCTGTTTCGGCTCTGCGTCTTGATGTAACAACCACCTCATCCAATAAGCCATCTTCAATAAGATCGATTTCAAAGACTTCGTCCGTCAATTCATAAACCTCTACTTCTTTCGATTTATAACTAACCGAATTAATCAGAAGCGTGAAAGGTAATTTTGCTGGTGCCGCAATACTAAATTGACCATCGGCATCTGCAACTGCATAGGCAGATGTACCTTTAATAACTACGGTTGCACCTACCAGAGATGTACCATCAGCACTTTTAATCACTCCTGTAACAATACCTTGAGCAAATGCAGAAGTGCCGATAAAAATGATAGGTATAAAGAATCTTAAAATTTGTCGCATGTCAATGTTATTTGATATTAGAACTGTGTTTTTGAAATTGTATAAAGGATGATCTGATTCTTATTTTTTGCCCTTCAAAACGAAATCGTCTTGTTTCTCTTTTTGCAAACGCGATTGCTCTGGTTTTAAAAAACCAAAAGCGTGAAGATCGCTCTGTCCGTTCTGAATTATCCACTGAAGGAATGCGATTGCCTCTGGACTTGAACCACTCTTATCAATGGAGAAATTCAAATATTCCATCGGAACATTGCTGATTTCTTTCTGATCTTTTTCTTCTAATCGCTGAACAACAATTGACCGTTCGTCATAAAATTTTTCCTCATCACTTACCTTGCCATTGCCATTAAGGTCAACAGGAATAACAGTTAAACCTGCATGAGTTTTACCTGTAGTTTGATCATAAATTAAACTCACTGGAAAATAAGATACTCCTATTGAATCGCGGAGCACAGCTTTCAAAAGATGTTCGTCAGATCCCGCAATTGCTTTTCCTCTAATATCTTTTTGCTCATACCCAAAGTATTTTGTAAACGTAATAGGAGCTCCCGCTTTTTGTAAACGTGTATAAACAGTAAACGGAATTTTTATATTATCCTTTGCATCCTTTTCCGTAAATATGTCATGAAAGAAAAGTTGCTTAATCGCCTCCTGATTTAATCCTTTCTTAGAATAAACTTTTGAAAACTCCGACAAACTGTTAGCAACGGGGAGGATGGCATAACGGGCGATGTATACATAGTCACGATTCTTTTTCACCTCAGCAGCTGGTTCATAAGCTTCAATCAAGATATCGTATTGAGCCGGATCGTTTGTTCCTCTAGATTCGATAATGATTTGTACTTCAGGATTAATCTTATTGTAATCATCAATCCATTTTTGAACTAATGGATATGCAAAGCGAACACCGGTAATGGCTACTACTTTGTTTTGTCTCCTGCTTTCGGATGTCGCTTTTTTCGCCAACTCAAGATCTTTGGCATTTATTTCAATACCATACAATGGATTTTTAGTCTCATTAATTTCCGTTTTAGCGGAGGCCGTTAAACTGTTCTGTGCATTTGAAGCATTTCCGATAAAGAGAATTGCGACAATAAATACAAGGCTGCGGTGGGAAGTCTTCATATTTCTTAAAGTCTATAGTTTTAGTAGATTTATGGCAAATATATTATCATTCTCCATTAAATCAATAGACTTTATAAAAAAAATAAGATTTCTTTAAATTTTGCGGAGTTAAAAAGCTTGAAAAATGATCGTTTCAAACGATTTCCTTAAGACAAGCCGGAGAGTAATATTTTTTTTTAAAACGAAAAACAAGTGTCTGACTTGAACAAAATTCATTGTTTATGAATGCCAGAAGACTCGATAAATTTGAATCCAACAGGCTAGATATCGTAGATAAACTTGAGATAAAACTTTTTCGATTTACTAGATGCACTGAGCACAACAATGATAATGATAGAAAGAAATAATGCATGAGAACTTTCCATCTGGAAACTTAAGTAAGTCGTGATAAAGAACAATCTGATATACTCCAAATAATATATCCATCTCCGTTGTTCCAACATAGCGCCACAGTTTATTAACGTAATTAAAATAAACAAGCTACCTACAATCTTTTCTGGAGTCTCTATGGAAGCAAACAACAATGCCATCATGAAAAGAATAGAAATACCAGATATAAGCTGAAGTATTAAATAGATTTTGAATCGAAGAATTGTGTTGCCTTGATCCCGATCTGCTATAAATTTTTGCTCAAGTGAGATTCGTATGCTTTGATCAAGCAACTCTGGCTTACCGAAAATAATTTTTAGTTTGTTGTTAAAGCCATCAACATGAGATACAGCGCAATACAGCTCCAGGAAATAATGAAAGTGTTGCCACAAAAAACTGTGGCTCTTGAGCGGATGGGTAAGACCATATATTGGCTTCTCTTCTTCCCGCTGAAATGTTCCAAATAGTTTATCCCAGAAGATAAACAAATCACCATAGTTCTTATTTAAATACTTCCCGTTTGATGCGTGATGCACTCCATGATGAGAAGGTGTAATCAATATATATTCAAGCCAACCTAGTTTGCCAATAATCTGGGTATGGGTAAAAAAAGAATAAGTACCATGCACAATCAAAATCGTCATTACCATTGAAGGATGAAATCCCGCTAGAGGAAGAACAATCCAGAATGCATTCCGAACAAGGGCTTGAAGTGTGGTGATCCGGGCCGATACACTATAATTAAATTCTTCACTATGGTGATGCACAATGTGAGCAGCCCAAAGTAAATTTATTTCATGACCTAATCGGTGATACCAATACCAAATGAGGTCGGTGATAAATAACAAGAGAATCCAAACTATCCAATGATTCGGAATTGACCATGCAGCGAAGTGTTCATACACGTAAATGAATGTACCATAAAAACTGGCCGTCAAGAAAAGATTAAGGAGGCGTTCGGCAATGCCAATGCTTATGTTAGCAATTGAACTGTCAAACTTGAAAATATCTGTTCTTTTTTTGCGAACAGTTGCAAAATATTCTAAACCCAAAAACAGAAAGAAAGCAGGAATAGCAAAGGCTGCATAATTCAACGATCTATCGCTCCAAAAATTCTCGAACATGCTGATTAAAAAGTTTAGGCTGATCAATCATGGGTACATGACCACACTGATCTAAAAAGATAATTTTGGAATCTGGCAAATGCTCATGAAATGCCAATGCAACTTCGGGGGGTGTTAAAGTATCTTCCAAACCCCATATCAAAAGCGTTGGAGCATAAATATGATGAAGTATGGAACACTCCGAGTAATGTCTTGATGCAAGGGAAAGCCGCTCACTGGTCATAACATTTGATTGACCATTGACACGTTCAAAAATCTCTGGCGCAGTTGCAGGCGACATAATTCCATTTGTCTGATAGATGGTATTTTCAATCGCCTCTACATTCACGCCACTATCCATCGAATCACAAACAGAGTATTCCAATGGATTTTCAAAAATTCCTGAGCTGCTAGCCAAAATCAACTTCCTCACTTTTGAAGGTTGACGCCAAGCATATAATAAAGCAATGTGCCCACCGAGTGAGTTTCCAATGAGGGTAACTTTATTCAGACCATGTGCTTCAATAAATTGTTCCAAGTAGTTAACCAGATCGTTCAATCTTGAAGATGAAACAGGAACTTGATAAAAAGGCAAGCGGGGTATGAGTACACGATTTGACGATGTAAACTCATACACCACTCTGCCCCAATTGCTTAGGTTTCCAATAAGACCATTTAGCAGAATGATGGGCGCTCCTTCGCCTACATCAAACAACGGCTTATAGTCCAGCATCAATTTCAAATTAAAATATAAAGACTGCGATAATGCTAAGCGTCAATAAAGAGCTTGCTAACAATACTAATAAGCCTACCAGGTTTCCAAGATTTATATTCTTTAACATAATTTTAAAATTTAAAAGATTAAACATTTTTTATTCTGCAGATTACTCCAAGTCACAGACACATTCGTGTCTTTATCATTCTGCAACATCGATCATCATAAATGAACGTCACCAAGTTTTGGCTTTGCAGGAAATGTATGTTTACTAAAATTTTTTTCATACTTCAATTAATTGTGTTTTCAACAAAACAGAAATCAGTTAACATATTGAAGATTTCTGTGGTAAGATTTTCTGCCTACTTACTCTTATTACTTTTGTTAAATCAATTGATGGAATTAATGATCTACTATATTACTTCCCATTCATTTTTTAACATCAATGAATAGAGGCATAAAGATTCTGATGATTTAGATTTTGTGTTCGATCTGCTTCGCGTTGGGTATTAAGGAGATCTTTAAGAGCTTCCTTAAACTTGATTTCTCTTGTTAACTCCAAAAAAAGTTGCTCAAAATAGAAAGTCGCATTTTCAATAAGCCCTGAAGAAATTACAATTTGAAATGTTCTGTTCTGTGCATTGGGTGAAACTGATACCCCGCGCAATTTTCCAAATCCAAACAAACCTCTGAGTAACGGAAAGTACCCTGCATATTTATCTGCCAATGAAAATTTCAAAACCAAACTATCCTTGTAGTACAGATTTCCTGCAGGAAGAATTTCGTGTGTTAGATTACCTACCCTTTTCTCAGCCTTAAAAAATTTAATTACATCAGAAAATGAATTCTTATCCTCCAGAATGGATGTGGCCTGGTGATTTGAAATATCGATCGAAACAGTTTTTTGAGCTGGCTTTTGATTAGCCCAAACTGTAAAATAGGAATCCTGAGGATTCGGTAAAATTGCTGATGATGTTGTTGCCATTGTTTTAAAAATTTAATGTTGATTAAAAAAACCAAGACTGCTTTGCTTACGAAAGTCAGTGTTTTGTAATCCTCAACAACATCGATTGTCTGGCGCAGTGCGGGAGCTTCTGTAAGTTGGTTTCATGTTTTTCAGTTTATATGTCCTAAAAATATTAGGTAGGATTTAGCACCATATTGCACGTGCAATGGGTTGCTATGGGATCATCAAGCCTACTTCTCTTCCCCATTCTTTATAAATATGATGTAAAGGTATTAATTAAATTCAAAGTCTATAGTTTTAGTAGAGTTATTATTAAAAAAAAATCTGCCGTCTTCAGAAGTTTCAACTGGCTTTTACTTTGCTACATTTCAAAATCTTTCTTTCGATAGAAGGAAATGAAGCTGCAAATTGTATGCGAGTTGTAGTTTTCATAGAGCTCTAAGCTATTTGTATCAATCGAAAGTACTTTACTGTAACTGATTATTTTTTCGAATAATTTTACATTAGTGGGCATGAGAAGTAATATCCTATTCGATATTTTTTGCACAGCGAAAACCAATATGTATCGTGGCGGACTCCGGTGTGGAAGATGATCGACCCATTATTTCATAACCATGGCATACCATCGGGTCGCAGAGAAATGAACCTCCTCTGGTAACACGTCTTGTTGATGGATCAATTTCATTATCGCGACCTGTTGGCTCAATGCTATCCTGACACCATTGCCATACATTGCCACCCATGTCTGTGAGTCCCAACCTATTTTTTCCGAATACACCTATTGGAGATGTATATGCATAACCATCGTCTTTTGTATTGTAGGTTGGAAAACTTCCTTGCCATGTATTGGCTTTGTACTTTCCTCCAACAATGAGATCTTCGCCCCAGGTATAATGTTGGTTTGCATTATCACCGTTCTTCGCTGCATGCTCCCATTCCCATTGTGTTGGTAATCGTTTCCCTTTCCATTTTGAATATGCCAACGCATCATTCCAAGATACTTGAGTAACGGGATGATTACTTTCTGCCTTTGGTTTATTTCTTCCGAATGGATAGTGAAAATTCGCGCCATCAACCAATTTCCATTGACGGTTTTGCTCATCAAACACACCTGCATTGCCAAACTTCTCTGCTTGAGTTACATAATGAGTAGTAGAAACGAAAAGATCAAAGTCAGCAACGGTCACTAAATTTTTATCTAAAAGAAATGGCTTGAGTTTTACTTCCATGTTTCTTTCGAATAATGGATCAAGCGTATTCAGTACACCTCCCCTTACCAATACCATATCATCATTTCCCGATTCCATGCACTGATATGAAAGCATTGAACCTGTTACAACCAGTATAAGAAGAATTTTTAGATATTGAATTTTCTTTAAACCATTCATACTGTTCCGCGATTTTTAGTCAAATCAAACAATTCCATTTGCAATAGATTCATTATAGATTTCACGTAAGCGAATACAGTAAACTTCGAGTTTATCAAGGCTCGGAATTTTAATTTCCGAACCGTAAGAGCCAATATCGGAGTAACCCATATCTTCCATGATGCTGATACTATTTGGTTTTGATGCATCTGTTTTTTTTGTGCAGATACTAATGTAATTGTGCTTAACACAAACAGACTTATAACGGTTAATTTTTTCATATTGAATTGTTACACGATTAATTGGTACCTCGTCCGGATGTTTCTTTTGGCGCCTCGACTCTTGCACCGGGAGTCTTTGGTTTGACGGTTTCATACTCTACTACACCAGTTCGCGATGACCATTGGATATAGTCGAATGACAATTCGCGAACAACTTGGGGATGCTGTGCCGCTACATCGTTTGTCTCTCCACGATCAGCTTCCAGATCGTAAAGCTCCCATGTATTTTTTTCATTGTCGGAAACAATTTTCCATTTGCCTTTTCGAACAGCGCGATTGCCTGCACGTTCCCAGAAGATGGGTTCGGGTCTATTCACCTGTTGTGTTGTACCAGTTAAAACTGGTAGTAAGCTTCTTCCTACAAGAGTGTTGGTAATTGCACCATTAAATTGTGTAGGATATTTTGCACCGGCTAGTTCATAAAATGTAGGAGCCAAATCAATTAAGTGACCTGTACCTTTTGCGATGCCATTCCCTTTTATTTTTTTAGGGAACCATGCAATAAGCGGAGATGATATTCCACCTTCGTGCATGTTGCCTTTGTATGATCTGAGAGGTGTATTTGAAACGTGAGCCCAATTCTCAATACCTAATCCAGAAAATCCCACCCCAACTAAATAAACCTTTAAAGCTCTGTAGTTTTCCACTATTCATAGGTTTCTACCCTTCGGTGTGTATAGGTGTTTTAATACCTTTTTAGGGTGTTTCTGTTACTCCCTTGTTACTGCAAAATTTCATTGAGGTTACTTGAAAGTTCATGAACCTGACTCTTTCGGAAGCGATGTTATAAACTTGCCTTCAGAAGATCAGGGATGTTTAACCCATTTAAACAAAAGTAACATGGCAGTAAAATTAAGAGAAAAAATGTTGGCAAACGGGCAAGCGTCTTTTTACCTGGATATTTATCACAACAAGGTGAGATGGTATGAGTTCCTCAAAATTCATTTCAACCGGAAGAAGCCCTCCGAAGAGGACAAGGAAAAGAAGCGACTAGCTGCGGAGATCAGATCAAGACGCGAACATGAGTTAATCGTAGAAGACAATGGACTGATTGACAAGAAAAGGAAACTGGCAGATTTTAAAGAATTCTTAAAAGCGCATCTGAATTCCAAAACACCCAATCATTTATCCACGGCAACCCTTTATCAGTTAAATGAATTTATGGGGAAACGCTCTCTTCCCATCGCAAGTATAACAACAGAATGGATGAAAGATTTTGAAAAATTTCTTCTGAAATCTGTGAGCAACAATACGGCCTTATGCTATCTCAAGAGTATCAATGGAGCCTTGAACGAACTGGTGCGCAAGCAAGTAATTCCCCGCAACCCCTGGCATGGAGTTCCAAAGCATGAGCGTTTGAAAAAAAGGGACATCAGGCGTACTGCCTGGTCATTGGAACAACTACAACTACTGGCTAATACATCGTGTAAAATAGAGACTCAGTTCAAGCAGGCTTATTTCTTTGCCTGTTTCACTGGTTTACGCTGGAGTGATGTTAATAGTTTGATGTGGACAAACATTATCCAGAAGACAATCAACGAGCAGCAAGAGTGGTTCATTTACTTCGAGCAACAAAAGACAGAAGCCGTTGAGTATTTCCCCTTATCCGATCAGGCAGTTGAGATTTTGAAAACGCAACAAGCTTTGGATGATAAAAGTATCTATGTTTTCTCACAGGTAAAAGAAACTGATCATAAAAATAAGCCTGTTCAAAGCAGGGTTGATTATGCGTTGAAGAAATGGGCAAAGGCTGCCGGGCTTGACGATAAGAAAATGAAGTTTCACACAGGTCGACATACCTATGCCACAAACTTGCTGGAGCTAACCAATGGAGACCTTTACACGGTTTCAAAGCTATTGGGTCATAAGAGTATCCTAACGACACAGATATATGCTCATGTGAGGGACCGCATGAAACAAGTAGCTGTTAAATCCTTGCCGAAATTGAATCTTCAAATGGTTACTGATTCATTCTAAAAAAAATAAAACTAATCAAAGTTCCTGTAGGTAAACTACAGGAACTTTAATTTTACATTATCCTTAAATGAAGGACTCTATTGTATAAATAATAATATCCTTAAATCGTTATCTTATAACTTGAAAACATGATTTGTTATGGAATCGAACCAGCATTTTGAAGTAGACTTGAATTTTATCAGTATCCATGAAAAAAGAATCCGGTCGGAGTATGACTATACACTACAATATGAGAGCATGGTTACATCTATGCTCGGTCACGAAGGGATTTACCTTTTCGAAGAGGATATAACGGACCGTTATACCAACCTCTCTTTAGCGGAAATTCTGGAGCAGGACGATAACTTCGTTCAAGGCGCCAATCTGCCTAACCCCCGTAAACAAAACAAACGCTGTCCAACCTATTACGACACAGCGATGGTATTTTTCATTACTCCGAAAAACAAATACTACCCTGAATTCTTTGCCTACCTGCTCAAGCATAGCGACCTGTTAAAAATAGATCAGTGCTTAACCTACCAGTTAGAGACGTATCACGGCAATGACTTTAATGCCTTCTCACGCCTACTGACGCTTATGCTTCGAAAGTTCGGAGATGTCATCATTTCGGAGAAAGTTATAGTTACGATACAAGAATGGCTTAATGTTAAAACAGAAGAGCAAACAAAACATGAAGGCGACTTTAGCAGCGCCAGTGCCAGTGGAAAGCGAGGCAAGATAAACCGAAGAGCAGAGGATAACATAACCAGCCTGAACCGTGAACAGACGATCTTGTTTATTCAGTACATGAAAGAAGCGAGAGTCTTTTTGAAAGACGAATACCTTACGGATGCTGATGCGGGAAAAGCTTTCGAACTACTTACCGGATTCAGTCAGAACACCTTGCGCCAAGACCTGGGCAAGTTCTATCAATTCC
>JBKJOF010000186.1:0-5171 GCA_046595655.1 Chryseolinea sp. | reverse complement strand
TAGCAAGGTTAACCATATGGGTGATCTTTTTAATACATAAAAATCAAGGCTACTTTCCTAATTTCAAATGTTTTGGTAGCTTTTATATTCCTATTGAATAATCGAGGTTAAATATTTGCGTCTTTGCGTGAATTGAATTCCATTCACTCAAAGACGCAAAATGAATCCCGATAAGAACGCAAAGAAATTCCATTTACAAATTGATTGCCTACATCAGTCAACTTTCGAATTTGAAAGAAGATATCATCCCTTCGACCACCCTTCTTCAATCCCCAATCCAAACAATGCAAAGTCATATTTAACTGGATCGATGGGATCGAACTTCTTTAGGTTCGATGTTAACTCCAATACGGTTTGCCAATCGGTTTGTTTTCGTTTAATTAATTTGAGTTTACGTGCTACCCGATCAACATGTAAGTCGCACGGACAAAGTAATTGATTTGTTCTGATATTTTTCCACAAGCCAAAATCGACTCCCTTGTTATCATTCCGCACCATCCAACGCAGGTACATGTTCAATCGCTTGCAAGTTGATTTACGTTCGGGTGTCGCAATATGCTTCTGCGTACGATGAGGAAAATCAGGTAAACTGAAAAAGAGATTATTAAAATGAATCAATCCTTTCTCAACCGTTGTTTCTTCTTTCGGAATCAAGAAAGCTTCTTCCAGCGATTGATGATTAGAATAAAACCATTTGAGAAATTCAACAAAGTAAAGTGTATCGGTAGTATTGAATGTTCGATGTTTAAAATCCAGGAGTGATTTTAAATCGTGTTCCGAATGATGAAGAATAAACTGATGCGGATCACTATCCATGCGATGAAGTAGGTCCTTACATTTATTAATAATAGTAATGCGCTGACCCCACGCCAACACAGCAGCGAACAAACCTGCAATTTCAATATCCTCTTTCTTCTTAAATGCATGCGGAATCTGAATGGGATCGTTCGCAATAAAACCAGGCTGATTGTATTGAATTACCTTCTCGTTTAAGAATGATTGTAGTTGTTCAGCCTTCACGGTTGGTAGTTAAAGTTTAAGGGTCAAAGTTTCGAGTATAAAGTTTCGAGTCTAAAGTTTCGAGTCTAAAGTTTCGAGTTGTTGGTGCGGAATGTATTTTCAACTCGAAACTTTAAACTCGCAATTCGAAACTCGTTAATTCTTTTCAAAAAAAAAGCCATCCCCATCAGGACAGCTTTCTTTATTGACTATAAATTTCAGAACTAGATCTTCTTCTCTAACTCAGTGATTTTGGCCTGCGCTTCGGTCTTACCTAAAGAAAGTGACTTCTTGTAAAGCTCAATTGCTTCTTTGTAAGTTTCCTTCTTCTTGCGAGGAGCAAGTTGCGTACGTCTTCCTGCTTCTTCTACAGCCTGACCGCGAGCAAAGTATGCATCCGCTTCGCTCATCTTGCTTTGTATCATCATCTCCTGAACACGAGCTTCGATTAAAGCAAGCTCCTGATTTTTGGTTTCAATCAGAGCAGTCTTGTCAGATAACTCTGCTTCTTGCATGCCTACTGTTGTAATCAGGTTCTGGTTTTCGCTGCGGAATTTATCCACCTGCTCCTGTAACGATGCAATCTCTTTTGATTTTGATTCCAAATCATTCTTAAGTTTCTTCAATTGCTTCGAGTAAGAAGCTGCATTTGAACTCGACTTCTTCAATGATGTTTCGAGATCATCGATTTTCTTTTGAGTATCTTTTACATAACCATTAATATCTTTCATACGCGACTTGTAGTCATCGTACGTGGTTCCTTCCACCATGTTAACGCGTAACAACTGGCGGCTAGCATCGATTGAATCCATTAATACACCTACCTCAGTTAAAGTAGAAGCAACTCTTTGACTGGCTTCCAACTCAACTTTAAGAGAGTCAACTTTAGATTGCAAGGCTACCTTTTCACCGTTATCGCACGATGCGAAAAGCGCAACAACCGGAATAGCAAATAATAATTTCTTAAGCATAAGGATTTGATTTAGGGGTTATCAGTTAGTAAAAGTACTCTTGATTTTGTTGCCGCAAGACATGCCTCGATAAAATATTTTTATAACTGTTAAAGGGTTGATAATGCCGATAGTATGACGTTAAACGATAAAGGATCAAAGTTTTACGTTCGGGGTTCGAGGTTGACCGCTTAATATTCGAAGCCTGTTCCATAATTCTGAATTCTATTCCGACTTCAAAATTATACAGGCTTCCCTAAGATATTCTAGTTTTCTTTTTGCGATTGATTAAAGGCAGTTAAATTTGCGACCGCTTAAAGCTTGCAGCAAGCCTACATGTCAATTTCGATTACCTCCAAAAAGAGTTTTATATCTTTTGATTCTCGCCAACCCGTTTACAAAACCAGTAACGTTAACTCAATTTCTACTGGTTCACCTGAACACTTACGTTTCTATTTTATACCCAACACCATTAGATTAGTAAAGAAGACAAGAGCGCACGTTCCTGTCTGATTAGTTAGTATAAAGAGCCGATCGAAAGACGGTGTTAAGCAATATGGCGACTTCGAATGATAAACACCTGACACCATTATCCACAGCGGGTGTACTCGTTTCCATGGGCATCATTTATGGTGACATCGGAACATCTCCTATATATACGCTTCGCTTTGTGGTTGGAAATCATCCGGTGACGGAAGACCTTATTCTCGGTGGGCTTTCTTTAGTTTTCTGGACGCTCACGCTAATTACTTCTATCAAATATATTTACCTCGCCTTGAGCGCTGACAATAAAGGTGAAGGTGGAATCTTTGCTCTCTATGCTTTAGTAAGGAGATACAAAGCTGGGTGGGTGATTTTTCCGGCAATGATTGGATGTTGTACGCTTATAGCCGATGGCTTTATAACACCTGCCATAAGTGTAACTTCTGCTGTCGAAGGTTTAAAAACTTTGCTACCCAGCATTACAAATCAAACCATCATCACCATTGTTATTGTCATTTTAGTATTACTGTTTTTATTCCAGCAGTTTGGTAGCAGTGTAGTGGGTAAAACATTTGGGCCAGTAATGTTGGTTTGGTTTCTATTTATTGGATCTGTCGGAGCATACCATTTAGCGGGGCATTGGGCAATACTAAAAGCAATCAATCCTGTTTATGGATTTAACTTATTAGTAAAATACCCTGGAGGTTTTTGGATATTAGGCGCGGTATTTCTTTGTACTACCGGAGCAGAAGCAATGTATTCGGATCTCGGCCATTGCGGCAAATCCAATATTCGATTGGGATGGGGATTTGTAAAGCTATGTTTATTGCTGAGCTACTTCGGACAAGGTGCATGGATTCTTTCAGAACTAGAAGGTCAACCATTAGGAGAAACAATTCCGTTCTTCGCTATGATGCCAGATTGGTTGTTAATTTTTGGGGTGATCCTCGCCACCATGGCAACTGTTATTGCAAGCCAGGCTTTGATCTCGGGCACATTTACTTTAGTGAACGAAGCTATGAAGCTAAAGCTCTGGCCGGCAACACGCATTCAATATCCCAGCCAGGTCAAAGGACAAATTTATGTTCCGGCTATCAACTGGCTATTGTTATTTGGAAGTTCAATGGTCGTTTTATATTTCAGAGAATCCGATTCTATGCAGGCTGCTTACGGACTTGCCATAACATTCAATATGTTAATGACTACGGCTTTACTAGTCTACTATTTCTCTACGGTTAAGAAGTCAACCTTTCGTTCTATGTTAATAGCGTTGGTGTTTTTCACTGTAGAAGGTGCATTTCTTATCTCTAACTTAAGCAAATTTTCACATGGTGGTTGGGTAACCTTTGCCATCGCCTCGATGTTTTTTCTTATGATGTTCATTCTACTGCGTGCGCGAGGGTTACGCGAACGTCATACGGAATTTGTTGACTTAAAACATTATGTCGGCATGATACAAGATTTACAGGCCGACACCATGGTACAGAAAGAAGCTTCTAATCTGGTCTATCTTTCCATGGCAGACAGCAAGCGATATATCGATTCAAATATTATTTACTCAATTTTTAAAAAGAGACCCAAGCGTGCAGATGTGTATTGGTTTCTTCATGTCGATACGGTTGATACACCCTTCACAAGTAAATATTCTGTGGATACGATCATTCCAAAGAAGTGTTTCTTCGTTCGCATGAGACTTGGTTTTAAAACCGATCATCGCGTAAACCTGCTCTTTAATCAGATCATTCACGACATGGCAGACAGTGGTGAAATTGATTTAATAAGTTCATATCCATCGTTACATAAATACAGTATGATGGGCGATTTCAAATTCGTCATCATCCACTCATGGGCATCTTCCGATAGTGAAATTTCTACTTTCGACAGACTGGTCATTCAAGGATATCGCCTTCTGAAAGAACATAGTTTACCTACGGAAGAACTTTACGGTATCGAAGCCGCCAATCTTGAAATTGAAAAAGTTCCGATACAGGTTGGGCCTCAGGCGAAGGTGAAAATTAAGAGGGAGAGGGATTAGTTTAAAGTTCATGGTTCAAAGTTTCGAGTTTCGAGTTGGAGAAGATTCCAAATTCTAACTCCTAAATCAATGTCGTTGACTTAAGGAAAATAGGATTTTAGGATAAGTAAAAAGTAATTATTTTTAGGGGTATAATAAGGGCGCTATTCAAGCACTTGAAGAATTCCAGAATAATTTCAGATTCACCTCTATTGAAAACGTAACCAAACTAATCGACCATGAAGAATATCACAGCCGTTCGAAAGACGGCCAAGAAGGGGTATTCACTCGTCATTGCAAAGTTCCCTTCAATCATTTGCTGGTACTGCTTATGAGAGGCATAAAGAGTTCACTTCAGCGAGAGTTGGATAGTTTCTATAAAGAGGTTTTAGACAAAGATTTTAACATTCGTTACGTAACCAAGAGTGGATGACAGGCACTATCGGCATCGGCCTATTCCTAACAAACAAAATACAATCCGCTATCGAAGCGTTTGACAAAATTGTAGAGCAAACCCGAGAGCTCATCAGACCAAATAGAAAATTCGAACACAAGAAGAAGCCCAAAAGATTGTATCACATGAACTATAAGAGACTATAGTGCTTAAGCCGAGATTTTGCAATAGAGCTATTCTGAACTAACCCGTAAGACTTAGTGGCAGGTTTATATTTTTAATATTTGAGAATAGGCCTTCATACCATTGTCTTCTTTTGAGTGGTACGGAC
>JBKJOF010000157.1:0-15074 GCA_046595655.1 Chryseolinea sp. | reverse complement strand
AAAAGATTAGTGAGTGTGATAAACAAATAAAAAAACTTCTGCAGGAACAAATCGATAATGATGAGAATGCCCTTGGACAGATGAAAAAGAATTACTCTGAACTGCGTATTTTAGATGAGACCGATAACTACTTCATTGGACACATTTACGAGGACGCATATTTAATTGATAAAAGAAACGGACAAGAAATACTTCATGATAACTTTTATGGTGATCCAACTTGTGGACTGATAAGTAAAAGTGACGACTGGGCAATTATCGCGGGAGAACATGTTACAATTTGGAAGAATGGAAAGACGACCAAAATTGACAAAGAAGAATTAAGATGGGTTCACTCAATGCGGACAAATGGAGTTAAGATAATTGAAATTCTTATTGATCCGTGGACTGACAAATCAGCGATCTGGACATTGGACTTAAATAATTTCGATTTAAATAAATTAAAGGACTTTGACGACTACAAAGAAAAAGATCGGACTGACAATGTAGTTTGGTGAAAGGGCACATGCACACAACATTAAGCCAGGTAGATATATGTCCAAAAAAAGTACGCCCAATAAAGGTGAACTTCATTGGGCTTTGCATTTACCCGGTGTTGACACATCACTGTCAACATGATTTTTCTATAACTGGTTTAGTAGCGAGTTTTTCTATTTAGCTGTTGTGATGACCGTATAATCTTGCTTGCCAATATCTTGAAATCCCCTAATTTTAGATTTAGAAACATCTAGAAACAATTGCTGGCGATCGGGGCATTTCGATATAAAAAGAAACATATCAGATACTTGTGTCAGATATTAGCGGTCGTTGTAGTGAGAACCTAAACTAACATAGAAACAAATGAAAAATATAGAGGAGAGCAATTTTAAAAGACTTGTTGGCATTTGGAAAACCACAGGCGATATTAAATCTGGTCTGGAAAATCTGAAGCTAATCGGAATTGACAGCTACGAATTGATACTTGACGGAAACTATATATTACATAAGGCAGACGTAAAAATGGGCAATGATAGAAGCGAAACATTGGAAATCATTAAGCTGGACAACTCCTTTGACAAAGCGATCATGCAATATTTCAATACGAAAGGTGAAGACGGTATAATGCATAGTTCGATAATCAACAATGAATTCAGCATTGAAGGAAAAGGTTTGAAATTTTATGGAACAATCAATAACGAAAACACAAAAATTCGTGGCAAGTGGTATTCTCAAAAAGAAAATGAAGAATGGACAGATTTTATTGACTTAAATCTTGATAAATAATTTAGAAAAATATGAGAAAACTAATTGGAGCAATCAATATGACGCTGGATGGTTTTTGTGACCACACTGCAATAATTCCAGATGATGAAATACATCAACATTATACTGACCTATTAAGTAACGCAGACACTGTTCTATATGGAAGGATAACGTATCAACTTATGGAATACTGGCGAACTTTGGCAAAAAGTCCCTCAGGCGAAAAATCAATGGACGACTTTGCTGTTGTCATGGACAGCATTCCAAAAATTGTTTTTTCCAACTCGCTTAAAAATGTGGAATGGCACAGTGCAGAATTGTCAAATCAACCTATTGAAGAAGTAGTTTCAGGACTTAAGCAACAATCGGGTAAAGACATTTTAGTCGGTAGTCGAAGTTTAATTATACAGGTAATGAAACTTAATTTGATTGATGAACTCCAACTTTGTGTTCACCCTGTTGTTGCAGCAAGAGGTTTGCCCTTATTTGAAAATATAAACGACAGGACTATTCTCAAACTCATAAAGACTAAAACCTTTAGCGGTGGTGCAGTAACGCTTTACTATGAACCGACAAAAGAAAAAACAACGAACCGCTAACAACCGCTATAAAACATATGCTGTATTCTTGGTTCTTAAAGTGTGTGCTATTAAATTTCGGCAACAATGTGAGAAAAGAATGTTGGCATTTACACGCATAAGTTCCATAGCCACACGTTGCCTTCTATGTTGAAAGGCACCCCAATCCCACCCGCCCCAACTAATGAGTTTTTTACTAAATTGACAAATAGTTGAACATTGACTTATTTTTCATTAATGAAACTCATAATTAAGACTCCGAAGCAGTCACTTAATAAAGCCTTCCTTAAGCAAAGACCTCTACGCAGCGAAATTGATCTGTTTAAAGACAACCTCACCAAGCTATTAGGCAAAATTGACGAGATAGAAAGAGAAGAAAACCAAAAGACTCACATTCGAGATTTCTTGCGCGATACCTATTATAAAGAATCCAATGAAATCAATACAAAAGACAGCAAAGACCTTGTTATACACATTGGCAAAACCAATAAAGACAATGTTGGTGTAATCATTGAAGCCAAAAGACCGAGCAACAAAAATGAAATGCTTACAGCGGATAAGCCAAATACAAAAGCTTTTCAGGAACTGGTTTTATACTATCTAAGAGAACGCATTGAAGAGAAGAACAACGACATACAATACCTTGTCGCTACAAACATCTACGAATGGTACATCTTTGAAGCATCCTATTTTGAAAAAGCATTTTTCAAAAACAAAGCATTTGTAAAACAATATGAAGACTGGCGTGACGGAAAGAAAGTAACAAAAGACACTTCTCTTTTCTATAACGAAATAGCAAAGCCATTTATAAACACACTCGAAGACGAAATCTCTTGTACACATTTCGATATACGCACCTACGAAACCGCATTAAAGAACGCAGACAAAGAGGATGATAAAAAGTTGATTCAGCTTTTGAAAATACTTTCTCCAAACCATTTGCTTAAAGTTTCTTTCGCAGACGACAGCAATACGCTCGATGAGAAATTTTATAAAGAATTACTACACATCATCGGTTTAGAAGAAGCCAAAGACGGTTCCAAGTTTATCATCCGCAGAAAACTGGAAGATAAACGAAATGCAGGCTCCCTGCTCGAAATGGCAATCTCCATTTTAGAAACCGAAGACCCCTTACACAAAGTAACAGACATACAGAACTACGGAGAATCCAAAGACGAAAAAACATACAACGTAGCCCTTGAACTTTGCATTACTTGGATTAACCGAATCCTGTTCCTGAAACTATTAGAAGGGCAGTTAGTCAACTATCATAAAGGCGATAAAGCATATCGCTTTTTAAATAGCGACATGATTAAAGACTTTGATGAACTCTACAAACTCTTTCACCAGGTGTTGGCAAAAACTACCGAAGAGAGATCGAAGATCGTTAAAGAAAAATTCAGCCGCGTGCCGTATCTAAACAGTTCACTCTTTGAAATCAGCGACTTAGAAGATCAAACATTAAAAATCAATCAGCTTGATAATTCCGCGCAATTAGAATTAATCAATTCCAGCATTCTCAAAAAGTCCCCTCTCCCTTTGGAGAGGGGATTTAGGGGTGAGGTATCACTTCCATCCCTCCAATACATTTTCCGTTTCCTAGATGCCTACGACTTTGCCAGCGAAGGCAAAGAAGACATTCAGGAAGACAGCAAGAAGCTGATCAATGCGTCCGTTTTGGGTAAGGTGTTTGAAAAGATCAACGGCTATAAGGACGGTTCAATTTTTACACCCGGCTTCATCACCATGTACATGTGCCGTCAATCTATACGATTGGCCGTGCTACAAAAGTTCACCGACAAATACGCGTGGAAGGCAGACACGTTCGATGATCTTAAAAACTATTTGGCTGATAAAAAGAGTAGCAAAGAAACCCTCATAAACAACCAACTCATTAACTCCCTGCACATTTGCGATCCCGCAGTAGGTAGTGGTCATTTTTTGGTTTCATCATTAAACGAAATCATTGCCATCAAATCCGAATTGGGCTTGCTGGCCGATGATAAAGGTGTGCGCATAACCGATTATGAAGTAACCATTGAAAACGATGAGTTAATTGTTAGCGATGAAGAAGGCGAAATTTTCGAATACATTTCCCCTCTCCACCGGAGAGGGGTTAGGGGTGAGGCTATGCAACGCCTTCAACGCACACTCTTTCACGAAAAGCAAACCATAATCGAGAACTGTTTATTTGGTGTAGACATAAATCCGAACTCCGTAAAAATTTGCCGCCTTCGTTTATGGATTGAACTATTAAAGAATGCCTACTACAAAGCTCCCTCTCCTTCGCAGAGGGCGGGGGGTGAGGCCGAACTTGAAACACTGCCCAACATTGATATTAACATCAAATGCGGAAACAGTTTGTTAAGTCGCTTTCCGTTAGATATCGATTTAACAGAAGCCTTTAAGAAACAGCAGTTCAATTTAGATACCTACAAAACAGCCGTTGAAGCCTACCGCAAAACATCCGATAAGAAAGCAAAAGGAGAACTCACCGCTTTAATTAAAAAAATCAAAGAAGAATATACAGCAACAATTTACAAACGCGATCCACGCAGAAAGAAGCTTGCCGATATAAGAGGACAAATCGTTTTAGTACAAAACAACATTGATTTATTTGGAACGAAGAAGCTTTCTGATAAAGACAAAGTCATAGAAGAAAGACGACTTACATTATTACTGGAGCAGAAGGAAAAAGAATTACAAGAGGCTGAAAAAGGTGTGATGTATCGTAGTGCCTTTGAATGGAGGTTTGAGTTTCCTGAGGTGTTAGATAGCTTAGGAAATTTTATTGGTTTTGAATTAATGATTGGTAATCCTCCGTATATATCCTTACAAGATATGATTGGTTCCAATAAGCCGTTGACTAAATACTATCAGGAACATTTTAAGACTGCTAGTGGTGGTAACTTTGATATTTACATACCCTTTATCGAAAAGGCAATGACCCTTATCAGTAGGAGTGGTTATGTAGATTTTATAATGCCAAATGTATGGATCTTTAGCGAGTATGGAAAAACGCTTAGGAACCACGTGTTGAAGAATGAACTACTTGAACGGTTCTTAGATTTCGGATCAACTCAAGTTTTTGCAGACGCAACAATTTATACAGCGTGTCAATTATTTTCATTTCGACCTAAGAAGGAACTCCTATTTCAACGTATCAATGCAAAAGAATTTGAACCTAATGTTCAGTATTCAAAACTTAAGTATTCAGATCTCGGAGAAGGTAGTTGGTCGCTATCTGAGGAGATAGTGTTTAAGTTGAAGAAAAAAATAGAACGCTTTGGTGAACCTCTTGGAGATATAAGTCACATTTTTGTTGGAATCCAAACAAGTGCAGATCACATTTATCATTTAGAGAAAAAAGGGGACGGGCAATACTATTCCAAATCTCTTGGTAAGGAAATTGAGTTGGAAGATGGGATAATGCAACCGATAGTTACTGGAACGGATGTTAAACGATATAAACACCTTGAAAGCATAAAATACCTGCTTCATCCTTATCAAAGGACAGCTCCATACCAGCTATTCTCTGAAGAAATTATGAAAAAATCTTTTCCCAAAACATGGAATTATTTGAAACAGAATGAGGACGAGTTAAGAAGGCGCGAGAAAAATAAAATGGATAAAGGAAATTGGTATGCATATATATATCCTAAAAATCTTGACAAGCAGGACCTAGTCAAAATTTGTGTTGCTCAGACTGTAAACGCACTTCAATGTGCGATAGATGAAAATGGACAGTTCTTTTTAAATAATGTTAGGGTAAATGGGATTAGCCCTATCAATTCAGAATCCCTGAACATCAAGTATCTTCTTGGGTTATTAAATTCAAAGGTTGCCAACTTTTACTTTAAGCAAATTGCTAAGCCAAAGGATAATGGATACTATGAGGCCAATAAACAATTCATCTACTCAATTCCAATAAATACCTCGGCTGAATCAAAGTATAAGCTTAAAATAATAAGTTTAGTTGATGAAATTTTATCCAAGAGAGAGAATAAAGATGTGACACTTGATGCTGAGTCTAAAATTGATGACATAGTATACAAACTCTACAACCTCACCCCAGCAGAAATAAAAATAGTTGAAGGTAAATGAGTGCTCAATCAATCTAACCCCATGGCCTGTGTCCTCACAGGCCATGACCATTATCCCCATCAGCGCACTTAAGAGGATGGCTTCCCCGTTCCAAAACACAACCCATCCCTTGTAAATTTCCCCAACATTTTTTAAATTTATTACGCAAGCCCACCAACAGTCCCGCCCGGGAAATGTAGATGGGCTTCTCGTTTGTAGTAATTTTTAACCCTCAAAACCAAAATGTTTATGGCAAGTACCACAGAAACAGGTCACGCAAAAAATGTCGCGACCTTCGAAGACCTCATTAGCTTCAGCACAGGCTACGGAGTGTCTTACAATCCGAGCAAAGCAGCACTAAAACTTCCTGCTTTAACAACCCAACTCACGGGCGCAAATGCAGCCTTGCAAGCAGTCAAAGTAGCGAAGACAGCTTACGACAATGCCACCAATGCAAGAGAGTTAGCGTTCAAACCCATGAAGTCGCTCGCCACTAAAGTTGTAAGTGCGTTAGCAGCAACGGAAGCCACCAATCAAACCGTGGACGATGCAAAATCAACAAACATGAAAATTCAAGGCAGACGCGCAAAGGCAGTAGAAAAGCCAACAGCCGCAGCGTTAGCAGCCGGAGCAGAACCTGTTAAGACAGCCTCTACTTCCCAACAGAGCTACGATAAGTTAATAGATCACTTCGCACAACTTATAGCCACCCTAACAGCCGAACCAAAATACATTCCCAATGAAAATGAATTGAAAGTGGCTACCCTTAATACTATGCTCACAGATCTGAGGGCAAAGAACACAGCAGTAATAAACACCACCACCGCACTAAGCAACGCCCGTATTGCCCGCGACAAAGCCCTCTACGTTGAAACACTCGGCATGGTAGACACAGCTCAGGATGTAAAGCAGTATGTTAAATCCCTATTCGGAGCAACAAGCCCCCAATACAAACAAGTAAGCGGACTCAAATTTAATAGACCCAAGGGCGATTAAAGAATAGGCAACCAGATTTATAAAGTGGGCAGGTCAATTTTAAATTCTCCTGCCCATCTTTTAAAAAGGAGCATCCGCCAAATAATGTAGAGCTTCTGTAAAGTTAAAACCCGGACCCGTCAAATAAATTGGAGCATCCATCAAGTTAAAACGCATACACGCCAAACAAATTAAAGCATCCATTAAAGTAGCACCAGCACCCATCAAAGTAAATCCCACAACCAGAAAGTTAAAACAGACAACCATGCACCCACACAATCATTCCCCTTCAGTGCCACCATAACAATGAGCTAACGACCGCCTGAAAAGCACAAAGGAAGAAGGCACATGTCGCTAACAAAACCGAAATGCAATGGAGGGATTAGTGTTGGCATTGAAGAATTTCCGCGCAAATCTGCGTGTATTTAATCTGCGAAATCAGCGGGAAACGAATTTTGACTTTTTCACCACACCCTAATTAAAACGGCATATAACATCTCATCAGTAATAGCGGAACTGGCAGTTGTAAACTCAACATTTGTATTTCTATTTGCCACTTGTGCAAAATGTTGTGCTAACGTTATCCAAATACCCAACCAAGGCCCATACGTATCCCGTTATCCTTCCACAAGTGTCCCCCAACTCGAAACCCCAAACTCGAAACTTTAAACTCAAAACTTTAAACTCGAAACCCCAAACTCGAAACTTTAAACTCGAAACCCTAACCTCGAAACCCCAATCTCGAAACTTTAAACTCGAAACCCCAAACTCGAAACCTCAAACTCGAAACTTACCTCCTCCACTCAAAAACAATTCGGCCAACCGTTGTTGAAAATCAACCAAAACAGAAAGGTCGGGTTGCGTTGCTTGTCTGATCGAAATCATAACTTACGCTAAGGCTTGTTTAATATCGTTTATTAAATCACTCGCATCCTCAATACCTACCGAGAACCGAACAAGATTATCAGTAACGCCAATTGCAGCACGTTCGTCAGCATTCATTTTTGAGTGAGATGTTTTTACAGGAGAAGTAACAGTAGACTCAACACCACCCAGACTAATGGCGCGCTTAATCAACTTCAGCTTGCTCATAAATACATGCGCATCATTCTTTACCTCGAACGATAGCATTCCACCAAAGCCCCCAGGCATCTGCGCTTTCGCGATAGCATGACCAGGATGATTCGGCAAACCTGGATAATAAACCGTACCAATCCGTGAATCGGACTGAAGGTACTCAGCAATAGCCTGAGCATTTTGATTTTGCTGACGCACGCGCAACACAATTGTCTTCAAGCTTCTTTCTACAAGCCAACACGTATGCGCATCGAGCGAACCTCCAAAATGAATGGCACTCTCCCAGATTTTTTGAGTGAGTACTTTAGTAGACACTACAACACCGCAGCAAATATCACTGTGGCCACCAATGTATTTTGTACCACTGTGTGTAACAATGTCAACACCAAGGTCAATCGGATTCTGATTGACGGGTGAAGCAAAGGTGTTATCGATGATAGAGATCAGTCCATGCTTTTTCGAGATGTCAGCAACGGCCTTAACATCCGTAATTTTTAGAGTCGGGTTGGATGGCGTTTCAATGTAGATAATTCGTGTGTTGGGCTGAATGGCTTTTTCAAAATTTCTGGGATCAGATCCATCTACCAGCGTGTATTCCATTCCGTAGCGTGGCAACTCGGTTACAACGGCATGAAAGGTTCCTCCATATAAATCATTTTGAAACACAGCATGATCTCCCTTCTTCATCATAGCAAAGATGGAGGTAAGGATAGCTGCCATCCCCGAACTCATAATCAAACCATCCTCTCCATTTTCCAACGCTGCCAGCTTTTCTACAACAGCCTTATTGTTGGGAGTATTAAAATAGCGTGGGTATAGGCTTGTAGGTATTCCCTCATAATCGTAAGCGGAAGAGGGATAGATAGGCGTTACCGTTCCTTTAAAAAGGCTATCACCGGGCGAACCAGTATGAACACTTTGGGTAAGTTTAGAAAGGTGTTGATTTTTCATTTGATGTCATTTCGAAGACGCGCAAAGATAGGGTTGGCTCAGGGATCAAAAAACAGCAATCAAAAAAAATTGATATTTTGCATAATAACAACTAAAACTAAAAACAGTATGGCAGACTACAAACTATCAAAAACAGATGGTGGACCGATCGATCCAACAAAAGCTAAAACCTGGATGAAGAAGTACAAAGACAAACACAAAGATGGTGTTCATGCTTACTTCTTTGGTAGCGATATTATTCGCAAAATCATTGACAATCCCGAAGCCGTTGGTATGCGTGTCTATTTTTCCTATGGGGATGAGGACAAACTGCAAATGGTATTGATTGGGGCAAAAGAAGACGGTGATAATATCTGGCCTGATAATCAAGGAGGAAAAGATGCTGTTGCTGCCACGGTTGCAGATACTGGTCTTCCTTGTCCAACATACTGCCCCAAAAACTAGGGTGTTGAAATGACGCAAGAAGAATTTGAGATTATTTATACAGTTCAGGTCTCTTTCTATTTACTAGTTGCATTACTGGCATTTATTAAATACAAAGTAAGAGACACATATGTGAAAGCTATTGGCCTAATGTTTCTCGCGTCAGCATTTGCCGATGTTCTAAGCATGGCAGCCTATAAGTATACAATTAATCCGAATTATGTTTCTGCTATCTATCAAATAATAGCCTTCCCGATTTTATCGTTGATCTATTATTTAATAACAGGCAAGAAGAATAAATTCTCATTTATTCTTCTTGCTGCGTTGTGTTCTATTTTCGGTATTGTTAATCTCTTATTCATTCAAAAAGGTACGCTTAATGCATATACATTGATCGTGATGTCGATCTTGGTGCTTACTTACTGTTTGTACTATTTCTACTGGTTGCTAAAAGAATTGCCAACAATGCATCTTCAAAGGTTGCCCATGTTCTGGATAAACTCTGCCTTCATGATTTACTACGCGGGGAATTTATTTCTTTTTGTTTTTACTTCTTATCTAATAACAGTCTTAAAAGTAACGCAGAACCTATTGACGTATTGGTCCTTTCATAATTTCTTGGGAATTTTCGAAATGTCGATTATCATTTTAGCACTTTGGCTTGATCTCAAAAACATCAGATTAAAATCGTTATGAGTTGTTTTAATCATCATTAATTGATCCCTAACACCGCATTGTAAAAAATCTAAATTGAATGAAGGTTACACGCAATTGAAACACAAATTTGTTATCCCTTGCCGATTTTTGAAAAATCTTTTTATAACGAAGCGATAGGCAACAGGCAAGATTTCTGCGCAAATCTGCGTGTATTTAATCTGCGAAATCAGCGGGAAATGAATTTTTGACTTTTCAGCAGACCCTAAATACAGCGAGTGCAATTGTTGATTTTCTTTTTACTTCCAAAACTCAAATTGAATAATATCCATTAGCGAGATTGGCAGAAATACCAAGTACTCCCCACCATACACGTTGCCTATATTTCGGATCGATTCAGCCTTTCTGGTTTATTTTGCGGGCATTTCATTTCTTTTTGTTTTTACTTCCTACTTGGTAAATGGGTTAAAAGACAATCTATTAGTATATTGGTTGCTTCATAATTTTTTAGAAAGGATCAAAATGGTATTGATCCTTTCTCCGCTATGGATGGACCTTCTGAATATCAAATCGCTCTCCTCATAGCCATCGGATCGGTGGGTATGCTTCTGCTCGTTGCCGCTATTATTTTATTCATGGTGTTCTATCAAAAGAAAATGATCCAGGAAAGGGTCAAGCTTCAAGAACTTGAAATCGTTCATCAACATCGAATGATGGAGGCTGCTTTAGAGTCGCAAGAAAACGAACGAAGACGAGTGGCTGGAGATCTTCATGATAGTATTGGAGCCATGCTTTCAGCCATTCGCCTTGGATTGCTGACCATAGGGAAACAAATGCCTAATCCTTCCGGTATAAATGATGCAAAAGAGATGTTGGATGAAACCATTGGTTCTGTGCGCAGAATTAGTCGTGATTTAATGCCATCTACTTTAGAGAAGTTTGGCCTTGCCCATGCTCTGAAGGAACTTTGTGATCGATTCCATTCAACTTCTCATTTACCTATTCAATATATCGAGCAGGGAGAAATCATGGCAATAGCTCCAAAACGAGAGTTGATGATATTCCGCATTGTGCAAGAATTATTGAATAATGCTTTCAAGCATGCAAATGCCTCCAACATTTTGCTAACCCTTAGGTCAACAGATAAGCTTGAGATAACAGTGGAGGACGATGGGATTGGATTTAATTTTGATGAGAAGCACGCTTCCGCTGAAAGTGAGAAGGGTCTTGGTCTTTTTAATATTGAAAACAGAACGCGCTTGTTGAATGCAACAATAGAGTTTGATAAGGAGAGAAAGAAAGGCACACGCATTACACTAACCGTTCCACATGAAGCAATTGTATAGTGTTTACATCGCAGACGATCATACACTTTTTCGCAAGGCAATGGTTAACCTTATCCGCAGCTTTGAGAAAGTGAATGACGTTAAAGATGCTGAGAACGGAAAGGAACTTTTGTCGCTCATTAAACAAGCTCCACCCAATGTTGCCATCATCGATTTGCAAATGCCCATAATGGATGGAACAGAAGCGAGCGAACAGATTCTTCAAAAATATCCAGACGTAAAAATTATTATCCTCACCATGCACGACAGCGAGAAATTCATTCTGCACATGATGGAAATGGGAGTTCACGCCTTTTTATTAAAGAATACAGAACCGGAAGAATTAGAGAAAGCAATTTATTCAGTGGCTGAAAAGGACTTTTACCATAATGATTTAGTGGCTTCAGTACTGCGAAAAAATGTAAAAGAAAAGAAAACAGGAAAACGTCCTGTTTTTATACAAAGTGATTTATCCGAACGCGAAAAGGAAGTGCTTGCGCTAATTTGTGGAGAACTAACAATGAAGGAAATAGGTCAAAAGCTATTTCTAAGCGAAAATACGGTCCGCAATCATCGCGTTAATATCATGGAAAAGGTGGGCGTAAATAACATCGTTGGCTTGGTAAAGTATGCTTACGAAATAGGATTGCTAAACTAACCACTAGAAATCCCCATAGTATAATACTACCATTTTAGTAGTACAATTCTACTAGTGAAACCGTAAGACATTTCAGCTTTTCGGCACCTTTAACAGAGATCTTTTAGTTAGAAGGCGTCCACGTTTGGCTCACACAATAAACACGCTAACAAGAAACTACGAACTTTCACTAAAGGTTTACGGGAATAATGTTTAACCCCATACTTCTAGGTTTAATGAAAATTCTTGTGGTTCACAGGCAGAAAGAAACCGTTGATCAAATTAAGTCATTGCTCAGCAATTGTAATCCCGTTGTTCTGCATGCAGTTACAGGTTTGGATGGGCTCCTCACCTCTCGGGTCGAACGTTTCGACTTGATAATCTGCGGCACTGACCTGCCTGTGGTCACAGGTTTTGAACTTGTTCGCTCTATTCGAACAAACTCCGTCAATCGTGAAACACCTGTTATTTTCTTATCGGATGTTGTTGATCATAAAACAAAGCATTTGGGTAATGCTTTGGGCGTAGCCGGAATACTAGCCATGAAAGATGTTGACGGAATGCTTGCCGGAATTGTAAACGACAGAGTTAAGACAGAACCAGACAAGATTTGGAGGGACCTGCTTGCAAACCCATCGGTTAATTAATCTTCTCAATGTTAGCAAAACACCCTTTTCTGCTACCAATCTAATAGTTTTAAGTTTTAGAATAGTTGGCTCTTTCTAAAGAACTTCCACTCACACGGGTTACACCCCGAGTGGGATGGAAGAATGTCTTCGGAAGTGGCTCGTATCAATGATTTTGCGATTTAACCTTAAATATTACCTCCGTGTTTTATTTCTGTTAATACCGCTCTAAATACTTGAACCTCAGGCTATCAATTCGCGTTCTTTGCAGCAGGAGTAACAACCACTACTGTTATGACAACCACTACAAAAAAAATCCAAATTCTCGAGAACTTGAATTCCCTTAATCCGCATCAGGCAGATGATGTATTGAAGTACATTAAAAACTTGGTGACATCGCGAGATGAAGATTCCTACAAGAATTTTAAACGCGAAGCATTGAAGGAAATCCGACAAGCACTTAGAAAAAACAGAAAGATAAATCTGTCATTCTAGGTGTAGCAACTCGGCATTAGAAGGTGTTCTCACAACATCTTAAGGAACCGTGCCTCTTTTTTATTCTACTGCTCCCGGTTCTTTCGAACGGTTAATTGAACTTTACATAGTTCTCCCATCGCTCAATTACGTCTTTAAAATCTTTTGGCAATTCAGATTCAAACTGCATAAATTTCTTTGTTGCAGGATGAATAAAGCCGAGCGTTTTTGCATGAAGAGCTTGACGCGGAATTACCTCAAAGCAATTTTCAACAAACTGTTTATACTTTGTAAATACGGTGCCCTTCTGAATCTGGTCACCACCATACATCGTATCGCTGAACAAAGTGTGGCCAATGTATTTCATGTGAGCACGAATCTGGTGTGTGCGTCCTGTTTCTAATTTACATTCTACTAACGCCACGTAACGAAGATCTTGAAGTACTTTGTAATGTGTTACGGCATGACGACCCACATCTCCATCAGGAAATGCAATGGTTAATCTCCTGTCTTTTAGACTTCGTCCAACATTAACACGAATCGTACCTTGTTGGGGATCAGGAATTCCCCAAGCCAACGCCCAATATGTACGCTCGATGGAGTGATCGTAAAACTGTTTTGCTAAATGAGTAAGCGTCTTTTCATCTTTTGCAATAACCAACAATCCTGAAGTGTCTTTATCAATTCGGTGGACTAATCCTGGCCTGCCTTCATTTCCAGGAAGTTCAGGTAGATGCTGAAAGTGATAGGTAAGTGCATTAACCAAAGTTCCACTCCAATTCTGATGAGCAGGGTGCACTACCATACCAGCAGATTTGTTCACTACTAATAAGTGTTGATCTTCATAGATAATATTTAATGGAATATTTTCCGGAAGAACCTCTGTATTGCGAGGAGGCTCAGGAAACGAAACAGTGAGAACATCGTGAGGATGAACTTTGTAATTAGGTTTGATTGTCTTGTCATTTACTTTCACAAAACCTTCATGTATGCCATTCTGAATTTTCGTGCGGGTTACATTAGGCAACCTTGCCATCAAAAATTTATCAATTCGCACTAACCCTTGTTTTGCATCCGCCACAATGCGATGATGCTCAAACAATTCATCATCTTCTTCTTCCGATGTAATCTCTTCAGTCGACATCCTTTTCTTTATTGCGTAAAAGTAGGCGAAGATTGGTTTTTATGTTGCTCAAAGAATCCTTTATTTCGTCTGTTAAAAATATTTCTTAAAAATGAAATTTATTTTCTGGATACTGGCAATAGCATTCGTGGCTTGCTCAATTGATAAAAAGGAGAAGCCGTCATCTGATTTTCTTGCAGGCGAAATTGTGGGCGAGCTTACTTCAAATAAATTGGTAGAAGCATCTGGATTAGCGATGAGTCAGGCAAATCCTGGATATTTATGGACCGTAAACGATGGAGACAATGGAGCAGAGGTTTTTTTAGTAGATAAAAAAATGAACATTAAACTGACGTGCAAACTCAGCGGTATTGTCAATCGTGATTGGGAAGATGTTGCTATCGGTTATGATCCAGAAACCCAGAAGAATTACATTCATGTTGCTGAGATTGGTGATAACAATGCAAAATATCTCTATAAAATAATTTACCGTTTTGAGGAACCCATTATGGCGGACTCAAATGTGTTAACTATTAACCCAGAACAAATTCAGCAGATCGTATTTCGATTCCCTGAAGGCGCAAAGGATAGTGAAGCCTTGATGATAGATCCATTAACACATGATATTTTTATTCTCTCCAAGCGTGAAATGCCGGTGCATGTTTATAGCTTAACTTACCCTCAGTCCACACGCGATACAGTCGTAGCTCAAATTGTTACTACTCTCCCCTTTACTCAAGCCACAGCTGCCAGTTTTTCATTAGATGGTTCTGAAGTATTGATCAAAAATTATTACTGTCATCCGACAAAAAATAAGATAAAATGAAAAGGCGGAAGTAAAATTACTTACCGCCTTTTTTTGTGATGTTTGAGTTACCAAGCAAAAACATCATGGGCAAAAATATC
>JBKJOF010000165.1:0-1606 GCA_046595655.1 Chryseolinea sp. | reverse complement strand
TACAAAAACGGAAAGTAAAATTCCATAAAATAAAAAACTAACACAGCGTTTTAACGAACTCATCTTTTTATAAAGAAACAATCTGCGCATTGAATAATCCATCATTGCTCACTTAGAATTATTTCCCTCTATTCTTCATGCCATCCTGAAATGTTTTTCGGCTTCGCGCTTCGTATTCATTTTTTTCGCCCAACATAACCTGTTGTTCGTGTTCACTCAGTCGGAAAGAGAATGAAGCTAGTTCACCAGTTTGTGCACAGATGGCATGGACTTTTGTAACAAATTCAGCAACCGCTAAAAGATTGGGCATTGGTCCAAAGGGTCTGCCTTCAAAATCCATATCGAGGCCGGCCACAATTACACGCTTGCCTTGATTAGCCAGAGTATTGCAAATCTCTACAATGGTCTCATCAAAAAATTGAGCTTCATCAATACCTACAACATCACAATCACCCGCCAACAACAGAATGTCGTTTGCAAAATGAACAGGTGTAGAGCGAATGGAATTTTCGTTGTGTGAAACCACTTGTTGGCTATGATAGCGCTGATCGATAGCCGGCTTAAATATTTCTACTTTTTGCTTTGCTATGAGTGCGCGATTAAGTCTGCGGATTAGCTCTTCGGTTTTGCCCGAGAACATACAACCGCTAATCACTTCGATCCAGCCTGCTCGTCCTGATGAAGGTTTGCTCCCAAGATTTGGTTCAATAAACATGGGCTAAAATTAAGAGACTTTATACAATAGACATCTGTTTTCAGGTTGAGAACTTTACATTATTCTGAATACTGAAGATGAGGCAGCTTGCAATCATTGGGAACGGAAATTACAATATCGCCAATCACAATAGCCTGACACGCCAAACGTTCATTCTGCTGAAGAAGATTTTGCTCACGATATCGCTCTTCGGCTTTGGTTAATGATTCAATATGACCTATTCCTTCAATGATTTTAAACCGGCAAGTCGTGCATCTTCCTTTCCCTCCACAGGCATGCATCCAATCGAGTTGATTGAAGCCAAATTGAATAAGTGCCGGCTTTGTATAATCCGTCACCACAATTTCTCTGTTGTAAAGATTTTGAATTGTAATTTTTGCCATGACATGTCGGTTAACGCTGGGCTCTGACTGTGCACATTGATGAATATACCTTAACTTTAGTCCGATAATTACGCCATTAAAATCTGGATCACCCCATGGATGAAAAGATAAGTCTCGAAGCAATTGCCCTCTATGCCGATGCCTATTCTGACAAGGTATTGAAAAAATTTTTCGCTTCGAAAGACAAGATTACCGGTAAAGAGATTTTATCGCTCTGCAATGTTCAGCAAGCAAACTTCTTTATTATCCGCGAATTGTTTAAAACCTGGAGAGAGGATACCAAAAAACTGAAGAGCCCTTACTTTGATTTTGAAAATCCTGATGTTAAGGATGCGTTAGAGAATTTTATGGGTGTGCTTTCAAATAATATTTCCATCGATCAAAGCCATTTTGCGCCATTGTTAAAGAAGGCCGTAAGTCAATCTTTGCTGGTAATCTTCGATCCTTACGATTTTTTTTCCATGATCGTAACCGGAAAAAATAATAAACTGGAGGTAGCTCCTTTTCG
>JBKJOF010000141.1:0-8684 GCA_046595655.1 Chryseolinea sp. | reverse complement strand
ATTGAGTAAACACGAGCAATGTATTCCAAAGTAAAAAACAAAACCGAAAATTCTTCAAAGGTTTTGAAGAAGCTGATGTATTGCTGGTCAATGTCCTTAACCGAGTCTAACACAATGGCGAGTATGTTGAGAACGATAATGGTGATTAAAACAATTTCAAAAATCCGCTCAAGTAAGCCGCCTTTTTCGTTAGGTGTTAGCGTTAAGTAGAGTCGTTTGCGAAGTGTCATAGATTATGCGCTGCGTTTAAAATCTTTTTTTCCTCCGGTTTTTTCCATCAGTTTTATTTCTTCCACAACGATGTTATGCGACAATGCCTTACACATATCATAAACGGTTAGAGCGGCAACAGAAACAGCAGTGAGCGCTTCCATCTCTACTCCGGTTTTACCTGTTATAATTGCTGTGCTATCGATCACAATCTTATTTTTCAAAACCCGAATTTTAATCTGGCAATCTTCCAATCCTAATGGATGACAAAATGGAATGAGAGACGATGTCTGCTTTGCGCCCATTACACCGGCAATAATAGCGGTTTGAAATACTGGACCTTTTTTGGTAATGAGTTCATTACCTTTAATCTGACGAAGAATTGTTGAGCCAACGCGAACGATCGCTTGCGCCTTGGCAATTCGTTTGGTAATCTTTTTCTCTGAAACATCTACCATGGTCGGGTTGCCGGACGAGTCGATGTGTGTAAATTTCTTTTTAGTCATGTACCTTGGCGTTAAACAAAGTTATAAATAATTAAGATGGTAAGCGTAGAAGAAGCATCGGCAGTTGTAATGAGGTCGTTGTATAATCCAATTGTCGATACGATTGAGATTGGTGAGGCTGTGGGTCGGGTGTTGGCAGAGAAGATAATGGCCGATCGGGACTTTCCTCCTTTTAACAGGGTGGCCATGGATGGAATTGCCATTCAATATGCTTCGTGGAAATCAGGAAAAAGAGAATTTTTCATAGAAGGAATTCAAGCAGCGGGGGAGTCGCAAAAGCAATTGCTTAGCGATACCAATTGCCTGGAGGTAATGACGGGTGCTATGTTGCCAAAAGGAACAGACTGTGTTATCCGGTATGAAGACGTAAAAATTGAAGGAGGTTTAGCAACTCTTCTATTACAGGATATTACTCTTACGCAAAATATTCACACGCAAGCACAAGATGCAGAGCAGAACGAAGTGTTGCTTGATCCTGGCATTGTTTTGTCGCCAGCTGAAGTTGCTTTGCTCGCGTCTGTTGGTAAAAGTAAAATCGATGTTTTTTCACTGCCGAGAGCCGCTGTTATTTCCAGTGGCGATGAATTAGTTGAAATAAATACATTACCTGCACCTTATCAAATCAGGCGATCCAATACGTATGCTCTTCAGGCTGCCATTAAGTCACTTGGTTGGAGCAGTGACTCATTTCATTTACCTGATGAAAAAGAAAGTATCATTCAATCTTTGCGTGAGATCATTTCAAAGTATGATGTAATCATCTTATCAGGAGGAGTATCGAAAGGAAAATTTGATTACATCCCTGATGCACTTGAACAGATTGGTGTGAAGAAACTTTTTCATCAGGTAAGTCAGCGACCCGGAAAACCTTTTTGGTTTGGCGCTTCAGAAAATGGGAAAGTAATTTTCGCTTTGCCGGGCAATCCGGTCTCCACCTACATGTGTTTCTATCGGTATATAAAGCCGTGGTTGTTTGAAAGTCTTGGCGTTAAACTCCCAGTGCCGCAAGCAATATTAGCAAGCGATTTTTCTTTCACTCCTAAACTAACCTACTTTCTTCAAGTAGAGGTTAAGTATGAAAATGGAAAACTCATGGCTTATCCACATAAGGGCGGTGGTTCTGGTGATTTTGCCAACCTAAAAAATGTAGATGGATTTTTAGAGTTGTGCGCTAATCAATCAGAATTTAAAGTGGGAGAGGTATTTCCTTACTATACGTTCCGAAACTTTCACTAATCCAGGTAATAGGTTTTACCTACAGACCAAAACTCACAAAAAGTCAGGATACTGTTAGCAAGGTTATGCTAGTTACTGTATTATTGAATTCTAAATGTTGGTTCCGCATATGAGAATGATCTTCTTCCTTATTGGTATGATTTTTTTTCATACCTCTTTTGCACAGGAAAACCTGGTAGAATATTCTGAAATTAGCTTTACATCACCTTTCGAGAAAAAGGTTTTAGACGAACATTTTCTTCAAAAAAAATCTGATCTATTTCTTCTCTTCATGGCCAATGGAGCATTGCTTCCTGAAAACAAAATTCTAGAGGGCAAGGAACGGTTTAACAACTATATGAAAACTTTTGAAAACGATAAGTTTCAAATGAAGAAAGGCGACAAGAAAGCAAAAATGATTTATGATGATGTACATAAAACCTTTCTACAAAAGTATGAGAACAAGAATCGGTTTGAAGATATTTTCTACAACGGATATTACAATTGTGTTTCGGCATCGGCATTGTATGGTTTGGCTTTTGAGAAGACGAATATACCTTACGCAATAAAGGAAGAACCGACACACGTTTACCTTATTGCATACCCTGAAACGGATCGTATTATGATTGAAACAACTACTCCATTGGGTGGTTTTTATTCGATGGATCAGGCATTTAAGGAGAATTTTGTAAAGATGCTGAAAGACAATAAACGTATTACTGCGAAAGAGTACGCTGGTCAGGATGTGAATACACTTTTTGACAAATTTTATTTTGGCGACCTGCAGAATATTACGTTAATGAATTTGGTTGGAATTCAATATCAAAATGATGCTATCTATAAATTGGAAGAGGGCAAAAATGAAGAAGCGTTTGCGCAATTAGAAAAAGCATATCTGTTTAACCCAAGCGAGCGGTGTGGTTATCTACTTATGGTTACCTGTGCTCGGGCATTTGAAAATCGAAAAGCAAAGGATTCAGTTCATGCAAATTATCTTATCAAACTATCTAAGTATAAAAAGTATGGAATTTCTTCGGACATGATCAAAGGAGAATTTTCAAACGTGATTCATCAGTTACTCTATACGGAGGGCAAAAAAGACGAACTGGAGTCGTATTATAAGCAGCTTGAAAAAAGTATGCTCGATTCGGAAATGAAAAATGAAATCAAGTTTTTGTACAATTATGAGTACGGACGATTACTGTACAATAAAGCACGTTATAAAGAGTCTTTAATTTACTTTAAGGCAGCTTTGACTGTGAAGCCTAAACATGTTGATACAAATGCCGCGCTGATCGGTGCATTAACTCAATCGTATCGCGGAAGTGGAAATAATTTGGAAATGATGCACGAGTTGCAAAAATATGGGGACCAATATCCCTCTTTACTTGAGGATAATGTTTTTAATTCTTTAATGGCATCTACGATGGTTGTTCAGTTTAATCAAGAGTTTATTTTAGACAAAGCAGTAGAGGGTGAGAAGTATAGAAAGAGTTTTGAAGAATATGTTGCGAAATACAAGGATCTAACACTTGATAATAATCTGATAAGTCAGGCATACTCTTCGGTAGCTGTATACTATTTTCGCAAAGGGCAGAAAGCTAAAGCTAAAAGTATCATTACGAAAGGTTTGGAATATGCACCTAACAGTTATGAATTATTAAGAAGACAACAGGTTATTAATAACGGAAATTAGTACCGATTTTCGGCAGCGACATTAAACTTGCCTTGTGTCAGATAATAATTTCCTTGAGTAGTTTTCACTTTAGCAATGATATAAACTTCTTTCATTATGAATTGTCCTGACGAGACAGGAAATATCATTTCTGCTTTGTCAGATTTGTCAGTGCAACAGATCTCTTCAACGTTTTTACCAAGACATGTTCCATCAGTAAGTTTGCCTTGGTAATAGGTTACTTCTCTCACATCTTCAGACATTGTCAATACAAGTTTGTACTGGTCGTAAGTTAATATTTGATCTACCGGTCTAATGATGAGAGAAGGGTATTCCATTTTGAGGTCACCGTTTATTCCATATTCTTTAACCCCCGCACAAGCTTGACCAAAGAAGTACGGCATTTCAAAAGCAATCTTTCCATCTTTACGATATTTTTTTTGGATGCCATGGATGCGATTACTATCGTAAGGAGTTTCTTGATTGAGCAGGCCATCTTCATAATATTTTCTGGCAAATCCATGCTTCTTACTATTCACGTAATCAATAGCCTGAAATAGTTTTCCTGACTTATAAAATTCTTTTGACTGCCCATTCTTTTTTCCATTTTTATATGGAATCTCTACTCTCAACGTTCCATCTTCATAAGTTGAGGTTATAACATTATCTATTGAATCAACAGAAGAAGTTGTTTGTCTGGAATCGGACTTGCTGGTACAAGAGATAAAAAATAGTAGAGAGACTAACAGAGGTATCAATACGCGAATCACCATAAACTTTAATAATTTTTGAAAGATGCAGAAGGGGGTAATGGTTTCAAAATATTTTTCACAAAAATGAATTTTTAGAATGATTACATATTGTGCTTAATCGATAAGATCTTTCAGGTATCTGTCACTATCCAGATGCATATCACGAATTTCAACAAATGCTACCTAACTACTTGATTTTGAATAGTCAACGTTTTGTAAAAAGACTTACAATCATTTGTTTACAGCTTTTCCTTCAATTTCTAACGTATATTTCTCAATCCTTATAACTTTGTGTGCACAAAATAGTCCCTATGCTATTGGATTTTGAAAAGCCTATCGCTGATTTAGAAGCGAAACTAGATGATATGAAGCACTTGGCCACCGACAGCGATAAAGAGGTTAAAGCCGCGGTGAAGTCACTGGAGAAAAAGATACTTGAGCTCAAAAAAGAGACTTTCGATAATCTTACGGGTTGGCAACGCGTTCAGCTCTCTCGCCATCCTGAACGTCCATATACGTTAGACTACATTTACGAAATCACCTCTGACTTTATTGAATTGCATGGCGACCGCACGGTGGCAGATGACAAAGCAATGATTGGTGGTTTAGGTACTATTGATGGTCAAACGTTTATGCTTATCGGCCAACAGAAAGGTCGCAACACGAAGCAGCGCCAAATGCGCAATTTCGGTATGGCGAATCCGGAGGGCTATCGAAAAGCACTTCGCCTAATGAAGATGGCAGAGAAATTTAATAAGCCAATTGTTACCATCATTGATACGCCCGGTGCGTTTCCAGGATTAGAAGCTGAAGAGCGCGGACAAGGTGAAGCCATTGCACGCAACCTGAAAGAAATGTTCATGTTGAAAGTGCCCGTGATTTGTATTGTAATTGGTGAAGGTGCGTCTGGTGGTGCATTAGGTATTGCGATTGGTGATCGCGTGTTGATGTTAGAGAATACGTGGTATTCAGTTATCTCTCCTGAGTCCTGTTCTTCTATATTATGGAGAAGCTGGGATTACAAAGAACAAGCCGCTGAAGTATTGAAGCTTACAGCAAAAGATATGATGTCGTTGAAACTTATTGATGGCATTGTGAAGGAGCCCCTTGGTGGTGCACATACCGATGTGAAATGGATGGCCACTGAAATTAAGAAAACGATTCTGGAGGAAACAGCGAAGTTATTAACGTTAACACCCGCACAACGCATTGAGCAGCGTATAGAGAAATTCTGCGCGATGGGTGTGGTAAAG
The DNA here is from genome assembly GCA_046595655.1 of Chryseolinea sp. Lineage (GTDB taxonomy): Bacteria > Bacteroidota > Bacteroidia > Cytophagales > Cyclobacteriaceae > Chryseolinea. The sequence continues at coordinate 3,073 of JBKJOF010000141.1, read as the reverse complement.
GAATGATAATAGAACCGAAATAATTCATCGTAATTTTAAAACCGCACCCACTGCGGTTTTTTTATACCAGTGAACTAGAAACTTTGAACTAGAATCTTTGAACCCGAAACCTTAAACCGAAACCATGAAGCTTCACATCATCAACACCGGCTTCTTCAAACTCGATGGTGGCGCCATGTTCGGTGTGGTTCCAAAATCCATTTGGCAGAAATCAAATCCCGCTGATGAAAACAATTTGTGCAATTGGGCCATGCGCTGTTTGCTCATTGAAGATGGAGACAAATTAATCCTTATCGATAATGGTATTGGTAACAAACAAGGCGAAAAATTTTTAAGCCACTATTACCTTAACGGGAATGATAATCTTGAAAAGTCTTTGAATGCTGCAGGATTTTCTGAAGATGATGTTACCGATATGTTTTTAACACACCTTCATTTCGATCACTGTGGTGGTGGTGTTAAGATGGAGAATGAGAAGACGGAGCTCACTTTTAAGAATGCAACCTATTGGTCTAATGACGACCATTGGCAATGCGCCACAAAACCGAACGTGCGTGAGAAAGCGAGCTTTTTAAAAGAGAATATTTTTCCGATGCAGGAAAGTGGTCAGTTAAAATTTACGAACGCGGCATCGTCATCTCCGTTTTCACAATTTGATATTTTTTATGCATCAGGACATACGGATAAGATGATGATACCGAAGATCAAGTTTAAGGATAAGGTCATTTGTTTTATGGCAGACTTACTTCCATCAATCGGGCACATCCCACTTCCTTATATTATGAGCTACGACACTCGCCCGTTGATCACACTTCAGGAGAAAGAACTCTTTTTGAATGAAGCTGCTGACAATGGATATATTCTTTTTTTAGAACACGATTCACAAAACGAATGTTGTACTGTGAAGCGCACGGAAAAAGGTATTCGGTTAGATCAAGCTTTTAGTTTGAATGAAATTTTATAAAGGATATTGTGCACTCTTTATTACCACAGTGTAAATGCACACAGAGAAAACACAGAAGTAATTATTTGTAAAATTTCTAGCACTGTTTCTTCGTGAGGTGCGTGATTAAAATTGCATTCTTATCAACTTCAAATTTTATATAAAATGAAAATTGGATTAGTGTTATCTGGTGGAGGAGCAAGGGGTATTTCGCACATCGGTGTAATAAAAGCATTACATGAGTTCGGTGTGCAAGTTGATTGTGTTGCGGGTACAAGTGCCGGATCGATAGTAGGATCTCTTTATGCCTATGGATATGAACCGGATAAAATTCTTGAAATCATTTTAACATCCAGCTTCTTTAAATCGCTGCGTCCAGCCTGGACATGGACCGGACTTCTTAGTCTGGACGGACTTCGCGATATCTTGTTGAAGTACATGCCCGAGAATAATTTCGCATCATTAAGGAAGCCAATGATTGTGGCTGCCACTGATATTAGAAAAGGGAGATCAGAATATTTCTCAGCGGGTGAATTGGTGCCAACCCTATTGGCTTCAAGTTGTGTTCCGGCTGTTTTTAATCCGATTCATTTTAATGGAAATCTTTATGTAGACGGAGGTATTCTTGATAACTTACCAGCTCAGATCATTCGCAGTCAATGCGATTTTTTAATTGGTTCCAATTGCAATTACATCAGTGATGATTTTGACGTTAAGAATTTCAGATCCGTTATCGAAAGGAGTCTGATGATGGGGATTAATGCAAACACTGGAAATAATAAAAAACTATGTGATGTATTGATCAACCCACCACTGGTAGGTAAGGTAAGTGGTTTTGATGTTAGCAAAGCGAAAGCGCTATTCGAAATTGGATATCAGTTTACGAAACAGAATTTTACGGCAGAAGATTTTCAAACAAAATCATAACGCATTAGAAGTAATAATTGCTTGATCAACAAATTAACTCATCACCGAATCATCACATGAGTACACTGAGTTTCAAAGAACAAATCCAACAAGGTATTCCGGAGTCACTCCCGCATATCAAGTCGTATGATTCTTCCATCAGTCATGCGCCAAAGCGAAAGGATATATTATCAGTCGATGAAAAAAAACTAGCCTTGCGAAATTCGCTTCGTTATTTTGATCCCAAGCATCATGAGATTCTTGCATCAGAATTTTATGAAGAACTCAATGCCTTCGGACGAATCTACATGCATCGCTTTCGTCCCGATTACGAAATGTATGCGCGGCCTATTGACGAGTATCCAGCAAAATGCAACCAAGCTGCTGCTGTTATGCTAATGATTCAGAATAACCTCGATCCGGCTGTTGCACAACATCCACACGAGTTGATTACCTATGGAGGAAATGGGGCAGTTTTTCAGAACTGGGCACAATATCGTCTCACCATGCATTACCTTTCAAAGATAACAGAAGAACAATCATTGCACATGTATTCAGGTCATCCAATGGGTTTGTTTCCATCATCGAAGGAAGCACCCCGTGTTGTGATCACGAATGGAATGATGATACCGAATTATTCGAAGCAAGATGACTTGGAAAAATTCAATGCACTCGGTGTAACACAATACGGACAAATGACTGCAGGTTCATACATGTACATCGGCCCGCAAGGAATAGTACACGGATCTGCGATAACGATTTTAAATGCCGGAAGAAAAATAAGCAAAACAGGAGAGGGACTTGCCGGAAAACTTTTTGTCACCTCAGGACTTGGAGGTATGAGTGGCGCACAACCCAAGGCAGGAAATATTGCGGGTTGTATTACCGTTGTGGCTGAAATAAATTCAAAGGCTGCGCGTAAGCGATTTGATCAGGGATGGGTAGATGAAATAATTGATGACATGACTTCTTTAGTCGATCGGATTAAAAAAGCAAAAGCAAATGAGGAAATTGTTTCCATCGCTTATGTTGGAAACATCGTTGACGTGTGGGAGAAATTGGATGAAGAAAAAGTATTGATTGATCTTGGATCCGATCAAACATCACTCCACAATCCTTGGGCCGGTGGATATTATCCGGTTGATTTAACCCTGGAAGAGTCCAATAAATTAATGGCAACAGATCCAGATAAATTTAAAGCCGAAGTGTATCGATCATTAAAAC
>JBKJOF010000106.1:0-14547 GCA_046595655.1 Chryseolinea sp. | reverse complement strand
GATAATCAATGCCCAACGCAAATACCTTCCCATTCACTCAATAACAATTGTTAGCCGCATCACGCTCCTTAACAATTTGGTAACAGCAGCATCCCCATCAGGTAATATTAGAGCCTGACCTTTGTGGCAAATAATAATTCTATGTTGAGAAGATTACTTTATTCGATCTCTTTAATAATATTAACCGCTTCTTTGGTGTTTGCACAAGGTTCTATTTCAGGAAGTGTAAAAGATGCCACAACAGGCGAAGCCATTATTGGAGCAAATGTTATTATTAAAGATACATCGATAGGGTCCACGACAGATGTTGAAGGGAATTTCACAATTGCTAAAGTCACCTTGGGAACGTATTCGTTGCAAATTTCTTCCGTTACCTATAAAACCCATGTAATTGAGAATGTTACTGTCGAAAATGCAAAGAAAGTCATCCTTGATATTGTAATGAGCGAAGACGTATCAGAACTTCAAGAGATCGTTGTTAATGCACAAAGACAAACGGATACAGATTTTGAGTTAATGCGCTCCATTAAAGAATCGAAGTTGGTCGTATCTGGTATTTCTTCAGAGCAAATTTCTAAATCACTTGATAGAGATGCAGCGCAGGTTCTAAGGAGAGTCCCTGGCATCACGATTAAAGACAATCAGTTTGTTCAGATAAGAGGATTATCAGAGCGGTATAATCCTGTAATGCTCCATAACGTTTACGCACCAAGTTTAGAAACAGATGTGCGCTCTTTCTCCTTTGCAATGATTCCGAGTAGTCAACTAGACAGAATGCTTGTATTTAAAAGTGCTTCAGCAGATTTACCTGGTGATTTTGCTGGCGGTGTTGTAAAGGTATTCACTAAAAGTATTCCAGAAGAGAACAGTATTATACTAGACTATAGCACACAGATAAGAGTAGGAACCACCTTCAATGATTTCTATCATCAAAAAAAAAATGGCAATCATTTTACTGGTTTTAATAATGGCTTTTATGATTTGCCATCATCATTCCCCGCGAAAGTAGATGGTGCAGTTCAAGGAGATGCGTTAGTCAACGCAGGCCAGTCTCTTAAAAATTTATGGACACCAGAGAAGGGAACTGCTATCCCGGATCAGCGCTTTACATTAACATTTAATCGTAAGTTTAAAATAGGGTCACTTGATATAGGAAATATAAGTGCATTGAACTATTCTAACTCTTTTGCAACGTATGATGTAAATAGGGGTGACTACACAGAAACAGGGGCTACTATTCAACCAAATTATGAGTATAAGGATAAACAGTTTAACCAACTCGTTCGTACTGGATTTCTTTTTAACTGGGCTTTTCAGTTCAGCCCAAGCCACATTATAGAATTCAAAAACTTGTATAATCAAAGCAGCCAGGATCAATATGTAGATCGTACGGGAATTGGTCAGATTAGTACAGGCGAAAAAAATGGAAGCTTTGACAAATATTACCGAGGAATTTATTCAGGCCAGCTTTTAGGAACACATGAAATTTTCAATAAAAGTACGACTGTTGAGTGGGTTCTGGGTTACAATAATACCTTTAGAGATCAGCCCGACTACAAGCGTTTTTTAACAAGGCTAGATGGAAATGGAGGAGCACAAATTCAGATTGCAAACACAGTACTTCCAAATCAACTTGGAAGATTTTACTCAAAGCTTAATGAGAATGCTTATACAGGCGGAGCATCGGTTAAGTATCGATTTGGTTTTAAGGATGATCCACTAAAAAGTCCAGAGCTAAAAGCAGGATTTTTCTTTGAAAGTAAAAGCAGAACTTTCAAAGCAAGGAACATAGGGTATAGTGCAAGTGCCAGCTTTGATAATACTCAGGCAAACCTACCCATTGGAGAACTATTTCATCCCCAGAATATAAACAACACAACGGGAATAAAACTTGGTGAACTTACCTATCAAAAGGACAGCTACACAGCTTCCAATAATTTAGTTGCGTATTATTTAATGGCATCTGTTCCTATTGGAGAAAAAGTTAAGTTAGATGCGGGCGCTCGTGTCGAGAATAACCTTCAACAACTTAATAGTTATGATGATTTCTCATCAACTTCTGTAAACGTTAAAAATCAAGTTAACCGCCTTCTTCCTTCTGCTAATCTTAGTTATAATTTCACAGATAAAATGTTAGTGAGAGCCGCCTATGCTCAAACTTTAAATCGACCTGAATTCCGTGAATTAGCCCCTTTCTCCTATTTTGATTTTAACTATAATTTCTTGTGGAGAGGTAATGAAAGCTTAAGAACAGCAAAGATTCAAAATGTGGATTTGCGTTGGGAATTATATCCTAGCAAAACAGAGTCGATTTCAGTTGGCACATTTTATAAACATTTTGCTGATCCGATTGAAACATTGGTTGACATTAACAGCCCTGGTGGTGGATTGAAGCAAATCTTTTTTAAGAATGCTCAATATGCTAATTCTTTGGGTGTAGAGATTGAAGTGAAGAAGTCCTTAAGTGGTTTGACTGAATCTCGGTTTATTGATAATATGGCAGTTATGCTTAATGCGACTTTAATTAAAAGTACCGTTAGACTTTATGATGCTGACACAACGGGTCGCTTAGCTTCCAGGCCAATGCAGGGGCAATCTCCATATGTAATCAATGCAGGTATTTTCTACAGTTCAACGGAATCCGGTTGGCAAGTTAACGTATTATACAATGTTGTGGGTAAGAGTATAATCTTTGTTGGCAACAACACATACAAAGATGTTTATCAGATGCCGCGCAATTTGCTTGATCTTACTTTTAGCAAGCAGATTAGCGAACGTTTTCAATTGAAAGGTGGTGTTACGGATATCCTCAACCAACCTATTCAATTCCTACAGGATGGAAACAATGATGGTACGTTTGATCGTAAAAATGACCAAACTGTTCAAAAGTATAAACCGGGTCAGGTATTTTCTATTGGATTCACCTGGAAGGTGATGTAGCTAATGAATAATTAACCATGAACGAGGCATCACGATGACATTGTGATGCCTTTTTTTAAAGAAGGTTGACTAGCATTCAACAACGATAAAGAAAAGTTCGATTTGGTTTAACATTCCGGTAATACCGGAAGCGTACGTTTGCTTCCGAATTCAAAGATGAATTAGAAACTAAAAAAATTATAATGAAAAACCTAAACTTAAAAACAGTTATCAGCTGGAAATTTCCGGTTGGTTTAATGACACTCTTAGCAGCTGTCATTTATTTGTCAGCTTGCGACAGCAAAGATCCTATACCTGCGCCTCCAACTGTTTCGCTAAGTTCCACGTCAGCTGAAAATGCTCCAGGAAAGGTTGTAACTAGTACGGTTACAGTTGATGCTCCTGCGGGAGGAAAGACATTAACTATCACTGTGAATGGTGCGGCTAGTGCAGTATTGCCAAATGTAGACTTAGCAGGATCGACCACAAAAGGCGTAGACGTTCAATATACCATTCCTGCAAATGCTGTGGTTGGTACGGTTATCGTTATTTCGTTTCAAGCCTCTGACAATAAAAACCAAAACTCAGCGGCCACTACATTTTCTGTAACTGTGTCTGCTACGCCCGCTAAAGAAATTGTAAACGTTTCGGGAACCCTTACAGGCGCAATTCACTGGACTTCTGATAAGATTTATCTTTTAAATGGCTTTGTGCGTATAGGCGAAGACACACACTCTGGATCAGGCGTAATACCGGTGATTGGAACGACAGGGACTCTTACGATTGATGCGGGCACTGTAATTTATGGAAAGACAGGAACTCCTGGAGGAACTCTAATTATTCAACGAGGAAGCAAGATCATAGCTGTAGGAACTGCTGCAAACCCCATCGTATTTACTTCTGAAAAAGCTCCAGGTTCAAGAATACCAGGTGACTGGGGAGGGCTTGTAATTTGTGGTAAGTCAAAAAATAACTTTACTGGTTCAACATCAACAGGCACAGATGGAATCGAAGAGTTAGAAGGTGCCTACGGTGGGTTCCACGGTGGTGGAGCTTCTCCGGTGTTAGACGATAATTCAGGTACGTTACAATATGTGCGCGTTGAGTATGCTGGTTATCCGATTAATCCGAATCAGGAAATCAATGGTATTACATTCGGAAGTGTTGGATCAGGAACAACAGTTGATCACGTTCAGGTTACATATGCTAATGATGACTCATTCGAATGGTTTGGTGGAACTGTAAATGCCAAAAATCTTATTGCATATAAAGGCATTGATGATGACTTCGATACAGACAATGGCTTTGTAGGTAAAGTACAATTTGGCTTAGCGATCCGTGATAAGAGCATTGCTGATCAATCAGGTTCGAATGGCTTTGAAAGTGATAACGATGCGGGCGGTTCGGCTAAAACACCTTTCACAGCTGCTCAGTTTTCTAACATGACTATCCTCGGAGGTAAAGCAACAAACGCATCAACTATCAACCTTCAATTCCAAAATGGTGCCCAGATCAGAAGAAACTCTCAGCAAGATATCATCAACTCCATTATTACAGGTTTTCCTAACGGTATCTTTATTGACAACGCCCTTGGTACTCCGGGTGCAATTGCCAACGCTACGAACAATGACCTTGTGCTTAAGAAAAATATCCTTGCTGGTGTAGAAGGCTGGGGAACAAATGGTTTTGGCTCAGCTTTTACAGTAGATGAGATTGCCGCTCTTGGATTACCTCCAGCAACCCCGCTAGGAAGCAATCATCCTAACAACCCAAGAGGACGTATTGTCGCGGGCGGAGAAGGCGCATTTGCAAACGGAGTATTTACGTATTCTGTTGATGCTGGAAAAGGTGAAAAACAAATCAGCGCTACAAGTCCTGTTTTGTGGTTTGCTAGCAACAATGATGTAAAGGCAAAATGGTCTGATACTGGTCTTAGCAGTAGCGCTTTCGAACCATTGAATGGCACGCCAACACTTTTACCAACAGCAAGTTCATTATTAACAAGTGGTGCAGATTTCACTGGATTTACTGGCTTTGAAGCGGTAACATATCGCGGAGCTTTTGGTACTACTGATTGGACGACAGGCGGCTGGGTTAATTGGAATCCACAGCTTACAGATTACAGCAAGTAATACGTTGTTCTAAATTAATTTATAATCGGAGCCTTTATTAAATTAAAGGCTCCGATCTTTTTATGGCACATTCGATTTTGCGTTTTACTTTTGAAGGATGAAATATCTTCTGATAATTATTCTTGGAATTACAATGGTGGAGTGTATTACTAAAGACAAGTACGATGTAGGGCGTTATTATGACTTAGCGCAACAAGATGTTATGCTAGCGAAGATCATTACCTACATACACACTGCACCACCCTATACTTTGATGAAGGATAGATTTAAAGTGGAGCATAAAAAATTCTATCTGAAGTTAACACCAAAATTTTTATTTGATAAGTTTTACGTTTCTGATAATGATACAATTTATTTTTACGTTATCAGACCAGCCACTAAAATAGGTGATAACAGAGGCGTAGGTGGGTACTTCAAGATGGATAAGGATTTTGAACTCTCTGGATTTCGGGAAATCTTTGTTACACCTGTATTACCTGAGGCAGAGATTAAAGCAAGAGGAGCTTTCTTGTTTGAGAAGATGGTGAAGGGTGAACTTGACGAGTATTTGAAAATGAAATCATATGTGCAGTGGCCGAACCAGGCCTCATACTACGACACCGTTGTATACGAATGGAAATTGAAAGACTTGTAGCGAGCGTTTGTCGATCTGTTCAATAAATAAAGATAATGACATTATGGTAATAGTATTTGGATCGTTGGCAATGATATTTGTGCTCACTACTCTTTTAATAAAGGATCTGCTGAAAGTGCACGGAGCTGTATATGGAGGCGTTTTTGGGATTATTACTGGTCCGTTTGCGTTTTGGTGGGCCTTTGGATTTATTTCTAATAAACCTAAAAAGAAACTGATACTTTATACTGCTATTATTGTGCGATTCTATTGGCAATAGCCTTCGTTTTTGTTAGAGAATAAATTATATATATAAGCCAGAATAATTTCTTAACTATTCTGGTTTTAATTTTTGTCCAATAGGTTTTTGGTAATTATTACTTTGTCAAGATCATTCGCTTACTATCAATAATTTTGCCATCAACTATCAAGGCATAGATGTACATCCCCGCGTTCAACTCACTTCCCGAAAGGTTAACTTCAGTCTTACCACGACTGGGCACCTGGAATGATTTAAGTTGAGTTCCTTCCAGATTGTAAATAATTAGGCGGACACTTTTTGCAGCTTCTGGTAATGTCATTTGAATATTGGTTTCAACTGAAAAAGGGTTAGGAGCATTTTGCAGAAGAAAAACATCGTTTGATGAGGCTTCTTGATTGACCTTTTGATTGCTCGAATTAAGCTGATCTAAAAGTTGATTAATTGTCTTTTGCTGATCTTCTACTTTCGAGCTAAGTTCTTGAACCGCTTTCACCAGAGGTACAACAAATTCTGAGTAACGAAGACTGTAGTGGTCATTGTCATTTTGTGGCGCTTCAACCCCGGAGAATACAAACCCTGATTTCTTTATGATCTTTTCTACATCCTGCGCTATAAACCCGATTTGACGGATGGGAATTTTTCTTGCTTCAGATGACTCTTGCTTCACTTTTCTGTCCGAAACTCCTAAAAATTTGTCGAGGGACTCAGTATCCACTGAATAACTTATGGGTCTTAATTGATTTATAAAAGCAAGACCAGTTATGTCTTCCTTTACGTCCCTTTTAAAACGACCATCTGACAAATTAGACCATCCTACATATCCACCAATACTTGTTACAGATGAATTTCCAATACGCACTTGATTTGAAGCAGTTGGACTTGCCTGATATCCTAAAGCCGTTGTATTAGAAAGATTGCTATTAGGTGAATTCGGTCCAGAATAATATCCTAAAGCTGTGTTATTGGAGCCAGTTGTGTTATAAAATAATGACATTAGCCCGATACCAGTATTGTAATTACCAGTTGTGTTGTTATACATTGTATTTTCTCCAACGGATGTATTATAAGCTCCTGTTTTATTAGCCCACAAACTTGCATCACCTACGGCAGTGTTGAAGCTCCCAGTACTATTTTTTAACGCAGCACTTCCAATAGCAGTATTCGAGACTCCAATAGCATTTGTATAAAGCGCAAGCTGTCCTATGGCCGTATTTGAATAGCCGGTCGTATTCGAATAAAGAGACTGGTATCCTATAGCTGTATTGGGAGTACCGGAAGTATTATTCACTAGTGCCATATATCCTATTGCAGTATTATTTGAAGCATAATTGCTCCAGAGTGCTTTATTCCCTACGGCAGTGTTGGCTTGACCAGTGTGATTAAAGAATAATGCCTGAAATCCAATAGCAGTATTCTCAGATACCTCATTGTAATACAACGCTCCAGACCCAAGAGCTGTGTTATAGGAGCCCGTTTCGTTAGTATATAATGCTTCGCTACCGCTTCCAGTATTTTCATTACCTGTTGAATTTCCTGTTAACACTCTATATCCCAAAGCTGTGTTTCTATAACCTACAGTATTAAGATATAGCGAACTATATCCATTTGCAGTATTAGCATAACCTGTTGTATTTGCAGACATCACAAAAGCACCTATGCCTGTATTGTAATTAGCGGTTGTTGTAAACTTACCAGCCTCAACTCCAAAAAAAGAATTATACGAGCCGGTAACTACATTCCCTGCTTTGTATCCAAAGAAACTACTACTAGTACCACCCGTGCCAGACAAGGTTCCATAGTTTGTGGTTTGAGCATAAAGACTTCTTACGACACAAAAGCTGATTGTTAAAAAGAGAATAGATTTTTTCATAATTTTTTGTTTAGTGAACGGATATTTGTATAATCAATACTACCGATTTGTATTTAGAATCGTGTATATATAGTGTTACCGTTTTGTTACCGATTAATTATCGATGGACTAAGAAAAGTAAGTTGAACCGATAAGACATCCATTCTCTTTTTAATGCCGCGACTAATAGCTATCAAATTTTAGATGTGCGCCAGACGCGAAGGGTAACGCCAGCACAGGAAATCATAACGATGAAAGTGAAGTTTGATAAGCAACACCTATTCTATTGCAAAGTTGTATTCAGAATCAGGAAAATGCCAGCGGACACACTTGCTAAGCGCGGTGAATTTTTGTTTAATCAAATGGTGAAGGGAGGAGATTTAACGTTATACGAATCTAAATTTCAAAAAGATAGATTCATTGAATTCCCTGATGATCGATTCACGTTTGATATCGAGAAAAGAAAATGGAGAGATGGTGAATTGGATTCTCTAAGATTGGAATGAGCTAAAAGTCATAAACTTAGTTCACCTTACTTTGCTTTGTTTTATGCATCTCAGTCACTTTCTTGATTTGTTCGCCAGCAATGGCAATTGAATCCTGATCGTGTTTGTTCTTTTCTATTTTCTTCAACAGAGTTTCAAGATCCAGCTTGTTGTTCTCCAAAGATTTCTGCAGTTGAATTTTTTCGCGCTTGTTGTCTTCAAGTTTGATGTTTAAATTTTTGTTTTCGTTTGCCAATTTCTGTTGTTGCTTCTCTACTGTAATGGAAGCACGAATCGATTCATCCACTTGTAGTTGAATTTTATCGCGATAGAATTTTACACCAAAATCATAAAGCTGTTTTTCCAACTCCTTATTTACCTTATCTACATTTTCTGTTGGCCAATCAGATGCTTTTATACCGAGCCAGGCAGAAGTGTTTTTTCCCTTTTCTTTTGTTGTGGCCAACACCGGCACACTATAATTTGTGCTGTTTAAGGTTGGCTCGTTTACGGTCATCTCATCACCACTCTGTTTTACCTTGCCAATTGTTTTGAGGTATTTTACAAACGAGGTGTTCACATCAATATACGTTCCATCTAATTCAACTTCAAACCCTTCTATATTTTCTCCTTTTATTCTCGCGTTCTCTTTCTTCACTTTCACAGTTTGTGCGAACGTTAAAGTCGAAATGAAAATAATGATAAGCAGAATGGTAAACTTTTTAATCGACTTCATGTTTCTTACATTGTTTTAGTATTGCAAAGAACGAAACTAGAATCTGTCGAGCCAACTAATCTTAGAAAACAGTGAGTAATATTCTCATCACCGGTGCCTCCGGACTTATCGGAACGCAGTTAACAGAAATACTTCTTCAAAGAGGGCATCAGGTTTCTCATCTCGGTCGAAGAAAAAAAAATCAAAGTAAGATAAAATCATTTACATGGAATGTTGATCAGCATCAGATGGAAGAAGACGCTCTTCATGGAGTTGATATTATAATCCATCTTGCCGGAGCTGGAGTTGCAGATAAACGCTGGACAGAAAAACGCAAGCAAGAAATTTTGGAGAGTCGTACAAAGTCTACAAAATTGTTGTTCGATGTTTTAAGCAGAGCGAATCATCAGGTAACTTCAGTTGTTTCTGCCTCAGCCATCGGTTTTTATGGTTTTCAATGTAACGATGAGCGAACAGAAACCAGTCCGGCAGGTACTGACTACCTTGCAAACGTAACGAAGCGATGGGAGGAGGAAGTAGACAAAATTGAATCGTTAAAAATTCGTGTCGCAAAAATCAGAATAGGAATTGTGTTGAGCGAGAAAGGTGGCGCGCTAAAAGAAATGATGCTACCAATAAAATTCTTTGCCGGAGCTCCATTAGGATCAGGCACTCAATACGTGAGTTGGATACATATAAATGATTTGTGTATGCTATTTTGCAAAGCGGTTGAAGACCAGAACATGCGCGGAGCCTACAATGGTGTTGGTCCTTATGCTGTAACCAATCGTGCACTTACACGCGCAATAGCAAAAGTATTAGGTAAACCGTTATTCTTACCTCCCATTCCTAATTTCATTTTGAAATTAATTATTGGAGAAATGGCAGACATTGTTCTTGGAGGCAGTAAGGTATCGTCAACAAAAATTCAGCAAGCTGGGTTTTCTTTTAAGTTTGATAATTTGGAGAAAGCACTGCGGGATTTATTGGTTAAGAATTAGAGCTATCACCTATTTCATAGAGGAGAACAGCACACTGTAGTACAGTGAAATTAACCGCAGAGTGCGCAGAGGAACGCAAAGTTAAATCCTTGCAATTTTTACTTATGGATTTCACAAAGAGTCTTTAAAATCTAATGCTTCAACAAAACCCTGCGCGACTTTGCGGTTAAAGTGGAATGTCATAAATGCAAACGAAGCATACAGTAATGAAACTAAACATTGTATTTATATAACAGAAAAGACTTTTCTTCAATTCTCATTACAACCTTGTATATTCGTTTTTGATGTTAATGTAAAATGATATGAAGGCAAAAAAGAAAAACACAAAAGATGTTGCAACGCTAGCCGAACTAGAAGAAGAGAATCGCATTCGCCAAGCCTTTAAAGACAAAGACTGGGCAGAGATTAAAAGCTCCGACAGTTGGGTGATTTTTAAAGTGATGAGCGAGTTTGTAGAAGGCTTTGAAAAACTGGCGAAGATTGGTCCTTGTGTAACCATCTTTGGTTCTGCGCGAGTGAAGTCAACGAGTCCATATTATAAAATGGCAGAAGAAATTGCGTATAAGTTAGTGCGACATGGATACGGTGTAGTAACGGGTGGCGGACCAGGAATTATGGAGGCAGGTAATCGAGGAGCACATCGTGCAAAAGGTAAATCGGTAGGCCTTAATATTTATCTTCCACATGAGCAGAAAGGAAATATTTATATCGATCCGGACAAACTCATCACGTTCGATTACTTCTTTGTGCGTAAAGTTATGTTTATGAAATATTCTCAAGGGTTTATTGTAATGCCTGGAGGTTTTGGAACGTTGGATGAATTAACGGAAGCACTCACCTTAATACAAACAAAAAAAATCGGACGCTTCCCCATTGTGTTGGTTGGAAAAAAATTCTGGAAAGGTTTGATCGATTGGTTCATGAAGGTATTAGCAAGCGAAGGCATGATCAGCGAAAATGATGACGATCTTTTTAACATCGTTGACACACCCGAAGAAGCCGTGAAAGTGATTGATGAATTTTATTCGAAATATTTATTATCACCTAATTTCTAGTTTTGTTTTTGGGGAAAGAAAATGAAGAAGACATCCAATCTGAATATACTATCTGTTTCAGTTATCATCCTCTTGCTGGGTTACATTGCGTACAATCAATGGTCTGGCAAAAGGTTGATGGAGGAACATCCGATATCCGATCCAACGATTATGACGGATCCTTCTTTTGTAGCCGCAATTGCGTATGATCTTCCATCTGAAATTTCATTTGCAGATGAACCTGTTCCAATTGATGTTGCAGATGTACGCGAACGTTTTGATAAGGAACTTCAGATTAATTGTTACCTCCACAGCAATACTTTGTTTTTGTTGAAGCGCGCCAATCGCTGGCTTCCGCAAATGAAACCGATTTTAGATCGATACAATATTCCCGATGATTTTAAATATCTTCCCTTAATTGAAAGCAATCTTTTAAATGTTAGATCGCCACGCGATGCTGTTGGGTATTGGCAAATTCTCGCTGACTCCGGAAGGGAAGTTGGATTAGAAATTACCAATGAAGTAGACGAGCGATACGATCCACTCAAAGCCACTGAAGCAGCCTGTAGATATTTAACAAAAGCCTATTCGAAATTTGATAACTGGACATTGGTAGCGGCATCTTACAACCGCGGAATGAGAGGCGTACGAGATGCGATGAATGAACAAAAAGAAAATTCTTTTTATGATCTCTACCTAAACGATGAAACATCGCGCTATGTATTTCGCATCGTAGCCATAAAAGAAATTATGGAGAACCCGGTAAAGTATGGCTTTAAAATTAAGGATGATAATCTCTATGTTGAAGAACCGTTACGTTTTGTTGAAGTAACTGAAACAATAAAGGATTTTGTTGCCTTTGCTAAATCCAATGGTTCAAATTATAAATTATTGAAACGTCATAATCCGTGGTTGCGGGCAGAAAGGCTTACGGTAAAAAAAGGAAAGACCTATCGAATTGCATTACCCGCTTAGATTTATGGCCTCAGTTTTTAAAAGCTCTGAAATCAAAAACCGAATGTATGCGACCCTATATACTTGCCGAAAATAATTGGAAGACAATTAAAGACTCCTCTTTTGATGTGGCTATTCTTCCATGGGGAGCGTGTGAGGCGCACAACTATCATTTACCTTATGGAACAGATATTATTGAAGCCGATCATGTTGCGGCAGAAGCTGCACGAATTGCGTGGGAGCAAGGCGCAAAAATAATTGTGCTCCCCACTATTCCATTAGGGGTGAACACTGGTCAGTTTGATGTCACCTTGGATATGAACATGAATCCTTCAACACAATTTTGTGTGCTGCGCGATGTGATTGAAGTGTTAAATCGTCAAGGTATTTTCAAATTGATTATTCTGAACAGTCATGGGGGCAACGATTTTAAAGCCATGATACGCGAATTGGGATTACAATTCCCATCTATGTTTCTCTGCCAATGCAATTGGTATCAAGCTGTTGATCAGAAAGATTTTTTTGAACACAAAGATGATCATGCTGGAGAAATGGAAACCAGCGTCATCATGCATTTGAAACCAGAGTTGGTTCGTCCATTATCAGAAGCAGGGAATGGAGTGGCAAAGAAATTTCGTATCACCGCTATTCGCGAAGGTTGGGCGTGGGCAGAGCGAAAGTGGATGAAGGTAACAGAAGACACTGGTGTTGGTGATCCGCGAAAAGCATCAGCCGAGAAAGGCGAAAAATATTTTAAAGCCGTTACAACAAAAGTGGCCACCTTCTTTTTGGAAGTGGCCACTACTGACAAGGAGAATTTATATACTTAAAGAATGGCTTCTGCCGTTTCTATCTTTGCAATCCAAAAATTATTAAACCCTTCGCCAACCTGAATACTGATTATTTGGTACGCCAGCATCTCTAAAATGGCAAGGAAATTAAAAATTACGCCTATGCGAGTTGGGTAGATTTCCAACAATTCAGTGAACGAAACCCGAGGCTTGCGACCGAGCTCATCCACAATGTATTTTTTCTGAGCCTCGATCGTGAATGGATATTGAATTACCTGATGCACGGGTTTATTCTTCTCGGCATCAAAGCGCTTTACAACTTTTTCAAAAATAGCCATCAACTTAAAGATGGTAACATCCTGAAGTTCGGCTTCTACATTGGTACTTTCGGCAAGAGTTCTTAACTCCTTCATCAAGTTTCCGCGCTTCTCTTTCATCAATTCATCTTCCTCCAAACGATGGAATCCTTCAACAACAGATTTGTATTTCTTGTATTCTAATAGATGTTTGATCAGTTCTTCCCGTGGATCAATCTCATTCCCCTTATCATCGAGTTGAGGTCTCGGTAACAGCATTTTAGATTTGATGCGCATCAACGTTGCTGCCACCAAAATAAATTCACTGGCCACTTCTATATTAAGTACTTCAAGGTGCTTGATATAGTCGAGGAAATCGTTGGCAATTTTAGAGATCGGAATATCATAAATGTCCAACTCATCACGTTCGATAAAAAAAAGCAATAAATCGAACGGCCCTTCAAACAGGGGTAGTTTTATCTCAAAATCTTCTTGGTGTGTAGTCATATGCGGGGGGCAAATTTATTTATAATCCAGCAAAATCCTTCTTCCCAATAGAAATACTAATTTTGTCTTTTAATCTGCTTTAAAATCCACGTTTCGAATCCTTTTTGTAAACCAAGGCTAGAAACAGGTCGTTCCAATGCATATTGAAAGGTGAGGGTAAACACTTACCTTCCCAGCTTGTTTAAGGACTGTTAACACTATTAAAGACCCCATGTTAATTACACCCGGCAAACTTTTAGCACAGATCAATTCTCCTCAGGATATTAAAAAACTGGATCAGGCTCAACTGGTTCAATTGTGTGAAGAGCTGCGTCAGTTTATTATTGATAATGTATCCGTTTACGGGGGGCATTTTGGGGCCAGCCTGGGCGTGGTTGAGATGACAGTTGCACTACATTATGTTTTCGATACCCCTAATGATCAACTGGTTTGGGATGTAGGGCATCAAGCATATGGACATAAAATTTTAACAGGCCGCAAAGAGGAATTTCATACCAACAGAATGTATGGAGGCATCTCTGGTTTCCCGAAAAGAAAAGAAAGTGAATACGATACGTTTGGAGTAGGGCATTCCTCCACATCTATTTCAGCAGCGCTTGGAATGGCAGTGGCCTCCAATTATCAAAAGCTAGAAGGTAAACAACATATTGCTGTTATTGGAGATGGGGCCTTGACGGGCGGAATGGCCTTCGAAGCAATGAACCACGCGGGTGTAGCGGACTCGAATCTCCTCATTATTCTGAATGATAATTGCATGGCCATCGATCCAAATGTTGGTGCGCTAAAAGATTATCTCACAGACATTACAACATCCCGCACTTACAATAAATTAAAGGACGATGTGTGGAAGTTACTTGGTAAACTTTCCATGTTTGGAAAAAGTGCACAGGAAATTGTATCGAAAGTAGAGAATGGTATTAAATCAACATTGCTCAGTCAAAGTAATTTATTTGAATCCTTAAATCTTCGCTACTTCGGTCCGGTCGATG
>JBKJOF010000051.1:0-17402 GCA_046595655.1 Chryseolinea sp. | reverse complement strand
GGTGCACCAGCAGCTTTGAAGTCTGATCGATGGCAATGATGAGAAGGGCAAGTAGGAAATATTTATACGTTTTCATTTCAATTAAATTAAGTCCATAGACCATAGACTGCAGACTGTTTTATTTCTTCACACTGATTTTCACTCGCAATACAAACTCATCCATATCCACATCGGTGGCATCGGAAATTTTATCTTTCAATTCTAAGGTAAGGGCTTGTGTTTCGGTGCTGATGTAGTCTTTAAATTCAGTAAGTGCGGCAGTCATTGCTTCACCCGCTTTCTCTACTTCAATACCTATCTTATCCAACACTTCCATGCCCATTTCTTTGCGCAGGTTTTGAATCCTGTTTACAAAGTCGCGGGCAATACCTTCTTTCTTCAACTCTTCGGTTATTGTAATATCAAGCGCCACTGTAATACCTCCTTCTGATACAACTGACCATCCTGGAATATCTTCCGATGAAATCAATACATCATCTAACACTAAATCAAAACCATCTTTTGCAAAAGTTCCTTTTTTCTCAAGAGTGTTGATCTCTTCTTTTGTGAGTGTGTTGATCACAGCAGAAACTTCTTTCATCTTCGAACCGTATTGCTTTCCAAGCTTCGCGAAGTTCGGTTTTACTTTCTTTACCAATACACCTGAAGCATCATCAATGTATTCGATTGACTTTACGTTTACCTCCGCAAGGATAATATCTTCAACTCCTTTTATTCTGCTCGCGAATTTTTCATCGAGCACCGGAAGAAGAATCCGCGAAAGCGGAGTACGTACTTTTATTTTGGCATTTTTACGAATGGAATGTACGAGTGAACAAATGCGTTGTGCATATTCCATTGATTGTTCTAATTCAACATCGATGCGAGTTGGCTCCGCTTTTACTAAATCTGTAAGGTGTGCAGAGATGTGACGCAACGGTGTGTTGTTCTTAACTGCTCTCTCGCGAATATTATCCGTAAGGTTTTTATACAACCACTCTGCATAGAAGGGAGCGATTGGCGACATCAATTGTGCTGTTACTAAAAGACATTCGTACAAGGTTTCGTACGCAATCTTTTTATCAGCCGACATTTCACCTTTCCAAAAACGCTTGCGGTTTAAACGCACATACCAGTTAGAGAGGTGATCGTTTACAAAATCCTGCGTAGCACGTGCAGCACGTGTGGGTTCGTATGCATCAAAAGCAGCCGTTACTTCAACGATCAATGATTGAAGTTTTGAAAGAATCCAGCGATCGAGATTGCTCAATTGATCGTGTGGTACATTATTCATTTCATTTTTCACGAAGTTATCTATGTTCGCATAGAGCGCGAAGAATGAATAGGTATTTTGAAGCGTGCCGAAAAATCTGCGTTGCACTTCTACGATACCATCAAAATCAAACTTGAGATTATCCCATGGTGGTGCATTTTCAATCATGTACCAACGCACCAGATCAGGACCGTACTGATCCAACGCTTCAAACGGATTGACAACATTGCCTTTTCGTTTGGACATTTTATTTCCGGTCTTGTCTAATACAAGTCCGTTGGAGATTACGTTTTTAAACGCCACACTGTCCTTAAACATAACAGCAATGGCATGAAGTGTAAAGAACCAGCCTCGCGTTTGATCAACACCTTCTGCAATAAAGTCAGCAGGGAAAGCCTCACCCCGACCCATTCCACTAACTTTCTCTCCTCCGGAGAGGGTTGGGGTGAGGCCATCAACCATCTCCTTGTTCTCGAACGGATAATGCCATTGTGCGTAGGGCATCGCGCCTGAATCAAACCACACATCGATCAGATCCGTTTCGCGATACATAGACTCACCAGTAGAGCTTACGAGAATAATCTCATCTACATATGGACGATGTAAATCGAAATCAGAATTTAGAATATTGAATTTAGAATTCGGAATTCCTGCCTTCCTTGCTTTCTCAACTTCGCTGTTTAACTCTTCAATTGAACCAATACAAATTTCTTCCTTGTTATCTTTCGTTCTCCAGATCGGAAGTGGTGTTCCCCAAAAACGAGAACGAGATAAATTCCAATCCACTAAATTCTCTAACCAGTTTCCAAATCTTCCTATACCGGTTGATTCGGGTTTCCAGTTGATGGTCTTGTTCAACTCCACCATGCGATCTTTCAATGCAGTGGTTTTGATAAACCATGCATCCAGTGGATAATACAACACTGGCTTGTCGGTGCGCCATGAATGAGGATAGGTATGTTCGTACTTCTCTACTTTGAAAGCTTTGTTCTCTTCTTTCAGAATAATAGAGATGATAACATCGGTGTTTTTATAATCCGGATGATTCTCATCCTCATCAGTATAATTCTTTACATAAAAATCATCAGCGCCAAGCGGCTTGTGTGTTTTGATGTTATACTTCGCAACCCCTGCCTTTAGTTTTTCTCCAATGATGTTTATGAATTTACCTTTCTTATCAACAGTAGGTACTTCGCTTCCGATCTCATCTTTAATGGTCATCGGAGGAATTCCATTTTGTTTCGACACACGAAAATCGTCTGCTCCAAAAGTTGGTGATGAGTGCACGATGCCTGTTCCATCCTCTGTTGTAACAAAATCAGCAGCGATTACTTGAAAAGCTTTTTCTCCATCATACAACGGTTGGAGGTAGGGCATCAACTGTTCGTAACGAATACCAACTAAGTCTTTTCCTTTAAATTCCTGAACGATCTGAAATGGAATGGCTTTATCTCCTGGTTTGTAATCTTCAAGATTCAGATCTTTATTCTTCTCTGAAAAATATTTTCCAACCAGTTCTTTTGCCAATACGGCACTCACTGGTTTGAACGTATACGGATTGAACGAATTTACCTGTACATAATTAATCTTCTCGCCCACCACTAACGATGTGTTCGATGGAAGCGTCCACGGTGTAGTAGTCCATGCAAGAATGGAAACATTTTCAGAGGCCTTCTTGAACAAGAACTCTGACTTCGCATCGCGCTTCACACTAAACTGTGCTACGATAGATGTGTCCTTAACATCTTTGTAACAACCCGGTTGATTTAGTTCGTGTGAACTTAAACCCGTACCATCTGATGGTGAATATGGCTGAATGGTATAGCCTTTATATAACAGTCCCTTCTTGTAAAATTCTTTGAGAATATACCAGAT
Organism: Chryseolinea sp.; assembly: GCA_046595655.1. GTDB lineage: Bacteria > Bacteroidota > Bacteroidia > Cytophagales > Cyclobacteriaceae > Chryseolinea. Next base: position 14,275 of record JBKJOF010000051.1, on the reverse strand, counting down.
GGACTCGATGTATTCTTTTTCGTAGGTGATGTAGGGTTTGTCGAGGTCAACCCAATATCCCATTTTCACAGTCAGATCATCCCACTGATCTTTGTACATCATCACCGTTTCGCGGCACTTCTTGTTGTAGTCTTCGATCGAAATCTTTTTGCCGATGTCGTCTTTGGTGATGCCCAGTTGTTTTTCAACCTGAAGTTCTACAGGCAATCCATGGGTATCCCATCCGCCTTTGCGTTTTACCTGAAATCCTTGAAGAGTTTTATATCGACAGAAAACATCTTTTACAGTGCGTCCCATCACATGGTGAATTCCCGGGGTTCCATTGGCCGAAGGAGGGCCCTCGTAGAACGTAAACGCAGGAGCACCTTCACGATTGGATACTGACTTTTCAAAAACCTTTTCTTTCTTCCAGAATTCGAGGATTTCACTCGCAATCTGCGCGAAATTCAGTGCTTTGTATTCTTTGTATTGGCCAGCCATTTTGACTAAAAGAGATGTAATTACCGTAGTACGGTTTTAAGTAAGGCGCAAAGATATTTCTTTTTGGTAAAGAGTCCACTGGGGGATTTTGGGGAAGGATTTAAGTTAGTAATTGATTTTTTTGCAGCTAAACTCCAAAGTCGAAGACTTTAATGCGTATGTGGTTTCTATTTTGTCTTCATTAATACATCAATGGTATTTTTGAGCCAGTCCTGATTGATTCTTTTCTCTTTTCTATTAGAAATCAATTTCTTATTCAACAAGCTTATAAACTCTTTGTCCTTAAACTCCTCGATTGCTTCTAAAATTAAAGATCCATGACTATCAATAGTTTCTAACTCTCTTTTTAAAATATCTTTTATTTTTTTGTCTTTCCTCTTTGCTAAGCCAAATATTGCCTCCTGTTTAGTTGTAGAGTGCTTGTCATTGACTCGGTTCCACAAAGCTGCTCTGATTTTTAAGCTGTCTCGATCCGTTTGAGCAGCAATTCCAAAAGTTGCCCAATCTCTAATTGAACTATGTTTATCAGTGGTAAAGGCAATCAAGGTATCAATCGCTTTATTGTCTTCAATCCCGCCTAAAGCAAATACCAGCCCTTGTTTTATTTCTATACTCGTGTTGTCTTTGAAAGAACATAAAATATTTATGTGCTTCTTTTTTAAATATTCACTGTTATGTCCTAGTCCATAAAAAATTGTCGAGACAACAGATTTATCTTTCTCTATGTCCAGAATCTCGAAGAAACGTTTTATGGTTTGCTTTATAAATTGCCTTGGAGGTAAGCCTAGTTGTGATAAAACCTCCGCTGCTATAAGGCGATTCTTTGCGTTTTTTGAATAAGACCATTCTATACACTTTCTAAAAATAATTTTGTTGCTGCGCGAGCGCAACTCCCTGATATTGTCCCAATGCGTTTTATTCGACTTGTTATTTAGAAGCCGGTCAAAAAGTTTTTCATCGGTCCAGTTTTTTCTACCCTTCGCTACAGAGATTTTGTTTTCCATTGGGATTATTGCTAAGACAACATTCACTTTCAACTAGTGTACATACAATCCTTTACTCCGCAGCTCCACCCCGATCATGAATTTTTATTTTACTCAAATCAATCTCTTCATCTTCATGCTCTCCATAAAAAAATGAATCATAATCATCAATGATCAAGTGCGACTTCTTGCGCTTTGGTTTGTCGAACGTCATGATCAACGCAGGAAGTAAAATTAAATTGGTGAACATGGAGATTACTAAGGTAGTGGAGGTGAGTACCCCTAATGCGATGGTTCCGCCAAACGAAGAGAATGCAAAAATGATGAAGCCGGCAAAGAGCACAATCGATGTGTACATAATGCTCTTTCCTGTTTCCAGGATACTATCGCTCACGGCTTTCGGAATAAAAAAGTCATTCGCTAAAATTTCCTGACGATACTTGGCAAGGAAACGAATGGAGTTGTCAACAGAAATACCAAAGGTAATGCTGAAGATCAAAGCCGTGCTCGCTTTCAACGGAATATTGAAGTAGCCCATTAATCCTGCAGTGATCATCAGCGCCAATACGTTTGGCACAAGTGAGATCAGGATCATGCGCACATTAGCAAATAGAAATGCCATGGAAAGTGTAATGAGTATAATCGCCAATAACAAACTTTCTTTCAGATTGGCGATTAGAAATTTATTTCCCTTGATGAATATTTTAGTAGAGCCGGTGATGGCCGTAACAACCGAATCTCTTTCTGTGGAAACAAAAATAGAATGCATCTTTGGTTCGATCACATCGTGAACGAGTGAATCCAAACGCACGGAACCGATGTCGGCAATTTGTGCAGAGATGCGCATCTTGGTAAACGAAGAATCCACAAAGGATTTGAACACACCGGTTTCATCCGCCTGGCCTTTCATGTAACGCAAAATAAAAGCTCCTTCACTTTTATTCGGCAATGAAAATTTATCTGGATTGTTGTTGTAGAACGCCTGCTTGGCAGCTTTGAAAAAACTCAACACCGAAACTGGCTTCGACATTACCGTGATCGAGTCCAGAAAATTTTCGAACTCTTCCACCTTTGCTAAATTTTTTACCTCCAGCACTGGCCTTCTCTTTTTCGTTTTAAATTCAATCACCATTTCCAAAGGCATAATACCACTGAAGTTGGCTTCGAAAAATTTCAAATCTTTCTTCACCTGACTTTCTTCCGGCACATCATCCACCATAAAAGAAACCGACTTCAATGTTGAAATTCCATAGACAGAAATCAATGCAATGGCAATCGACACAATGTAAATCCATGAACGATGGAGATGAACCAACACATCTATTTGTCGCAAGAAGGCGCCCATGATTTTGAAGTTCAAATGCTTCAAATGTTTTGGAGAGGGAATAGGTAGCCAATAGAATATACTCGGCATCATAATGAGGCTGACAAAGAACAACGCCATAATGTTGATACCCGCCACAATACCAAACTCACGAAGGATAGTAATATCCGTTGCAAGCAAGGTTAAGAATCCAATGGCAACAGTAAGATTGGTAAGAAACATGGCAAGCCCCATCTTGCGTACAACAGATTGAATGGCATCGATTTTATCTTTTGTTCGATTGTACTCAAGATGATATTTATTCAATAAATAAATTGCATTCGTAATTCCAATCGTGACGATTACTGGTGGAATCAATCCACTCAACAACGTAATCTTGAAACCAAACAGCACCAAAGTTCCTAAAACCCAGATCACTAATATCCCAATAATGATCATTGAAAAAAGCACTGCGCGGAATGATCGGAAGAAAACAAACATGATCAACCCCGTAACAATCGCGGAAGCGATAAGGAAAATTTTCATTTCATTACGCAAGGCGTTCGCTATAACTGTGCGAATGAAGGGCAAGCCGGCATACCGTAATTGTATTTTTGTTTTCTCTTCAAACTTCTTTCCTACATCCAACAACTCTTGTGTCATGGCCACGCGAGCAGAAGAATTCATCACTTCTTTTTGCACGGATACCAGCATCATCATCGCACCATTGTGTGGGTTAATGAGCTGACTGGAATATACTTTTTGATTCATCATCAACTGAAACAAGGTATCCAGTTGGGCTTGTGATGAGATGGTATCCGGAAAAATATTATCAAGATAAAATTTTGAATTGGCGGTGTCTTTCAAAATCATTTTCAGTCGAGGCATTGCCACAACCTGAACAACACCTTTTATGTTTTTAATATTTTGAGTCAGTTCACGAAACGCAAGGAAGTTGTCGAGTTGATATACCGAACTGTCTTTCATGCCCACGGCAATGATGTTGCTGTCTTCCCCAAACTGTTCCTTAAACTTGTTGAGGTAAATCATGTCCGGATCTTCAGGCGGAACGGTGCGCGCGAAGTCGTAGCTCATCTCTACTTTTGAAGCATAGAAAGCCATGACAATAGTAATGAGGCCGATCAGGATAATGAAAGGCAGGCGATAGCGGATAATTCCTTCTGCTAATTTATTCCACATGATGAAAGCGTCTGGTTAAGCGGAGCCTATGGAGGCAACCATCGCCAAAGCTAATAATTTTTGAGTTTCAGCGAAGAATTGAGGGAAGAACGAGGCCGAGACAATTTTTAGGGCAGTACAGGGCTGAAGCCAAAGAAATGGGTAGGTCGTAAACCACGAGCTTAGGCCCGTGTTTATAAATCAAAATCAGTTGGACTTTAGTTCAAGCACAAAATCACCTTACTTGACGAGGCTTACCGGAAGCACTGCGGCTGCATTAGCCGTTCTTCCTTTTCTGGAAATCAATTATGCGAAGGCTGAAACAATTCTTCAGGATGATAATCGACTGGCAATTGAGCACATCACCTATCCAAGTAATGGTGTTGATATGAAGGCGTATGTTGCACGTCCGAAGAAGAAGGGTAAATATCCTGCCATCATGGTGATTCATGAAAACCGAGGATTGAATCCACACATTGAAGATGTAACCCGAAGAGCAGCACTTGAAGGATTTTTAGCGATTGCTCCAGATGCGCTTTCTCCCCTTGGTGGAACTCCTGCTGATACAGATGAGGCACGCGAATTATTTACAAAACTCTATGCAGCAAAAACACAAACTAATTTTATAGACGCATTCAAATATCTTAAAACCAGAAAAGACTGTAATGAAAAATTCGGCTGCATCGGCTTTTGTTGGGGCGGAGCAATGAGTAATCAGCTTGCCGCAAATGTTCCCGATTTAAAAGTTGCTATTCCATTTTACGGTCGTCAACCAGAAGCGGCTGATGTTCCGAAAATTAAAGCCACGCTTCAGTTACATTATGGTAGTTTGGATGAACGTATTAACGCTGGAATTCCTGCCTACGAAGAAGCGCTTAAGAAAGCAGGCACTAAATATGAGCTTTTCATTTATGAGGGAGCTCAACATGGTTTCCACAACGACACAGCTCCCACTCGTTACAATGAAGTTGCCGCTAAACTTGCCTGGACGAGAGCGATTGCTTTATTTAAACAAGAGTTGGTGTGACGCAAAAGTATTATAATTAAAATTGTGTGACAGATCTCTTGATTTCGGATATTTGAAGTACGGTTTGGAATTGGTATTGATAAATCATTTGGCTATGAGAAGAACAGCAGCACTAGAATCCATCGCAAGTCTTCCTGAGGAATTCTCGATTGACGAAATTATTGAGAGACTACTCATTATTGAGAAGATTGATAAGGGGCAGCAACAAGTAAGGCAAGGAAGAACAAATACAGAGGAGCAAGCAAAAGAAAAACTTAGTAAATGGTTAAGCTGATCTGGGCCGACCAAGCTATTGACGACTTAGGGGACATTGGGAATTACATTGCCGAAAGTTCAGAGAAGTATGCAAAACTGACCGTGCAAAAACTCTATGATCGCACTGACATATTAAAACAATTTCCTCTAGCAGGTAGAATCGCTCCGGAGAAGAATAATGAAAATATTAGGGAATTGATTGAAGGTAATTATAGAATTATCTACGAAATAGCATCTGATGATTCTCTTTACATTTTGGCTGTTCATCACAGTGCGCGCGATTTAAAAATATGATTGATCGTTTAGATGATTTATACTGAATTGATGATTGCAAAAAAGTATGATATAAAATTGCCTCTTACTTTCTCACCATTCGCAATGCATCAATGTAGAACTGCTTAATCTGATAAGGATATTCAACATATGCAGCATTATCTTCATTGATGGTTAGGCCTCTTTTAAAATCCGCCTCACAATCATCTAAGGTAGCTTCGGCTAATTCAAACTGATTTGTCCTGAATAAAGAAATAGACTTATAATATTTAGCATCAGAAAAGCTCGGATAACTTTTCAAAGCTCTATCAAAATATCCGATTGCTTCTTGCTGTCTGTTTAATTCCTGATTCGCAATACCGGCATAGAGCAATTCAAGATGATGAACCCAATTTTCTCCGCTCACCTTTTTGGTTTGTTGCATGCTATCCTCCAGATACTTTAATGCCGTCTCAAAATTATTCAATTGAAGATAAGATAGTCCGATGTAAAAATCATAGGAGTGATCCATGACGTTGCCATGTTCTCCTTTTATCTTTTTAGATTCTATAAAATCAGCGATAGCATTTTTATACTGCTTCGCAAAAATGCATTTAATAAAGGCACGATAATCAATGTGTGATTTAGCATCTAGTTCAACTGCTTTATCTAAAATTTCCAAACCCATTTCATATTTACCTTGTTTGAAGTAAGGCATTGATTTTTGTTGATAGAGGTAGGCCATCTTTGGATTTATTGCAATGGCCGAATCGATATACAGTTGATATTCGGGAGAAAAGTATCGTACTCTCCATGCGCCATTTTCCAAGTATCTGCTGATTAGCTGATCATCGGAAAGACTTGATTTCTCCATTTTTGAATTGTTCTGCCCTGATGAAGAACAGGCTGTTAACACTAACAGATAAATAAAACGCTTCAATTTAATTTCTCCAACGGTTTTATAAATCGAACTCAACATGCAATAATTAACTACTCAATTGCCAACTTATCCGGAACAATAATCGCACTGCTGAAGTATCTCTTTACTTCGCTATAATCTTGCTGCGCTTCAAGTCGATTAAAGTACTTACCTACTTTAACTCTGAAGTTGGGCTGAACATATTGAACCTCTGCGTCCATGTCTGGAAGAGATGATGTCAATTGTTTCTTTGCCCCTAATGCATCTTCCCGTTTTGAGCCCGTGTAAATCTGAATAGTGAATCCTTCAATGTATTTTCGGGAAAGATTGTAACGATCTATACTATCCAATACAACATCGATTTTTTTGTTGATTGCATACTTTGGTTCTACATAGGTAGTCTGCTTTCTTCCATCAGTCGCTGGTGTATTTATGTTTTCAACAGGAGCCTCCACCTTTGGTCGCCAGATGGAAAGATCTTCCGAATACTTTCCTGGTGTCGAAGTCGAACTAGTAGTACTCTTGTGAGTAGCACAACTCGCCAGTACGATAGCAATCAGGCCAATTAGAAATGAGGTTCTGGAGTGTTGCATAGCTAATCGATTACGATGCATTTGTTATTCAAAATATCGTCTTCTACTTTTTTGTATTTCACATCGCGAAGTACAGTTCCATCAGGATATTGAACACTTACCTTGTCGTTGCGCCCGGCTACCTTATCTGATTTTATCGGCATTACTTTTTCTTGCGGTGGTCTGTTGGGCTGAGCTTGTTGCTGTCCGCCTCCACCACTTAACAATGATTTTGATTCCTCTTTCTGCTCATTCAACTTAACACGGCTACGTTGAACACGCGCTTCCTGAACCTGATCGGGTTGTTGAATTGGTATGTCTGCTTTTAACAAGAACGAAATCGTTTCTTCATTTACTTTCGCCACGAACCGTTTGAATAATTCAAATCCTTCAAACTTATAAATCAAAAGCGGATCCTTCTGCTCGTACACTGCGTTCTGAACCGATTGTTTCAGATCGTCCATCTCACGCAAGTGTCCTTTCCAAAGTTGATCGATGATGGCTAAAGTAATCATCTTCTCCATCGACTTCACCAGCTCTGTGTTATTTGATTCAACACATTTCGCCAGATTAGCCGCAACACCAATTTGTTTTTTACCATCCGTAAAAGGCACCAGGATGTTATCTACAGTTGCTCCGCGTGTTTTATAAATATCCTGTACAATCGGGAAAGATTTTTCAGCAACTAATTTATTCTTCTGTGTATAATGAACCAATGCTTTGTTATACAAATCATCCGTCAACTTATTCGAATCGGATTTTGCAAATGTCTCTTTCGAGATTTCGTAGTCAAGACCGAGAGTGGTTAACGCATTCAAGCGAAGGCTATCATAGTCGCTTGCATTCTTCGCGTTGATCACCATGTCATCCGTGGTATCAAACAACATGGTTAAAATATCCAACTCAAGACGTTCGCCAAACAAAGCATTTCTTCTGCGCTTGTAAATTACTTCACGTTGCGAATTCATTACGTTATCATATTCGAGCAAGCGCTTACGGATACCAAAGTTGTTTTCTTCTACTTTCTTCTGTGCACGTTCGATCGAACTCGTCACCATAGAATGTTGAATTACTTCTCCGTCCTTCAAACCAAGCTTGTCCATGATGCGGGCAATACGCTCGGGCATAAACAAACGCATTAAATTATCTTCCAACGAAACATAAAACTGTGTTGTGCCCGGATCTCCCTGACGAGCCGATCGACCGCGAAGCTGTCTATCGACACGTCTTGATTCATGACGTTCTGTACCGATGATGGCCAAACCACCTGCTGCTCTTGATTCTGGTGTAAGCTTTATATCTGTACCACGACCCGCCATGTTAGTGGCAATAGTCACCGTTCCTGGCTTACCCGCTTCTGCTACAATCTCCGCCTCGCGTTGGTGTTGCTTCGCGTTCAATACTTGATGTTTAATTTTTCTGATCTGCAACATACGGCTGATCAACTCTGAAATTTCTACTGATGTGGTTCCAACCAGCACAGGTCTTCCTTCTCCCGTCAATTTTACAATTTCATCAATCGCAGCATTGAATTTCTCACGCGTGGTTTTGTACACGAGATCATCATAATCTTTTCTAATAGCAGCACGGTTTGTTGGAATGGTTACAACATCAAGTTTATAAATATCCCAGAGTTCGCCTGCTTCTGTTTCGGCCGTACCGGTCATGCCCGCTAGTTTGTGATACATGCGGAAATAATTTTGCAAGGTAATGGTAGCGTACGTTTGTGTCGCGTCTTCCACCTTCACATTTTCTTTTGCTTCAATGGCCTGATGCAATCCGTCAGAATAACGCCTGCCATCCAGCACGCGCCCAGTTTGCTCATCTACAATTTTTACTTTGCCATCAACGATAATGTATTCGGTATCTTTTTCAAAAAGTGTGTACGCTTTCAAAAGTTGATTGACACTGTGAATGCGTTGTGATTTGGTTTGATACTCGCGAATTAATTCTTCCTTTCGATGAAGCCTGGAGGTATCATCATACGAACTGTCTTTCTCTAATTTGTTCAGTTCTGTTCCAATCTCTGGCAGAATAAAAAATTTAGCATCTTCGCCCTCACCTGTAATTAAGTCTATTCCTTTCTCTGTTAAGTCAACGCTGTTATCTTTTTCATCGATGATGAAGTACAAAGGCTTATCGGCCTCAGGCATGTTGCGCTTGTTATCTTGCAGATAGTGGTTTTCTGTTTTTTGAAGAATATTTCTGTTCCCACTTTCGCTTAGGTATTTAATCAACGGTTTATGCTTCGGCATTGCGCGGTGTGCTCTGAACAAAGGAAGTCCCCCTTCTTTTTCATCGCCATCCGCAATGAGTTTCTTGGCAGCATTTAAATATTCGTTCACTAATTTTTTCTGAGCCTCAACCAATTTAAAAATCCGTGGTTTCAAATCGTAGAACTCATGTTCATCGCCACGTGGAATTGGGCCGGAAATAATTAAAGGTGTACGCGCCTCGTCAATCAACACGGAGTCGACTTCATCGACCATCGCGTAATGGTGAGCACGTTGCACAAGTTCATCCGGATCCTTCGCCATGTTATCGCGTAGGTAATCAAAGCCGAATTCATTATTTGTTCCGTAAGTAATGTCAGCACGATAAGCTGCTTTACGTTCATTCGAGTTAGGGTCGTGCTTATCAATACAATCTACACTAATGCCATGAAACTGGAAGATGGGCGCCATCCATTCGCTATCGCGAGTAGCCAGATAATTGTTTACCGTTACAATGTGTACTCCTCGTTTTGCAAGCGCATTTAAGAATGCCGGAAATGTTGCCACAAGGGTTTTACCTTCACCCGTTGCCATCTCTGAAATTTTACCTTCGTGCAATACAATACCACCAATGATTTGCACTTCATAGTGGTGCATATCCCATTTCATTAAATTTCCTGCAGCCATCCATTCGTTTTTCCAACGTGCTTTATCGCCAGAAATCTGTATGTGTTCGCGGGTTGTTGAGAACTCACGATCAAAATCCTGAGCCGTTACTTCGAGGTATTCATTTTCTTTAAAGCGTCTTGCTGTTTCGCGCACGATGGCAAATGCTTTTGGGAGCACTTGCATCAACACTTTCTCTAATTCTGTATTGCGGGTTTTTTCGAGGGCATCAATTTGCGCGAAGATGGCTTCCTTATCGTTTATGTCCAATTCGGGTTTGGCTACCTGATTGTGGAGATCCTTAAGTTGATCGTCAATGTTTTTTAATTCCTGATTTATAAACTCCTGGATTTTCCTGGTCTCATTCCGAAGTTCATCGTGGCTAATGTTTTTCAACTTTTCGCCTTCTTCCTTGGTCTGCTCAACCAACGGCATAATGCGCTTGATGTCTTTCTCTGATTTGGTTCCGAAAATTTTGGCAATGAGCTTAAGCATAGTTAATCGTTATTCGTTAATGGTTATCTATTAATGATTTTCTGCTCTCCGATGAACGGATTACGGATAACGATTAAAGATCCCCGAGGGGGTTCAAAGTTAAGTTGTTTTTTGAGATTCACGGATGACAATTATAGAACCAAATCGCCTTCGAACACCATTTTGGCAGAACTAACGGAATAAAACTAATAAACGAGCCTGACGATCTGGTCTAGCAGCTCAATTCAAAGACTTTTTAGCATCCAAGGATTGATTGTTTTCAAACCTGATATGCTTTTGAAGTCTTCAGTATTTCTGGTGAGGAGTGTAAGATCGAAAACGAGAGCCGTGGCAGCAATGATGGCATCGGGTAACTTAATTTTCTTTTGCATCCGAATGCTAATAGTGGCCTCAACGATCTCGTCAGAAAGTTCAAATACGTTAGAGCTTTTAATGAAGTCAAGCAAGAGTTTACGAACATCATCTGCATTGTTATAGCTCAACACTTCAATTCTTGATATGATGGATAGCAACGGAATTTCATTTACTACCTGCTGCAACAGCGCTTTGCCCAAATCAGGAAGTTTTCCATTCAGATAATCGATTATAACATTGCTGTCAATCAAATATCTCTCTCCCATTCTTCGCGCGTTTGTTTGACATGATTATGGAGCGCTTCCGCTGCTTCATTGGAAAGCTTTCCGGCAAATCGATCTGATAATTTCTGGATAGGTGTATTAGCACTATCCATCACTTTAATCAAATTAAGCTCTTCCAACTGTTTCAACAGTTTCAAAGATTTTTTATTCAATAACTGAACAATGACGGTTTCCATAATTTTCCAAATTATCAGGCATACCAAAGATAATGATTGCGTGGTTTGATTACAACGTTAAACGTCTCCTCTAAATTTCAATAGCTCCCTGATACACCATTTTGGCAGGGCCGATCAGAAAAATTTCTTCGAATGTGCCGGGCTGGCTGGATTTATATTCTACCGATAAGTCGCCACCTAGCGTTTTGATTGAGACGGGTGACAAATATTGAAGGTAGGAGACGGCAAGCGCTGCGGCTGTTACCCCCGTTCCGCACGAAAGTGTTTCATCTTCTACACCGCGCTCATATGTACGAACTGCGATAGTATTGTTGGGAAGTGCTTCAACAAAATTCACATTCGTGCCACCCGGTTTGAAGCCTTCGCTGTCGCGGATTTTTTTTCCTTCCTCATAAACCGGATAGTTATCGAGGTCGTTTACAAAACGGATAAAGTGAGGAGAGCCGGTATGAATAAAAAAATCTTCCCCCAGACGTTTCACTTCTTTCACATTACTCATCTTTAAACGGATGATGCCATTCGATAAAAGTTCGGCATGATGCGGACCATCATACGCCTGAAAATTAATGTTGCCATCTACCAATCCCAATTGCGAAGCGAAGTGAACGGCAGCACGACTTCCATTGCCGCATAGACTTTGCGAGCCATCACTATTATAATATTCAAGATTAAAATTCAGCGAAGGGTGATTTTCGATCAGCATCAATCCATCGGCACCAATGCCAAACTTACGGTCACAGATTTTTTCAATCTGTTCTTTCGTAAAAGACATATTGCCTTGGCGATTGTCTACCAAAACAAAGTCGTTGCCTGTTGCCTGATATTTATGGAAATGGAATTTCACGTTCGAGTTTTCGAGTTTGAAGTTTAAAGTTTCGAGTTTAAAGTTTCTCATTCGAAACTTTAAACTCGAAACTAAATTATTTTACTTCTTCGTAGTCAATGTATTCGCCACCGCCTAGTTTATTCTTTTTAGTTTTGGGAGGTGTGGGATTTTGCTTGCGCCTCATATCATTTAGCTCTTGAGAAGCCGCGCCTGCACGAAAGAAGAACGAGCTAATTTTATAAATAATGTAAACGATAAGCCCGAGAACTAATAGATATTTCATGTGATTATACTTTGTTCAACCTCTATTTTAAATCTTTTGCAGATACCGTGAATATCTTTCCGTCTTTAGAAAAGATGAGTTCACCGCCCTCTTTCTTGGTTTTTTCCTTCAACCGATTAGCCGCAAGTTGAATACCTTTTTCTATTTTTTTACTTAATAAATCGAATTCCAGTTGGCTCATACATTTTTAATCTTGTTCCAAATATCGTGGTTATTAACAAATAATTCCATGACTCTGTTCCCTTCCGCTATTTTGGATGGTGTTGTGGAAGAATTTGTCATATAAAAACCACGCATCAGCAATCGGAATAAATAAGTTTAGAAGGTTATGAATACCTCTAACATACCTTCTTTCAACAATCTCTTCCTTAATGTGATGTCCCCCTTTTGCCACTTTACTTTTAACACATTCTTTAGCTAATACAATGGAGTCTAACCAAAAGAAAATAAGAACAACCCTATACCCGAGTTCTTTAGCTTTGTAAATTTTACTGACATAACTTTTCGTTGAAAGAGTGGTCTCAAATGCAAAATCAATTTGACGTTGCATCAATTCCTGAATTCTATCAAGCATAATTCTTCCAGCTTCAAACGAAACCGTTTCTGGTTGAAAGGGAGAAAGTCTTTTTGCTATTTCATCTGCATTCACAAACTCTTTGCAGTTGAGCATCTCGGGCAAAACAGTATACGAAGCGGTTGTCTTTCCCGCTCCATTGCATCCCGCAATAATGTATAGGTTCGGCATAGTGAAAGGTACAAAGACCATCAAAAAAACAAAACCCGAATACTATCGGGCTCTGTCTATTGTCTAATATCTTGATACTAAAATCTATCTACTTAAATAAAGATTCCGCTCTGAATAAATCTTCATGAAGTAATCATCCATCAAATCATCAATGAAATAGATGGACTCTCCTGTGGATTTCATTTCAGGGCCAAGCTCTTTATTTACTTCTGGGAATTTATGGAAGGAGAACACCGGTTCTTTAATCGCGTATCCTTTCTTGGTTGGACGGAATGTAAAGTCTTTTACTTTCTTCTCGCGCAACATTACCTTCGTTGCGTAGTTTACATATGGCTCATCATAAGCTTTGCAAATGAATGGAACAGTTCTCGAAGCACGTGGATTGGCTTCGATGATGTACACAATATCATTCTTAATTGCGAATTGAATGTTAATCAATCCAACAGTCTTTAATGCTAATGCAATCTTTTGGGTGTAGTGCTCAATTTGTTTTATGATCAAGTCACCCAAATTGTAAGGAGGCAACACCGCAAACGAATCACCGGAGTGAATACCGGCAGGTTCGATGTGTTGCATGATACCGATAATGTATACATCTTCTCCATCACAAATCGCGTCAGCTTCTGCTTCAATTGCTCCATCTAGAAAGTGATCAAGCAATACTTTATTTTCTGGCAAGTGTTTCCAGATATCAAGAATGTGATCTTCGAGTTCTTGTTCGTTGATCACGATCTTCATGCTTTGTCCGCCCAATACGTAAGAAGGACGAACCAGCAATGGGAAGCCAATGATTTTAGAAGCTTCATTTGCTTCTTCTGCCGTTGTGGCGATACCAAATTCAGGATATGGAATCGCTAGCTCTTTTAATAGAGAAGAGAAACGTCCGCGATCCTCAGCAAGATCAAGCGCATCGAACGATGTTCCAATAATTTTGATTCCGTACTTATGAAGTTTCTCTGCAAGCTTCAATGCCGTTTGTCCTCCAAGTTGAACGATAACACCTTCTGGTTTTTCGTGAAGGATAATTTCGTAAATGTGTTCCCAGAATACCGGTTCGAAATATAGTTTATCCGCAATATCAAAATCAGTTGAAACGGTTTCAGGATTGCAATTGATCATGATAGTTTCATAACCACATTCTTTTGCGGCGAGTACACCGTGCACACACGAGTAATCGAATTCGATTCCCTGCCCGATGCGGTTTGGCCCTGAGCCCAGCACGACCACTTTCTTTTTGTTGCTGACGATGCTTTCATTGTCCAC
>JBKJOF010000230.1:0-3572 GCA_046595655.1 Chryseolinea sp. | reverse complement strand
CGCATTAAAAGCTTTCCAGAAAATTCAGAGTTCGAAGTTACGTTAACATTTACCGGGCAGCCAACAGGAAATTATATAAGAAGCGTTGCACCAACGCCTTCAAGTATTACCGTCCGTCAGCATCATTCTTTTGTTAAATTACCGGACGGAAATTTTAAGCCACGCAAGTTTGATCCACGTGCCGGATACTTTAATATTTCATACTACGATTACGCAACGCCTATTCAGGAACCCATTGAAAAAAGATTCATAACAAGACATCGGTTAGAAAAGAAAAATCCGGCAGCGGCACTAAGCGAAGCAGTTGAGCCAATCGTTTACTACCTCGATCGTGGAACACCGGAACCCATTCGTTCTGCTTTACTTGATGGAGCTCGATGGTGGAACCAGGCCTTTGAAGCTACTGGATATAAAGATGCTTTCCGTGTTGAGATGATGCCTGAAGATGCTGACCCAATGGATGTGCGATACAATCTCATTCAATGGGTTCATCGCTCCACGCGAGGATGGTCGTACGGTGCATCTGTAACTGATCCACGTACGGGAGAGATTATTAAAGGCCATGTTACCTTGGGTTCCCTGCGCGTTCGTCAGGATTATTTAATTGCAGAAGGACTGCTCGCACCATATGAAAATGGAAAAACCGTTTCACCTGAAATGGAAGAGATGGCGCTGGCACGACTGCGACAACTTTCTGCTCATGAGGTAGGGCATACATTGGGTTTAGCGCATGCTTATTCATCCAGCTCAGAAAACCTAGCTTCGGTAATGGACTATCCTCATCCCAACGCGCAACTTGTTAATGGCAAGATTGATTTAACGCATGCTTATGATGATAAGATTGGCGCATGGGATAAGGTTTCGATCGCCTTTGGTTATCAAGAATTTCCGGTGGGAACAAATCAGGAAGAAGCGCTGAATTCCATCATTCAAAACTCACTAAAAGCAGGACTTACCTTTCTCTCTGATCAGGATGCAAGACCTGTTGGAGGCTCGCATCCTTACGCGCACCTGTGGGACAACGGTAATGATGCTGCCGATGAACTTAATCGTGTGCTTGCTGTCCGATCAGTCGCGTTACAGAATTTTGGTGAGAAGAATATTAAAATGAACTATCCCATGGCAATGTTGGAAGAAGCACTTGTTCCGATGTATTTTTTTCATCGCTATCAAACCGAAGCCACTTCAAAATTGATTGGTGGATTAAATTATCGATATGCACTTCGCGGAGATGGACAGCTCATTACTGAAATGATTTCACCCGCTCAACAACAAAAAGCGCTGGATGCTTTATTGAAAACCATCTCTCCTTCCACTCTCATGCTTCCTGAAAAGGTATTGGTTTCTATCCCGCCAAGGCCGATCGGTTATAACCGTCATGGTGAAATAATAAAAACAAGAACCGAATTAACATTCGATGCGCTCGGCATTGCAGAGAGTGCGTCTGATCTTACGTTTAGTTTGCTACTTCATCCATCGCGAGCCGGAAGGTTGGTAGAATATCACGCGCGCGATTCAAAACAGCCTAGCCTTGAAAGTGTGATTGATAAAATTATTCAAGCAACATTTAAAGTACCTACTAAAAATGGTTATGAAGGCGCCATTCAAATCACGGTAAATGAAACACTATTAAATAACCTGATCAGACTTGCATCAAATTCAAACGCTTCCGGTCAGGTAAAAGGAATTACTCTTTTGAAGTTAGATCAATTGAGAACTTTCTTGAGCCTAAAAAGTAAAACCACAATAGATGAGAACTGGAAAGCACATTATAATTATACGTTGTCGCGTCTTGTAGAATTCCACGAAAATCCTAAGGAATTTCGCACAGAGGAAACGCCCGCGCCTCCACCCGGTCAGCCTATTGGCTGTGATGAAGCCTTTTTTTGTGGTTCAAATCCATGATTGGTAAAATATGGTTGAGGCATCTCTAAAAACTCTTTTTCTATTGGCGTCATCCCTACCCTTCTCCAGTTGAAAGGGATATGTAGAGGTCTTTAGAGATGTTCTTAAGTAAGATTTTGGGCTTTAGTAAAGATTGTGTTTGCTTTTAAGTACACGCGAATCATTCATTATCATCCCTCTCAGTGCTCAACTGTGGTCTAAATACCGTAATTCTTGAAACTTTATACTGGGGCCGTTATGTAGGTTTTCAAACCAATTTACGGAGAAATTTTACTACTACTTAACGAAGTTGCACAAGGTATTACAACGACCACCTATTTTTTAAACTATGCCTTTTGCATTTCGTTTTACGGTCATCCTTTTACTGCTCGCTCATTTTTCAATCGCGCAGAAAAATGAAGTAAAGGATATTGAAAGCATCATTAAAAATTCTCCTGATGATACTGCTAAGGTCACGTTAGTGAACAAATTTGTAAGCGACTTCCGGGATAAAGATAATAACCGCGTATTACCCTTTGCCATTGAAAATGTTAAACTGGCAGAAAAACTTCAATTCAAGAAAGGTTTGGGTCTGGCTTATGAAAACCTAGGTTGGATTCAATACCGCAGAGGCGATTATACAAGTGCCTTTGAACAATCTACAAAAGCATTACACATAAGTCAGGATCTTAACGATGAGACCGCCATAGCCCGTTGTTGGATTGGCATTGCCGCCATAAACTATGAGCAAAAGCAATTTGGATTAGCGATTGAATATTTTCACAAAGCTTATCAAGTAGGTAAAAAATTAAACGATCCGTTGATGCAAGCTCGGAGTCTGAATAACATTTCATTTGCATTTCTTGAACTCAATCAACTTGACTCTGCTGCACACTACGCCACACTGTGTAGCAAGGTTTCTGTATTTCATACAAATTACTATGTTAATGGTTTTTCAAATCGTACGTTGGGAGATATTGAAGCCCGTAAAAAGAGATACGACAATGCTATAACGTATTACCTTAAGGCCATAAAGGTCGGCAATTCAGAAAAAAACATTTTCATACTATCCTCAACCAATCATCGCCTTGCAAGAGCATATTTGATGACAGGACAATTAGAAAAAGCAAGACTTCTTGCATTAGAGAATATCG
Organism: Chryseolinea sp.; assembly: GCA_046595655.1. Classification (GTDB taxonomy): domain Bacteria; phylum Bacteroidota; class Bacteroidia; order Cytophagales; family Cyclobacteriaceae; genus Chryseolinea. Next base: position 534 of record JBKJOF010000230.1, on the reverse strand, counting down.
AATTATCGAAAAAAGATTCTTATCTGGACGACCTCGAAAAAACGTACAAAGTATTTTCTGAGATATTAAAAGCACAACATAATATTAATCAAGCCTTTGTCTATCAGTCTTTATATCTGCAATTGCACGATTCACTTTATGATACCCGCAACAATGAATACTTAGCATTGATGCAAGCCCAGTTCGAATCTGAAATAAAGCAAGCGCAGATTGAGTTGTTGACGAAGGAAACTGAGTTGAAAGAAGAAGACTACAGACAACAAAAGGTATGGACGTATTTCTTTATTGGTTGTCTTAGTCTTGTGTTCATTACGCTTGTTGTTTTTCTCTACAGTAATCATCTGATCAGGAAAGCGTACAGTCAATTGAAAGTAACGAATACAGAAATCTATCGACAGTCGCAGCAACTGCGCAATCTGAATACAACAAAAGATAAATTGTTCTCTATCATTGGTCATGATTTAAGAAGCCCTGTTGCCAGTTTAAAAGGATTGATGGATATTATTAGTCTGGATAATCTATCACCAAAAGAAT
>JBKJOF010000159.1:0-3588 GCA_046595655.1 Chryseolinea sp. | reverse complement strand
GAAACCGGTACCACAAAAGGTAAAGGAGGCTCTATGCACATTTTTGATAAGCAAGTTGGATTCATTGGTGGTCATGGTATTGTTGGTGCACAGGTGCCACTCGGTGCAGGTATTGCCTTCGCGGAAAAATATAATAAGACCGGTAATCTATGCATCTGTTACATGGGTGATGGGGCGGTTCGTCAAGGAGCATTCCATGAGGCATTGAACCTGGCGATGTTGTGGAAACTTCCTGTAATTTTTGTTATTGAGAATAATGGTTACGCCATGGGTACTTCCGTTCAACGTTCATCTAATGTAACTGAATTGTATACATTGGCTGAGGCGTATGATATGCCAGCGGAACCAGTAGATGCCATGAAAGTGGAAGATGTACACGTTGCTGTTGCTCGTGCGGCAGTTCGTGCCCGTGCGGGTGAAGGTCCTACTCTTTTAGAATTCAGAACCTATCGATATAAAGGACATTCTATGTCCGATCCTCAGAAGTATAGAACCAAAGAGGAAGTAGAAAGCTACAAACAGCGCGATCCGGTTGAAGTTACCCGTCAAGCGATTTTGAAAAAGAAGTTGGCTACGGAGGCTGACCTGGAAGCGATTGATCAAAAGATTAATGGACAGGTGGAGGAGAGTGTAAAGTTTGCAGAAGAATCTAAATACCCAGATCCTTCTGAAGCGCTTACTGATATTTATACCCAGACTGATTATCCATTCATTCTGGATTAATAATCCGGGGCTTCTACCTTGCTCCTTTGCTGAGAGAGCAAGTTTGTTTAATATCATCAAATTTGTAGTTTTGCGCCCCCTCCCCAAGCTTATCGGGAGAGGAAAATACTTATAAGACAATGGCTAAGAAGGTAGAACACAATCACGAACTCCTCGAGAATTCGGATGCACTTAAAGAAAGATTAGTAATAGCAGAAAGCTGGATGGAGCAAAATCCTAAAACCGTTATCGGGATTGCGGCTGCTGTGTTATTAGTTGTTGGAGGCTACTTTGGTTTCGAATACTACAAGAAGGGTCAAAATACTGAAGCACAAAAAGACATGTTTCAGGCAGTCTATTATTTCGAGGCTGATAGTTTAAACCTGGCGTTGAATGGTGATGGAAATAACCTTGGCTTTTTAGCAATCATTGAAGATTATGGAATCACAGATGCTGGCAATCTTGCCAATTTCTACGCAGGTGCCAGCTATTTAAAACAAGGCAAGTTTGAATTAGCTCGTTTATATCTGGAAGATTTTAGCTCGAACGATTTATTGATACAAGCCCGCGCCTACAGTTTAGTTGGCGATGCTTATATGGAAGAACAGAACTATGGAGATGCTGCTAATTTCTACGGCAAGGCCGCCAACTATGAACCCAACAAATTTTTCTCTCCTACTTACTTAATGAAGGAAGCGTTGGCGTATGAGAAATTGAATAAAAACGACAAGGCAAAAGAAGCTTACGATAAGATCATTAATCAATATTGGGAATCTTCTGAATTTAACAACGCTCGCAAATTTAAAGCGAGATTGGAAAGCAATTCATAGTAAGCATCCGTGTTTGAACGGAGCGTACTTAATATAGTATCTTTGAAGGGATAGATTTTCTATCCCTTTTTTATGCCCAAATTTTAGCGGGTAAACCAAAATAACTTTATCGCGTATCACCATGGCAGGAGTACTTACATCAGGGAAAATAAAAAGTGAAATAAATCTGTCGAAGAAAAAGTTTGCCATCGTTGTGGCAGAGTGGAATGATGAAATCACAGACGCTCTCGCTCAAAGTGCGATCGCTACTTTAATTGCGCATGGTGTTAAGAAAGAAAACATTGTTAAGAAAAATGTTCCAGGCACATTCGAGTTATCATTGGGTGCTCTGTGGATGGCAGAGAAAAAAGAAATACATGCCGTAATTTGTCTGGGTTGTGTTATTCAAGGTGATACACCTCACTTCGATTTTATCTGCCAGGGTGTGGCGTATGGTATCACCGAAGTCGGGCTCAAGACAGGTAAACCAACCATCTTCGGAGTGCTTACCACATTAACGAAACAACAGGCCTTCGATCGTGCCGGTGGCAAGCTTGGTAACAAGGGCGAAGAGGCCGCGTTAACTGCGATTAAAATGTTAAATTTTTAAGACTCAAAGCGTACCAATAAATTTCCGTTTGATCGCGGTAGTCTGAAAGGGACTTATTCTTTAGTCCTTTATTTTCCAGTAGCTGATTCTGCTTTGCCCAAAAAATAATTGATAAAAAATCAATGACAGTTCAATCACTGTTTCAAAAAAATAGATCAATTAAAGGGATCTCTATGTTCAGCCTAAGTTGAATCAAAAACTATTCTACAGCCTTACTTACCTTGCGATAGACAAATGAATGATAGACGTGTCTTCGAGCAAAGCGGTCAGGATTGTCGGAATTAATTAATTTGGTATAAATGTTTTTGGGCAGGCCAAAATATTCGTAGCTGCTACCATCGGCAAAATTTACTTGCAACGTTTGAGCTTTGTACAGAAAGTCAATCATCTTAGAAGACGTTATTATCTCTGTGTATTGCTCCAACTGTTGTGCATGCGTTTCGGGTGCGATGCTTACGAGAAGATGATACGCTTCAATAAAAGCTTTACTTTTTTCCTCAGCCTCGTGTTTGGCATCGGCATTATCCTGAAATTTATCCGGGTGCCAATCCTTCATAAAATTCCGGTAAATTGTTTTTAATTCTTTTAACTCTACGTTTTTGTCAACGCCAAGAAGCTTTCTGGATTCAATAATCTTTTTCATGCGGGCGCAAAAATAAACTATTTAAGTTAATTACCATTCCGCGAATCCATCTCTTCCAAGACCTCCTTCAGATCAGCTGCCAATTTCTTAGTGAAGGATGCTGATCCTCGTTTATTCAGGTGGCCTGAATTATAGAAGTACTCCTTATTGAAGGAGATCGAATCAGCAGAGTAATCAAAGTAAGGAATTTTGTATTTTTTACTGAAAGTGAAATAGCGATCGAGTATTGCTTTTCTGTTACGCACAAAATGTTGTCCTTCTATATACTCAGGAGAATAGACAAAAATCAATTCTATGTTTTGCTTTTTACATTCCTGAATGTACATTTCAAATAGGAAAACTGAGCTACTATCCACTTCTGCCTCGAACGACTTCATTTTTAATTTTGCTTCTTGCAAATCTGTATTCCACAAAAGATTTTGTCCTTCATATCCTCGAATTCTCCCGGCAGATTCTTGATGTGGGTTAAACAGAAGTTTAATTGCATGAAGCATCGCAATTTTATTTCCAGAATATCGAACCATCGGTATATGATAATCAAACCACGAATAGTCTCTATTATTTTGATTGAGTTTTTTCAATTCAGAATTAAATAACATGTAAGGCAAAAACTGCTCACTATTCAGAATTCTTGTACTGTCACTTAACATAAAAATATCAAGCGAATGAATGATCAACGTTGGCTTCACATTAGTTTGTAGAAGTTTTTGATGTCTGAAGTATTCCATCCAGATATTATTTCCATCTGTTCCCAGATTATAACATGTTTTATGTAGCGCGTTCTGAATCAACGTTGGATCAATGTGTACCACCGCTCGCGAAGA
>JBKJOF010000128.1:0-7998 GCA_046595655.1 Chryseolinea sp. | reverse complement strand
TTCAAATTTCTCTGGGAAGCTTTCGATAAATTCTAAGGCATTTGCCTTTCGCGCTGCTTCCATTATTTCAGTATCTGTCGATCCTGGTTTTCCGTAGGCAATATTTTCCTTTATAGTACCTCCAAAAAGAATTACCTCTTGCGGAACAATGCCCAGATTTTTTCTGAACGCGGATAGGTTGAAATCGTAAATGTTTTTTCCGTCAATGTTTAACGTGCCGTGGTTAACCGGATAGAACCGCATGAGTAGATTAATGATTGTTGATTTACCAGAACCACTCGGTCCGATCAAGGCTATCTTTTCACCTGGTTTGATGGTGAAGTTTAATCCTTTGAGGACCGTGAAATCCGCTCTTGTAGGATAAGAGAATTGAACATCTTGGAAATTGATTTCTCCTTTTAATTTTATGTTTGATGCTTCCGCAGATTCAGACTCATCCTCTTCTTTTAAAATATCCAGCATACGCTCAGAGGCTCCGATAGATCGCTGCAATTGTGTATAGATGTCGCCTAACCCGGCAATTGAAAAACCGATAAACGATGTGTATAGAATGAAAGAAAATAATTCGCCTGTTGTTATAGAACCTGATTGAACAAGTTGCGCCCCATACCAACCTACCGCAACGATACCTCCGAAAATAACAAAGATGATGAAGGAAATAAAAAGTCCTCTATAACGAGCGCCATGGATGGCAATACTCACAACTTCTTTAATAGCATTGCTGTAGCGTGTAACTTCAAAAACTTCATTCGTGAATGCCTTCACTACTGAGATAGATTGGAGAGACTCCTCCACAATAACATTTGCGGCCGCTAATTTATCCTGAGTCTTTTTGGAAAGACCTCTTATAAATTTTCCAAAGATCAAAGCAGATACTACCAGGATTGGAAATGTAAGTAACATAAAGCCGGTAAGGGTAGGGGCCAAGTAGAATATAATTGCCGTTCCAAATACAAGCGTTATAATCTGGCGCATCAATTCGGCAAGAACAAAACTGAAAGTGCCTTGCAAGGTCTCAACGTCAGACGTAACACGACTCATTAATTCTCCCACTCTTCGATTATCAAAAAAAGTGAGAGGTAGCCAAACTATTTTCTGAAAAATTGCTTTCCGTACATCTGCCATTCCTCGTTCGCTAACAATGGAAAAAGTATAAACTCGGATGAATGAAAAAATACTTTGTATCAGAAGTATCAGTATCAACGCCAGGGCGGTCTGGTTGATAGTTGTAAAATATTTTGGTTTGCCCGATGCTACATCTAAAAGTTCGCCCGACAAGCGAGGAAACGCAAGTAGTGTTACGCTTGAAAGTACCAGCGCGATTATTCCAAAAATAAACAACCCTTTGTAGGGCAACATGAATTTAAAAATGCCAATGAGTTGTTGAAAACTTTTCTTGTTTATTGGGCGCTTCTCTTCTTGCTTTAATGGTTCTCCTCCTCCGCGTTTCGCCATGTGATCTTTACTTTGATAAGGTGACGGATGAAATGATTTTATATTGAACTGAATCACCCAGAAACATTTTCTGCCCGCCCGATATTGAATAGGATGATAATATCATTTCATCCTTTACAGGTTGTAGTTCGATTTCTAAAATTTGAGTGGTTTTATACATCGTACTCGATTCTCTGTATCGTCCTTCGATTTTCCGAATCTTGTCCATTGAATTTTGATAATAGACTTTAAGGTATTCGATAGGTAAATCCTTTTCCTCAATAGGTAAGTTCGCTTTAATGGTAAAAGTTTTAACCCAAAGATTACTCCTGGTATCCGATTGATTTTCGATGACGTATGAATTCTGATTAATCGGCTTGTTGATTAAGTTCAGCACATTAAAAATTTCCAGTTCACTTTTCCATGCGGCAGTGTCCTTCGGTGTAAAGGAAAGAGTACTAGTTGAGTCGTCTAATGATGAGGTCTTATTAAGTACGGCATGCTGAGACGAAAGGTATTGTACCTGAGCGTGAATCAGACTATCAACATTAAATAACTTATATGTTGTCTTCTCTTTTTTCGAACAGGAAAATGAAGCGATCGCGAGTAATAGGACTATGCCGAATGTATGTCTCATCTACTCTCTTCTAAAAATGATTGCGGTTTTCATGGAGATCGATTTATTTATTTATCAAGCAAAATATTTCCTGTCATTTGTGATGGAATCGGAATGCCCATTAAGGTAAGGATAGTAGGAGCAAGATCACCTAACTTTCCGTCCTTCAATTTTCCAGAATACGAATCATCTACTAGAATACACGGAACCAGGTTGGTTGTATGAGCTGTGTTCGGTGATCCATCTTCGTTAATCATCATATCGGCATTACCATGATCGGCAATGATGATGGTTGCGTATCCGTTTCTCAATGCAGCCTCTGTTACTTTTTGTGCACACATATCAACCGTCTCGCAGGCTTTCACTACCGCTTCAAATACTCCGGTGTGCCCTACCATGTCAGGGTTAGCAAAGTTGAGACAGATGAAGTCTGCTTCTTTCTTATCTAATTCAGGAATGATTCTGTCTTTAATATCCTTTGCACTCATCTCTGGTGCAAGATCGTAGGTAGCTACCTTTGGTGAAGGACAAAGTATGCGCGATTCCCCAGGAAAAACTTCTTCGCGGCCACCGGAGAAGAAAAATGTAACGTGTGGATATTTCTCTGACTCTGCAATACGAATCTGCTTCTTGCCAGCAGTGGAAACAACTTCACCCAATGTTTTTTCAAGATTGTCTTTATCGAAGATGAGTTTCACATCTTTGAAGGTATCATCGTAGTTCGTTAAGGTAATGTAATAGAGTGGCAATTTTTTCATGCCGTGTTCCGGGAAATCTTTTTGAGTGAGAACTTCTGTTATTTCTCTTCCACGATCAGTTCTGAAATTAAAACATAACACAACATCACCTTCTTTAATAGTAGCAACGGGTTGGTTGTTCTCTGTAACAACGATCGGCTTGATGAACTCATCTGTTACCTTGTTATCGTATGATTGTTGAATTGATTTTAAAACATCAGTTGATTTTTCTCCAACACCATTTACCATAACATCATATGCCAACTTCACACGCTCCCATCGCTTGTCGCGATCCATCGCGTAATACCTTCCAATTACGCTGGCTAATTTTCCTGTAGTTTTGGCAAGATGATCTACGATTTCTTTTACATAAGCATATCCACCTTTTGGATCGGTATCACGACCATCTGTAAACGCATGAATGAATAAATTTTTGACTCCATTATTATGAGCAATTGTAATCAAACCTTTAAGATGTTCCGTATGCGCATGCACACCACCATCGGAAACAAGACCCATGTAGTGAACGCTTTTGTTATTCTTTTTCGCGTAAACAAAGGCATCTAACAAAACCGCATTGGAATCGAGTTCTTTATCTTCTATGGCTTTGTTCACTCTAACTAAGTCTTGATAAATGACACGGCCCGCACCGATATTCATGTGTCCTACTTCAGAGTTACCCATTTGTCCGACAGGTAAACCCACCGCTAAACCTGACGCTTCTAATTTGCTATGCGGATACTTGGCGTATAAAGAATTGACAAAAGGAGTTTTTGCTTTGTCTATTGCAGATGTAGCTTTGTTGGTGGCGATACCCCAGCCATCCAAAATCATTAATAATACTTTTTTGCTCATGGCGATAATCGTTAGGGTTCAGTTTTAAATTTCAGGTGGTAAATATAGTCAGGTTTGAAGGATTAGCGGATTGTACTTGCATTCTCTCCAGTAATCGATTGCGGCTAATCCAATAGCAATTATATTTCTTTACCTTTATACAATGGCATAATTTTGGCCAACTACTTAGTTCGTTATGAAAGGAACCATAAACATTTTTTTAGCCGTTTTTGCAGTCACCCTGTTGTTTGGAACATCGTCAGCAAGTGCGCAAGACGATGTTATTAACCAAGTGAAAGAAACCATTAAGGCAGGCAGTGCAAAGGAGCTCTCTAATTACCTTAACCAGACTATCGATGTAACCATTGATAATACGGTTCAAACCTATAGCAAAGCACAAGCAGAGTTTGTGTTTCGTGATTTTTTCAAACAACATCCGGCCACTGAATTCAACATTATCCACCAAGGCTCCTCAAAAGGCGGACAACCTTTTGCCATCGGCCAATACAAGAGCGGCAGCGATACCTATCGTGTTTTTATGAAGATAAAGACCGTCAGCAGCAAGCAACTTGTTCATGAGATTTCTTTCGTGAAAGAATAACTTGAAAATTTAATCGCCTCATTCGTCTATTGTCATAGCGTGCCTTCTATTTTTGCACGGTGAAACCTACCTACATAACGGACGAATTTCTAGATCACTTTATATCCTCAGCGCTCGCGGAAGATGTAGGAGATGGTGATCATTCTTCGCTCGCTTCCATTCCAAAAGAAACCAAAAGTCGTGCACGTCTTCTTGTGAAAGATAAAGGCATGTTGGCGGGTATTGCGTTGGCTGAAAAAGTTTTTCACCATGTTGATCAGACTCTGGAAATGAAGGTGCTGATTGAAGATGGCGCTCCCATTAAGAAAGGAGACATTGCTTTTACTGTTGAAGGATCTGCTCAATCCATTCTTACCTCAGAGCGATTGGTATTGAACTGTATGCAGCGTATGAGTGCCATTGCAACCAAAACGCATCATCTATCTTCCATTGTTGAGGGAACATCTGCCAAACTTCTTGATACACGAAAAACGACTCCCAATTTTCGATTGCTGGAGAAATGGGCAGTTTTCATTGGAGGCGGAAAAAACCATCGCATCGGGCTTTTTGATATGATTATGTTGAAAGACAATCACGTTGACATGGCCGGGGGAATCGAACAGGCAATCATTCGAACAAAAGATTATCTTCGCGCCACGAATCGAAAATTGAAAATTGAAATCGAAACACGCAACCTTCAGGAAGTGAAGGAGGTTTTGAGAATTGGTGGAATTGACATCATCATGCTCGACAATATGAACCTTGCCGACATGAAAGAAGCGGTGAAACTGATCGATGGAAAATTCATAACTGAAGCCAGCGGTGGAATAACGGAAGAAACGATTCGAGGAGTTGCTGAATGTGGTGTCGATTACATTTCGGTTGGAGCACTTACGCACTCGGTAACAAGTTTAGACTTAAGCTTGAAGGCGTACTAGCATTTAAAAAATAAAAATTGATTTAAGAATTGATATGATTGTTCGGACGAAAAATTACAAACTCGATAAGAAGACCTATATAAGTCTCGCTTTAAAAAGTATATTAAAAAAACAAGGATGGATTGCTGCCACAGCTGCGCTTGTGTTATGTCTCTGCTACGCAATCCCAGGGTTAGCAAGTATCTGGTGGTTTATTGGAGCATTTGTAGGTCTTGGTCTTTACCTCCTTTTTTGGTGGATTCAGTTTTATGGAGTTACTCAACTCGATCAAGGGAAAATGTTGTTCGAGAAATTTTCGTACGAAATTAGCAGTCAACAAATTCTGATGAAGATCAATCCGCGCGAAGGTATGCCAATGAAATGGGATCAAATTAAAAGCGCAGCAATTGGTAAAGATTTTTTCGTTTTGTATGTAAACAAAGCACAGATGATTTACTGGCCGTTCAAAATTTTCAACACTGAAAATGAGCGCAAGTTTGTAACCTCCATTTTAAGAACGAAGGGCTTTGTTAAGTAAACAATTTACGATTTTAGATTTTTGATCTGCAGATTACAATCAGTACGATTTTTTAAAATCGTAAACCTTAAATGCGACTTCTCTTTTATGCAACTAGAAGAAGCCAGACAAAAAATATTTCGATACTGTGCCTACCAGGAGCGCTGCCATTCGGAGGTGCGAAATAAGCTGTATGAGTATGGACTTTATCGTCCTGATATTGACAACATTATTACAGGGTTAATTACAGATGGATTTTTAAATGAAGAGCGATTTGCAAAAGCATTTGCCGGAGGTAAGTTCCGAATGAAGCAATGGGGGAAACTAAAAATCCAGATCGAACTTGAATTTAGAGGGCTTACCAAAAACTGCATAGCCATTGGTATGAAGGAAATCGAAAACGCAGATTATCTGAAAACATTACAAAACCTGATCGTTAAAAAACAAAATCAACTGGAAGAAGAAAACACCTTTATACTGCGCGATAAAATTGCCCAATATGTAATTCACAAAGGCTACGAATCCGAATTGGTTTGGAGTACAATCAAATCAATCATTCCAAAGTAGTAGTGGAGTATTTTACGAGGGTCGATTTACCAAGTGCGCTCTTCATTCTTTAACCAAATCGAAAATCCTAAATCGAAAATCGTACATCCTCTTTACCGATCATCCAGCTCCCTTGTGTTCCTGTAAAACGCAACACAATAAGTTAGAATATTCTTCTATAATTGTAGATTATTGAAAACGGTATTCCTGAACAATGACTGAATTTCAACTCTACTTCGAGTTAGGTAAAGACCACATTCTGGATTATAAGAATGGCTATGATCACATCTTATTTGTAATTGCACTCTGTGCACTATACTTATCACGCGATTGGAAACAAGTTCTAATTCTGATTACCGCTTTTACAATTGGTCATTCCATTACTTTGGCATTGTCAACGTTGCGCATTGTAAATGTAAATGCCGATTTGATTGAGTTTTTAATTCCCCTAACCATTTTTATTACGGCCGTTTCTAATTTGTTTAAGAACGAAAATAATTTATCGGGCAAAAACGTTCAGATCAATTATTACTATGCTGCATTCTTTGGGCTTATTCACGGACTTGGTTTTTCGAATTACCTGCGCAGCATTCTGGGTAAAGACAAAACAATTTTCACTCAATTACTTTCTTTCAATCTTGGTCTTGAATTCGGTCAAGTAATTATCGTTGGCATTTTTATGATCGCCAGTTTTATTCTGGTTGATTTATGTAACCTCAACCGAAGAGATTGGAAAATGGTGATCTCTTCTGCCATTGCAGGTATTGCTTTGATTTTAATGAAAGACAAAATGTTTTGGATAGATTAAACTGTAATCATTTTTTTATGAGACCTTTCTATATTCTTCTTTTCGCCATCATCACTATCGCCTCTGCGGGTCAACAAGTACCTACTCCCAAGTGGCAAGGTAAATTTGAACAGCTCGGTCAAACGTTGCCAACACCAAATGAATATCGCACAGGTTCTGGAGCACCCGGTCCAAAGTACTGGCAACAGAAAGCAGATTACATTATCAGCGTAGAGTTGAATGATGAAAAGCAAACCGTTGCCGGATCAGAAACCATTACCTATTCCAACAACTCGCCCGAAACGTTAAAATACCTTTGGCTGCAGCTCGATCAAAACAATCAGACGAAAGACAACAACACTGCAAAAACGAAAACCATTTCACTTGTTGATTCTTCATCCACCAAAACCATTGCGGCCTCTCTTACTCTCTACGATTTCGATGGTGGTTTCAAAATCAAATCCGTAAAAGATGAAAGCGGTAAAGCACTACCTTATACCATCAACTACACCATGATGCGAGTTGATTTACCTCAAGCTCTTGCTCCCGGACAAAAGTATTCCTTCAGCATCGAGTGGAATTACAACATTAACAATGGTATGACCGCACGCGAGCGTACCCAATATGAATACTTTCCTGAAGACGGAAATTACTCCTATGTAATTGCGCAATGGTTTCCACGCATGTGTGTGTATGATGATGTGAATGGCTGGCAGAACAAACAGTTTTTAGGGCAAGGTGAGTTCGCTCTCCCTTTCGGAGATTATAAAGTAAAGATTACCGTTCCGGCAGATCATATCGTTGGTGCAACGGGTTCATTACAAAATCCAAAAGATGTTTTGTCGGTAACAGAACTTCAACGCTTCGAACAAGCCAAAACTAGTTTCGATAAACCAGTGATGATTGTAACACCAGCAGAAGCTATTCAAAAAGAAAAAACAAAATCAACAGAAAAGAAAACATGGGAGTATCACGCAAGCAATGTGCGCGATTTTGCCTTTGCTACTTCGCGTAAATTTATCTGGGATGC
>JBKJOF010000092.1:0-20752 GCA_046595655.1 Chryseolinea sp. | reverse complement strand
TAATCAATGGATTTACCTTGGCCAGAAAATAATGTATAGGCTGGTTTGTCTTGAGCAAAAGTAGCGGTGCATAGAAGCAGGAATACGATAAGTAATCTTATTGAGTTTGTAAGCCTCTCCCCCGGCCCCTCTCCGGGAGAGAGGGGTGACTGTATTTGCTTTTTTTGTGCTGACTCCGTTATCATATACTGCTTCAAAATTTGTATTTATGATATTTCAAATAACAGAGGGTTGACTGCCTTTGTGAGATTGATGCTTTGCCTACTTCGCATATCTTTCTCTATATGTTTGCTAAGTAAATGGCGATGGAGTTTTTAGATTAATTTCCTTTTAGTGAGGCTTACAATTGCCTTTCGGCATTTGCCACCGATGGGTGGATTGAGTTTTGCAATTCTTAATTCAATTAATGTAACTGCTGGCATCGAGTCGAGAACATCATTTGCTATTTTCTCTACAATGGTTTCTAAAAGTTTCGATGGTTGTTCCATTTCGTCCTTCACCATTCGGAAAAGCGTTTCATAATTTACAGTGCCAATCAAGTCGTCATTTTCGGCAGCCACGGCAAAATCGGTTTCAACGGCAATGTCCACTTCAAACCAATTACCGGATTCACGCTCGTGCGGATACACACCATGAAAGGCATGGAACTCGAGACCTTCAAGAGCAACTCTTCCCATTATCCGATTTCGTCAAAGAAAGATTTCTGAACTTTTTTGCCGTTGTTGTTCTCCACCAAAATAGTTTGCTCTTCCAACACAATTTCTTTTTCGGTAACGATCGATTTGCGTGACAGTTCAAACTCCAAGTTTGGAAATATGGCTCTTCGTGTTTCGCGTTTCGCCATTGCTAAATGTTTGTCAGGATCAAATTGATTTACGCTGCTGCGGGTGCGTTCAACATGTTCCAATGCATCATTACCTAGTCGTTTCAATTCGCTAAGTAAGGTATCGCGTGATGCCTCTACTTTTTTATAATTATCAACCAAGCCTTTCAAGCGATCTTCCATCTCGGCCAGAATTTCTTTTGCCCGCATGTCCGATTCTTCAATGGTATCTTTTGCTTTCGATTTTGCTTCGCTGATCATCGCGTCTGCTTTAAACTGGGCTTCACGCATATACAATTCGCCTGATGTGCGTGCTTGCTCAATTACGTTCGCTCCTGTGTCTTCAGCGGTCTTCAATGTTCTGAACAACGAGCTCTCTACTTCGCGTAGCTTGGCCACTTCGCGTTCAGCGGCTTCGAGTCGTATGCGATGTTCTTTATTTTCATCAAGAATTTTTTCCCATTCCTGAGAAAGTGATTGGAGAAAGGCATTGACTTCATCTTTCTCATAGCCTCTGAAATTTTTCTCAAAGGTTTTTTGTCGGATTTCTAGCGGTGTTACTCTCATGATATTACAAGTTTAAAAAATGATATTCCAGGTTGATATCGTTCGGTCATCGCTGGCGCTCAGCAATTGATCGTGATGGGAAGTCCACAATACTTTGTTGACAGAAGTGCCGTGCCCTGCGTGTCGGGACTTATCAATTACCTTCAGCAGCTTCAACTCCTCGGTGCTCCAAACCTTAATGGACTTATCCATGCTACAAGTTACAAAATGTTTGCCATCCGGGCTAAAATCGAGGTGGTTAATCGCGAACAGATGCGCCACGACTTCTCCCACCTTAATGTAATCGGCCTTCACATCCCACACTTTAAAGCGGGCATCGCGCGAGCCACTGAAGAGAAAATTTCCATCAGGTGAATAACGAACTGTGAACACCGAATTGGTATGTGCCTGCCATTCCTTTTTTAATTTCAAGTCATCGAGATCAAAAATCCGGATGGTATAATCGCTATAGCCCACAGCCATTTCTCTTCGTTTTCTGTGGATGGAAATAGTTCTCGCACTCTTCTCAGATGGCAATGTCTGCCCAACAATATTCAATCGCTTTAAGTCTACCTTCAACACCACGCCTTCGCCTGTGGCTACAAATAAATGATCGTTATACGATTGTATATCGAAGATGGCAGCCTTGGTGAGTTGTAAAGAGGCGATCTCTTTTTTGTTTTTCCAATCTAACAGATGAATGCCATCGTAGTTATGCCCGGCAATGAGCAGGTCATTTTCAGAATGATAATGTAATGCATAAATGGAGTTGGGAAGTTTGGCAATCAGCTCACCACTTTCCGGATTGTTTAGATCCCACATCACCACCATGCCATCGCCAGCGCCTGAAAAGAACCGATGAGGTTCGCTTGATTTTGCTAATGTATAAACACAATCACGATGACCGGTTAAAGTCTGGAGTCTGGAAACCTGAACGTTTGACATGTATAGCGTTAAACTTTGCGAAAGTTCTAACTTTCGGCAAAGTTAATCACTATGCCGCTTGAAAAATTAGTTGTTGAGTTGGGGCGCACTTGGGCTTTGTGGCGGATTGAAGAGGAAGAGGAGACACTAGCCAAGATGGTATCACCAATTGAAAAACTAGCCGACACCATTACCAGTCCGCAGAAAAGATTGGAGTGGATAGCTGGGCGCGTGTTGGTGCGCGAAGTAATGGAGGCGATGGATCTAAACTTTCAAGGTGTTGTTAAGGATGAATTTGGAAAACCTTTTCCTGCTGGATATGATTATCAACTTTCGTTGAGTCATTCATTTCCGTTTGTAGCGGTGTTGTTGGATAAATATGAATCAGTAGGGATTGATCTTGAACAACCCAAAGAAAAATTATTGCGCATTGCTTCACGAATCCATAATGATGATGAATTGAAAGATGCTGGAACGGACGTCATTAAACATTGCATCTATTGGTGCGCCAAAGAAACGCTGATTAAAATTTATGGAAAGAAAGATCTTGTCTTCTCGGAGAACATGAGAATACTTCCCTTTAAGCGTGAATTGGAAGGACATATCATTGGAAAGATTATTGTAAAGGATGTGGAAAGGGTAATACCTTTATACTACAAAGTGCATCCGGAGTTTGTTTTGGTTTTTAATAAAAGGATGGTGTGAAAGCCTCATCCCCAACCCTTCTCCGAGGGAGAAAGGAGACTGGAAAATTTTGAGGCAGGAATTAAATTGAGAGTTTAAAATAATATTTATGAAAACGCTTGTCATTATCTTTTTAAGTCTGGTTAGCATTACGCTTACAGCGCAGGTGCCAAACTTTACGCTTACCAATGTAGTAAATGGAAAATCCATTTCGTTGGATACCTATCCATCGTGCGCGGGGATACTGATTGTGTTCACAACCAATGCCTGTCCGTATGATGAGTATTACCGAACACGGATTAAGAAAATTTCAAATGACTATCAGGACAAAGTACCGGTGTTGCTAATCAACTCCAGTATTGATGCTGCTGAGTCTAACGATAACATGGCAAAGAAAGCGCAGCAACTTGGCATCATCATTCCCTATCTGGCTGATAAAGATCAAGCCGTAATGCAAAGCATGGGCGCGACTAAAAGTCCACAAGTATTTTTATTGAAAAACGCTGGGGGAAAATTTTCAGTAGTGTATAGTGGTGCGATTGATGATAATGCCCAAGTGGAAAAAGATGTACGACAATTTTACCTGAAAGATGCAATCGATATTATGCTAACCAATCAGAAAATCGAAACCGCGGAAGTCAGACCTGTGGGGTGTTCCCTGAGAAAAAAATGATGCCTTATTTTTAATTTACGATGTACGATTTACAATTTTCTGATTCATTAAAAATCGAAAAGTGAGCTCAAATTGTAAATCGTAAATCGTAAATTGTAAATCGAAATTATTTTGGAGACTATTAAAGTTTTTCAGAAGTTGCCGTAACTATTTTATGAAAGACACCGAACTCAAAGCGCTGGTATCCCTTCTCGAAGATGACGACACGAAAATCGTTTCGCACGTAGAAGAAAAGATACTTTCATTGGGCACCACCATCATTCCGTTTTTGGAGTTAGAGTGGGAAGGCAATTTCAATCCCCACGTGCAGCGCAAAATTGAAGACCTCATTCATGTTCTTCAATATGAGTTAGTAAAAGAGCGCACCAAGACCTGGTATGAAAGTGAAGATCAGGATTTGCTCACTGGACTTTGGCTTATCGCTACCTACCAATATCCCGATCTTGAATTACTAAAACTGAAGCAGGAGCTAGAACAGATTTATTATGATACGTGGTTGGAGTTCAAGCCTGAACTCTATCCGTTCGATCAGGTGAAAGTGATTAACAGCGTACTGTTTAATAAATTAAAGTTTGGAGCTAACACCAAGAATTTTCATTCACCTGGAAATTCTATGATCAACACCGTGTTGGAAACCAAGCGAGGCAATCCGATTACGTTATGTGTGATTTATATGTTGGTGGCGCAAAAGTTAAAATTGCCAGTCCACGGAGTAAATCTTCCCAACCTTTTTGTGCTTACCTATAAAGATGAAAAGCATACCCAGTTTTACATCAATGTATTTAACAAGGGATTGATTTTTTCCAAACAGGATATTGAAAATTACATTAACGAATTACATTTAGCACCACAGGCTTCCTTCTTCGAACCATGTTCAAATCTTGAAATCATCAGACGTGTTTTTCGTAATTTGATTATGTCGTTTGATAAGATGGGCGAACACGCGAAGGCAGAAGAGGTGAAAGAGCTTCTGTTGATTATTGCGGATGGTGCAGATTTGGGGGTTTGATAGGACTACAATGTCTAAAATCCTATATAATAACTCACATTAATGCCACCACTATATAAATGACTTGGCCACCTTTCGGAGTTAAGTATATTCAGAAATCCATATCTAACTGTTGGCTCAACTCGCAAGTTCATCTTACTATTTATTTTGCAATCAATGCCCGCACTTAGAGTGGCTGAGATGTTTTCTTTTCTTAGATCAAAGTTTGTCTCTACTGTTTCTCTCTCAGTATAGCCACCGTATATCAATACTTTTCTTAGCGTTTGTTTAGTTAAAATACTAATTGTCATACCAGCACTTGTAAAAAAGCGAACCCTCTTTTTTCCAATTGTGTAATTTACTTTTACCGGAATGTCGATGAAATAATAATTGAAAATTATTTTGCTCTCTTCGGAATCAAGCCACTTTCCTCTAAAGCCTTTATTTGAATATTGAATGCCCGTTTCCAATCCAAGACGTTTATTGATATTAAAAACTGCATTCAATCCACCACTGTAACCAATTTTGAAAAGCTCATCACCATCTGTCGTCTGTAACGAGTCGATCGGCATTGGTTGATCCGGTTTTTCTTTTCTTATCTGAGAACAAAAGTCCGTAGAGGCATTAATACCGATTTGAATTTTTTTAAAGTTCAAAGTGGCTTTTTCGTCAGACTTTTCTTGTCCGTAAGTGCTGACGAATATTGTTAGCGTCAGTATAAAAATTACAAGCCGTTTCAATGTTATTAGAATTATGGTCTAACTATCACTTTGTATATTGTCTAAGCATGGCCAGTAAAATTCACATTCATAAGGTGTCGCTATCAAAAATAACTTTATTTTCTTCCAAACAACATCAGCATATAAATATTTTGAAAATCGAACCCCTACACGAATCGCATTTGTAAATAGGCGGCTCCGCTGGAGCCGGATTACCTTATACAACAATTGCTACAAACCGGTTGCTACTCCGGAGCAAAATCAAGGATTGGAAACTGGCCAGAAGATTTTTTGAAGCTCATTTTTTCTACAGCTTCGCGCGCTTTGTATTTTACACTTTGCGCCTTTGCGTGAAACGTACTTCTATCAAGTCTGAAATACTCCAACATTAAATTTTTCAACAGGCGCATGATTGGCTGCTTCAATACCCATTGAAATTGTCGAGCGCGTTTCGAGTGGATCAATTACACCATCAACCCAAATTCTAGAAGCTGCATAGTATGGACTCAGTTGCTCATTATAACGATCGGTGATTTCTTTTAGCAATGCATCTTCCTCCTCTTTCGAGATTTCTTTGCCTTGTCCTTTTAGTGAACTCACTCTAATTTGCAATAATGTTTTCGCTGCTGCTGCTCCACTCATTACGGCCATCTGTGCTGTGGGCCATGCAAAAATTAACCGCGGATCGTAAGCCTTACCACACATCGCATAATTACCTGCACCATAGGAATTGCCTATAATGATTGTAAACTTTGGTACGGTGGAGTTCGCCATCGCATTCACCATCTTCGCTCCGTCTTTAATAATACCTCCGTGTTCGGCTTTGCTACCCACCATAAATCCACTAACATCTTGCAAGAACAACATCGGAATTTTTCTTTGATTACAATTCATAATGAAGCGAGCAGCTTTATCGGCAGAGTCAGAATAGATTACACCTCCCATTTGCATCTCGCCTTTCTTGGTCTTCACTACTTTGCGTTGGTTGGCAATGATACCAACGGCCCAACCATCAATGCGGGCGGTTCCACAAATAAGAGATTTGCCATACAATGCTTTGTATTCATCAAAGGCTGCATCATCAATTATTCGTTTGATGATCTCCAACATGTCATACGGCTTCGAGCGATCGGCTGGAAGTATTCCATAAATTTCTTCTGGATTAAATTTTGGAAGTTGAGGTGTTATGCGATCAAACCCTGCCGTTGCTGTTGATCCCATTTTATCAAACAACGATCGGATGTAATCCAGGCATGATTCATCGTTTGGAAATTTATTATCGGTTACACCAGAAATTTCACACTGTGTGGATGCTCCACCTAATGTTTCATTATCAATATCTTCACCGATGGCTGCTTTCACTAAGTATGATCCAGCGAGAAAAATCGAACCCGTCTTATCAACAATCATTGCTTCGTCTGACATGATGGGAAGGTACGCGCCACCTGCTACGCAGCTTCCCATGATGGCAGCGATTTGCACGATGCCCATTGATGACATCTTTGCATTGTTTCGAAATTGTCTTCCAAAATGTTCTTTGTCTGGAAAAATTTCATCTTGCATCGGCAGAAAAACTCCGGCACTATCAACAAGGTAAATAACAGGCAATCTGTTTTCCATGGCAATCTCCTGCGCACGAAGATTCTTTTTTGCTGTAATCGGAAACCACGCTCCTGCTTTTACGGTAGCATCATTTGCTACGATTACACATTGTCTTCCTTTTACATAACCAATACCCGTTACTACTCCACCGGAAGGACAACCTCCATGTTCTGCATACATTCCATCTCCCGCAAACAAACCAACTTCTAAAAACGTTGAGTCTTTATCCGTTAGGTAAGCAATTCGTTCGCGAGCAGTGAGTTTTCCTTTTTGATGCTGGTCTTCAATTTTCTTTTCACCACCACCGAGTTTTGTTTTCTTCGCTTTAGTGTGAAGTTTGTAAATGAGTTGCTTCAGCTGATCTTCATTCTTGTTGAATTCTAAATCGTTGGCCATGGAGAGTTACAATTTGAAAATTTGAAAATGAACGATTGGAAAATTAAACACAACATCAAAAGTCAAATGAACAATAAGGCAAATCTGAAATCTTCAGGCCGCAAGCTTGCAGCCTGAAGTGCGAAGAGCTTATGGCAATGAATTTATTTCTTCTTCTCTGCTTGCTCTTTTAAATCGCGCTCAATTTTTTTACGACTCATGCCCAGCGGAGACATGAAATGTTTTGGATTGTTGTTAAGTGACTAGCAAGTGAATCGACTGTTGTTAAAAGCTTGTTGAGGTTTACATAGAGGGAATCCTCGGTCATTAACTTGCTCATCGTGTTATCTCCTTTGTTCAGGCGTGATAAAGTTTCGTTAAGTTTCGTTAGTGATTGTTGTGCTTTATTTAAGGTGCCATTAAGCTCCATCATCTTCAACGAATCAGAAAGCGTTTTGAAATTAGCCAGTGTTGGTTTCAGTTCAGCAAGTGTGGTGTTGATATTACCTGCAACTACTTTAAACTCTCCACCAAGATTTCCAATGTTTGAATTGGCCGTGGCTAATGTTTTATTTAACAATCCAGGTGTTGACTTCAAACCAATGAACATCGTGTCGATGCGGCCCATATTTTTGGATAAGCCTCCAACCAATTCATTCAGATGTTTGAGTGTTTCTTGCAAGGTAAGGGCAACGGGTTGAGCAAAGTCCAACATACCTTTTGCAACAGCAGCATGGATGGTGTCTTTGGGTTCAAGGAGTTTTCCATTCGGACTAACATTCAGTGTAATAAAACGTCCTCCCAGTAATTCACCATTTAACTCGGCTGTTGCCGAATCGGTTAAGATGATATCGGATTCAATATCGAGTTCAACAACTACTCTATTCTTTTGTTGCTGAATCTGAATTTTACTTACGCGACCCACTCCATAACCATTTAGGTAAACTAGGTTCGACTCGGTGAGCTTATCCACATTTTGGTAGATCACATAATATTTATGGGAAGTAGAGAAAAAATCAATCCCCTTTAAAAAATTGAAACCAAAATATAACAATGCAATAGACAGGACCATGAACAGGCCAACCTTAAATTCTTTCGATAGTTTCATGCGTAAACGTTTGGAGACATTCCCTCTAATTCAGGTCGTCAATTTATAGATTCTACCTCACTTTTATAGTCTTTGAACGCCCGATAAATTCCTGACGCCATCAAATCCTGACCCTCATCGGTATTTAAGAACTTTTCTTCTGGCGAGTTTGATAAAAAACCAGTCTCGACCAAAACGCTTGGCATGGTGGTTCTCCACAGCACTACAAAACCGGCTTGCTTTACGCCACGACTAATGCGGCCTACCTTATTCTTAAATTGATATTCAACCTTTTGGGCAAACCGGATACTACTTTCTTGATAAGCACTCTGTGTCAGCGAAAATAAAATATACGACTCCGGGCTTTTAGGATCGAAGCCTTCATATCGTTCCTCATAGTTTTCATCCATCAAAATTACAGAGTTCTCTCGTTTCGCTACATCCAAATTACCTTCATCTTTATGGTGTCCCATCACAAATGTTTCTGTTCCATACGGCTTTGTAGTAGTATGAGAATTGGCATGAATGCAAATAAAAAGATCGGCTTTAGCCTTGTTAGCAATGGCTGCCCGTTCATCCAACGCAAGGTATCGATCGTCTTTACGGGTATAGATCACTTTAACATCGGGCATATTTTTTTCTATATAAGCACCCAACTTCAAGGATACTTTTAGAGCGATGTTCTTTTCCTTTGCCACCTTTCCAGAATTACCCGGATCTTTTCCACCATGACCTGCATCAATAACAACCACAAAGTTCTTTGGATTCTTCGGTGGAAAGGTAGTAGATGAGTTTAGCAAGGTTATTGCTATTAGCAGCGCTGTTAAACCGATATTCCTCACGGGTCTTAAGATGTTCACAGTATTTGCAATAACTTTACGCAAAAGTGTACAATTTTTAGTAAAAGCTAAAGAACTGACTCTCAACTCTGCGCGTGTGCGATATATTCTATTCATAATTTTCGTTCTTTTTTCAGTTCAGGCTTCTATAGGGCAAGTGGAAGAACGCGTTAAAACTCCACCGGGTACATTGCCTGTTAAAACTGATTCGTTAACCAAGCCACTTAATTCAATAACCGTTCCAACCGACTCGCTCTCCATTCCTATTGATAGTTTAAAGCAAGATTCGCTCGCTCTCAGAAAAAAAAGTGACATTGAAACTACCATTACCTATTCAGCCCGCGATTCTATTCGGGCAGATATGGACGGCAAAATGATTTGGCTCTATGGCAATGCAAAGATAAAGTACGGTGAAATAGAATTAGAAGCAGAAGAAATTATAATCGACTATGCCAATAGTACGCTCTCAGCTCACGGCATACGTGATTCACTCGATCAAAGAGTAGGGTATCCTATCTTTAAGAATGGAGCCGAGGTGTATGAAACAAAAGACATCATCTACAATTTTAAAACGAAGCGTGCACGAATAAGTGAAGTTGTAACAACATCAGGCGAAGGTTTTTTACATGGAGATATTGTCTATAAAAATGAGAAGGGTGAATTGCTCAGCCTGCGCAATACCTATACAACTTGTAATCTGGAACATCCTCACTACGCTATAAAGGCTACAAAAACAAAGGCCATACCGGGAGATAAAATTGTGGCAGGTCCTTTTTATATGGAGTTCAATGAAATTCCATTGCCAATTGGATTTCTATTTGGCATGTTTCCCTCTCAAAAAGAAAGTTCATCGGGCATTCTCTTCCCAACGTTTGGTACAGAAAACAGAAGGGGTTTTAACATGAGAGGGTTGGGATACTTTTTTGACATCAGCGATGAAATTAAACTTGGTATTACTGCCGACTTATATTCAAAAGGTTCGCATGCACTTTATGTAAATTCAAATTACATGAAAAGATATAAATACACTGGTTCTGTCAACTTTGGATATTCAAAAAATCCGGGCTCTGATAATAAAATTGAAAGTGAAGATTACACAAAAGATTATCGTCTCACATGGAGTCACTCGCCTCAATCAAAAGGAACAGGAAGATTCTCGGCATCGGTCAATGCAGCCACGGCTTCATTTAATAAGAATAACAATTTAGCGTACGGTACCTCACAGGAATTAACATCGTCAAGTATCAGTAATATTTCTACTAAGCTCAGTTCGAATGTTTCGTATAGCAAACGTTTTTCCGGAACGCCTTTTTCAATGGGTTTGAATTTGAGTCACAATCAGGATCTGCTAACCAAGATTGTGGATTTACAATTACCTAGCCTGAGTGTGAACATGTCTAACATCTACCCATTCTTAAGCAAAAAAGGAAAGACTGGACCGCTGGATAATTTTTCTGTTGCCTACACCATGAATGCTGCCAATCGCCTCAGCAATAATCTTGGAAAAATTGGGAACGATCTTACAAAAGATAGCATCGCGAATTTTTCGCTAACGAATTTTCCCACACTTTTTGAAAATGGAAGAAAAGGCATGCGCCACACCATTCCGGTTTCGATGTCTTTTAAGGCGCTTAAATACCTTACCATATCTCCTTCCATAACCTATAATGAAATATGGTATGGTGAAAAGGTAAACTGGATTGCAATTGACAATGTAGCGAAGGTAAAGGATACAACCAGTGGCTTTAGTCGAATAGCAAATTACTCTGTTAGCGCTGGCCTTACCACGCGCGTCTATGGAACCTATTTCTTCAAAAAGAAAACCAGTAAGGTAAAAGCGATTCGACATGTTGTAAATCCTTCGATCTCTTTTGGATACACTCCGGATTTTAGCAAAAACAAATCATATTTTGATATAGTTAAAATTAAAAACTCAAATGGTACTGAACAACTATTATATCAATCACGTCATCAGGGTTTTTTATATGGAGGATCGGTCTTAGGCAAAAGTGGATCAATCGGATTTGGGTTAGGTAATAATTTAGAGATGAAGGTGCAGGGTAAAGATGATTCTGTTGCACGAAAGGTAATGCTCCTCAACAACCTCTCTTTTAACTCAAGTTACAATCTTATAGCGGATTCATTCAATCTTGCACCGATCAGCATAGCTGCTAACACCAATGTTTTAAATAATAAACTTAACGTAAATCTTTCTACCTCTCTAGATCCTTATAACTACTATACTGAGTACAGCAACCCAATTGCAGAAGGCGACCCCAGAATAGCAATAGAAAAAAGAAGTAGATCATTGGCGTGGAGGGCGGGTAAAATAGGGAGGATTACAAATGCATCGCTCGCCATCAGTACGAACCTAAACCCCAAGAAACAAAGCAAAGAAACCAGTAGTCGCGAAAAAATCGGGAAATCAGATTTGCCTGAACAGGAAAAACAATTTCTGTTGCAAAATCCTGATGCGTATGTAGACTTTGAAATTCCCTGGAGTTTAAACCTGAGTTATAACTTAAGCTACAACCACCCCACCAATCAGAAAGCTAAAATCACCCAAACCATCAATATGAATGGAGACTTATCCATTTCAGAAAAATGGAAAATTACCTATAGCTCTGGGTATCATTTCGAATCAAAAGAATTTACACAAACCAACGTAGGTATTTCACGCGACTTACATTGCTGGACGATGCGCGTTAACTGGGTACCGTTTGGAAGATTTCAATCGTATAATTTTACAATTGCTGTTAAAGCGTCTGTACTTCAAGATCTGAAGATTGAAAGAAGAAAGCCATTCTTTGATAACTTATAATTGAAAGGTAATAGTTTTACGCTAAATTCTCTTTCACTGTTCTATTCACCATGTCAATGGCATTATTTACGCCAAGTTTTTTCATAATGTTAAACCGATGTGTTTCAATTGTGCGAACACTTTTGCCCAATGATTCTGAAATCTGTTTGTTCTGCTTTCCGTCAATCACCATCCGCAAAATTTCTTTTTCTTTCCTGGTAAGATTATACTGATCTTCAACAGGCGCAGAACGAACGCTTGATTTTGTATTAAGTAATCGATTGGCTAATACATTTGAAACCGCACCGCTAAAATATTTACTGCCGCCATAAATTTGTTTTAGTGCCTTTATAAATTCAGTCTTATCTGTATCCTTCAATACATATCCATAAGCACCGGCATCAAGGGCTTGCAATACATATTCTTCTGAATCGTGCATCGAAAGAATTACAGCTTTCGTTAATGGCGCATAATCATGCAACTTAGCCGTTGCTTCGAGTCCTGTCATCTCGGGCATGCGTATATCAAGCACAAGAATATCAGGCTTAAATTTCTTCGCGGCCTCTAGGGCTTCTAATCCATTGCTGGCTTCTCCTACAACATTAATTTCAGTATCTGATTCTAACATTGCTCTCAATCCTTTGCGAACGAGAACATGATCATCAGCTAATACAATATTTATTTTTTCCATGAGGGACTTCGTTCAATGTTAAAGTTTCGAATTTAAAGTTTCGAATTCCTAATAAGTTAAAATGTGCAAGCAACGATCAACCAACAACGCGCAATGATTCTATATTCTAACTCCTAAATTCTCTATTCTCTCATCCTACCTAATTCGTTTCTGCCATAACTGCTCTACGAATTGGAACGTGCAACACAACACTTGTTCCCTTTCCGAGATCGGAGTTAATGTCTAGTTTTCCATTAACGTATTCCGTACGTTCATACATATTGAAGAAGCCGCGGCCCGATTCGATGTTTACACTTCTCGCTTCCACGAGTTTGGTTTCAAAACCTTTGCCCTCATCTTTCACGATAATAGTAAGATCATTATTGGTTTCGGTTAAGGTAACTTCAATGGTTGACGCTTCAGAATATTTAATGGAGTTATTAATAGCTTCCTGAATAATTCTGAAAATATTATTTTCAATCTTTTGCGGCAATCTATCAATTTCACCTTCTGTTATGTAAACCAATTTAATGTCGGTAAGCTTTCCAATCTCATGAATAAAAACACTCAGTGCCGATTGTAAACCATAATCACCGAGAACGGTTGGCTTTAAATTGAATGTAACTTTTCGAACCTCTTTAATTACATCCTTGATGAGCAGTGCTACTTCGATAAATTTTTGCTCTGCACGTTCGCTTTCTTTTAAATCAATGGATTCAATTTGAAATTTCAAGCTAGTCAACATTTGCCCTATGCCATCGTGAATGTCCATGGCAATACGTTTGCGTTCTTCCTCCTGGCCTTCCAGAATTAATACCGAACGGAATTTTTGTTGATTGATTTTCTTTTCAATTTCCGCGCGGTTCTTTTTGTTCATGTTTTGTTCCGCAGCCTTACGTTCTGTTATGTCAGTACCCATCACAATCAATTCATCAATTTCGTTTTGACTGTTGTATACAGGAGTAATGGTGACATCAGCCCAGCAGTCGCGCTTCTTCGCATCTACAAAATACAATTCGCCTTGCCACGATTTCTCTTCTGATACATATTCAACAACTTCATCCATCCAATCATCTGAGCTTTTCATTCCAGGGAAAAGATCACACAAGCGCATGCCTCTTTTAATTTTCGAAATACCACTTCGTTCTCCAAATGAATCGGTGATGAACGAAACATTACCTCCGCGATCGGTCTTGGCAAACAGCCGCGGATTTTCTGCTGGCTGATTTACAATGGAAATTTGTTCGTATGATTTTTCTAACGATGCATACAACTCACCAATCTCTTTCGAAAGTTTTCTGGCATTCATCTCGGAGTCAACCAACTTATTTACTGTATTGTTTACGTGTTGAGTTGTTGGCCTGAAAATGAAAATGATTTCAAGCGTAATCACCACGAGGGAAATAATCAAGAGGATATATTCCATGTTGCTGAGAGAAGCGACTTTTTCATGTGCTTCGTTAGCGTATTGAAGTACGATGCGTTCCATACCGTTCAGAAACAAATCTTCATGATCGAGAATACCTTGAATGCCTGGGCTCAGTGATCTAAAAGGTGTTGATGGATCTTTTTTTAATTCGATGATAACGTCTTGCGCATTTCTGTGCATCTCATCGAAATCAGATTGAATGGACTTGAATAAGGTAACAATCGCTGCGCTATTTTTTCCAGGCAAGCGAAGACTATCGTTACCGTGCAGCAATCCATCTTGCGAAATTTTCCAAAGAGAAACAGCGGTTTCAAGTTTTTCCGTCAACTCAATTCGATCGCCTTCCGATTGATCTTGCCTTAAGAGTAAAACCGTTTTCGAAATTTTTTGACTCAGCATGCGCTGCTTACCTGCAATGTTCACCACGCGCGAATCGCTCTGTTGATCTTTTAAATGTATTTGAATAAGTACCTGTCCTATAATAGCGATCGTAGCAATAGCACTGAGAGCAAGAATGTACCACGTACCGAGTTTGCTGAAACGGTTCAGTCTTAGCTTTACATCATTGTCAAAATTTAAGTGCATATACGTAGCAAGTTACTTAATTTTAATTTACCTCGTTTTGATTTCTACTCACTGAAGTGATTGGTGAGCACTGAATATTATTTATAATCGCAAGACGTTGGATAAAAAAATGCCAGGCATTTACACCTGACATTTCACCTAAACTGATATAAAGAAATTGCTCTACTGCATAAAGCCGATGTAAACAAAACCATCTTCCACCTTTACCGGAAAAACTTCGATTTTCTCTTCCTCTGCATTCAAGCATTCACCCGTCCTTAGTGAGAAATTTTTTTTATGAAATGGGCACGCCACCTTTGGCTCATCTTGCAGCGAACCAATCATACCGCGCGACAACGCCATTTGCATTTTATGTGGACACAAATTCTGGCAAGCATACCACTCATTTCTGCGTGTGAAGTTGAACACAGCAATTTGAAGGTCTTTATATTTTACACACGCTCCACCGTTCTCAGGAAAGTCGGATGTTTTTGCCGCCTTGTACCAAACTTTGATTTCGTTGTTATTCGTTATCGTGTCCATCTCTATTTACTAATTGTTAAACGCTGTTGTTTTCTTAAGTTCTATTGATTCAGCAACTCCGAAAATTAAACTCAAAACTCTAAACTCTAAACTTTTTTATTCCAATCCATCGGCATTTTCTGTCCGCGTAAGTCAACGAACGAAAGCGTTTCATCTTCTGCCTCATCGTTAATGAAGTGCTTGAACTTTGCGCGAAGCTCAGGATTCTCTACTACCTTCTTCCATTCGCATGCGTAACCCGCTATCAATTCTTTCATTTCGCTTTCAAGTTCTTCACCTATGCCGAGTGAATCATTCACTACAACATCATATAGGTATTCCAATCCGCCTTCCATTTTATTCAGCCACGTTGCTGTGCGCGTTAAGGGATCTGCTGTTTTAATGTAGAACATTAGGAAGCGATCAATGTATTTTACACAGGTGTCTGTGTCTACATCATTCACTAATAACTTTGCGTGTTGAGGGCGTGAGCCACCATTGCCGCATACATAAAGATTCCAACCTTTCTCAGTTGCGATAATTCCAAAATCTTTTGACTGCGCTTCTGCGCATTCGCGGATGCATCCGGATACAGCACCTTTCAGTTTGTGAGGTGAGCGTAAACCTTTATATCGGTCTTCAATAAAAATGGCGAACGATACAGAATCTTGAACACCGTAACGACACCACGTAGAACCCACACAACTTTTTATGGTTCGTAAAGATTTTCCATATGCATGGCCACTTTCAAAACCTTCATCAATTAATTCTTCCCAGATTTCAGGAAGTTGATCAACACGCGCACCAAACATATCGATGCGTTGGCCACCCGTAATTTTTGTATAGAGATTATACTTCTGCGCAATTCTTCCGATGGCCATTAATTTTTCGGGAGTAATTTCTCCACCGGCAATTCGCGGCACCACAGAATAGGTACCACCTTTTTGAATGTTCGCGAGGAAACGATCGTTGGTATCTTGAATAGTCTCTTGTTCTACTATCAATTCGTTCCAGATGCTAGCAAGCAATGAAGCAACTGCTGGCTTACAAACTTCACAACCATCACCTTTTCCACAGCTATCTAATAAGGTATTGTAACTTTTAATGCCCTTTACTTTTATGATGTCATACAATTCTTGTCGACTGTATTCGAAATGTTCGCAGAGTGTTTTCTTTATTTTATGACCTAGCGATTCTAAGGTGATCTTCAGAATGTCATTTACCATTGGGGTACATCCACCACAACCGGTACACGCTTTTGTATTTTTCTTTAATTCCTCAATCGTCTTTACTCCGTTCTCTTTGATCTGAAAAACTAAATCGCCTTTCGAAATATTTTCGCATGAACAAATCTGCGCTGCGTCAGGAAGGCTATTAACACCAGCACCTTCATCTGCCTTGCCCGGAGTACCGATTATTAATGTTTCCGGTTGCGCAGGCAACGGAATTTTGTTCACCACCATTTGATGGAACAAATTATATTGTGAAGCATCGCCAATTAAAATTCCGCCCAACAAATATTTTCCGTCTTCTGAAATGTTGATTCGTTTATAAACTCCATTTCGTTTATCCTGAAAAGCAATCGGAATACTTCCTACCCCTTCACCAAACGGATCACCAAAGCTTCCAACATCTACCCCCATCAATTTTAATTTCGTTGACATGTCAAAACCGGTAAATTGTTTTGAGGTGTCATTCAATAATTGTTTCACCACAATGTCAGCCATTTCATAACCCGGAGCTACAAGGCCGTACACCATATTATTGTGAACCGCTACTTCACCGATGGCAAAAATAAATTCATCATTTGTGCGCAGTGCATTATCTACAATTACTCCGCCACGTGCATGCACATTTATTCCGCTCAACTTTGCTACTTCGTCACGCGGACGAATACCTGCCGAGATCACCAGCATTTCAATTGCAAGAGACGAACCATCGTTAAACTCAAGACCTTCTAGTTTTCCGTTGCCAGAAATTTTCTTTGTACTCTTATTAGTATGAATCGTGATGTTTAATTGAGAAAGTTTATGTGCTAATACCGAAGAACCTGCATCATCAATCTGCCGAGGCATTAAGCGTTGCGCAAACTCTATTACATGAGTTTCTAATCCGAGATCGAGCAATGCTTTCGCAGCTTCCAATCCCAACAGACCTCCACCCATTACGGCTGCTCTCTTTACTTTTTTTCCATATTCAATAATCTGATTCAGGTCTTCAATGGTGCGGTATACAAAAACACCGTCACGTTCCACACCCTCTAACATGGGAACAAATGCGCTTGAGCCGGTTGCCAACACGAGGTAATCGTAATGATCTACTTTACCTGAATGTGTTTTAATTTTTTTGTTCGCGCGATCTATCTCTATCACCAACTCCCCAGTATGCAGCTGAATATTATTTTCAGTATACCATGATGAAGGCGCCATCAATAATTCTTCAGCAGTGGTACCTGAAAAGTAACTGCTCAAGTGCACCCGATCGTAAGCCGGGCGAGGCTCCTCTCCATATACTATTATTTCTACCTCTTTGGACTGGTTGCGTAGCTTCTCACAAAACTTATAACCAACCATTCCATTACCAACTACCATTATCCTTTTCATCGCAAACGATTTAAGTAAGTATTGCTCAATAATTAAGTAATTATACGTATTAAATCGACATGATAAAACAAATATTACGTATAATTACGTATAAATATATTGAATCATGAATGACCACAGTCCAACTCTAAGTATTGTAGGCGCAGGTCCTGGCGATCCGGAATTGATCACGGTTAAAGGATTGAAAGCCATACAAAAGGCGAATGTTATTTTATATGATGCCCTTGCTTCCCCTATTTTGTTGGAGCATGCCATGCCTTCCTGCAAACTCGTTTATGTTGGAAAGCGGAAAGGCAAAAAAGAATTTTCGCAGGATGAAATCAATCAACTCATTGTATTCTATGCTACCCGATATGGATCAGTCGTTCGATTAAAAGGTGGCGATCCAAATGTATTTGGTCGTGGACATGAAGAATTAGAATATGCAGCCAGACGAGGCGTATCCATTCAGGTCATTCCCGGAGTTTCAAGTTCGATTGCTGCACCAACAGCAGCAGGCATTCCATTAACGAAGCGCGGAGTGAATGAAAGTTTCTGGGTAGTGACGGGAACATTATCATCAGGTGAACTTTCAAATGATATTTATTTGGCTGCGCAATCTTCAGCAACGATTATTGTATTGATGGGCATGAGTCATTTAGGTGCCATCACTTCTATCTTTCAAGAAGCACGCTCATCTTTTGAGCCGATCGCGATCATTCAACATGCTACGTTGCCCGAACAAAAAGTAGTGACGGGAACGATGTTCAATATTCATCAGCAGGTTTTAGAAAATGAAATTTCATCGCCCGCTGTCATTGTCATTGGAAAAGTCGTGAATGAACGATTTGCGATGAATGATTTGATACCTGTAGAAATTCACAGAGCGATGCACCGTTAAAGTATATTTTTCAGAACTTTAGTGCATGATATCCACTACCGATCAATTCAAAAAAGCCATTGAGGCTTTTGATGCTTACAATGAGAACGATCCGAATAAGGAAGAATATAAGCGCGATGTGTTTTCGAAAGAAGTACTCTATGCTCAACGGATGACGGATCGTCTTAATCATTATGCCCCCGAGGCACCTGAATATGTAAACCTCGCTGCACGATGTCAGCATATTGGCAGATGGGAAATTGGGAGAAGTAATTATCCCATGGATAAGAAGGGATACCTACAATGGAGAAATCAAGAGAAGATTCATCACGCGAAAATTGCTGAAGGGATTTTAGAATCGTGTGGGTATGATGCAGAGGTTATTGATAAGGTAAAATTTCTTGTGCTCAAGAAAGAGCTCTTCACCAATACTGATACTCAATTACTAGAAGATGTAATCTGTTTGGTCTTTATCGAATTTTACCTTGAAGCTTTTGCTGCGAAACATGAAGATGAAAAAGTAGTCGACATTATAAAGAAGACTCTCAAGAAAATGTCACCGAAAGGTATTGAGGCAACATCGAGCATTGCCGTCTCAGAAAAAATAACGTTGTTAATTCAACAAGCAACACGAGATTAAATACGAAGTACGATTTAGTTGGAGCGTTGAATTTTTTTTTCAACATCTGTTATAAAATGCTCCATTGTACGATTTAAGATTTCGAATACTTCCTGAAAGTGGTGTTCGCCTCCGTGATAAGGATCAGGCACATCTTTTCCTTTTCCGATTAAATCAAAATCTCTCATCAACATGATTTTACTTTGATGAACTCCATTTTTATCCATGCTTAAAATATGCTGATGATTTCGCTTGTCCATCGCGACAATGAGATCAAAATATTCTAGGTCGCGTTGTTGAAGTTGACGCGCAATGTGATTCATCTGTATACCATTATTTGTTGCATTAGCTCTAGTGCGAGCATCGGGCTGGTCTCCAATCTGATAATTCGAAGTGCCGCAGGAATCCACCTCGAAATATTGGTCTAAATTCTTCTCCTTTATTTTATGCTTGAAAATAGCTTCGGCAAGTGGCGAACGACAAATATTGCCCAAACAAACGAATACAATCTTCTTTTGAATCATGCTATGAAACAGTTGCTTATGTAAAATGAGGGCGCAAATTAAATCAAAATGGTTACTAATGGAATGCCCTAGTATTAATGTTCGTAGAGTATTTTTTTTTAGTCTTTGATTTGAAAAGCCCACCTCTGAAAAGAGTGGGCTTTTCTCTTTTTACAATACGCCTTCTTCTATATTTACTAATTGATTATCGGCTTCAATAGAGTAAATAAAATAACTATGGAATTCATTAAAGTAACATCACAATATGAAAGTGGCATAGCACTCATTCAACTGAATCGTCCGAAAGAATTAAATGCTTTGAACCATCAATTGATGGAAGAGGTGCGCGATGCATTGCAACAATTGGATAAAGACGAAGCCGTTCGTGTGATTATCATTACTGGAAATGAACAGGCCTTTGCAGCAGGTGCCGATATAAAACAAATGGCCGATCAATCCGCAATCGATATGTTAATGATCGATCAATTCAGTACGTGGGATCGAATTCGCAAAACAAAGAAACCCATTATTGCAGCGGTATCTGGTTATGCGTTGGGTGGTGGTTGTGAATTTGTGATGACTTGCGATATGGTGATTGCTTCTGAAACTGCGAAGTTCGGCCAACCTGAAATTAAAATCGGGACGATGCCGGGTGCTGGTGGAACACAACGATTGACCAAAGCGATTGGGAAAGCAAAAGCAATGGAACTGATTTTAACCGGAAGATTTCTTTCAGCAGAAGATGCGCACTTCTATGGATTGGTGAATAAAGTTGTTCCGGTTGAACTGTATTTGTTTGAAGCGATTCAACTCGCAAAAGAAATTGCACAGATGTCGCCAGTGGCCGTGCGGCTCGCGAAGGAAGCTGTTAATCGTTCATTCGAAACCCATTTAGATGAGGGCTTGTTGTTAGAGCGGAAAAA
>JBKJOF010000084.1:0-3855 GCA_046595655.1 Chryseolinea sp. | reverse complement strand
GTCTTCTCTGCTCCTGCTAAAGATGATACTCCTACTTTCGTGATGGGTGTTAATCACAAGAAATTAACTTCAGCACATACGATTGTTTCCAATGCATCGTGTACGACAAACTGCCTTGCTCCCATTGCGAAAGTTTTAAATGATAAATTTGGAATTGTAGAAGGTTTAATGAGTACCGTTCACGCTGTGACAGCAACTCAAAAAACAGTTGATGGCCCTTCCGCAAAAGATTGGAGAGGTGGTCGTGGAGGTTTCTCGAATATTATTCCTTCTTCTACCGGTGCAGCTAAAGCAGTTGGATTAGTACTGCCAGAGTTAAAAGGAAAACTTACGGGTATGTCATTCCGTGTTCCTGTTTCTGACGTTTCTGTAGTGGATCTAACGGTTCGGTTAGAAAAACCAGCTACTTATGAGCAAGTGAAAGCAGCCATGAAGGAAGCCTCTGAAGGTGAGTTGAAAGGAATCTTAGGTTACACGGAAGATGAAGTAGTATCTTCTGATTTCTTAGGTGATGCCCGTACATCCATCTTTGATGCAAAGGCCGGTATTGCTTTGAATGACCATTTCGTGAAAGTGGTATCATGGTATGACAATGAGTGGGGATATTCAAACAAAATTATTGACCTCGTTCAAGAGCTTGCAAAAGTTTAATCAATTATTTTAGGATAGAAAAAAAGGTGCTTCAACAAGCACCTTTTTTTATTTGTAAGGTTGTCAGCAAACTGTTGTTTTAATTTAACTTTTTGGAAATGGAGTTTTTCATTCAATTACCTTTCTGTCCGTGCATAACTATTACAGCATATTAGGTATACGATTAACTGCTTCTCTTGCTGAAATCAAATCGGCTTACAAAAAACTTGCTAAGATTTATCATCCTGATAAAAATCCTGGAAATGCAGCTGCGGAAGAAAAATTTAAAGTAATCAACGAAGCATATCACGTCTTAATTGATTACACTGAACGCGCACGTTATGATCGGCAGTTTGAGTCAACCCACACCACTCACCGTCACTACGATTATAAAAGAACTTCGTGGAATCAGCCCAGACAACCCAATCATCGGGAAGAAAGACCCTATTACAAGGTAGACAGAACATATTTTAAAAATCAGGGGCTAGCTGTGCTCACCTTCATCGTGATTGGTGGATTTTGTTTGATGATCACTCAATCCATCCGATATATCTACAACCAGAAAAAAGCAAAAGAATATAATCACAGCTCCACTACACTACGCCAGGTCAATGCCTTATTCAGTTCAGGCAAAATCAAAGAAGCGTTTGGCGTTTTGAATAATCATCAAGAAAATGGACTGATCGATTCACGATTCCGAATTACATACGATAGTCTGTTGAATCAATTACAAAATCGCGCTCAGGTAAAATATAAAAATCAACACTTCTCTGGAGCAATAACCGATTACCTTACTCTTCGGCAAATGGAGAAAACTAAAGCATTAGAGACTACACTAAAGATTGCGCAATGTCAGTATGCTCTTGAAAATTACAATGAAGCCGTCTTGGAGTTACAAAGTCTTATCTCAAAGCATCCTAATGACTGCGAGCTTCTATATGAAATTAGCCTCATCTATTTAAATGACATCCACAATCCTGAGGAAGCACTTCAATATTTATCAAAAGGCAAGATGCTTATCCAAAAAAAATCCATGGTGAAAAAAGATTCTTCCTTCCAATTCACAGTAGATCCTGAAGATACACCTGACGTCTATTTTGAAATCTTTGAAGCATCGGCAGAAACGAATATAGCACTGAATCGCTTTGAGGATGCCACTGAAGACTGTACGATTGCCATATACCTACGCCCTACCAGAGGTGAGCTTTATAAACTTCGAGCAATGTGCAACGTTGGTAATAATAAAAAAGAACGGGCGTGTGCAGACCTGGAAAAAGCGGAGCAACTTCGCGTTGAAAATATAACTGAACTAAAAAATAAATACTGCCAATAAACTCTGATTAACCAACTCTAGATCTTGGTTACAGCATCCAAAGCTGCGTTTTAGCAATAGTTTAAGGAAATCTACTATTGCCAGATGTTTAAGTTTATCGCTATGCTTGATACCCGATAAAAAATATTAGAATTTTAGTGTTGATAACGCGATTTTTCTCGAACTTACTAAGTACAAGATCCTCTAGCAGTCGGTAATCCGGCACCCATACTATGAACTCACAATCGACTATCGAAAATCTAACATCCGTTAAGAGAAGTTATTTCAACATCCTGGCTCTTTTCCTTGCACAGGAGAACATAGAAAGTCGATATCTACGTTGTCTTTTAAAATGGGGATTTCAACTTCATTTAAATCCGGAAGATTTAAAACAAGCACACGTGGATATATCTCATTTAAAATTTGATGATAAGGTTGAAAAACTGGAAGCTATTTATAACCTAGTCTCGATGATTTATTTGGATGAGGTAGTAGAAGATGTTGAGCTAGAAGTTGCCACAATTTATGCTGAAAAGATTGGACTTAAGCCTTCAGTGGTAGGTGAATTATTCAAATCCATTGCCACTGAAACATACGATGAAGCAAAGCTCGCCAGTGTACGTCAGGAGATTATGGATTTTTTGAAATTGAATAATGCGTAAGATAATTATCCCACTTCTTTTTGTTTGTCAAACAGCTTTTGGTCAGTCAGAAGTTTCAACAGTTAATACCTTTATGGATAACTGGCACTTGGCAGCAGCAACTGCAAATGCTTTTGTCTTCTTCGATAGCATGGAGGAAAATGCCACTTACATTGGCACTGCTGATCATGAGCGCTGGACAAAATCAGAGTTTATCGCCTTCGCTAAACCATACTTTGACAAGGGAAAAGCCTGGGATTTCAAACCGTATGATCGTGATGTTCATGTAACATCTGATGGTGAACATGCATGGTTTTCAGAACTTTTAACAACTTGGATGGGAGTTTGTCGAGGATCTGGTGTCCTCCATAAAACTTCAACTGGTTGGAAAATAGACCAGTATCACCTCTCTGTTACAGTTCCTAATGAGATAATTAAGGATTTTATATCACTGGTGGAGAAATCTAAAAAGGTCGACACTAAAAATTAAATAGACGACTTCAACCCTCTTTGGCTTCTGTCAATTCTATCCAGTTAAGCTACCAATGTAGGATTTCACGGAAATTTTTACAGAAATCAACTCCCTTTATCTCGACCTTTGAATCAACTAAATTTACTGATTATGGAGAGTATAAGAGGAATTGGTAATGCCAGAATTGCTTCAAGAATGAAGCAGGTGATTATCCTTATTGTGGCGGTTGCGATCGGTATGGTTATCTCCGTTTTTGCTAACACCTAAGTATTTTTTAAAAACCTTATTGGTCAACGATCTGCAAGTATTCGACACATATAAGCTGCATTGTTTGTTGTATGAACTCTCTCTAGCATGTTTTTCTGTTTTTCATATTCACAAGTAAGCTTGAGTTAAGATCCATTAAATACTGTATCCGTTGCGACAGATCATCACGCCATAATATTGTTCCCTCCATTATAATCATTCAGTATTATAGGATCAAGTACAACTACTACTTCTTGCTGTCGTTCGCAGCAATAACGATAAAAGCAATAATCAATATAAAGCTGTACTCGCTTCCACCTGTTCCATGCTCACCCACCAACCATCCCAAAGAGGCATGAATTATAACGATGCCTACCAGTAGTAAAATAATAAAGCCACCAGATATCCATGTGGTAAAATAATTCATTGCCAGTAACACACTACCTAATATTTCAAAAACAGTAATACCCCAAACTATCCCAGTTCCAAAGGGAAATCCTTTACCATCAATTTGGAATTTTTCTTGATGGTAAAGGATTTCCCTTTGGAACTGG
>JBKJOF010000156.1:0-45600 GCA_046595655.1 Chryseolinea sp. | reverse complement strand
ATCAAGGTTATAAACACCTTACTGGATCAGTATGAAGTAATACCTTTTAATAGCGGTCAACAAAAATATTTTTTTGTTATCCAGACTTTATGCGACCAACAAACATACATGTATGAAAACAAAACCCACAGCGTAGCACATAGGATAGTGAGCATCCACCAACCGCACGTGCGCCCTATTGTAAGAGGGAAGGCTACGGCCAATGTTGAGTTCGGAGCTAGGGTACAGGTAAGCTTAATGGACGGATACGCTTTTCTGGAAGACCTCTCATGGGAAGCCTTTAATGAAAGGACACGGTTGATCAAAGCTGTAGAGCAATTTAAACAAAGGCTAGGTTACTACCCCAAAGAAGTTGCAGCAGACCAAATTTATTGCACCCGTGAAAATCGAGCGTGGTTAAAAGATGTAGGCATAAGGCTACGCGCCAAGCCGCTAGGCAGACCACCGGCAGTGAAGACAGAACATGTAAGCCCGGGTGAGCGAAACCCGATAGAAGGCAAATTTGGTCAAGCAAAAACTGCTTATGGCATGAACCGCATAAAAGCAAGATTGCAAAACACGAGCGAGTCTTGGATCGCCACCATTGTTCTGGTACTAAACCTGGTTAAACTAACCAGGGCAGTACCCTATTCCCTTTTAGGTAAAATGATCAACTACATCTGTTCAATGGCAAAGAAGTTTAGTGAAACATCAACTTCTTCTGCTATTGAGTCAGAGATCCGAATTTTTAAATTTGATCACGTTTGACTTTTTCAGCAGACCCTAATTAAATCCACACGCAATTTTTTCCGTTATCACTTTTGTAGTGACAATTGTCGCAAACTCTTCATGCAGGCTTGCCAGTGCTGTTTCGTGAATAAGTTCTGCTGAGTAATTTTGACTGTCAAAACCCTTCTTGTTGAAGGTGGCAGTCGCATCAGAAATAACAAAAGTGTGGTAGCCAAAATTACCAGCCATTCGGGTTGTAGTGGAAACACAATGGTCTGTCGTCAGACCAACAATTACGAGTGTCGTGATTTTCGAAATGTCTAACTGCAGCTTTAAGTCTGTTCCAATAAATGCACTGTTCACATTTTTTTTGATGATCACTTCATTGCCGATGGGTCTTACCTCGTCTTTAAATTCATTACCTCTATTCGTTGCATGTAATAACGAAGTAAGAATTGACGAACAGTGTTGAATGTGAAAAACGGGAAGGTCATTTGCACGCCACAGACTCAACAGTTCACTTGCACGTTCTTCCGCATCAGGATTATTTCTCTGTCCACCCCAATACTCGATGTTGTCAAATCCTTTTTGAATGTCGATCAGAATTAAAGCAGGTCGGTCGGCTTTTGAAATATTCATTTGCTTTATTCTTGGTTGCTGATGCTTGGCAGAGGACGGGAACACACGGAGACTACAAGCTTTTGCGTCTCCGCGCTGAAAAACCACCCAAAATTCAGCTTTTCCTTCCCATCCATAACAACGGTCAGTTTAGGTTAAGATTTATATCGGTGATGTATCCTCTGCGAATGTTGTTGGGTTGCTCCTCACCAACAACAAAGACCAATCTCTTCACAGCAGTTGCTCCATATATGCACCGATCTTGTTTTCATTATCTATAAAGTGCATTTCCAAAATCCAATGTCTCTTGTTGCCGTTCGGGTCTAACAAGAACATATCGTTTGCATTATCCGGATGCACATCTAACTCAAGACTTTTCAGATCCACAGGTTGTTCGTGCGGAAACTTACCGACAATATGCCCTGCTATTTCTCCGGCAGAAGTCCAGCCATACTGCTTCGACTTCCCACGTGTGTAGGCAAACAAATCAGATGCTTTTAGTGCCTTCTGT
The DNA here is from genome assembly GCA_046595655.1 of Chryseolinea sp. Classification (GTDB taxonomy): domain Bacteria; phylum Bacteroidota; class Bacteroidia; order Cytophagales; family Cyclobacteriaceae; genus Chryseolinea. The sequence goes on along the minus strand of JBKJOF010000156.1, from coordinate 43,763 downwards.
TGCTTAACCCACGTGCGCGTTTCTTCCCAGGCTTTCTCCACATCATTTTTTAATTTCAATTTCCGAGGATCGTTACCCAACACATACGTCCGTGCGTAATCCGATTCCCATCCATCCACCACCAAACCAAAATCAAGAATGACCAAATCATCTTTCTGAATAACCAGGTTCGGTGGATTGTCAGGATAAATCGCGGTTGTATTCGTGCCACACCGTACAATTTTTTTGTGCCAATGTTGCTCGATGCCAAACTTTTCCTTTGCTAGCTTCACCACCTCATCATTCAGTTGTTGTTCGGATTTACCGGCAACAATCAAATTATTTTTCTCAACCGTTTTAAATAATTCACTGGCGATCATTTCCGCGTGGTCCAATTTTGTTTTTGTCATTTTATCATCATTATCCGTGACTCTGATTCTAAAGTGCACGAAGGAGTTGTTGTCAAATGAATTCGTGTCCGTATCTCCACCATAAGAACGAGATGCAGTTGCGTGTTTATCCGTTAACATCGATGTATTTATCTCACTCCAAAAAAATATAAAGAGCAACACTAGATTCTTCATAACCGATTATAATTTTAGTCTCCGTACTTCTCCCCTACGGATTTTCCACTCGTAATTACTCATGCTTGACAGAACAAAAAAAAGAAATCAAAAGCGAAGGAAAGTTAATCTACATTAACTTGTCGCAACTTTTTTTTCAGAGCACTTAAGAATTGCGGAGTGATACCTAAGTATGCGGCAATGTCCTTTTGTGAAAATCGATCCTCAGCATATGGCTTCTTCTTGAGAAACAAAATATATCGCTCCTCAGCCGGAGTTGACAAAATAAGATTTATTTGTTCGCGCTGCGTAATGTACGCACGTTGAAAAAGTAGCCTAAAGAATCGCTCAAACTTTGGGATGGTGTCATACACTCTCTCCAAATCATTTCTACTGATTTGTAACACATGGGTATCCTCGATGGCTTTGATGACAGACTTCGAAGGAGTTTGAGTAAAAAAACTATACAAATCATTTGCCCACCACCCTTCAATACAAAAATCCAAAATGTGCTCCAGTCCTTGATCATCTTCGTAATACGATTTTAAGCAGCCTTTCGTCACGAAAGTTTCGTACTTACAAACATCTCCCTCGCGAATCAGATACTCCCCTTTCTTCACTGACCTTGGCTTCAACAACGAAGCAAAGAAATCGAACTCTTCAGAAGTCAGGGAAATAGTATTTGAGATTGTGGCCTTCAACAGCTCGACCGATAGTTTTTTCATGATGATTATTGCTCGAGGTAATTTAGCAAACCGAAAGTGAAGTGTCGACATTCAAAAAATAATTGGCAAGTTTAATTAAAGGAAAGCCTAAAACTGAGCGTGAGACTTTTGTTCTATTCTTAAATAATTTGGCAAAGGACACTTTTTTTATGAAACAAAATAAAACTTATCAGATCGAAGTCAGTTTGAGTTCGATGCGAATCGTTAAGTATAGAAAAAATTTAAGTACCGTATTTGCCACCCCAACAACTTTGCTGGCGTTACTCAGAAAAAAAATAAGGCGATAAAGTTTAAAAGGAAGCGATGGTTGTTGCTACAGAGCTAGAAATAAATGCATTTGGTTATCAATTAATTAATGAGAATCAGCTTGACAAAGCCATTGAGATACTCACGCTCAACACAAAACGCTTTCCAAAAAGTGCCAATGCGTGGGATAGTTTGGGGGAAGTGTACACGCTTAAAAGTGATAAAGAAAATGCCATTAAGAATTTCAAAAAATCATTGAGCTTAAATCATAATGCGATCATGAAAGCAAATTCTGAAAAATATCTAAAGCAATTTGGAGCCATGTAATCTCCAATTCAATCAGAATTAAATCAACAGCAGTTTTTACAATTTAAAAAGCAACAGCAAAAAAAAACAGGCCCAGAGTAAACTCTAGTCCTGATTTTTTTGATTTTAAATTCTATTTTTTCAATATAAGGTATCCGTAAGAATCCAAAGATAATGTAGTCGAAAGTGTCTTCGCTGAATTGTCTATTAAGTTCGTCCAGTTTGTGTTTTGTAAAGAAGCATCTAAGGTAACTTCCTTCGTTGTATTGCGAACGTTTACTATTAACAGATATTCTTCATCGGCTAATTTACGTTTGAAAATCGCTAGATCGTTGTTGTTAAACGATTGTAATGTTCCGTTTCTAAAAACTTCTGAGCTGTTGTAAATACTCATCAGCTTTTCATACTGAGCTTCCATACTTTGATTGGCCGACCAATCAATTGGATCACGTGTGAAGAATGGAAGCAAGTCACTCTGTCCTACCTCTTGACTACTATACAGCAATGGAACAGCGCTTGTGAAAATAGTAATGACAGATGCTGATAAGGCTCCTTGTTGCCCGTTGAAGTTTTCTATTGGTGTTTCCTCCCAGGCCGAAAGATCGTGATTGGTTGTGTAGCGTAATTTTTTTGCTCCAGCAGGAATGCTGTTGTACTCTGCCTGATGCGTAGTGAAGATTGTATTGGCTGATTTATTTTCTTTGTATACCTGTTTCATGTTGGTATAAAAATCCCACGCGTAATTCATTTGGAATCCAGCAGTGAAATTTTCTGGCTTCCCTCCTTCTGCCAACAAAATCAAATCACGGCCTTCAATTGCTTTTAATTCAGTAATCGCTTGTGTCCAGAAATCAGTTGGAACAAAATCAACAGCATCACATCGAAAGCCATCAACGTTTGCTTCTAATACCCAGTACTTCATGGCTTTGATCATAGCCTTACGCATATCACTATTATTATAATTCAGATCGGCAACATCTTGCCAGTTGGTACCCGGTGGAATAATAATCTTGCCAGCAGCATCCTGAGTGTACCAGGCTTTATTGGCAATCCATGGATTATCCCACGAAGTATGATTAGCTACCCAATCAATAATCACGGCCATGTTTTTATCGTGCGCTTTCGTAACGAGCTCGCGAAGTTTATCGAGATTACCAAATTCGGAATTGACTTCCACATAATTCTTAACTGAATACGGTGAGCCCAATCCGCCAGCAGAATTAATTTGTCCCACGGGGTGTATAGGCATTAGCCAAATCGTGTTCACGCCAAGTGCTTTGATATTATCAAGACGATCGATGATACCTTGAAAATTTCCGTTAGCACTAAATGCACGTGTGTTGATTTCATACATCACAATATTCTCAGTCTCCGGCACACTGGCAAACGGAGTTCCAAATTGCTTAAACTCCTCATCGGGGGCAACCGGTGCTGGTGGTTCGCTATTTGGACTGCACGCAAACAACAATAACGCAATGATCCATGTTTTTTTCATCATCATAAAAATCGAAAAATTTGTAAGCATTTCTAAATAAGGTTAACTGTAGAGTGGGTAATTCTACAAAATTTCAAGAACAGTTTTAAAAGGAGGAACCACGCAAGCGCGGCTCCTCTAGCCTAATCAATCAACTAATCAATCAAATTAATCGATTGTACCATTCCACACTTTACTTCATCTTCGTATGAAGTAGTGTGCACTTTAGTTCTTCTTAATTGTGTAGGTGTATTTATAGGGTGCCACTGATCGTGAGAAATCCAATGTTACAGTATAGCTGCCTGCTTCTGTAATGTTAACAGCAGACGATGCATCGAAGATAATGGTTCCTTCCAACGCGTTGCTATCAGCCGGGCCGTAGTTTATCGTCCAAGCATTGTTGGCTCTGAACTTCACCGCACCCGGAGAAAGATTATAGGTAATCGTCCACACATCTTCTGTCTCATTATACGTCATCGGTACAGATGCATTCCATCCATTATCTGATCCTCCTAAGGTTGCAGGGCCAACAAGCCCCATGCTGTTGATGAGATCAATTTTATAAGCCAGGGTATTCGTGTTCACAATGAAGCGGTAGTAGCCGCCTGATGTTAACGACAGACCATTGGCCTGACCATCAATCGATAAAAGGTCTGGTGTGCCTGAGTCTCCATAGTTGATGTGATCCCAATCTGGTGCGCTGGTAAATTTGAAACCTGCACCTGCTGGTATGTACACATGGCCTTCATAAGTAGTACTGTTCACTGCATATATAGTAGGTGCAGTAGATGGGCTCCATCCCTGATAACTTCCGGGAAGCCAAAGTTTAGCTGGCTCTGGAACATTACTGCTTTTAGAAACAGAATATTTATAAACGTAAGGAGCTGTTGCTTGAGAGAAGTCGATCCTCACTATATAATTTCCTGACTCTGCAATATCAATTGCTCCTGCATCGAAAACCAACGAATCGGTTAACTCATTAATATCTGCTGTTCCGTAGTTAATGTCCCACCCATTATTAGCTCTGAATTTTAATGCACCATTTATTAACACTAACTCTTTTTCCCATACTCCTGTTTCTTCGTTGTAGTCAAAAGGAGTTGAGGTATTCCATCCTCCAGGCGTTGCTGTGCCAATCAATCCCCACGTATTCACTTTCACAAGAGAATACGTCATGTTTTTCGTATCCACATTAATCTTATAGTGACCTGTTGTTGCCACTGTAATTACTGCAGATGTTGAACCGAAAGCCAATTCTCCTGCAGTACCAGTAGTTCCAAAAACTGAGTCAGCACAAATAGTATTGTTTGCGAAACGGAATGATGTACCTTCAGTAAGGTACCGGAATCCTTCGTAGGTTGATTTACTTGTTGCAAATACTACTGGTGCTGTTACTGAATTTTCTCCTACCCATAAAGCAACCGGTTTATCACTCCACGGTTTAATACTAAATGCTACGGGTGCAGAAATACTTTCAAATTTATTATTGATTAATGACCGAACACGCAATTGCAGTTCAGACAATTGATGAGGAGCAAGTTTAAAGTCGTTTATTAATTTTGAATTCAACGCTTCCATCGTTATGGGTAACGAAGTTGCCGTTGTTGCGCCAATTACAATTGGGTTGGAAAACGAATTACACTTTGAATCAATCTCTACCGTATACGTAACTTCCGTATTTACACCATAGTCGGTATCACTCCATGTAAAATCAACTTCGTCAGCCAATGTTGGTTGTGTTATTACCAATTTTGAGTCTGCAGCAGGCGCACTTATTGCCGGAGGTGTTGCATCCGACTTAAGCACTACCCGTGTCTCATCCTTCTCGCACGAAAAAATCGTGAGGAGAAGTACATATAAAAATATTGATAGTCGTTTCATGTGTAAAGAATTTAGTAGCCAGGGTTTTGTTCCAGGTTGGTGTTTACCGCAAGGTCAAAAGCAGGAAGTGGGAAGATTACAAAATGATTGGCCGTTGTGGCTCCGTCTTTCACATTTCCTTTCCAATCCCACAGGTATGCATCTCCTGTAAATTTGCCAAAGCGAATTAAGTCTGTTCTGCGCTGCGCTTCCCAATAGAGTTCGCGACCGCGTTCGTCCAGAATAAAATCAAGTGTTAACTCTGCCGTTGTAATATTTCCAGAGTTATCGCCATAAGCTCGTTCGCGAAGCTGGTTTACAAAACCAACAGCTAAATTCAAATCACCACCGGTTCCACCACGCTTCACTGCTTCAGCATACATCAGGTATACATCAGCATAGCGAAACAACGGGAAGTCTGTATCTACAAAGGTTGTGTTCTTACCTTTCGTTCCGGTTGATGTGAGGTTCTTAAACTTAGTGCAGAGATATCCTTGTGTGAACACGGTTGGGTTTGTAATATCCAGTGTTTGTCCATCGATATAGGTAAGGATACGTTTGTCATCAGCATCGGTGAACTTCTCTACAAATGAATTGGTAAAACGATTTCCAGACCACCCGCCCGAAGCAATTCCGAAACCGTTATCAGGATCTTGAGAACCACCCACGGCTGCGTGAATGATGAACGTCATACCTCCATAGTTTCGTGTGAAGTCGCCATCTTCTGCTACGGGTAAAATGATTTCATTTTTCAGTTGATGATTGTCGGCAAGGAAAAGATTCTCGTAATTATTATTAATGGAATACACTCCGGAAGAAATGATTTTGTTGCAATAGGTAATTGCTTCTGTATATTTCTTATTTCCTGTTCCAAGGTAAACTTCAGAGTTGATATACATTTTTGCCAGCAACATCCAGGCAGCGGCTTGATCAGCGCGAGCATATTCGTTTGCGCCTGGCTGAGCTAGCGCAGGAATAACCTCCAACAATTCAGATTCGATGTACGCAAAAAGATCTGCGCGTTGAATTTGTTGTGGAAGGAAAGCTCCCGTTTCATCTTGCTCTGTCACGAATGGAACATTGCCCCATAAATCCATGGCGAAATAATAATACATCGCACGAAGAAAACGAGCCTCCGCTACATACTGGATTACGTCAGCTTGCATGTTTTCTGGCAATTCATTAATGTGCTTAGGTACCTCCCGTATGTACTCATTGCAATACGCAATGTTAATGAAGATGCGTTGATACAATAGCTGGATGTAGGAGTTCTGCTCAGACCACAAGTGACCATGAAACTCAACAAGACCTGGATCGCCCCAAGCGCTGATACACTCATCGGTTGTGATCTCTTGCGCACTCCAATAGGTACGCATAAAAGAAGTTGTCCCTTCATCGGGTGCAGTAATTTCAGGCTGACCAAATTCACCACGCTGACCAGTAAGGGTCATTGCTCCGTAAAGTTTAGCCAGAAATTCTTTGTATGATTTCGGATTTTCAAAAACTATTGCAGAGGTAGTGAGTTGCTTATTCAATGGCACCGTGTCGAGGTCATTGATACAAGAGCTTGCCATCCATCCCAGGATTACAATGACAAGCGTTGAAATTTTATATCGATTCATAGGGGATCGTGTTTTTAGAATTCAACATTAAGTGAGAGTAAAAATGCGCGGGTCCGCGGGAAGAAATTGTTATCCAATCCTCCAGAAATTTCAGGATCAAGCCCGGAATATTTCGTGATGACAAACGCATTTTGCACGCCTGCGCCAACACGCACCTTTAATTTTTCCTGAACAATACCTTTGAAGGTATACCCCAGGTTGATGAAATCCATGCGAAAGAATGAGGCGTTTTCTATGTAGTAATCAGAAAACCGTGTATTCAATGCATTGGTAAATTTGGTATCGTTCGCCAAGGTGCTTACGTTACTTAGATACTCCATCGAGCTATAGAGCGACCGGTAGGTACTGTTTGACGCTACGTTATTGTAAACATAATTTCCAAGGTTCACACGTCCTGAGAAAGATAAATCCCAGTTCTTATAATTTGCACGGGAGTTGATACCCATCAGTACCTTAGCATCTGGTTGTTTGTAAACATACAAATCGTTGGTGTTGATCACGCCATTTTTATCACGATCTACATACGTATCTTCGATCGGATTTCCGTTATCGTCATAAATTTGTTGATATACAAAGAACGATTGTCTTGAATAACCAACCTTCTGAAGTTGGATGGTGCCTGAAGTAGTACCTCCAATGCCGCCTACCGGCACATAATAGTTTGGATCGTTGTTCAGGTTAAGTTGCGTGATCTCATTTTTATTGTACGAGATGTTATATCCGAATTGCCACTGAAAATCATCGGTTGAGACAAGCTCAGCATTTACATTTAATTCTATTCCAGTATTTTCCATACTCCCTATATTGGTATTTAGATTGCTCACAAAATTTGTTCCGGCAGGAATTGGCACGTTGGCAATCAAATCGTTTGTCTTGGTCTGATAAAAATCCAATGATCCGGTAATCTTATTTTGAAATAATCCAAAATCCAATCCGGCATTTACCGTGGTAGCGGTCTCCCACCTGATGTTAACATCATATCCGTCAGGTCGCAGTGTATTGTAGAATGTATCTCCAAATTGATAACGTGCAGCATTGTTACTCCGCGTATAGTAAGAAATGTAAGGATAGTCACCCCCAACATCTTGCTGACCTGTAACTCCATACCCAACGCGAAGTTTCAAATCAGAAATCGTGTTAACGGATTGAAGAAAATTTTCCTGCTTCAGCTTCCATGCAAATGCGAAGGCCGGGAACTTACCCCAGCGATTGCCTTGTTCTTTTGAAAAACGGGATGTGGCATCGGCACGTAGGGTTGCTGTGAAAATATATTTATCTTTTAGCGTGTAGTTTGCGCGTCCAAAAAATGAAAGTAGTTGATAATCGGTTTCATAAACATTAGGTGGTGTAGACGCCTCACCTTTTGCATTCATGGTTGAATCTGCACCTGAAAGATTAAAGTAAGCCCAGGAATATCCACCCATCACATCAACTCTACTGTCAATGGATTTTAGTTCTTTTGTATAATTGACAAGAAAATCCAGCAATGTATTTTTACTCTTAGCACGGTATGGACTATAACGTCCACCCGCAACGGTTGGTAGATAAATCCATTGCGTGCTGTCTCGCACATTGTTATGACCATTTGATTCCGTTACATCATAACCCAGGTTCAGCGATGTGCTCAACCCTTTTACGAACGGAATAGCATAATCCAACTTAATGTTTCCAATGCTGCGTTTTACTTCAGACGTATTATCGGTTAGCTCAAGTTGAGCAACCGGATTGGCCGGTGCAAGGTTGATGCTTGGTCCATTAATACCCCCTGTCGTCCAAGTAGTATACCCTCTCCAACGTTCATTCTCATTATAAACAGGCTTCGTTGGATCATACGCAATAGCATTGCCCACAGCACGCTGCTCGGCAAAATTATTGTTGTTGAGCATGCCTTTCACATTAATGTTTACCTTCAGTGCATTCTTGAAAAAACTTGGATCAAGTCCGATGGCAACTGTACCTCTTTCAAAATTGTAGGTCTTCAAAATACCATCCGTATTGTTGTAGCCCATTGAAACACGGTACGGTATTTTGGCAGCCGTCCCCGAGAAATTCAGATTGTGATCTTGTCCGTATGCTGTTTGATAAATCTCTTCTTGCCAGTCGGTGTCAGAATCTCCCAACAATGACAACCCTGCATTATTTCCAGCAAACTGTTCGTTTATCAATTCGCGATATTCATCTCCGCTAAACACATCAACCTTTTTAGGAATAGTGTACATCGTGCCCGTTACATTATAATTGATTTTGAAATCTTTTCCACCGCGTTTTGTGGTAATGATGATGACACCATTCGATGCACGCAATCCATAAATGGCGGTGGCCGATGCATCTTTTAACACGGTGAATGTTTCAATGTCATTCGGATTAAGCGTTGATAAAATATTGGATGAGCCACCTAAGTTGATGTTGCTCATGGGCACGCCATCAATTACGATGAGCGGATCCCTACTCGCATTGAGCGATGAGCCACCCCGAATACGAATGGTTGAGGTATTTCCTGGCGCACCACTGTTAGAAGTAATAGAAACACCCGCGGTTTTACCCGCAATTAATTCTTGTGGAGAATTGACAGCACCTTTATTGAAATCGCGGGAGCTTATCACCGCCAATGAACCTGTAGCATCTGATTTTTTTACAATTCCGTAACCAATAACCACCACTTCATTTAACGTGGAGATATCAGGTGTAAGTGTAACCGCGACCGTAGTTTGGGTTCCTACTTCAACTTCTTTTGGTGCATAGCCAACAAACGAAAAAACTAACGTGGCTCCGTCTTTAGTTTGGATGCTGTAGATCCCATTGGCATCTGTAACAGTTCCATTCGTTGTACCTTTTTCAAGAACGTTTACACCCGGAATTGGTGCGTTCTCATCCTCTGCCATTACTGTTCCGGTAATGGTTCGGCTTTGCGACCAGGCTTCTGTGGTCAGCACGCACAAGAGAACCATTAAGCATCTCCTGAAAATTTGATAGAATTTTAGCATAGACAATTGGGTTTGATTGAGCGTTGCAAACGGTTACAAATGGTCATATTCGAAATCGTTTGCAGACAAGCAAAGAAAGCCCACCACCAGAGGATCAATCAACTTCTCCTCAAAAAATCAAGAAAAATGATGCGGTACCAATCAATTAAACAAATGCCTGTCAACGGATTACAAAAAATTGGGAGAAATAAAATCTTGAAGGTATCAAACCTTTTTTAGGCGATCGTTTATCGGTAATCAATATTCGGCAGCCAGTAATCGGTAACTGGTAGGGCGAATCATCTCAACTTTAAGATTACCGAATAGCGATTGCCAAGTCATCGGTTATCCAATCGCCCGGATATTCATAATCTGTCGATCGAAGTCTTCGTTTTCTAAAATGGACTTACTTCTAACCCTGGTTTTGTAAGTATAAATTGTGGTAACGGAGTAGTCGAGAATTTTAGCAATCTTCTCATTGTCGTGGATGCCCATGCGGATCAAGGCAAAGATTCGCAACTCTGTATTTAAGAGATGGTCATCTTTGGGATGCACTTTATCCTCTTCTTTAAAGAAGGAATTGAAGACAGTAACAAAATCGGGAAAGAGTTTCAGAAATACCTTATCGAAATTGTGGTAAAGATCTTCTCGCTCCTTTTTAATATTGATGCTATCCACGGTAAATCTTAAATCCTCCATCCTTTTGGTCATCAACTTCATATCCATGGATTTTTTTAAGGTATCCAGTTTATTGATGTAATCGGCAGTGGTGTTAAAGTAGTACCATATGTATTCTTCCTTAATCTTATTTGCATCACTCAATTGATGATTGGTTTCGGTTAAGGTATCATTCGCTGCTGAAATAATGCGTTTCGCTTCTTTTAGATTTTTAAATTGTTTGAAAATAATAACAGCAAAAGCAATCGTGATGAGCGATAGTATGGTAATGACAGACGAATACAAAACCAACATCTTCCGTCTTGACTCCACCATACTTAACTGTTGACCTTCAATGATGGGGAACACTGCGGCAACTTGAATTTTACGATGTCGCGCTCCATAAAAGTTAGCATCTTCCAATGCTATCTTCACATAAGTATATGCATTTCCAACATCGCCTTCTTTATAAAGCATGTCTGCTAAATTTAAAGTTGCTAATGTTTCTTTCGTACACGCACGGATATCTGCAATCGCTGCGCGTATCAATGTCTCTTTCGCTAATTCTGGTTCGTCTGCAAAACTATAAATGAAACTTAATGTGCTGGCCGCAACGGCAAAATCAGTATCTGAAAGTGTAAAGCTGCCGATCATTTTTTCGAAGTCAGATTGCGCCTCTTTCATATTCCGCTGACGAACATTTTTTATTCCACTCATCAACAGATATTGAGAAGAATTTGGAGACAATAGTGTCATAGCCGAATCAATATAAGCATGACCCAGATTTGTATAATGAACCCTGTAAAAATCATCTGCATCAAAATCACATAAATCATAATAGGTACGCGCCATCAGATAATAAAATTCTGATCGTATAGTATCGGGTAACATACCCGAACGAATGGTATACAAGGTGTCTAACGTTTCCTTGAACAAACCCGATGAAACGAGCACGAAGCCCAGCTTAATTTTGCTATACGCGATTTTGCTTGGATCATTCTGTTTGTATGCTATGGCTTGCAAGTGTCGAGCATAACTAAAAGCAGAGTCATATATGAATGATTTATATTCATCATATAGTTTAAGATTAACATCAAACGGATCGTTGCCCTTCAACTTGCGCTCACTTTTGTATTGATCGATACGCTTTTGCTTCTCCTTCACATACTGATCTTGGTTTTTAATAACACGATTCAACTCCAAAAATAAACTATCAGTCTCGGGCTTTGGCATAGCCGAAATGCAACCTAACGTGAGGCTTGAAACAAGAACAAAAGAGAATAAAATGCGTACCGACATATTTTAAATGCAGGAAAATGAATACTTAAGTTAATCAGGCTGCTCCAGATAGATGAGCAAAATCAATCGGGAATATAGCATCATTCCGTACTTCAATAAGAAGATTGCGCTAATAAAGTTATCGAAAGCAATGCGGGGTTGTAAATCTATTCTGAATCATCCTTCTCAAGCTTCGAATTAATCTCGTGAATAACGTCATCGAGCTCTTGGGCCGAAATCTCAATACGCGCATGAATATCTTCAATTTCATCTTTAAGAACTTCCATTCGGGTAAGCTTTACAAGGCCTAAAATTCTTGCGAGCGGCCCTCGAACTTTATGCGCATTGAAATAGGCGAACTCAATTAACTGTGCATGCTGCACGGCAATTTTCTCTGTCCGTTCGTGTACAATGCTTTCAAGATCCTGATTCATTTGGCTAATGGTGTTGTTTGCCTCCTGAAGTTCTTCCGACTGTGCAACAATCTCTTCATTCTTTTCCTGAATGGTGTTATATAGTTGCTGGAGCTTTTCGTTTGCTTTTTTCTTGGCCAGGTAAATCCTTAAAATGAAATAACCCAAAATGATTAAGATGAACAAAATTATACTAATGGCTATAATAATAGAGCGCTGTGTATTCAATCGTTGTCTGTTTAACTCAAGCTCTTTGTCTTTATTTTTTACATCATACTGCGCCTGAAGTGAAGCGATCTGTAAACTCTTCTGCACATTAAAACTTTCATTGTTTGCCTTCGAATGCAATTTGAAATAATACAACGCAGAATCGTAACGATGCGTTAGCTCATGCTTCTTAGAAAGGAGTTCATAGGTATGAATAAGCGAACTTCGATCATTATAATTCTTCAATAAACTTAACGTCTTATGAAGACAGTAAGCGGCAGAGTCATACTTACCTAATTCGAGATAGTACGATCCTAAATCATTATATAATTCAACAGCAGTTCCCTGAAAATTTCCTTTCTCTACAAATGAGATAGCGTGTTTATAAGCGCTATTGGCTTCGGCATATTGCTTACGCAATGTTAAATTCTGAGCCACATATAAATACGCTTCCGCTAACCTGCCAGGTATGTTATAGTGTTTCATTATGCGGAGGCCATCCTCACAATATATCTTCCCACTATCAGGTTGGTTTTTGAAATTGTAAGCAGCGCATATCGACATTTCGCTTACGCCTACGCTCAGCGTGTCTTCCAATTCCCTTCGAATGACGATAGAGCGAAGAAGAAAATCAATTGATTTATTATACTCCCGGAGATAAAAATAAATACCTCCTGTATTATGTAGCACTTTGGCAACATTTTGTTTGTCGTTAAGTTGTTCAAAAATCTGAAGCGCTTCAAGTTGTTGCGCCAGGCTAAGATCATGATACCCTGTAAAAGCATTGTACACACTCAACAACGTTAACGCTCCGGCCTTACCTTTCTCGTAATCTATATTGTCAGATAAACTATCGGCTTCGCTTGCATAAAATTCCAGATCTCGAAGTGAATGAGATTGATAAGCCCTTGCCAATTTTAGAAGTGCATCAATTTTTGCCTCACCATTGAGATTATTTACGGCAGATTTAAGTGAATCAATTTCTAGGCTCTGCCCCATAACGAGTGTGTTTAGTAAAACGAATAAAAAAACTAACAGTAACCTCATGTGGTGCTAGGAAATAATCGATTAGGACCTAAAACAATTTACATATCTAAAAGCAATAAATGATATTGGCAACTAGATTACTAGAATTATCAAACAATCTCTGCGTTTGCACCCAGCTTCTAAGTAGAATTCTGCTTTATCTTTGACTTATGCCCGAACTCCAATACATTCTTGAAATTCTCGGTACATTCTTCTTCGCGATATCCGGTGCCCTGGCAGTGCGCGATCGGCATGATGATTTATTCGGTGCAAGCTTTATGGGATTTGTAACGGCTATTGGAGGAGGATCTTTGCGCGATATGATTCTAGGAAGTTACCCACTCGTTTGGGTATCGGACATTAATTTTGTTTACGCCATCTTCATCGGTGTCATCATTGCTTATGTATTCTTCAAATACCTTATTGAGATGCGCAGAACGTTTGTGCTTTTGATACAGTTGGAATTTCATTCTTTACAATTCTTGGAGTTGAGAAATCACTTGCACTAGGCTTTCGTCCCGAAAACGCAGCCATCATGGGTATGTTCAGCGCTGTGATGGGTGGGGTTATTCGCGATACCCTCATTAATGAAATGCCCGTTTTATTCCGCAAAGAAATCTACGCAACAGCATGTCTTGCGGGCGCTATTCTCTACCTCGTGCTTCATCATCTTGGAGTGGAGAGAAATCTAACGCTGTTGGTATCAAGCCTGCTAATTTTTGTGATCCGACTACTCGCCATTAAATTTAAATTGGCGCTACCTAATTTTAGGAGGTAACATTACCTAACTCAATTCATCTTACCTCTGGACTCTGGAATTTTACCCTTTTGAATAATGCCATCGGGTACATTTCATATAAATCTTTAAAACGAACTGTAACCTTTCAACTACCTTCCGGTAACTAATCCGAAACCTGATAAAAGCACCGAATTGATGACAGATGAAGCCATAATGGAGGCCGTAAAAGACGGTGATCTTCAACAGATGTCGTTGCTTTTTGATCGCTATCATAAACGCATTTTTAATTTTCTAGCGCGCATGACGATGGATCGAGAGATGGCGGAAGACCTGACACAAAACGTCTTCCTTCGATTGATCAAGTACAGAACCAGCTATCGGCACGGACTAAAATTTCAATCGTGGATTTATCAGGTATCACGTAATGTGTTTTCAGATCATTATCAGGCGAATAAAAACAAGTCGTCCAATTTTATAGATATTGAAAAGGTGAGTGACCGGGTTGCTGATAGAAATGAAACGATAGATCAAAACGAACGCGAAGAAATTCTTCACCGATCGTTGGCCATGCTCGATGAAGAGCAGCGTGAAGTGTTGGTACTCACTCGCTTTCAGCAATTAAAATATGAAGAAGTAGCAGTCATCATGGAAACAACAGTGGCAAACATCAAAGTAAAAGTACATCGTGCGATCGGAAAATTGAGGGAACATTATTTTGAGTTGGAGAAAATCTAAAGAGAAGTTATGGAGAAGGAGAAAATAGAAAGTTTACTGATTGATTATATCGATGGAAAATTATCGGACGCTGACAGACTCCTGGTGGAAAAGGAACTGACTCAGAATGAAGATGTCTACAAACTTTATGATCAATTTAAGGAGGTAATACAACGCATGAACAAGCCTTCGAAGCTGGAGCCTTCTTCAAAACTAAAAGCAGGATTTGATTCATTGTTAAAAACAGAATTGAATGCTGCTAAAGAAACGAAGACAATCTTCTTCCAACCTTCATTCTATCGCGTTGCCGCTGCCGTAGCGCTTTTGATTGTGGGTGGAGGAATCGGTTTTCTGATCAGTAACCAGCACGCCAATAACGAAGCTGAAATGTTAGCCATGCGAAACGAAGTAAAGGAAACCAAGTTGATGTTAATGGCAATGTTGGACAATCAACAATCAGCAAGTCAACGTGTGATGGGCGCAAACGTGGCGTACAAAATGGAGAAAACCGATGATGAAATTGTTACTGCATTGGTAAAAGCCATGAATGAAGATACCAATTCCAACGTGCGCCTGGCAGCACTTGATGCACTGCGGAAATTTTATCATCAGGAACATGTGCGTAAAACATTAATCGCCTCGATGGCAACACAGAAAGATCCTGTTGTGCAAATTGCCCTGATCCGACTATTGTCCGAAATGAAGGAGAAGGAAATTGTAAAGGAATTGCAACGCATCACCACCGATGAAGAAGCATTACCTGCCGTAAAAGACGAAGCACATGCAGCGTTACATCAACTTGTTTAACACACTCAATACATTATTAAAATCAACTAAGAATTAACAATTAATAGAAACGAATATGAAAAAGGGAATTATAGTAGCACTTGCATTAATCATGTCAATCGCCTTGCATGCGCAGGAATTTAAAGTTGCGAAAAGTACAGGCCGATTGGAGATAAAAGAAGTAAACCACGTAACAATTGAAGGATACAGTGGAAATGAAATTGTTTTCACATCAAAAAACGGTGATCGCGAAAAAGATGAACGCGCAAAAGGTCTGCGTTCAGTGAGCAGTCTCGGTCTTGAGGATAATACAGGTATGGGACTTTCCGTAGTTGATAAAGGAAGTGTTATTGAAGTTCAGCAATTGAAAAAAATGGATGGCCCTGATATTTTAATTAAAGTACCGAAGGGCATAACTGTTTCGTACTCCCACTCCTCTCCTTACGGTAATGAGGTAGAATTCAAAAATGTAGAAGGCGAAATCGAAGTTTCGACTGTTCATAACGGAGTAAATCTGAGCAACGTTACCGGACCCATGACAGTGAAGACGGTACACGGTGACATTGAAGGATCACTCAATGCAAATATGAAGAATCCAGTATCAATCGTATCTGTGCACGGTCACGTAGACATTGCCATCCCCGTTGCGACAAAAGCCAACTTGAAATTGGGAACAGTATATGGTGAAATCTTTGTCGATCCGGATTTTAAAATTGAGATTGAAAAAAGCGGAAACATGGTGAAGTACAGCGACAATGTAACTGGCAAAATTAATGGTGGTGGACTTGACATTACGCTCTCTTCCACACACAACAACGTGTATCTCAGAAAGAAATAATATTCTTTACAAGCGCTGGTGTTCTGCGCAATTGAAATTCATCAAAGCTTCAGAACACCAACGCATAATCTCTACACCTTTCAACTTCACAGAACTATGAAGACAAGAATAATACTGCCCTTACTTTTCCTAGCCCAGATGTCATTAGCGCAAACCGCCATTAACAAAACAATTGCGGTACAAAGCGGCCAGAAAATTACCATGCATTTCGATTACCCAGAATTGATTCGGATTAGCACGTGGGATAAAAATGAAATTTCCATTCAAGGAACCGTAAGCATTAACAATGGTGAGAATGATGATGCATTTGAATTGCAAACATCTACTACAGCAAACGTTATCTCTGTAAAGAATGAAATTAAAAACATGAAAAACTTACCTCATCGCATAACCATTGTTGACGGATCTCAGAAAATAGTTTTCAAAAACAAAGAAGAATTAAAAAAGTATGAAGAGGCCAATGGAAGGAAATCTCACGACACAATGTCAAATGGTATTGATATGGATATCCAAATTGAAATTAAAGTACCACGTAATGTAGAAACGCGTATTGAATCTATTTATGGAATGGTAGAGGTGAAAAATTTTATTGGATCTATTACAGTTGACGCTACCTATGGAGGTGTAGATGCAGCACTCTTAGAAAAAACAATGGGCGAACTGATAGCCGAAACAAATTACGGACAAATCTATACCAACCTAGATATTAAGTTTGGCAGCGTGCAAAATCGTGATGAAAATTTTCACACCTATGTATCTGCAAAACCAGGCACCGGACCACGTTATGATTTCGAATCAAAATATG
Source organism: Chryseolinea sp. (assembly GCA_046595655.1). Classification (GTDB taxonomy): domain Bacteria; phylum Bacteroidota; class Bacteroidia; order Cytophagales; family Cyclobacteriaceae; genus Chryseolinea. The sequence continues at coordinate 26,562 of JBKJOF010000156.1, read as the reverse complement.
GAAACGTGTATTTAAGAAAAGCGAATTGACATCAAATTTCCTAAACGAAAAAAGTCCAGACCATCAGGCTTGGACTTTTTTTGTTTAATGATATATGTACGTCACACTATTTCGTATAGTCAATCGCTATTAAACTGACTAATAAAAAAATTGCTCCACTATAATCTTACCGTCTTTCACTTCATATAACATAATCTGATTAAATTGTATTCTTCCTACCCCGTGAACTGTAATATCCATTTCCCGCCCAACTGCAAAATGGTTTCCGCTCACAATGGGTTCCGTTGTAAGGGTTCGATGAACTGCTTCTATTCGCTTTACCCAACTCTCCCCTTTCTTACGCACTGCGTCCTTCCCATCCGCGTTGTGAAGATGTTTAGCCGTTGAAGGTTCTATGCTCTTTACATCGTCTGCAAAAAGTTCGTCTTGAATTTCAAACCATTTTTCCTGTTTGGCAAGTGTATTGAATCGGGCGGCAACTTCATGAGTCGTATATGCTTTTTCAATTGCGTTTGGCTGTCCTTTACCGGTAGCGATTAAACTAAGCAGGCTTTGCTGAATGTATTGAGTCCATCCATTCACACAAGCATTGTAGCATTCATATTCAGGAACCAATCCTTGGTGGGTAAACAGAAGCTCTGTTTTATTACCGTGTTTAGAAATTTCAAAAATGATATTTGTTCCTATCCATTCGCTTTTGTCTATCGTAAAACTAAAGAAGTTGTCTAGTACAAGCCAAACTATTTTTTTATCAGGAGCAACTTCTATGAGTTTCATTCTGCACGTATGTACATCCTGATAACGGTAGGTAAACTCGTCATCCAGTTTCTCAGCATTACCTTTGACTTCTTCCGACCACCATCCTCGAACATTCGTGATGGCATTGAATACTTCCTTCGGAGACTGATCCACTAGAATGGCAGATGTGAAATTTTGATTTTCCATTGTTGTGATTTTAATTAATGTGTGAGATGATAGCCTTGTTAATTAAGTACCTGTTACTTTTTGTTGGGATTACCTTTACCGGTTGTGATATAAGGTAATAAACTTTGATGCAAATAATATTGCCATCCTTTTGAGCAGTCTTTGAAACATTCAATTTCTGGAACAAGACCTAGATGAGAGAATTGAATTTGCGTTTTATTACCTTGGCTAGAGATTACAAAACTAATTTTGGTATCCGTCCATTCACTCTTGTCCGCAAGAAAATTCAAGCGGCTGTCTGTAACAAGCCAAACCACTTTCTGATCTGGAATTATCTCAATTAACTTTTGCTTGGAATAATGGACATCCGCGAAATGAACTTCAAATTCATCGTTGACGTGTTGTGAATTACCCTTAAAGTCTTCTGACCACCATTCGCGAACGGTATTGATTGCATTAAATACTTCTTTCGGAGTTTGATCTACCAACAAGGTAGAAGTGTAATTTTGGTTTTCTGTTTTCATTTTTTATTTTCTTTCATGTTTAACAACACTTCCAATTTGTTCAATTTCGATTTCCAGAACCCGTCAAAGAAATCAATCCAGTTCTGCACTTCTGCAAATCCATCTTGCTTCAACTTACAATGTCTTTCCCGCCCAATGTCCTCTATTGAAATAAATCCATTTCTATGCAATATTTTGATGTGTCTTGAAATCGCTGGACGACTCATATCAAAATTTTCAGCTAAAGAATTTATTGTCCGACTTTGCTCAGAAAGCATTTTCAAAATTTGCCTTCTGTTCGGATCTCCAATAGCGCGGAATGCATCACGTGTTCGTGGAGTCATGCACGGCCCGATTCAAACTTTCCACAATCTTTTTCATATTCTTAAACCAACCTTCATTCAAGGCAGAGTATATCGCAAAGTTTTCATTCGTAAATCCATTGTGCTCGAGTTGAAGTTCTGTTCCATTATCTTTCGCAACCAAAGTCCATACTACAACTGTATCCAATGATATCTCACCATTGCCTGGGCCTCCCCGCCATGAATAGGATAATTTTTTGAGTGGAACGATCTCCAACACTTTACAATAAAAAATTCCATCGAAATTAAATTGTGGTTTTGGTTTTGTTCTGAACTGAAAATCATGGCCAAGGATTAACTGAAAATCGTTTGGCATTAACCATTTAGAAATCTTTTCGGGCAGAGTGAGGTATTCCCAAACCACATCGGTCGGATGGGCATAGAAAAATTGATGATGAATACTGGTGTTCATGATGCGTAACTAAAATGTTACACAAATGTATTGCCCATACAATATTTACTCGCGGTGTAAAATGGACTTTGTAGCGGGTTGATTTGGACAGCGATTAGCGGGCTAACAGAAGAGCATGAAAATCCACATCATATTTTTCCATCGCAGAGTCATTTATGGACAACTCGAATGTTCATCTATCTAAATCCTTATTGTGCAGAGGAACAATACCTTAGTCACGTTACCTTATGACATACATCGCTACTTGGTTTTACTCTGCTAATTCGTTACAAAAACATGTGGTTTAAACCCAGCTGATAAATACCACACTCCACATCTGAACCTCTACCTTAGAATTCTATCATACTCATAATAATACCCTGCAAACCCCAATTTAATTTCAATTTCAATCGATATAGGCTAATTTTTTACCCGCCATTCTATAATTTTTATGTTTTTTATATTGTACTAGCCTCCCGCCCTGTTAATTTCGCGACACAACTTAAACGACCAAACAACCAGGATGAAAATTTTACTTCGATGCACAGCATTGCTTTGTGTTCTTACGCTCTTTCCTGCCGCCAGCGCCTTGGCAGCAGATGCACCCGTAATCGATACGGGCGCAACCGCGTGGATGCTTACCTCCACCGCATTTGTATTACTGATGATACCTGGCCTTGCCATGTTCTATGGCGGATTAGTCCGCAGTAAAAACGTACTCGGCACTATGATGCACAGCTTCTCTGCTATGGGTGTGATGACCGTACTCTGGGTAGTCTGTGGTTACGCAATGGCCTTTGGTCCCAACGTACTTGGTGGCTGGTTCGGCTGGAGCAGCGATTACTTTATGCTCTCCGGCATTGACGAAACCATTATGGCCGGGGGCATTCCAGAGTACATCTTCTCCATGTTCCAGGCAAAGTTTGCCATTATCACTCCTGCTCTTATTGCAGGCGCTTTCGCGGAAAGGGTTTCTTTTAAAGGATATTGTTTTTTCATTGGCATTTGGGGAATATTAATTTACAATCCTCTTTGTCATTGGGTGTGGGCTTCCGATGGATTCTTGTTTAACCTCGGTGCGCGCGGAGCCATTGATTTTGCTGGTGGAACAGTTGTTCATATCTCTGCCGGTGTGAGTGGATTAGTGGCCGCTCTTTACCTTGGAGGAAGAAAAGCCCATGCACATTTACAAATGCGGCCAAGCAACTTAGTAATGACTTTAATCGGTGCAGGTTTACTTTGGGTTGGATGGTTTGGTTTCAACGCGGGCTCTAGTCTTTCAAGCGGATTGAGTTCAGCACAAGCCCTCACCGTTACGCAAATCGCAGCGGCAGCCGGTGCAATGTCATGGGTAATCATCGAAGGTATTCATCGCGGCAAAGCGACTGCCCTTGGTTTCGCTTCGGGAATCTTGGCAGGACTTGTTGCTATAACTCCTGCTGCCGGTGTAGTAAAGCCAGGTGGTGCTTTAGTATTAGGAGCATTAGCAACTGTAATTTGTTATCTCGCCATCGTCATCAAAAACAAATTAGGATACGATGATACATTAGATGCTTTTGGTATTCACGGTGTAGGCGGAATTGTTGGTGCAATCTTCTTGGTATTCTTCATTCGTGAAAGCTGGATGACAGAAGCTGCTACCATTGCAGGTGGATCATGGACAGTATGGCAACAACTTGGCGTACAAGCCACCGCTGTATTGATAGCCGTTGCATATGCTGGAATCGGTACATGGATTATTCTGTTTGTTTTGAATAAATTTATAAAGATTCGCTCCACCGAAGAAGCCGAAATGCGCGGCCTCGACAATCACTATCACGGAGAAAGAGGTTACGGAATGATCAATCCAAACTAAACGAAACTAAACATGAAATTTATAGTAGCCATCATACGCGAAAACCAACTCGATCAGGTGCGCGAAGCCCTTATCGATGCAGGTGTATCCAGAATTACTGTAGGCAACGTCTCGGGCCATGGGCGCCAAACTACAACAGAAGAAATCTATCGAGGACAAATTGTAGTGCCAAACCTCACCGCCAACATCCGCTTGGAGATAGCGGTCAACGATGACTTTGTTGATAAGGCTTGCAACGCCATCATCAACGCCACAAAAGCCAATGAAGATGGTTTAGTAGGAAGCGGTAAGATTTTCATTCTTCCATTAGAAGAAGTGATTCGCCTACGAACAGGCGAACGTGGCTCAAGCGCCATTTAAGTTTAGGTCTTGATGCAGCAATCGTTAAGCACGCCAATCATTTGCTTAAAATAATGATTACGATGTTGCGTTAGTACAAACTAAATTGACAGGACAACTCTGAAACCCTATTAGCCTTGCTGATGAGGTTATAACAAAATACTAAAGGCTAATTCGTTTAAAGCGGATTAGCCTTTTGTGTTTTAACTGCGTGAGCACGCAGTTCCTATGAAATTCAATTTTCCTTTTGCGCCTCGGACCTGTGGCGATCGAAGAAGTTACGTTTCTTTGAAAGGACAGTCGCCCTCATATATCTGAGCTAAATACCTATAAACCAAAAAAAAAGCCCCGTACAAGTACGGGGCTTTTAGCAATGGTAATGAAGATATTTTAGTTGGCTAAACGTACGTTAACCGCGTTCCATCCTTTTTTTCCTTCTTTCAATTCGAAAGTTACTTCATCATTTTCGTGGATCTGATCTACTAAAAGACCTGAGATATGCACGAAATGCTCTTGACCTGTTGCTGTTTCTTTGATAAAACCAAACCCTTTTGATTCATTAAAGAATTTTACTGTTCCTTCTTTCATTGTTGTTGTTAATAAATAATAATAATAATGGCGCGAAGATATATAAAAATAATTGAAGTAGAAATAAACCAAATCTTCATTCTCTCGTATTAACAGCAGTAACTCCTATTAGAGTCTGATAATGAATAAGTTAAATCAAAATGAAGTTTCGTTAATCAATCGTTTTACATCATACTATTCGGTATTTCGTAAGGACAACAACACAACAAAGAAGCATATAACGATAAACAAAAAATTAAAAATGAATTGGACCACTCTCTACATTCAAGGGAAATCAGGTTTTGACGCAGACGTTCTAAAGAATCTAGAGCATTCAACCTTAAATTTCTTGCATGGTACATCGTTGGAATCAGGTATTTGTCTCTATTGGGTAGATGAAAAAGTCGACCTTCGTGATATTAAGCTTGCTATTGGAAGCAAGATCGTATTCAAATACAGACTTCGGTTTTACACGACCATTGAAGAGATGATAGAGTCTCAACCAGATCTGACTGATATTTCATCAGAATCTAGTCTTGAGGTTTATGCATAAAAAAGCCTTATGGAGAAATCCATAAGGCTTTTCTTTATACGATGTTGGTAAACTACCGTGTTATATAACTCTCTAAATGACCAATAATCTCTTTTTGTTCTTCAATGATGTGCTTCACCACATCTCCGATTGAAATCATCCCAATTAACTTGCCTTCTTCCACTACTGGCAAATGTCTAATTCGCTTGCCTGACATCATACTCATACATTCTTCAATGCTAGTATCCAAAGACACGGTGTATGGATTGCCCGTCATCAATTCGCTTATCTTGGTATCCTTGGATGACTTTCCTTTTAAGATAAGCTTCCGCGCATAATCGCGCTCGGTAAAAATACCAGTCAAGTTTCCATTTTCTACAATGAGCAGACCACCGATATTTTTTTCGCACATCAATTCTATAGCGCTGTAAACGGTGATATTGGGTTCAACCGAAAATACTACGCTACCTTTTTCTTGAAGAATTTTCTTAACCTTTGCCATAAAATCATTTTCAATTTTTTGAAGATAGCGTATTCTGAAAATAAATGCAAGGTGCTTTTACTGAAATAGGGACGTTCCTATAGAGTCATGTCAAAATACAACTCCTTCTGCAAATGTAATTATCCTGTATTCTCTTGAAACAGGTTCTGAATATTGACTATTGAACCGCCAATCTTGTAATCACCCAATCTGGAAATATCCCCAAAAGGAAAATAATTAAAACTAATAAGACAACAATCGCTTTAGATGAGAATGATACTTGTAATGGCTCCTTGGAGGATTCCTTAAAGAACATCGCAATGATTACTTTAAAGTAATAGTAAACACCGATAAGAGAAGTAAAAACAGCGAGAAGCACTAATGCTACATAACCTTGCTGAAGTGCCAATGCAAAAACCATATACTTCCCAAAGAAACCAGCCAATGGAGGAATTCCAGCAAGTGATAACACAGCGATTGTTAATGCCGAAGCCAACAAAGGACTTCTTTTGAATAATCCGTTGAAGCTTCCCAACTCATTGTTTTCACCTGATCCTTCCACAAGATGTAAAACTGTAAACGCTAAAATAGAAGCGAAAGAATAGGCAGTTAGATAATATAAAATTGTTCCTGAAGCGCCTGTATTGTTTGCCACAACAGCAATCAATAAATATCCAACATGCCCTACACTTGAATATGCCAGCAACCGCTTTATGTTGGTTTGATATACAGCGGTAATGTTGGGAATGATCAAGGTAAGCACCGTCATGATTTGAATGACCATGATCCAGGTTGAATGCACCGAATTAAAACAGAAAGAGAATATTTTATAAAACGCGCCAAATGCTGCAATCTTCACAACAGTGGACATGAAGGCCGTGATCGTTGTTGGTGATCCTCCATAAACATCTGGAGCCCAGAAGTGAAAAGGCACGGCAGAAATCTTGAAGGTCATTCCGATTAACATCAGCAATACACCTGCATAAAAGAAACCGGGTAATGAATCGATATGTGTTGAAATATAAGTCGCAATCTTGGTGATGTTAAACGATCCGGTTGCTCCGTAAACAAGGGCAATCCCCATCAATAAAAATCCTGTGGCGAAAGAGCCCATTATAAAATACTTGAAGGCTGCCTCATTCGACCAGAGACTTTCCTTGTTGCTTCCTGCTAATACATATAATGAAATCGATAATATCTCAATACCTAAAAAAAGCATGGCCATGTTGTTGAATGAAACCATGCATATACTTCCGGTGATAGCAAAGAGAATTAAAGCGGAACGATCAGTCTTATGCGGCTGGTTACTGAAATAATCTCCCGACATCCAGAACCAGAAAAAAGCAACAACCAATATGAGTGCAGTAAAAGAGATGGCAAAGTCATCAAACAAAACCATGTCGCTGTAATACGATTGCGCGGTTCCCCAATCCATTACGATCAACACCGTTGCCGTAACAAGACCCAGCATCATGAAGGTTGTCAACCATTTTTTCAGGTTGGCAATTTCTGCTACGAGTGAGAATATACCTAAACTACAAATGACGATTAATGCGTTCATACTATTTTATAGAATCAGCGTAAGCCGAAAAGAGGTTCACAATATTTGCTGTTGCAGCTTCTGAAATTTCAAGCAATGGAGCCGGATAAATTCCGATCACAAAAATCAAAACCACAATCGGATAAAGTACTGCTTTTTCTATGCCGGTTAAATCCGTGAAGTTTGATGTTACTGCATTCGTTTCACCCGACATTGACTTTTGAAAAGTTCGGAACATGTAGATCGCACCTAATATAATTGTCAGACCAGCGATGGCACCAAGAATGAAATGGTATTCAACCAATGAACGGATTAATAAAAATTCGCCTACAAATCCGCTTGTGATCGGCAATGCCACACTACCCAACATCACGATTATGAATACGGTTGAAAGAATGGGAGCAACATTTCGAATTCCTCCCAATTCAGAAAGGGATCTGGTTTTTGTTCGATCCGAAATGATATCAACAATAAAGAACATTGCAAAAACAAGAATACCGTGACTCACCATTTGAATCATTGCACCTTGAATACCTGAATTGGTAAGAGTTAATAAGCCCGCAGCAATTAAACCTACGTGAGCAATTGAAGAGTAGGCAATCAATCGTTTAAAATCTTTTTGTACGATGGCAATGCACGAAGCGTAAACAATGCCAATCACAGAAAGTACCACGGCTGTGAAACCCCATTCTGCTACACCGAGTGGCACCAATGGTATCAACCAACGGATCAATCCATAGATCCCCATCTTCAACATAATGGCGGATAAGAGCATGGTACCTTGTGTGGGCGCAACTGTATACGTATCCGGCTGCCAGGTATGAAAAGGAAAAACCGGCATCTTAATCGCGAATGCTACAAACATCGCCCAAAAAATCAGGCCCTGCTCATACACTGGTAATCCTTGTCCGGCTTGATAAAGCGCTTCGATATCGAAAGTATGTGCACCTGGAGTTTTGAAATAGAGGTAGACTAAGGCTACCAACATTACTAAACTTCCTGCTAAAGTGTAGATGAAAAACTTTAAGGTAATCACGCCACGATTTTCTCCACCCCAGATCAAACATATAAAATAGATAGGGATGAGTGCCATCTCCCAGAAAAGATAAAACAGGAAACCATCAAGCGCGGTGAACACTCCGATCAATGCCATTTGCATAATAAGAATGAGTCCGTAGAATGTAAATGGTTTGTCGTAAGATTTGTTGAAGGATGAAAGGATAATAAATGGAACGAGAACCGTGGTGAGCAGTACCAATAACAAACTTATTCCGTCAACACCTACAGAAAAGTTTATGCCAAGCGATTTAATCCAGAATATATTAACAGCAAATTGTATGGCTGCACTTTTTTCAAATTGAACGGCCATCAAAATAGAAGCTGCCAACTCCACGAGTGCCGCCAGTAGTGCGAATACCTTTGCATTTCCTGGTTTCAAAACAAACAGCAGAAGTGCTGCGAGCAATGGCCAGGCTAATAGAAAAACTGTTATCATACTTTCTTCTTTCAGAAGTTATTCGTCCCTTAACGAATAACAGAAATCGTTAATATTAAAATTATACTCACCACCATGATGAATATGTAAAAGCCTATACCTCCATTTTGCAAATACCTTAATCCACGGCTTCCCCAAACTACACTACCTCCTACTGTATTCACAAGCTTATCGATTGCTAAACGTTCAATAACAACATCCAGCTTTTCAGAAATCCAATACAAAGGTTTTACGACAATAGCATCATAGATTTCATCAACATAATACTTATTGTAAAGTGTGCGCTGGATTCCATTATCCATCTCTTCGTCTGAAACCGGAACTTGATTTTTCTTTGCATACATGTTATAGGCAATGACAATGATGACGAGCGTAAACGAAATCACAATACCCATCAACATGTATTCCGTTGCATGACTAAGATGATGTGGCTCACCTAAGGCTGTTGACTGCGCCACAACCGGAGCTAAGAATTCACTCAACCATGCTGAACCAAATAATGATTCAGGAACGTTCATAAATCCCCCAACAAATGAAAGGATGGCCAATACAATCAAAGGTAAAGCCATGTTCTTCGGTGACTCGTGAATGTGATGCATCACATTATGACTTGCTCTTTCCTTTCCGTAAAAAGTAAGGAAGAATAACCTGAACATATAAAACACCGTGAGCAACGATGCAAGTAACGCTACTCCCCATATCAATGGATTGTGAGCAAATGCATGTGCTAAGATTTCATCTTTCGAAAAGAATCCTGCAAAAGGAGGAATACCCGAAATAGCCAACACACCGATTAAGAAAGTGAAATAGGTAATTGGCAAATACTTTTTCAAGCCACCCATCTTCCGAATGTCCTGCTCGCCTTGTAGAGCGTGAATGACACTACCTGCACACAAGAATAATAAAGCTTTGAAGAATGCGTGAGTGGCCATGTGGAAAATTCCGGTGGAGTAAGCACCTAACCCGAGAGCGACAAACATCAATCCCAGCTGACTTACTGTTGAATATGCCAATACTTTCTTGATATCGTTTTGAGTTAACGCGATTGTTGCAGCGAATAAAGCGGTTGCTAATCCAACAATTGTAATGAGTTCTAATGATACAGGCGATAATGAATAGAAGATATTATTTCGAACCACCATGTACACACCGGCAGTTACCATGGTTGCAGCGTGGATCAGTGCAGATACTGGAGTGGGACCCGCCATCGCATCTGGAAGCCAAGTGTAAAGTGGAATCTGTGCGCTCTTCCCCATAGCACCAACAAAAAGCAACATGGTAATGACTGTGATCGTTTTTGTATCAACAGTAGAAACTTTTGCGAAGACTTCATCATATTGAAGGCTTCCGAAATTCATTACAATCAAAATTACTCCAAGCAATAAACCGAGGTCACCAATTCTATTCATAATGAACGCCTTGTTGGCCGCATCATTGTAATTTTGATTCTTAAACCAGAATCCAATCAATAGGTATGAACACAATCCTACACCTTCCCATCCGACAAACATCAAGAGGTAATTTGCACCCATTACTAAGAGGAGCATGAAGAACACAAATAAGTTGAGGTAGGAGAAGAATCGGTGGAAGCCTGCATCATCATGCATGTAACCGATGGAGTACACATGAATAAGGAAACCAACACCGGTAATGATCAACAACATCAATGACGAAAGTGGATCAACTAAAAAACTGATTGATGCAGAGAACCCTCCTGTTTTAATCCAATCGAAAAGTGTTACAGAAAAGAAACGATGATCTTCTGGAGTAGAGAGTAGTTGAGTGAATAAGAATATTGAAATAATAAACGAAATAAGAATTACGCCACAAGCAATTACAGAAGTCACGCCTTGTGATAACTTCTTTCCACCAAGTGCTACTATTAAAAAGCCCAGGAGTGGTAAGAGTGGAACAAGACTAATCAATACATTCATGCCTACCATTTTAAACGATTCAAAACATTAATATCGGTTGTACGAGTATTGCGATGCATCATAATCAAGATGGCTAATCCAACCGCTACTTCAGCAGCAGCAACTGCCATGATGAAAAATACAAATACCTGCCCTGCTCCATCATTGAAGTAATTTGAAAAAGCAACCATCAATAGATTCACAGCATTCAACATCAATTCAATACACATAAAAACAATGATGGCATTTCTTCTATACAACACACCGAGTACCCCTATTGTGAAGAGTGCCGCGCTGAGGTAGAGGTAGTATTCTATTGGAATCATAATGCGTTGTTCGTTTTTTGTTGTTCGTTGTTAGTCTTCAGTGATTCATTAGTTTGTACTCTTCACAACTTTACGTGCGCTACCGACCAACTATCAACGACCAACTATCAACCATAATCACTTCTTCTCTGACTTACCCAGCATCACTGCTCCTACCATTGCAGCAAGCAATAAGATAGAAGCCATTTCGAAAGGCAATAGAAATTCCGTGAATAATATCATTCCTAAATTTTTTACAAGACCCGTATTACCGTCTGCGGCCTGTTGTTGGATCATTACGTCAGCACCTTTTAATGAACCAACGAAAACTATCATCAACAAGCCTGCACAAACGGCAGCAGCAAATTTCAATAAATTACTTTTATGTGGCTCTGTTTCTTTGTTGAGATTCAACAACATGATAACATAGAGAAACAAAACCATGATAGCTCCGGCATACACAATCACGTGTACGACTGCCAGAAACTCGGCATTCATTAAAACATAGTGACCTGCGATAGCAAAGAAAGCAATGACGAGATACAATACACTAGACACGGGACTTTTCGAAAACACCACCAATATGGCAGAGAAGACCGCTACGAAAGAAAGAAAGTAAAACAGGTTAAGCGTCACAGTGCAGGGCGATTATTTATTGTGTGTTAATTGTTTTTGATTTTTGAACGCCAATACTTCAGGAGTTTGTCTCACCGAAACATCGATGCGTTGATCTACCGCCTCTACCAACTTATCTTTTCCATATATAAATTCATCACGCTGAAAATCAGATGCTACAATACGATCGGTTAAAAATATCGCTTCCTTCGGACAAGCTTCTTCGCACAGCCCACAGAAGATGCAACGAAGCATATTGATTTCGTAAGTAGAAGCGTACTTCTCTTCACGATATAAATTCTCTTCTCCCTTTTCACGCTCTGCTGCTACCATAGTGATGGCTTCAGCGGGACATGATACAGCACACAAACCACAAGCCGTGCAACGCTCGGCACCTTTATCATCGCGTTTCAATACATGTTGTCCGCGCCAAATTGAACTGATCTCGCGTTTTGTTTCTGGATATTTAATGGTCGCTTTCTTTCTCAGTAAATGTTTTATCGTGATCATGATGCCACCAAAAATGGCAGGCAAGTACATGCTCTCCCAGAAAGTCATTTCTTTCTTTACTACCAGTTTCGATCTATTTGTGAGCGATTGCATCGTATGAAAACTTTATTTCAATAAAATTTTTATAAATCCTGTAAGGAAAATATTGGCCACCGCTATCGGCAACAACATCTTCCAGCCTAAGTTCATTAACTGATCGTAGCGGAAGCGCGGAATCGTCCAGCGTATCCACATGAAAAAGAAAATGAAGAATGAAATCTTGGCAAACATTACAAATGTTCCAATGATGGTGATCACGTTTTGATCCAATCCCAGATTGTTCATGAACGGAAAATTATATCCACCAAAATAAAGCGTGGAAATAACAGCCGATGATATAAACATGTTAATGTATTCAGCAAACAAGTAGAAGCCAAGCTTCATACTACTGTATTCCGTGTGATACCCTCCTACCAATTCTGTTTCGCATTCGGGTAAATCGAATGGTGTACGATTACATTCCGCGAAAGCGCAGATAATGAAAATAATAAAACCGACTGGTTGATACACTACATTCCACATGTTCCAATGATTACCTACCCCACCCGCTTGCAACTCTGTAATTTCCCGAAGACTTAAAGTTCCTGTTAAAATAATTAAGGCAATGATGGATAAGCCCATCGCGATTTCATAACTGATCATCTGTGCAGATGCACGAATTGCACCAAGCAACGAAAACTTATTGTTCGATGCCCAGCCACCAATCATAATTCCATAAACACCAATGGACACAACTCCAAACACATACAGTATTCCGATGTTTAGATCAGCGATCTGCAGAGCGTATTGTTCGCCATTAATCGTTATTGTACCTCCCCAAGGAATTACAACGCCCGCCATTAACGCAGTAAGCATGGCAATACAAGGACCTAATATGAATAAAAACTTGTTTGATACATTCGGAATGATCTCTTCCTTCATTATAAATTTTAATCCATCAGCAAGCGGTTGAAGAAGTCCAAACGGACCTGCACGATCCGGGCCGATACGATCTTGAAGGAAAGCAGCAACTTTCCGTTCAGCATAAGTCGAATATGCTGCAACGGTGAGTGTGATGAGAAACACAACACCAATTAACGAGGCTTTAAAGATTAGGAATAAAATCATGAAGGTAGTTGTGGATTAGGTAGCGGATTTCCTTTTTGAAAAACAAGCTGACGTTCTACCTCTTTTTTCAATTTCTGTAAGTCAATTCTTTCGTAATGATTTTGTGCGATAACAGAATTACGTTCAATGTGTCGAGGCCCTTCAACAGTCCAGTCACTGATATTCTTATGATCAAAGCGACACTCATTACAAATGTACTCTTTCACTTCAGCATATTGATCTTTACGGGCCGAAACGCGAAGAATATCATCACCCTTCTTCCAAAGCACTACCTTACCTGAACACTTCGGACAATCACGATGGGCATCGACCGGATTGGTAAACCATACACGACTCTTGAATCGGAATGTCTTATCAGTAAGCGCACCTACTGGGCAAACATCAATCATGTTTCCGGAGAAATCGTTATCAACAGCTTTTTGAATATACGTACTTATCTCTGATGCGTCACCACGTCCTAATACTCCATGAACTCGGTTGTTCGTAAGTTGATCGGCAACAAATGTGCAGCGATAACAAAGTATGCAGCGAGTCATGTGCAACTTGATCTTATCGCCAATGTCGATTTTCTCAAATGATCTTCTTTCCTCTTCGTAGCGAGTTGCTGAAGCACCATGCTCATACGCTAAATTCTGAAGATCGCACTCACCAGCTTGATCACATATTGGACAATCCAATGGATGATTGATTAATAAAAATTCAACAACACCTTTTCGTGCCTCTAATACTTCTGGGGAAGTTATGTTTTCAACCACCATACCATCGGCAATAGGTGTACGGCATGAAGCTACCAACTTAGGCATTGGTCGTGGATCTTTCTCTGAACCTTTTGATACTTTTACCAAACACACGCGGCACTTTCCCCCTGTATCTTCCAATGTAGAATAATAGCACATAGCAGGAGGGACCAGATCGCCTCCAATCTGACGTGCAGCATTTAAGATGGAGGTTCCATCTGCTACTTCAACTTCTACTCCGTCTATTGTTACTTTTGCCATATTTGTTGTTCGTTGTTGGTTGTTCGTTGTTAGGCGCTCGATCAACGAACAACCAACAACGATCAACTATTACTACACTAAAACACCAGATCGCTCCGATACAAACCGTTCAATCTCAAAGTGCTTTGGGTTCTTTACTTTCTCAGGATACTTAACATGATATTCAAACTCTTCACGGAAGTGACGTATCGCACTCGCAACGGGCCAGGCTGCTGCGTCACCCAACGGACAAATGGTATTACCTTCTATCTTCTTGGCAACATCTACTAACAAGTCGATATCACTCATGTGGCCATGGCCATGTTCAATGCGATGCAAAACTTTTTCCATCCATCCTGTTCCTTCACGACATGGGCTGCACTGACCGCATGACTCATGATGATAGAAGCGCGCGAATGTCCAGAGGTTTCGAACGATACAGGCTGTTTCATCCATCACGATAAATCCACCAGAGCCAAGCATCGTTCCGCTCACAAATCCTCCATCCGCTAGCGATTCGTAGGTCATCAATCGTGGGTCGCCCTTTGCTGTTTTTAAAATTAAATCAGCAGGAAGAATAGGTACCGAAGAACCACCGGCCACAACGGCTTTTAGTTTTCTACCTTTCCAAATGCCTCCGCAATATTCATCGGAGTAAATAAATTCTTCAACAGGTAATCCTAATTCAATTTCGTAAATGCCAGGTTTGTTAATATGCCCACTGGCTGAAATCAATTTTGTGCCTGTGCTTTTTCCAATACCAACATCATTGTAAATATCGCCACTGAAATTCACAATGGATGGAACCGAGGCAATAGTCTCTACATTGTTCACCACGGTGGGGCAGGAATATAAACCAGCAATCGCAGGGAATGGTGGCTTCAATCTTGGATTGCCGCGTTTACCTTCTAATGATTCGAGTAATGCTGTTTCTTCTCCGCAGATGTAAGCACCTGCACCCGGATGAACATAAAGATCAAGCGAGTAATCTGTTCCTAAAATATTTTTGCCGAGCAATCCTTCAGCGTACGCTTCGTTGATTGCCTTTTCTAAAATGCGCACGATGTACATGTACTCACCTCGAATGTATATGTATGCGGACTTCGCACCCAATGCATAACTTGACGTGATCATTCCCTCAATAAGAATATGAGGGATCTTCTCCATTAAATAACGATCCTTAAACGTTCCGGGCTCACTCTCATCCGCATTGCACACGAGGTAACGTGGCTTATCAGATTTACGATCAAGGAAACTCCATTTCATTCCCGCAGGAAAACCTGCTCCACCCCTACCTCTTAATCCGGCAATTTTAACTTCTTCCGTAACCTGATCGGGCGTCATGGTTTTTAATGCTTTCTCAACAGAAGCATAACCCCCTTTCTCACGATAGACTTTCAAAGTTTCTATGTGTGGTACGTTAATGTGCTCAAGTAAAATTTTCTTACCCATCTTTTAATAGTTCAAAGTTTCAGGTTCAAGGTTTCGAGTTTGAAGTTGAACAACTTTACACGCGAAACTATGAACTCAAAACTCGTTACATTCTATTTCATATATGAGCTTCGCTCATTCTTTGTTGTTAATGTATTAATCAAATCATCCACCTTTTCGTTTGTGAGATTTTCGTAATAGTCTGCTCCACACTGAAGCATGGGTGCTGTTCCACAAGAACCCAAACACTCTACTGTTTTTAAGGTGAACATTCCATCTACAGTAGTCTCGCCAACTTTGATGTTCAATTTCTTTTGCAAGTGTTCTACAATTTCATCGGAACCACGCAACCAGCAAGGTCCCGTCTGACAAACCTCAATAAGACATTTACCAACCGGGTTGAGATTGTACATCGAATAGAATGTGGCAACCTCATATACTTCAATCGATTTGATGTTCAACAACGAACCCACATAATCCATTACAGGTGAACTCAGCCATCCGTCAAATTCGGCTTGCGCTAAATGCAATATGGGCAACAAAGCAGACTTTTGTTTTCCTTCCGGATAACGCTTGATGATGTTGTTCACCAAGGTTAATGTCTCATCTGAAAAGTGAATAGGTGTCGAGTTCAAAGTTTAAAGTTTCGGGTTTAAAGTTTCGGGTTTAAAGTTTCGGGTTCGGAAACTCGAAACTTTAAAACTCGAAACTAGTTATATTCAATATTCTCAAAAATTCTATGCGTCAAGTTCCCCCGCAATCACATTCATACTACTCATGGTTAATATCGCGTCCGAAAGCATGGAGCCTTTTATCATCTCTGGGTAAGCCTGATAAAAAATGAAGCAGGGTCTTCTGAAATGTAAGCGGAAAGGAGTTCGTCCTCCATCGCTAATCAAATAGAAACCTAACTCACCATTACCACCTTCTACTGCATGATATACTTCGCCTTTCGGAACATCGGTTTCACCCATCACAATTTTGAAATGATAGATGAGTGCTTCCATATTATTATACACTTCTTCTTTTGGAGGAAGATAAAAATCAGGAACAGTTGCATGGAAAGGTCCTTCCGGTAATTTAGCAATGGCTTGTTTGATGATGCTCAAGCTCTGCCACATCTCTCCTTGGCGAACCATGAAGCGATCGTATACATCTCCGTTAATACCTACCGGGATATCAAATTCAAAATCTTCGTAAGAACAATATGGTTTTGCTACGCGGATGTCATAGTCAACACCTGCTGCGCGTAAGTTCGGGCCAGAGAAACTATAGTTCAATGCGCGTTCGGCTGTGATACCCCCTACTCCAATTGTGCGATCCATAAAGATTCTGTTTCGCGTCATCAGGTCTTCAAACTCTTTTAAAACTTTTGGAAATTCAATCAGGAATTTGTCGATTTTAGCCCAAGCCTTTGGAGAGAAATCTCTTTCAAATCCTCCGATGCGACCAATGTTTGAAGTCAATCGTGCTCCACAAATCTCTTCATAAATTTCATACACCGACTCACGCTGCTGGAACATGTACACAAAACCAGTAAGCGCTCCGGTATCCACACCTATAACTGCATTGCAAATGATATGATCAGAAATTCTTGCAAGCTCCATAATAATGATGCGCAAGTACTGAACTCGTTTTGGAATTTCCACCCCAAGTAATTTCTCAACTGTCATGTGCCAACCAATATTGTTGATGGGCGAAGAGCAATAGTTGAGACGATCGGTGATGGGTGTTACCTGATAGAAAGGTCTGCGTTCAGCAAGTTTTTCAAATGCACGGTGGATGTAACCAATAGTTGGTTCAGCATCTACTATAATTTCACCGTCCATCTTTAATACATTCTGAAAAATACCATGCGTAGCCGGATGGGTTGGCCCGAGGTTCAGATAAGAATACTGCTTCTCTTCTGTCTGTACGATTTGATCGGTAGATATTGGTGTTTCCATTTGTTTATCTTCCAAACATGGTGTCGTTCTTGTCTTCGCGGGTCTGATCTTCCAATGGATATTCTTTGCGCATTGGGAAGATGCTCATCTCCTCGACATTGAGTATGCGTTTTAAATTAGGATGTCCTTGAAACGTGACTCCAAAAAAATCATAAGTCTCACGTTCCAACCAGTTTGCTGCAGCAAACACATTGGTAAGTGTAGGTATTGTTGGATTCTCTTCTGGTAAATATGTTTTCAATCTAACCTCCACGTTACTCACCAGATTATGCAGCTGGTACATCATGGCAATTTGCTTTAGCTCAGGGTAATGTATTCCGCAAAGTGTAGTAAGGTATTGAAACTGAGTTGCAGGATGATGATATAAATGGCCGATGATCTCTACTAAATTATCCTTCTTCAAGGTGATGGTTAAAAAATCGTAGAGCATTTCTGATCTGAGAATTTCGCCTTCGAACTTCTCATTGATTGCTGCTATAATTTTTTCTTGTTCCCCTACTTCCATGTTATTCGATTCCGTATTTGTTTAACATGGCTTTATATTCTGCCGAATCCCTTCTACGAAACGATTCAGATTCTACTAATTCTTGAATTTTCATAACACCATCAATAATCTGTTCTGGTCGAGGTGGACAGCCCGGAACATAAACATCAACTGGAATAATCCGATCGATACCTTGAAGTACACTGTAAGTATCAAAAATTCCACCGCTCGATGCACATGCACCTACGGATATTACCCACCGTGGCTCAGCCATTTGTTCATATACTTGTCTGAGTACGGGGCCCATTTTTTTTGCAATGGTTCCCATTACCATCAACAAATCTGCCTGACGAGGTGAGAAACTTAAACGCTCGGAACCAAATCGCGCGAGATCATAATGCGCTCCCATTGTGGCCATGAATTCAATACCACAGCATGACGTGGCGAAAGGTAATGGCCAAATTGAATTCTTGCGCGCTAGACCGACAACCTTTTCTAAACGGGTTGCAAAAAAGCCAGAACCCTCATAGCCTTCGGGCTTCTCTGACATTGAATATTTTGGTGTTGCTGTTTCCATTTGTCTTAAACTATGATTAAGCTGATTTTTTGATGATCATGATTAATCTTGCTTGACTTCAATATTCTTCTAAACTAAAATCTAAAATTCAAATTCTTTCTAATCTTCCCACTTTAAAGCGCCCTTCTTCAATATATAAAAGAAACCTACCAATAATGTTGTAATGAACAATACCATTTGAATAAAGCCGGGCATTGCTAACTCTTCAAAGTTTACTGCCCAGGGATACATGAAGATTACCTCTACATCAAACAACACAAAGAGGATAGCGACTAAAAAATATTTGATGTTAAAAGGAACTCGAGCATTGCCTTTTGGTTCAATGCCACATTCAAAACTTTCTAACTTAATGATTGTCTTTCGCTTGGGGCCGAAGTAATGAGTTGCTAACATCGTGGTTACGATAAAACCTGCTGCCACAAAAAACATGAGAACAATGGGCAGGTATTGAATGAGTCCGGTTTCTTGCATAGACGTTTAGGTATTGCTTCCGCGCACACGATTGATTTCAGTTCATTCTAAAAACCCGATAACCAATCTGTAAAACGTGGTAAATATAGCGCAAAAATGATACAGCTTGCGGCTTTTAGAAAGGATTTGGGAATTAAATTACAATCTAAAACGATTCTTAATCTGGTCTCAAAACTTTCCGAACAAACACAAAATTATTCAGTAACCTCGTGGACAAAATTAGCCGCCTATAACACGAAATGAGATACAACCTCCTCGGAAATTCAAATCTTAAAATCAGTCAGTTGAGTTTTGGATGCATGTCGTTGGATGGTGATCATGAAGCGAATGCCCAGCTTCTACATAAAGCACTTGATCGTGGTATCAATTATTTTGATACGGCCGATGTTTATCAAAATGGATTCAATGAAATCACGCTTGGAAAAGCATTCAAAGAAATTCGTCAACAGGTAGTCATTGCCACAAAAGTGGGAAATCAAATTCGAAAAGATGGTAATGGATTCAATTGGAATCCAACAAAAGCTTATATCCTTAAATCTGTTGATGAAAGTTTGAAGCGTTTACAAACCGATTACATTGATCTCTATCAATTACATGGCGGCACAATGGAAGACCCCATCGATGAAGCTATTGAAGCATTTGAACAATTGAAAGTGGAGGGAAAGATCAGGTACTATGGCATCTCCTCTATACGGCCAGCGGTAATATAGGAGTATGTAACGCGTTCAAACCTCTCTAGCGTAATGATGCAATACAGTTTGCTGGACAGAAGGCCCGAAGAGATTTGTCTTGATTTACTTCATCAAAACAACATTGGGGTTTTGGCAAGAGGAAGCTTAACAAAAGGGTTATTGATTAATAAACCAGCTGCGGCTTTTTTGAAATACTCACAGGAAGAAATAGAGAAGGCGAAGGATGCTGTACACGCCCTTGCCGAGAAAACAAAAAGAAGGTGTACAGATGTGGTCTTGAAATTTGCACTTCATCATCCTGCTATTACCTCCGCAGTAACCGGAATGAGAAACCAACAACAGTTAGATGATTGTGTTGAGGCAGAGCATGCTGAGCAATTATCTCCAGAGGATTATGCTATACTGGCATCCTCCATTGTCAAAAATAAATATGAATAAAGTTTCTTATTAGTATCCCTGAAAAAAACATTGCCTTTCAATGATCAGTTTTCTAAAATTACACAAACTCCCGAAGCTAAATCGATTGAGAGTATTGCGCGATTCGAATAATTATTAACCGTCCTTACTTATCAGGAATGAGCGCATCTTTTTGTTCTCGAACTTCCATAAAACTTCGCGGTAACGTGGTCATCTCACCCACATTTACATTATGCTTTCCGTATAATGCGCGCGAATCTTTTACAAAAGTTTTAAAGGCTGCTGTTGATGACGCGTCTTTTATGAAGCTTACTGAATCACTTTCTACTTTACCTGCAGGAAGCATGTAATAATCTTTTTGAACATCCATCGTTCGGTACACCCAGTTCAAATAATAACCGGCACTGTCAATTGTGGTTGCTGAACTATCAGCAGTAAAATTTATTTTCTGTAACTCAATGTAAGCCATGGAGCCTCCATCGGTATATCGCTTTCGCTGACCCGAAACAAAATTACCAAGTGAGTAAGCCACGAATTGGTTTTTATCTTTTCGCCATTCCATGGGTTGAAGCACATGCGGATGCGCACCGATTACTAATTGTGCTCCATGCTTAAAACAAAAATCAGTTACATCTTTTTGGCTTTTTAGCGGCAAGCTTTGATACTCCACTCCCCAATGTGTGAAGACAATAATAGCATCGGGTTTTAATTCCTTTGCTCGTTTTAGATCTTTGCGAATAAGAATGGTGTCCAAACGGTTCACTACATTCGGTTTGTATACCGGTAAACCGTTTGTGCTGAAAGTATAATTCAAGATGGCCAACGTAAATCCATTTCGTTCTACAATTAAAGGATGATCATTCATTCTGGAAACCGTATCTACAAAAGTACCGGTGTGCGGAATGTTAAAACTATCTAACATCTCCACAGTGCGTTCAAGCCCTTTTCGTCCACGATCGACACAATGATTGTTGGCTGTTACAAAGACATCAAAACCCGCGTCTTTCAAAGCAACAGCTAAATTATCTGGCGAACTGAACTGAGGATAACCTTTATAAGGAGATCCCGCTAAGGTAAGTTCAAGATTGGCAATGGTAAGATCGGCAGCCTCCAGATAAGGTTTAGCAAACTGAAAGCAAGAAGTATAATCGTATGCCTTCGTGTTTGCATCATAAGCTGAAGTAATCTGTGAGCCGTGCCCCATAATGTCGCCACCAAAAAGTAAAGAGAGTCGAGTGGTATCCTGAGCTGATGCTACGGATTGAATTATTAGAAAGAGTATCGTTAGCTTCTTCATGCTTTCTGAAAAACGTTTTCGTCTGTAAATTCTAATTGTTAAATAATCTTTCACTATACCTTTATAATTGAGTTCTGTACAACAACATAAACAGCATCATCCTTCTTTGGCTTGACGCGGGCTAGCCCTGTAAACATTCCAAACGCTGGAAGTATACCTTGCTGCTTCCCAAAATAAAAACAAGGTAAGGTAATGGATTGTCTTGCTTTGCCATGAAGTGTTGCTCCCGGATGAATATGTCCTGCAAGATTATAAAAATCTTCTTCTTCTTTCTCTAATGGATGATGTGTGAAAATAAAGGGAGGGATGCGAAGCTCCTGGTGTAAGGTAATTCCCTTACGGGCATACTGTCCTTCACTTAGGATGTCGTGATTCCCTAAAACTAACTCGAATGAGATTACGCTAAAGTGCTTCACCAGTTCACCAAATACTTCCCACTCCGGATTATAATGACTGTGAAATAAGTCTCCCAAAAAAATAACGCGATCTGGTTTTGTTGCTTCTATTAACTCAACAATCAACTCAAGGTTTCTGTCATTTGCTTTTGACGGAACTGGAATGCCTGATTTTCTAAAATGATTAATCTTGCCAAGATGTAAATCAGCCATTAGCAGCGCTCGCTCACGTTGCCAATAAATGGCTTTGTTCGGCAACAACTTAAGCGCTTCGCCACATAGATCAATCGTCATACAAAAGGCGAATTAAGCTAAATCTATTCAAGTGACCACGATCATTTTTAATACAATGCTGAACTTGAAATAAATACTCTCCTTCCCTCGATAAAAGTGTAATGCATTCCGATTTTAAATTATAACAAATAACTGATTATCAACGGAGTATAATTATCAAAAGCAATAATTCAAAAAAAAGTTAACATAGGGTTAACAATAGGCGTGGGTTTTCAGGTTAGATTGCGAGCCGAATTTACCGACTTATGTTCGAACTAGACCTTGCTTACTCGATCCTCCTTATTGTTTGTCTCATTGCAGCTTGTTCATTTGAATTCGTGAATGGATTTCATGATACCGCCAATGCCGTGGCTACTGTAATTTATACCAACTCGCTTAAACCTTGGGTAGCCGTAATTTGGTCGGGCTTCTGGAATTTTCTCGGTGTATTCTGGGGAGGTATTGCTGTTGCCGTTGGAATTATTAACCTCTTGCCAGTTGAGACTTTAGTCGATCAAAATATAGCTCATAGCTTGTCAATGGTGCTGGCTTTACTTATAACCGCTATATTCTGGAACTTATTAACATGGTACTTTGGCATTCCGTGCTCAAGTTCACATACCCTTATCGGTTCAATATTAGGTGTAGGACTTGCCTATTCATTGTTACCCGAAGCAACAGGAGATGCTGTAAACTGGGGCAAGGCACAAGACATCGGACTATCTTTATTAGTGTCGCCATTCTTCGGATTTTCGGCCACCATTATTCTAATGTACCTCATCCGAACGTTCACGAAGAAAACGGCATCTGGCGAGAGCTTATTTAAAGAACCAAAGAAAAATCAGCCACCGCCATTATGGATCCGAAGTATTTTAGTGATTACCTGTACGTTGGTGAGTTTCTTTCACGGCTCTAACGATGGACAAAAAGGTGTTGGACTCATTATGCTCATATTGATTGGTGTTGTGCCTGCATTCTTTGCGTTGAATGCAAACTTTACACCTTCCGATCTGCCTCGGTCATTACAAAAAATTGAGACCGTCATCTCTACTATAGATTCCACTAAGTTATCTGAGCCTGATCGAAAAAAATTAGCCGAATCGATCGCGATGAACGAGCGTTTAGAAACTCGCTTTGCTTCTCTTAGCGACATCAACGACATTCCAAAGCAAGAACGTTTCTTAGTAAGGAAGGATATTATGGTGATGGATCGTAACCTTACATCACTTTCCAAGAAGGAAGAAGTGAAGCTCAGCGAAAAGGAGAAAAAATTAGTGAAAGACGAACTAAAGAATGTCCGTAAAGTAACAGACTACTCTCCTACCTGGGTGCTTATACTCATCTCAATTTCATTGGGCTTAGGTACAATGATTGGTTGGAAACGAATTGTGAAAACCGTTGGTGAGAAAATCGGAAAGGAACACCTTACCTATGCACAAGGCGCCAGCGCAGAAATTGTTGCTTCAATTACCATCGGCCTCTCCAGCAATTATGGATGGCCGGTAAGCACTACACACGTCTTATCATCTGGTATTGCTGGAAGTATGGTGGCGAACAAAGGCGTTAAAAACCTCCAGCCCGCTACAATTAGAAATATCTTGGCAGCTTGGTTCTTAACATTACCTGTAGTGATGATCATGGCTGGAACTCTCTTCCTTTTATTCCGCTCCATTTTCTAGAATTATTTTTTACTCTGCGAAAGTCACACTATTTTCAGGAAATAATAAACCCTGAATATGAAGAATACATTTTACGTTCTTGCGCTATTAGCATTCGTCTCTTGCTCGCAAAAAGAAATGAAAACCATCGGAACTATTGAACGCATCGACCCTGCATTGGACGCCATCATTCAAGGTGATCCGAAGGTAGAAGTGATTGCCGATGGCTTTGAATGGAGCGAAGGTCCAATCTGGATAAAAGATCAGAACATGTTATTATTCTCTGACATTCCTAAAAATATGGTTTACAAGTGGACGCAAGAAAAAGGAAAGGAAGTCTACCTTACTCCGTCTGGTTATACTGGTACATTGGACCACTATAGTAATGAGCCTGGTTCGAATGGTCTTACTCTAAACAGTGATGGCAAATTAGTGCTTTGCCAACATGGCGACAGACGAGTTGCGTTGATGGACGCACTACTGACCGCACCTGAAGCTAAATTCATTTCTTTGGCCGATAACTATCAAGGGAAAAAACTCAACAGCCCGAATGATGCAGTATTCAGAAGTAACGGAGATTTGTTTTTGACTGATCCTCCGTATGGATTACCGAAGCAAGAGAATGACTCTTCGCGAGAAATTTCATTTCAAGGTGTTTACAAAGTTTCCAAGGGTGTTGTCAGTTTAGTTACAGATTCTCTCACGCGACCTAACGGGATTGCGTTTTTTCCGGGAGAGAAAACTTTAATTGTGGCGAATTCTGATCGGTTAAAAGCAACATGGTATGCATTCGATCTTTTAGAAAATGACTCTGTCGCTAACGCAAGAATTTTCTATGATGCTACAGAAAACGCTAAGACCGAAAAGGGTGTACCCGATGGTTTAAAAGTGGACAAGCAAGGAAATGTTTTCGCCAGCGGACCAGGAGGCATCTGGATTTTTAACAAAGAAGGTAAAGTGTTGGGTAAGATTAAAATTTCTGAAGCCACTTCCAATTGCGCTTTGGCCGATGATGACAAAACGCTCTATGTTACTTCGGATATGTATTTGGTGAGGATAAAGCTCAGAGAATAATACCACGGAGTTTCATTTATTAAAATTCAACTACCCTTCGAATATCCAATCCGAAGAACCCTAACTTTATTATTCAAATCAAGGCAGAGCTTGGAATTTAAGAACAGGAATTTGACTAATTTTTAATCAAATACTTTCAGAGTTTAGTTTCAAGGCATACCTTTGGCATATAAACTATACAATTATGTTTAATCAATATGTAGGTGACGGAGCAAATATTTTTATCGCAATCATTGCCGTGATTATAGGATTTGCAGCAGCTTCAGGTTTCATTGACAAGAGAAAAGAATCAGCAGGAAAGAAAGATTAATTCATCAGTCTCTAAACATAAAAAAGCCTTGCTATTGATTTAGCAAGGCTTTTTTATTGAACTCAATTCGCGCTAATACGGTGACTTATATTGAGTTTGAAACGCATCCCACTTCACCGTCTTATAGTACCCTTCTCCAATAAACTGAGCGATTTTATGAAACTCATCAGCCTTTTTATATCCCGGCAAGGGCTGGATCATGGCAAAATCCTCATTCAGAAAAACCACTGTAGGATAGCTAAGTTGGTTATTTAACAAAGCAGCAGCAAGTTGATGATATCCCTTTCCTCCACTTGGCACAAACTTAAAAATAGTGCCCTGAAACGTTATGTCTTCATGTTGTTCGGCATTGAATTTAACAGCGTAGAACTTCTCGTTTAGTAACTTGGAAACCTGAGGATCGCTAAAAGTATTCCTATCCATTACTTTACACCAGCCGCACCAGTCAGTATAAACGTCAATAAAGATAGGGCGCTTTTCCTTCTTTGATTTTTCAATAGCTTGCTCAAACGTCATCCACTGAACCGGGGTCTCTTCTGTATTTCGAGATTCAATTGGTCTAAAGGTGGCGGACGATAAAGCCAACATCGCCATCACCCCAAAAAATATTCCTGCAATTTTTTTCATACATATAATCATTCGTGGTACTGTGCAACAAAACTAAATACAAAAGCGATTCTGTACAGGATTAATTCTCTTAACGCATGTGGCGTAACCATTATCACTAGAGCCGGTAATCTGTTCATAAAACGCAATCTAAATGTTCACAAACCTACGACCTCATCACCAAAATATGCATCTAAACATCAAAGAAGGCAATTTAGTAGGTGGCATGACATTGGTAAAAGGAGAACGCTTGAATAGAAGTTTTACTTATAAACCCGCATTATGCATTAGAGTATTGAAAGGGTGGGCTTCCCTCAAGCCAAGGTCTTCTTTTGGCAGGTAAAGATATTTTGAGCACCTTTTATTGGAATGGTTTACAGTCCATGCTCCTAATGCAAAGCAATAGGATTTTAAAGTTTTAAGGGTTGCTCTATTATGATGATTAAGAGCAAAATGTCGGAACAGGCTCATCAAAT
>JBKJOF010000134.1:0-107054 GCA_046595655.1 Chryseolinea sp. | reverse complement strand
CTCGATATGTTTAACTTGAAAAATGGGGGTGTTTTTCAAAACCCAGAAAAATCCCCGTAATCTTTATCCAGGCGATACTTTTATAAGCTATTATGGATTAGTCGGATGACAGTATTTTGGAATTAAAACCTGAATCGAGGGCAATGGCTAATAGTGTGCGATTTTTATAGTGAGGGTTCATCATTCTGTTCTTAACCTCTTCAACGCGATACTGATTAACAAAGTCAAAGAAATTCTGCTTCTGCTCTTTGTTTAATACTTGCGATAAATAATTTGCAGATATACCTAATGTTTCCGAAAGATTTTGAGCTGTAAGCTCGCCATCTAAATACGGTTTTTTTTCCGTCATGATGGTCAGCAATTCACGATGATAAATTGAAGCTTGCTCCTTGCTTAATCCCGATCGTTCATACGATCCGCTTTCACTTTCTGTTTTGTTGAATTGAGTTTGTACTTCAGTATCGGTGAAAACCGTAGTTTGTCTGAATCCATAATAACCCAGAATGAAAATGAAAATCACATGCGACAATTGCAAAAGAGTATTCACATAGGAATTCGGGATCCAGCTTCTTCCCAGGCTCAATACCGCAACAGGTAACAGAATTAATTCAATAGCAGCCCAGATATAAAAAAGTGTGTTCAACCAATTGAGGTTGATGCGATCCGTATTTGAAAGCGATTGCTGTGCACGTGTTCTATACTTTTTGAGAAGCCAGTAAAACCAAAACAAATAAAATGGATCAGTGAGCAGAAAGAGAGCAATAAAAAAAGTCCACGTTACCGGAAGCGCACCATCAACATAAAGCAATCCATTCTTTGCTTCCAGGTGTTTACCATTAAACCCGATCCAATAGAAATAAAGAAAATGAAAAAAGTAGCTAACAAAAGGAAACAGTGTTAGAAAATAGCCTTTTGCTGATAATGATTTTGATGTGGTAAGCGCATAAACATAATAGAAAAAGAATGGGCCGGATAACAGAAAAAAACCTTTCCCCATTAACATCCACGTACTTTGCTGAAGAAAGTCGTATGACTCAAAATATGTATAGACTTGATTGACAATAGAAAATACAAGGTATAGAATGAGAAATTTGTCTGCCTGGTGTTTGTTTTTTTTACCCAACATGAGGCTGAGTAAAAAAATACTGATAGCAGTTCCGAAGATTATAATCGTGTTCACAACGTTCTGAACTTCATACTCCAATTAAATATAGCTCGCCTATTCACCCATTAATTTTTTTAAAATACCGGTGGCCGCATCGGTAATTACTGTTCCGGGACCAAACACAAATGAAACTCCTGATTCAAATAAGAAATTATAATCTTGTGCTGGAATGACGCCACCCGCAATCACCATAATATCTCCACGCCCGATTTTCTTGAGTGCTTGAATTAATTCTGTGACGAGTGTTTTATGTCCGCCCGCTAAACTTGAAGCACCCACAATATGTACATCATTTTCAGCAGCCTGCATTGCTACCTCTTCAGGCGTTTGAAAAAGTGGTCCGATGTCGACATCGAAACCTAAGTCTGCAAAGCTGGTGGCAATTACTTTTGCACCACGATCGTGACCGTCTTGCCCCATCTTCGCTACAAGAATTCGGGGCCTTCGTCCATCACGTTCGGCAAAACGATCTGATAATTTTCTAACCTCTTCGAAAGCAGATTGATTTTTCATCTCGCTCGAATATACACCGGAAATGGATTTGATGGTTGCTTTATAACGACCGAATATTTTTTCAAGTGCTGCTGAGATTTCCCCTAACGTGGCGCGTTTGCGCGCAGCATCAATAGCGAGTTCCAATAAATTTCCTTTTCCGCTTTGAGCCGCTTCCGTTAAAGCATCCAAAGCAACTTCAACTTCTCCTGCGCTGCGTTCTGCTTTCAATTTAGTAAGTCGCTCAATCTGTTCGTTGCGAACCGCTGTGTTGTCTACTTCACGAATTTCAAAATCGGGTTTATCTGTTGTTTGATATTTGTTTACACCTACAATGACATCACGACCGGAATCTATCCGTGCTTGCTTTGAAGCGGCTGCTTGCTCAATGCGCATTTTTGGAATACCGCTTTCGATGGCTTTCGTCATGCCTCCGAGTTTTTCAACTTCTTCAATTAAGTCCCACGCTTTTTGGATGAGTTGTGATGTTAGGCTTTCTACATAATACGAACCGCCCATGGGATCAACCAATTTGGTAATGCCCGTGGCCTTCTCTAAATAGAGTTGAGTATTGCGTGCAATGCTCGCTGAAAAATCAGTGGGCAATGCGATGGCTTCATCTAATGAATTGGTATGTAAAGATTGTGTTCCGCCCAATACCGCAGCGAGTGCTTCAATGGTTGTACGCGTTACATTGTTGTATGGATCTTGCTCCGTTAAACTCCATCCGGAAGTTTGACAATGCGTTCTCAGCGCCATTGACTTTGGATTGGTTGGATTGAATTGCTGAACAATCTTCGACCACAATACACGTGCAGCGCGCATCTTGGCAATCTCCATAAAAAAATTCATACCAATGCCCCAGAAGAAAGAAAGGCGCGGAGCGAAATTATCAATGGCAATGCCGGCTGCTATTCCGGTTCTAATGTATTCCAATCCATCGGCTAGTGTGTACGCCAATTCAATATGAGCAGGTGCTCCTGCTTCGTGCATGTGATATCCACTGATGCTGATCGAATTAAACTTCGGCATGTGCTTCGAACTGTACGCAAAGATATCCGCAACAATTCGCATCGATGGTGATGGTGGATAGATGTAGGTATTGCGCACCATGAATTCCTTGAGAATATCATTTTGAATCGTACCGCTTAGTTGTTCGGGCTTCACACCTTGTTCTTCAGCGGCAACAATGTAAAACGCCATGATAGGTAACACCGCACCATTCATCGTCATCGATACAGACATTTTATCCAATGGTATTTGATCGAAAAGAATTTTCATATCCAATACCGAATCGATTGCAACGCCTGCTTTACCTACATCTCCTGATACACGTGGGTGATCGGAATCATAGCCACGATGTGTTGCTAAATCAAAGGCAACCGAAAGTCCGCGCTGGCCTGCAGCCAAATTTTTTCTGTAAAAGGTATTTGAATCTTTCGCAGTAGAGAAACCTGCATATTGTCTGATGGTCCAAGGCTTGGTGGCAAACATAGTTGCATAAGGGCCGCGAAGGTAGGGTGGCACGCCCGCTGTAAAATCTATGTGCAATAAACTCTTAGAATCGAGAACAGTATACGTTGGCTTTACTTCAATCTTTTCAGGACTTGTCCACGGTTTAATACTTGACTCTTCATGAGAAGAGTCAACTGTAAACTGATTGTATTTTATGAAAGTAAAATCGGGCTTCATGATTTTTGAATCTGTTGTTGAAAATCTAACCATGAGGCTTGTGCTATTTCATCCACCATCTTTTCAATAGCATAAGCACCTGCTGTTGCATCAGCTACTTTGTCTACGTAGGATTCTTCGCGCAATACATTTGAAATATTTCTGGCGATTCGGTTCATTGTTGAACTATCATCGTCTGCATAAATCGTAATGGAATTACAGCCACCTAACACACCGGCCAGTGAAGCAATTGTGCTTTTTAACATGTTTGCATTCGGCTGGTATTTCGCGTCTGTCCATTTCTCTGAGCGAATGTGAAGATGAAGATTGGAAGGTTGATATTTCTCCTCTGCATAAACTCGCACAACCTGAAACCATAACATGCGCAACGCTTTAAGTTTGGCGATTTCGATAAAAAAGTTTGTGGAAACAGGAATAGAAAATGCTATTTGTTGAATCGCGATGGAAGTATCAACTCCACTTTCTGTCAATTGATCAATAAGATGCACACCTTTTGTAAGAGCTTCCGAAATTTCTTTCACGGGGGTAGAGGAATCAATCACCAAACCAAATGACTGAAATTTTTTCAAATCAGATAAAGGTAATTCGCTTACATTATTTTTTCCGAAGTCATCATCCCAAAAGATTGATCCAGTTAAAATGGATGCATCATATTGTTTTTGCTGAATGTGTTTTGAAAGATTTTCTGAAATCCTATTGCCTGTATTCACCCAAAATGAGATCGAACAATATGGCCAATCGATTTGATGGAGAAGGAGAGTAAGATTAATTTGTTTGCAATTGCGTATGTCAAATAAAATTCCATCCGCCCCCGATGCCAATTGAGAAAGTGCGCTTGCGTTGGCTTCTTTTTCATCCAATACTAAAATGCAAGGTAAGTTAGCCCACGCACGAGATCCTGAAAATAAATCGGTAGAAGAAGGTAATTGAAAACTGGTTTGGTTTAACAGACTTGTTACATCATTCTTGTCATAGTACGGCAAAAAAGTTAAGCCATCCTCGCTCCACGCCAAAGCCTCATCCGGATTTTTTCCATCAATTTCCGAAGTGGCTGCTGTTAACCAATTTTTTTTATTGGATGATTCAAAAGATTGCTTTATTAACTCATGAACAGTTTTTTCGACCATAAGCATCAAATTCAACTCAATTTTACTCAAGTTTTCATCAACCGATTGCGTTTCGGGGCAGAATTAATAAAATTTCAGAAAAGATAGAATCAAGAATGTATATTTTGAAGCTGCTTCGTGCGAATTGATTCTAAAATGGCCGATTTTATTTGACCAGTTTGTTTTTTAGCAATTCAAAATCTTTCCGGAAAAATCAAGACTAGATCCTATTGTTTTGTTGTGGTCTTTTTTTACATCTTTGTCTCCCTTTGTCAAAAAGGAGTTGCAAATCCAATCAATTAGGAGCTCAATGGAAGTTAGCGGTAGTACTGTATGGAATGACTGTCTCGAAGTAATTCGTGGTAACGTAGGAGACGAGAATTTTAATACATGGTTTAAACCAATTAACCCACTTCGTGTGGATGGTGATGTACTAACCGTGCAGGTACCGTCTCAATTCTTTTATGAGTGGTTGGAAGATAATTATGTTCCGGTTTTAAAGAAGGCTATTCATACAGTTCTGGGTCCGACAGGCCGATTGGAGTATTCCGTAGTGGTTGATAGTGGTAATCAACAAGCTCCGGCTGTATCTGTAAATTATCCGGCCAACGGATCGGCTGGCAATAGAAGGAGTGCCATTAACGGCAACGCGTTTGGATCGGATGATTATTCGCCTTTCTCTGTAAAGGCACTGAATCCGCTCACGGTTAATTCAAGATTGAACGCATCCTATACATTCGATAATTTTGTTGAGGGAGACTGTAATCGCTTAGCGCGTTCAGCGGGTGTCGCGGTTGCGAAAAAGCCTGGTATTACTTCATTCAATCCGCTGATGTTGTATGGAGGCGTTGGTGTTGGAAAAACACACTTGGTACAAGCGATAGGTAATGAGATTAGAAACAACATGCCGAACAAGGTAGTGTTGTATGTCGATCAAAATGATTTTACGAATCAATTCCTGAATGCACTTCAGAATCATAAAATTCAGGACTTCCAGAATTTTTATCTGCAGGTTGATTTATTGATTTTGGATGATGTGCAATTTTTGGCTGGTCGCGAGAAAACACAGGAAATGTTTTTCCATATTTTCAATCAGCTTCATCAAACAGGCAAACAGGTAATCATGACGAGTGATTGTCCGCCACGCGATATGAAGGGATTTCAGGAAAGATTGCTTTCGCGATTTAAGTGGGGACTGACAGCGGATTTGCAAGAACCTGATTTTGAAACCAAACTAGCCATCATCAATAGAAAAATGTTGGCGGATGGAATTCAAATTCCTACTGAAGTTTCTGAATACCTGGCATACAGTGTAGATACAAACCTTCGCGATATGGAAGGTGTATTGAATTCATTAATATTCCACGCTACTTTATTAAAGAAGGAAATTGATTTAGAACTCGCCAAAGAAGTTCTTAAAAATATCATCAAAGAAATTCAATCAGACGTTAGCGTTGACTTTATTCAAAAAACTGTTTCAGAATATTTCAAGATCAATATTGATCAAATGAAAGGTAAAGTAAAGAAACGCGAGATCGTTATACCGCGCCAAGTGGCCATGTATTTCTGTAAGCGTTACACTCAACTTACATTAGCACTCATTGGTAACAACTTTGGTGGTCGTGATCACAGCACGGTTATTCATGCACTTGAATCGGTTGAAGATATGATGAAGACCGATCCAAATTTCAAAGCATCTGTTGAAGAACTGGGTAAGAAATTGAAGTTGAGAGTGAGTTAGAATAAAAAAAATACTTCATGAGATCAGTTCGATTCATTCTTATCCTTAGTGGTCTCATCTCCTTTTCTTTTTTAACCGAAACGTGGTATTCTTTAGAATCGCCTGAATTTGGTTTTAAGGTACTCTTTCCAAAACAACCGGTTGCTCAAAATCAGGTAACGCCTAGTGCTATAGGTGAATTGAAGATGAACCTGTATATCTTAGATACTTCTGCTGATGAGGCCGAAGATAATTTACTGTATCTGATTAACTATACTGAATATCCAGATTCCTTATTTGCTAACGCAACAGAAGAGAAGTTTACGCAAGTACTTAGAGGCTCAGTAGATGGCATGGTAACAAATGTTGGCGGAAAACTTCTGTCGGAAAAAGTGATTACAATAAAGGGTTCTCCGGGCCGTGAAGTAAAAATAAGTTTTCAAGATGGAGCAGCTATTATTAATGCACGAGTTTATCTTGTTCGAAATAAAATGTACCTGCTCGAAACAATATCTTTTCCTCAAAAGGATTCTAATAAATCCATTGAAAAGTTTTTCGGTTCGTTTCAGCTTCTATAGAGACTACCTAATCACAAACGGAATTTCCACCTGTTGTTTCGAACTATTTATTCCGTAGATGTATCCACGTCCTTTATATTTTTCAAAAAAATCGACTACCTCTTGCGCATCTTTTACGCGAACCCGGTTGATGGCAATGATGGTAAAATTCTCAGGCACACCAATCTGTTTCAATTTACTTTGATCGTTGATCTTAAATACCTTCACTCCGTATTGGGTGGATTCTAATTGCGCACCAAGTGTTGACGCTTTGATGATTTCGCGTTTTACTAAGTCAGTCGATCCACTTTGATTGATTAATGTGAGTGCTGCTGTTTGTGGTTTGTTATCGCGTAGGTATGCAATGTTAATTTTATCTCCGGGATAATGATAACTCAGTTCTTCTTCAAATTCACTTTGTGTATTGATATCCTTTCCATTGAGTTTGATGATCACATCACCCAATTTTAAACCTGCTTGCATTGCAGGACCTTCGCGTTCTAATTGTTCAATCAATACACCGTTGTAATTTTTTATGTTCGTATTGAGATCATACTTCTTGGCGTTTTCATAATTGTATTCTACTACACGACCACCAAGTAACGCTTTTTGTACGATGCCGTATTTTACGAGATCATCAAAAACTTTTCTGGCGATATCAATGGGTACAGCAAAGGCATAACCTGTATACGATCCGGTGCGTGATAAAATAGCAGAGTTAATACCGACTAGTTCACCCGCTTTGTTCACTAACGCTCCTCCTGAGTTTCCGGGATTGATCGCAGCATCAGTTTGTATGAACGACTCGATTGGAAATTTATCTTCAAGAATACCTATCCTTCTTCCTTTTGCACTGACAATACCAGCGGTTACAGTTGATGAAAGTGAGAACGGATTTCCAACCGCCACTACCCACTCGCCCACTTGCAAATTTTTAGAACTGCCTATCGCGATGGCCGGTAAGTTGGTCTCATTAATTTTGAGCACTGCTAAATCAGTGGATGGATCTGTGCCGATTAATTCAGCTGTGTACGTGCGTTTATTATAAATAACTTCTAATCTTTCGGCTGATTCAACCACGTGATTGTTGGTGATGATGTAACCATCAGTAGAAAAGATTACGCCTGATCCGCTGCTCACTTGAGTTTGTGTGCTGCTCCCGCCACCGCCAAAAAACCAATCGAGTGAGTTGTAGGCAATACCTTTTGATATGCTGTTAATGTAGACTACGCTTGGAATTGTTTTGGTTGCCGCTTCTGAAAAATCAACCGGAGCAAGAGCGGACGATGCTGAGGTAGATGACATAGAGATTGGCGTGGGATTGAATGCTTCCGAATCTAATGCCACGGTGTTAAAGCTGGCTTGCGCTTCTAAAGGCGATGAGGGTTTGTTGAAATATTGAAAAGTATAGGCTCCACCCAATCCACCTATAAATCCAACAACCAATATTTTGATAAGATTTTTCATATAGAATGAGACATTAGATTTTAGACAATAGACATTAGATGAAAATAATTTTAAACACTGTTGAACTCATTTTAAACGTAATAAATTCAGCGAATGGTGTAACTGAAGGCGAAATAATTTAATTGATTAAAATCTTGCAAGAGGTAAGGCAAAAAAAATTAAGGTATTTTGTCTTTAGGCTTATAAGAACTTCTCATTTAATGTAATCAGTTCTTCATCCGAATATATTTTTCGATGTTCAGCCTGTTTACATTGGCCGCTTCAATGATTTCAACACCATGTTGAATGAGCGTATCATTCTTTAAGGTAAGTACAAATTCAAAGTCGTGGTTCTCCCATTCGCGGGCGCTGCAATATTCCAGGTGTTCCGTGTACAGGCTATCAATAAGAGAATACGTTCCCCCTCCAGAACTAAAAACAGCTGAAGAATCTTTACCATTTTTTAGATCATGACAAAAAAAAGCAAAATGACTTTTGTTTATAATCTTGATGAAGGATAAATTTTTTGTGTAATCGGTAACGACTGTATCTCCTTTTTCAATGAGCGTTCCAGAAAGAAGTCTCCACGTTCCAGCAATAGGTAACGATGTTGTTGGTTCATTTCGCGAAGTCTTTACCTCACACGAAAACAAAACTACACTAAGCAATAGAAATCCAATTCTTAAAATCATCCGTTTTATTTATTCTAAATTCTAAATTCTAAATTCTAAATTCTAAATTCTAAATTCTAAATTCTTATTTCCTCCAACCGCAGCAACGCAACCAAAACAAGAATTCTAATCTCAGCTGCTAGAGAAAAAGATTAATGTTTCGTTCTTTTTATTTCAGCAACCCATCAATTCACTACTTAATCTTAAACGGCATCGAAACCTCGACTTGCTCCCAATACATAACAAGCTCACCTTGTCCGTTGCTTTCTTCTTCGATAACATACCGAAGCCTTTCCTGATGTTTCTCTTCCTGTTCGGGTTTTACTTTTAGGCGCAACACATCTTCAGCTTCATTATACTTATCTGCTAGATGTTGTTGCCAGTTGTTGTTGATGATCAACGTCCATTCATCTTTTCCGGGAATGGTGAAGAATGCATACTTTCCAGCAGGAACAGTTTTAGTATCAACAATAATATCATGATCAAACTCAATGCTGGTGGCCATGTGTGCGCCCGTTACCCAGACTTTATCGAAAGGAACAAGTCCGCCCCAAACGATTCTCCCTCGAACGGATGGCGAGTGATATAAAATTTTTATTTCTGTATCTCCGATTTTACCTGATGCTTCGGCTGTTAAACTACCTTTCAAAGTATCAGGTTCCGATTGAGATTGAACAATCACTGCATCACTCAGCTCTTTACTTTTGGTAATGATTGGAGCTTCAGAAGATTTTTGCTCCGTCTGATTTCTGTTGCCTGTGCAACTCAACAGACTTACCAATAAGATCAAAAAAATTGGTGATATAGCTTTCATGATGTTTGAGTTTTGGTCTTGCGGTTGAATTTAAAGAGATCAGGTGAAGAAATAAAAAACAATACAAAGCCGGAGCAAACCGTGAGTACTCCGAAAACAGAAAATATTTTTAGTAAGGTATTGTTGAAATCATCGCGACCTTGATAATCCATGGTGTGCAGCATATACAAAAAATCAAATGCTCTCCATTGATTGTGGCGAATGGTCTGATATGTTCCTAGGTCTGCACTTATATAGAGTGTGCAGTCTGGATTTTTATACGTCACTGCCCATGCAGGTAGTGGTCGGTCACGATACTCGTGATGCGACCCTATCTGCTTGAGGTAATCTACCTGAAAAAGTTCAGCACCAATAATGACGTTCGCTTTCGCGATTGCGATCGCCTCTTCTTTTGTTAATGATGGTTTGATTGCACCGGTTTGTGCATCAGCTAATGCGGCATAAGTATGCAAGTGAATGCCTTCTCCTGCATGTCCGGAAAAATAATTGATTTGGTAGGTGGGCTTGCCAAGGATGCTAATCAAATTAACAGACTGAATAGAATCAACGGCTCGCTCTGCTTTTAGATTTTTTATGACCTCTGAAGGTGAGATGGTATTCACGTCAGCCGATAAGTATGCAACTGATTTTCTTAAATGATCACCATGCACATTGTCAATATTGTTCCAGCTAAAATATAGTCCTCCGATAGTCCAGAACAAAAATTGAATACCCATAACTACACCCAGATAGCGATGCGTTTTTCGAAGGTAATAGTTACGATTCTTCAGCATGTTGATTAGGTATGGTTTTAAATTTGAAAGGATAAAGATGTTTTATTGAGATTGAATTTCAGAATAAAATAATTTTAGTACACGAAATCCAACTCAATTTTTAACATCTATTGAATCGTTTCTTTCACAGCGCCACAACTCAACATCGCCTGACCAAAATATGGATTCTTAATTTGTTTTTCATTCGAGAGCCAGTACGCTCCTTCGTTATTATTGGCCATGGGACAATATTCCAAATAGAGTTGACCTGAAGTAAGTGAATTTGCTTTTATAAGCGTTGACATTTCCGTGCTTAAAGTCGCGAATGCTTTTCGTTGATCCGCTAGCGTTGTTGCATACGCAATGTTGCCTGCTTCGGCCGCAGCCGATTTGCCCGCACTGATTACCAACAAAGTTTTTTGCAGTTCACCTGATAGTTGTTTCGCTTCATCTTTCTTAGAAGCAACGAGCGCGTCTTTCAATTGAGTGTAAATTCCATAAGCTTTGTCAACAGAAGGATCTTTAAATATAGGTAACGATGTTTGAGTTGTCTGTTCTGCTGGTTTGCTGTGATCGTGCTGCGCTATTGATGCAATTGATGCAAGCACGCAAATTGTAAAGATCATTAAGGTGTTTTTCATTTTTCTTAAATTTAGATTATAATATTTTTTTGTTTAAAATTTTTCTTTTGTAACGCCACAAGTCGGCATTCTCTGACCCATGTATGGATTTACAATTTCTTTTGTGTCGCTAATCCAATACGCACCTTCATTGTTCTTTGCCATCGGACAAAATTGATAATACAATTCTGAGTCGTTTGAATGATATGCTTTTGCCAATGCATACATACCTTCACTTACTTTCGAAAGCTGTGTACGGCTTTCTTCAATGTCAACGCTTTCGCTGATGCCTTTCAGGCTTTCTGAAATTTTAGCCAGTTGAATATGATAAAAGTCCATCTGCTCACCCTCGAGTTTCGACATGTCAAATTTTGTTAGATTGTCAGTTAAAGACTTCGCTTCTTTTTTAGCGCCATCATTGTTGTCTTCAATTAAAGCTTTATTCACCGCAAAATAATTCGCCAGCAATCCATTGATTTGCGTTTTTACCGAAGCATCTACATTTTCAAATACTTTTATTTCCGTAGCAGCCGGAGTTTCCGTTGCCGCTGCGTGCTCTTGGTCATCGTGCTCTGCTGTTTCAGTTTTTTTTCCCGAACAGGAAGCGATCATTACAACAAGAGCAAAGCTCCCAGCGATTTGAAATACCTTTTTTGTTTTCATATTATTTATTGTTTTGTCTTAATTTCTGTTCAAGCCCCCTTCTTCAACACACTTTCACTATGCAAAAGATAAGCACCAGTAATTACCACATTTTCATTTTCCACAAGACCTTCTGTGATCTCGACCATTTCTGAATTTTCAATTCCTGTTTTAACCGTCCGTGATATAAACGACCCGTCTTTCTGTAAAACCCAAATATGATTTCCACTTTCATCGCGAATTACAGCATCAACAGGAACAGCAATGGCTTTTTTATCAGAATGCTTCAGAATAATATTTCCTTGCATGCCCGGCAAAAATTCGTGCGCACTGTTTTTAATTTCCACGCGCACAATTGTTACCTGACTTCCCTTGCGATACTCCGGACTCAAAAAGGTCACGATACCTTTAACGAATGATTGGTTCGTGCCATTGATAGAAATATTCACTTCGTCACCGGTTTTAATATAAGGATTCTCGCCCGGATAAAGTTCGGCTTCCATCCAGAGCTTGTCAAGTCTTTCGATACGATAAAGTAATGATCCTTCAGAAAGATATTGTCCTTCGCTAACATCAATGCTCTTCACCACACCAGCGCCAGGAGCAAAAAATGTAATTCTTGAGTCAGCCACTTTTTTCTTTTTGATATTTTCAATTTGGCTTTTTGTCATACCCAACAAGAATAATTTTTTTTCTGCCGAAATAACAAAAGAGTCGTAACGGTCTGAGTGGATTGCTTCAGCTTGTTTGCTTGCCAAAAGATATTCCTGTTGAAGCGTTAATAATTGTTCGCTATAAAGTTGATACAAGGCTTGTCCTTGCAAAACTTGTTGACCGATTTCTTTTATATAGAGTGTTTCAATTCTTCCTTGCACACGACTGCTTACTACTTCGGTTTGTGTTTCATCAGCCACTAACTTTCCAGTGAGAATAGTGTTGCTGCCAATACCTTGCGTCCGCACTAAGGTTGTCGTTATGTTCGCCAGCTTCAGTTGTGTTTGACTGAGCATGATAGCTGTATTTGCTGTTGGTGTTACCTTTACCAAATCCATTCCGCAAATCGGACACGATCCCGGTTTGTCCCGAATAATTTGTGGATGCATCGGACAGGTGTATTGTACAGCATCGACTTCATGTGGATGCACATCCTTTTTACCGCAAGAACTCAGCAGCAAAAGAACGGATAAGGTAATGAGTGTAATTTTATTTTTCATGCCCAATGTATTTTAATGTTTTATAAAACGCCTGCTGTATCTGCGTCTAGTTGTAACAGTTTCTGTTTTGCTTTCTGGACTTTAGTCCTGTTGAAAGATTGGTACAGGCATTTATATTTTTCATAAAAAATTTCCTTTTAGTTTTTAACTTTTATGAAACTATCACTATCCATTAGAAACTGCGCATCATAGGCGATGCTGTCTTGCATTTCAAGTCCAGAGAGTATTTCGATCGAATCGGTTGATATTTTTCCTGTTATGATAGATTTCGGTCTGAACGTTCCATTTCTTTTTATGAAAACGATTTTCTCAGTTCCTAAATCCATACTGGCCGTAGTAGGAATCCATAGCGATTTTTCCGAAGTAGTTTTTAATCTACCTTTTACTAGCTGACCAATTTGATATTTATTTTTTGGATTGGTTAAGTAAACTCTCACTTTTAAATAATTCTCTCCTTCCTGATAGAATGGTTGAATAAAATTAATGACTGATCTGATTTCTTGTTGTGATGAATCAAACGACAAGTCAATTGAATCTTTCAAATGAATTTGCTTCGCATCATCCTGATTGAGATTAAATTCAGCCCAGACTTGTTCGGTGTTTACTATTTTGAAAATGGTCTGACCACTCGTAACATACATACCTTCCCGCGCTTGAATTTCTTTGGGTAGGATTGTATTGGTTGAAGATGCAGACATCGCGGATCCTCCATTCATACCGGATGAAGGAGATGAAGTTGGAGCCGATGCTGCTGCTACTGATTGTGAAGTTTCCTCTACAACGTATCCACTCACCGAGCTATAGATTGGAAAGGAATACAATTCCTTTTGAGATTTACTGATTTGTGAAATCTGCTGATTACTTACGCCCAGAAGTTTTAATTTTTCTTTTGCCGATTCAATAAGCTCAATATTATCAGCATCTGATTTTTGCAAAAAAAGAAGGTCACGCTGGGCGGTCAATAATTCAGGACTATAAATTTCCAAAATCTTTTCACCCTTACGCACAGGTTGAAAATTGTACTTGATCAACAACTTTTCAATTCTACCGCCTACACGAATCGGAATGCTTGTAATTCTTTTAGTGTCATAGGTAATCACACCGTTTGTTTCATCTGTGATTTCCACCGATTTTAGAACAGGTGTTATTGCCTTAATCGATCCAACTACTGAAACATTGGTTGGCTTCAATAAATAATTTAGTTCGGAGGTAATCTTCACTTCATCACCTACTCTCCCTTTCAGCACAAGATCCATCCCACAAACCGGGCAGGTTCCAGGTTTGTCCTGAAGAATGGTTGGGTGCATGGGACAAGTATATTCTTGTTCATGAGCGTGATCGGATTTTTTAGAACATCCGGATAGGGCAATCAGTATAATTATAGTCCATAGTCCATAGTCCATAGTCGATAGTCCATTGACCATTGACCAAAAATTTTGTTTGCAACTCGTTGTCATCATTCTATTTTTCAAGTTGTTTCTCATAGTTCACAATCATTTCATAATACTTTTGCTGCGTATCAAGGTATTGCATTTGAGTCATGTTCATGGTTTCCCAAGCATCGATTACTGCGGGTAGTTC
Organism: Chryseolinea sp.; assembly: GCA_046595655.1. GTDB lineage: Bacteria > Bacteroidota > Bacteroidia > Cytophagales > Cyclobacteriaceae > Chryseolinea. The sequence goes on along the minus strand of JBKJOF010000134.1, from coordinate 92,582 downwards.
CTCTTTATTTTCTTCGTACGCCAGCATTGTAGTTTCGTAATTCTTGCGCAAAGCCGGAATGATACGCTTGTCGTAATTTTCAAGTTGTTTGGCAAGCGTTTGAATTTCATTAATCATGGCAATGGTCATTCCTTGAAGTTCATTCAAGATCGAGGCACGTTCGCTTTTCATCGCTGCAATTTCAAACTCCATTCCCTTTGCATTTGATTTATACATTTTCGATGACCACGGTGCGATGGGTATCGACACCATACCCAACAACATAAACTGACTCGGCATGCCGGAACCTCTTGGAATCATGTGATTGAAACTGAGATTAAAATCTGGTTTCGATTGACTGCGTTCGTATGCCTGATTTAATCGCATCGATTCAATCCGCTTGTCAATTCTTCTAATGTCGCTTCGGCTAGAAACAAAAAAAGAGGTATCAATCTTTTCTGCAATAAGAGAAGGAAAGGAGCGAAGTGTGTCGATTTCATAATGAGCCTCTGGCGATATATTCATCAACTGATTGAGCAACGTTATTTTATTATGAATTTCATTCTCATTCATCAGCATCATGTTTTGTACTTCATATAATCTGCCTTCAGCCTTATAAATATTTCCGAGCTTACTTTGATTGTAAGGGTAACGAAGCTTTGCAATCTTGATCATCAGGTTAATGATGTCTGCATTCTCTTTCAAAACATTTTTTTTCTTTTCCAATACTACCCATTGATAGTAAGTTGTTTTCGCTTGAGATCGCAATTCATTGTATGCAACTGATTCACCTTCTAATTCAACGGCAGCTTTGGACTCCGTGTATCCTCTACTTGCTTTTAGCTTTGCAGGATTGGTAAACTTCTGTTGAACCGAAAGCATGATCTGTCCCTTATCACGAGAGTCTTCTACTTTCTTATAAGGTAACATCCAAAGTCCACCGCCCACTTCGGGTGCCATCAAACTAGTTGCTCCATCAGAATACGCATTCATTGCATTCGCACGATGACGAAAATCCTGAAGCATCGGATTGCGTTCTTTAATCACGGTTAGTACACTATCCAACCGAAGAACTTGCGCATGACTTGCTGCAACCATTAGAATGAGAAAGGCAATAGTTGATAGTCGATAGACGATAAGCGATTTCCGCAAACTAATAAAATGCTCAGGTCTATTCGATGATGTTGCACAAACAACCAACAACGAATAACGATCAGCTTTCAACGCCTCTTGTCTAGTGAGCATTTTCATGGATTTCAATTTTTCCAAATTTGCGTAATTCATATTCTTTTGCCATTAAGAAAATCAAAGGTGTTACTAATAAGATATGGGTTGAGGATGTAAGGACACCACCAATCATCGGCAATACAATGGGCTGCATCACATCACTTCCTACTCCGGTTGACCAAAGCACAGGTATCAAACCAAATAATGAAACGCACACTGTCATTAATTTTGGACGAAGACGTTTTGCCGCTCCGTTAATTACATATTCGCGCAGATCTTCTTTTGTGATGGTCTCACTTGAATTACCTTTTAACTTTACAAGTTGCAGCATAGCATCGTTGAGATAAATTACCATCACCACTCCGGTCTCTACAGCAATTCCAAACAAGGCGATGAAACCAACGGCAACAGCCACTGACAGATGTACACCATAGAAATAAATAAGGTAAGCTCCACCAATTAATGCAAATGGTATTGTGATCAAACTAAGGAAAGCTTCACGAATGGATTTGAAAGCGAGATACAATGCAAGAAAAATAATGAGGAGAACAATGGGCACGATGATGAGCAAGGTTTGTTTACCTCTTATCAAACTTTCATATTGTCCACTCCACTCGATGAAGTATCCACTAGGAAGATTGGTAAGTTCACCATTTACTTTCTCGATTGCTTCCGTAACAGTACTTCCTAAATCACGATCACGAACATTGAACAATACAGCTCCGCGTAGCAAAGCATTATCGGATGAAATCATGGGAGGACCATTTTCAAATTTTATTTCCGCAATGGATGAAAGGGGTATCGTTCCAAGCTCTGGTGTTTTAATTGGGATACGTTTAATTCTATCAATGCTGTTTCGATAATCTTGTGGCAAGCGCACGTTAATTGAAAAACGTTGACGACCTTCAATAGTAGTAGCAAGAGGAGTTCCACCAATCGCGGTTTCTACCATCATGTTAATATCTTGAATACTCAAACCATATCGCCCGATCTGATCTCGATTAATATCAATCACTAAATATTTTCCTCCGGTGATTGGCTCTACATATAAATCTTTTACACCATCAATGTTTTTCAATAATGTTTTCACGCGTTGAGATACAGCGTAGATCGTATCTAAATTTTGTCCGTGTACCTTAACACCTACATCGGTTCTAATTCCGGTGGCGAGCATGTTGATGCGATTGATGATGGGTTGCGTCCATCCGTTTATCACTCCGGGTATTTGAAGTTTCGCATCAAGCTCGTTTACAATATCTTTCTTCGTGATGCCTGCCCGCCATTCTGATTTTGGTTTGAGCATGATGATGGTCTCAATCATACTGATCGGAGAATTATCTGTTGCTGTGCTTGCGCGACCGGCCTTACCCAATACCTTATCAACTTCTGGAACAGACTTAATTATTTTATCCTGAACCTGAAGAATTCGTTTTGCCTCTGAGTTTGAAATATCAGGAAGCGTTACGGGCATAAATAAAATGGATTGTTCGTCCAATGGCGGCATGAACTCGCTGCCTAAACTCATTAAAAGAGGTACGCTAATAACTAAAGCAATAATGTTGACACCGATTGTCGTCTTGCGCCACTTCATGCACGTGCGAATGATCGGCTCATAAATTTTTTCTAATGTTCGGGTAATGGGATTTTGCTGTTCATCCTTAAACTTTCCGCGCATAAAAATGGAAATCAATACGGGAGCAAGTGTGAGGACAAGGAAAGCATCTACTATAAGAATAAATGTTTTTGTGAAAGCGAGTGGATGAAATAATTTTCCTTCTTGTCCGGTTAACATAAATACAGGAAGGAAGGATGCGATGATGATGATGGTAGAATAGAACACGCCACGCGAAACTTGCTTGCTTGATTTTTCAATGATGGAGAGGCGCTCATCATTTGGAATTAGCCTCATCCCCAGCCCTTCTCCAGAGGAGAAGGGAGCAAGTCCCTCTCCACCGGAGAGGGATTTAGGGTGAGGCTCGTTCAACTCACTAAACCGATGTGCTAAATTTTTGTATGCATTCTCCGTCATTATAATTCCGTTGTCTACAATCACACCGATGGCCAACGCAATTCCGGTTAACGACATGATGTTGGACGTGATGTTGAAAGCATTTAATAGAATAAAACTTAAAGCAATCGTGATGGGTAATTGAATTATGATGCTGACCGCGCTACGCCAATGAAAGAGAAAGAGAATGACAACCAGTGAAACCACTAAAATTTCTTCGATCAATGTTTCTTTAATTGACGAAACCGATTCTTCAATCAAACCACTTCTATCGTACATGATGTTGAACGTCATCCCTTTCGGCAATCCCTTTGCGACTTCTTCCATCTTGGCTTTTACATTGTGAATTACTTCATCTGCATTTTCACCATAGCGCATCACAATAATTCCACCGACTACTTCACCTTCTCCATCTTTATCAAAAATTCCCAAACGACTTTCTCCTGTCATTTGCACCGTGGCGATATCTTTTATTTGAATCGGTATGGTGTTCACCGTCTTCACCGGAATCTTTTCAATGTCCTCGATGGATTGAAGGTAGCCCGTGGTTTTAATTATGTATCCGATGTCGCTCATCTCAAACTTTCGGCCACCGGCTTCATTGTTGTTGGTGCGAATAGATTGAATGACTTCCGGAATTGAAAGATTGAAATAGGTAAGCTTCGTTGGATCAACCGTTACCTGATATTGTTTTTCGAAACCCCCGAACGATGCTACTTCGCTAACACCTTGCACCGTTTGTAATCCGAACTTAACATACCAATCTTGAATAGCACGTTGTTCACCGAGGCTCATTTCAGGGGCATCGAGTGTGTACCATAAAATATGGCCAACACCCGTTCCATCAGGGCCGAGTGTAGGAACAATACCTTCGGGTAATAATGTAGACGCATAGTTCAATCTTTCAAGCACACGTTCGCGCGCCCAATATACATCCACGTCATCGTTGAAGATGACGTAGACGAAGCTCATTCCAAACATGGAGGCGCCTCGCACATATTTTACTTTTGGCAGGCCCTGAAGATTCGTTACCAACGGATAGGTAACCTGATCTTCAATAATCTGTGGGCTGCGTCCCATCCATTCGGTAAAAACGATGACTTGATTTTCTGATAGATCAGGAATGGCATCAATCTTATTGGTCTTGATCGAATAAATTCCCCAGCCAAATAATCCTGCTGCGACAAGCAAGACCAGTAGTTGGTTGCGAAGGGAAAATGATATTAGGTTTTGAATCATACTGAATTAGTAGTGAGTCGTGAGTATTTAGTCTTTAGACTGGCTTGGTGATTTGAGTCATGTGTTGAACATGATCTGGTTTTGTATTGAATGAAATCAATACAAATTTTTCATCGCGCTGAAACAATGGATGAAAGTGTGGGAATTATAAAATCAAATTTGGAAAGAATGAACAAGCACGGAAATATCCTGCGAAAGCAGAGGGGGCTTGTATAAGGTAAGGGTTGACTGATCTTTTAGTGTAGTAGAAGGAGCAATTGAAACGATGTAATGAATTTCAACAATCCAAGATGCGCTTTGTTGCTCAAGTGAAATATGCTCAACGTTCGAACTAAACTCTTTTCCATCAAAGGCCACGCTTTTATCTTCACAACAGCCGTTTGATTTTTTTTCCTGATGAACGCCATGACAAGGAGGCATTATCTCCATTGGGCAGGCTGTTGCTTGTTGAACAAGAGCAACACTGGCCACATGCCCACCACATATATGCATATTCACCTTGAAACTCGTTGACGAAACGAGCACCAACATGGCGAGCAGCACAGATAATATAGAGCGTATTGTCTTCACGTAGAACAAATGTAACGATTTGACACGCTCTAGGTTTACATTTTATGGAAAATCCTTTGTATAATTCCACGATAATGCGGCAATTCTTACCTAATCGTTGCTCTATACTCGCTTACTAATTATATTTCAATGTCGATTAGTCAAGCTTCGTAGACATCCTCTCTTCTGGAGAAGAACGAGGCGAGCCAAACACAAAAGGTTGAACTAAACCACATTGAATTATATTTCATTTTTAGAGAGTAGGTATTCATGAAGAAATTATTTGGGCATATACGCAAGTTATTGCTAGCTGCCTATCAGAAAGCTCAGCCTGTTTTAACCGTCATTGAATCGTACTATCAACGTGTTCGCGAGTATTACAGAACTCATCCAAAAGCACGAAAATTATCTATCATAGGATCGATTGTTTTGGTACCACCGCTGCTTCTTTTTCTAATAGCTTGGATTCAGATACCAAGCAAAGGTGAACTACGCAACATCCAGAACCAGGTAGCATCGGAAGTGTATAGTGCCGACAGTGTTTTGCTTGGTCGGTATTATATACAAGACCGCACCGAAGTTAAGTATGATGAGATTGCGCCCGTTGTAATCAATGCTTTAATCGCGACAGAAGACATTCGCTTCTATGATCATGGTGGTGTGGATTACAATAGTTTAGGACGTGTGCTCGTGAAATCGATTTTTATGCAAGATGAATCTTCGGGGGGCGGAAGTACAATCACACAACAACTCGCCAAGAATTTATATCCGCGAAAAAATTATTGGGTCTTATCCATGCCAATGAATAAAACGCGCGAAGTAATTACCGCTTTTCGATTGGAAGGTATTTATTCGAAAGAAGATTTGATTACCATGTATTTGAATACAATACCATTTGCCGATCTCAGTTTTGGTATTGAAGCCGCTGCAAAACGTTTTTATTCCACAACGGCAAAGGAACTGACTGCGAACCAGGCAGCGATTTTGGTTGGTATGTTAAAGGCTACCACTTCATATAATCCCAGGTTGTATCCGGAGCGCGCAAAGACCAGAAGAAATGTTGTACTCTCACAAATGGCGAAGTATGATTTTTTAACTAAGGAAGCTGCTGACTCATTGAAATTGCTTCCGATCGATCTTGTGTACAGCAGCATTTCTTCTCATGAGGGTCTGGCACCTTACTTTCGTGATTATGTAAAAGCAGAATTGATAGAGTGGTGCAAAACAAACTTTAAAACTGATGGCGATCCATACAACATTTACACTGATGGATTAAAAATTTATACCACCATCGATTCACGCTTACAACGTTATGCTGAAAATGCCGTGACTCAACAAATGACTAGTGTGCAAAAATCATTTTTTGATCATTGGGGAAAAGAAGAACCTTGGAAAGGGAAAGAAGAAGTCGTTGAAGATGCTATTCATCATTCGCCACGCTATGAAAAACTAAAAGCACAAGGATTGACAGAAGAAGAGATTCTGGAAATTTTCTCAAAGAAAGTGCCGATGCGTTTATTTAGTTGGAATGGAGAACTTAATACGAATATGAGTCCCATTGATTCTATTAAACACACCTTGCGTTATCTCAGTGCAGGATTTTTGGCGATGGAACCCAACTCCGGAAGAATACGCGCATGGGTGGGTGGCATTGGTCATGATTTTTTTCAGTTCGATCATGTGAAGACCAGCACGAAGCGACAGGTAGGTTCGATCTTCAAACCCATTGTATATGCCATGGCGATTGAGAAAGGTATTGAACCCTGCGAACTTATTTCAGCAGGTCGTGAGACTTATATTGATGACGAAGGTGAGAAATGGACACCACGCAATTCGCAAAACGATTATGAAGTTGAATACACAATGCCCGGGGCACTCGCCTATTCGGTGAATACAGTGGCTGTGAAATTAATTCAGGAAGCGGGTGTGGAAAACACGGTTGATCTTGCACGGAAGATGGGCATTGTTAGTGAATTCAAAAATGTTCCGTCTGTTGCTTTGGGTTCTACTTCTATTTCGTTAATGGAGATGACTACTGCATATTCGTGTTTGGCAAATTATGGAGTAACAACTAAACCGTATTTCATTAGTGGGATTCACGATCTGCATGGAAATGTATTTACAAACTTTAAATCAGATGAGCCATCTAAACGTGTGATCTCAGAAGAGTCAGCAAAACTTGTAGTGCAGATGATGAAGACTGTTGTGCACGAAGGTACGGCCTCTCGCTTACGCTGGAAGTACAATGTACTCAATGATGTTGCAGGAAAAACAGGAACAACGCAAGCCAATGCCGATGGTTGGTTTATGGCCGTAACGCCAGGGCTTGTTGTCGGCACTTGGGTTGGAGCAGATGATCCGCGCATTCACTTTAGAAGCACTGAACTCGGACAGGGCTCAAGCACTGCACTGCCGATGTATGCTTACTTTATGAAGCAGGTAAATGAAGACAAAGCGTTCGAAAAACTTTCGAAGGCAGAATTTCCAAGATTGCCCAATGATCTTCAGCAAAGATTAGCATGCGATCTGTACGAGCTGAATGACAACCTGAGATCACTCGCGCAACAAACGCTTCTTCAACGAGATTCACTTTTGCAAGCCGATACATCCGCTGTAAAGCGCGATGATTCTTTCTTGGAACAACTCTATAAACGAAAATTGAAAAAAGAATTGTGGAAACAAAGAAGAGATAGTATTGCCGTTCTTGAAGTGGAAGGGATTGAATAAGTGAATTTAGAATTTTCTTCAGAAGATGCTTGTGGATTTATTGTGGATTCAAATCGTACATCGTAAATATTACCTTGTACATTGGTTAATAAATGACCACATGTAAAGAGATTAAAGATCAAATGAAAATCTTAAAAATTAAACCGAAGCCATGACGCTCGATAGAATGCTTGGCATCGACTACCCCATCATTGTAGCTCCGATGTTTTTGATTTCGAATACTAAAATGATCAAAGCAGCATTGGCGAATGGAGTGACCGCTGCATTTCCCGCAATGAATTATCGAACCGATCAGGAACTTCGTGCTGCTATCATCGAGATAAAAGCTTTTTCGACAAAACCTTTTGGTGTGAATTTAATTGTGAATAAATCCAACCCAAAGTACAAAGCGCATTTAGAAACATTACTCGAACTAAAGGTAGATTACATTATCACGTCTCTTGGTAGTCCGAGAGAGGTGATTGAACGAGCTAAGCCACTCGGTATAAAAGTTTTTTGTGATGTAGTGGATTTGGAGTACGCAAAAAAGGTAGAGGCACTTGGAGCCGATGCAGTCATCGCAGTGAATGCACAAGCCGGAGGACATGCTGGTAACATTGAACCCAAAGATTTAATTACCTTATTAAAAGAGAATTGTAACATTCCCATTATTTCGGCCGGAGGTATTGCTAAAGGAAAAGATTTAAAACAGGTAATGGATTGGGGAGCAGCCGGAGCATCAGTAGGTACAATCTTTATTGCTTGTGATGAAGCCGATATTTCTCCTGAGTACAAACAAGCTATGGTAGATTATGGTGCAAAGGATATTGTTCGTACCAATAAACTTTCAGGCTCGCCACTTACTGTTATTAATACTCCATACGTTCAACAACTCGGAACGAAGGCGAATTTTCTGGAATGGATTTTAAACAACAACAAAACTTTAAAAAAGTATGCGAAGATGTTAATTGCCTTGCGCGGAATGAAAGCTGTGGAAAAAGCTGCATTTGGTGCTACTTATAAAACGGTTTGGTGTGCTGGTCCTGCAATTGAATATGTAAAGAGTATTCGCCCGATCGCGAGTATTATTCAAACGCTAACAAGAGAGTATAATGAGGCAAGAGGCAATCGTTAAATATAAATATCCAGAAAGAAATAAATAAAAAAGGAATGAAAAGAAATATAGCTCTATCAATCGCTTGCATTTTACTTACGGTTCAAAGTTGTAATTACGCAAAATCAAATCAGCAGGTAGTTGTTTCAGATGATTGTGGAATGAATTGGAAAAAAATAAATGCTGGTGATGCGGTTCCGAAAGGTGGATTAAATGCTTGCTACATGAAAGTGGTAATTCCAAACTACCCCATGCAAGGGGAAAGTAAGTTCGTCTCTAATTTAAAAGATAGAGTTCGGGCATTGGTGCATATAGATTATGATTACTCTATTATTGAACCGTTGGAATTTATTAAACAAGCAAAGTATTTAGGTAAGGCAAACGCAGATGCGGACAGCGAGGGTGCTTTGAATAATTCTGCGTTTGAAGGCGCTGAAAATATGGTAATTGATAAGGGGATAAAGGATGTTTCAAAGGGATTATTTATTACAGAGGATATTGTTGAATTGGATCAAGCAGACATTGAAACGAAACTACTTTCTGAAAGCAATAAAGTATTGGAACCGTTAGGCGTTCATTTAAATTTCATAACCTTGACCTTTGATTTAGACGAACAAACAAGGCAAGCAATTGATGTCTCTACTGCAATGAAAATCTATGAAAGTAAATCTTTGCAAGAAGTTGGAAAGCAAGTCATAATTCAAAGACCCGGAGCGACAAAAATTGTCATTGAGAATAAAACAGAGGCAACTCGAGAAAAAGACTAATTTTTTTAAAGTGCTCAACACAAAACTGTTTCTTCAATTTCGACAATTAGCATAGCAATGAAGGCTGCTTCAGTAAACGAAATTAAAAAGGCTATTCAAGGTCTGAACGAAAAAGAAGTTCAGGAGTTCTGCTTGCGGCTGGCGAAGTTTAAAAAGGAAAACAAAGAACTACTCACCTATTTACTTTTTGAAGCGCAGGATGAAAATGCCTATGTTGAAAATGTAAAACAAGAAATGGACGAGTTGTTTGATACAGTTCCTAGAAGTAGTGTTTATCTGGTTAAGAAAGTATTACGAAAAATACTTCGTATTGTGAATAAACAAATTCGCTATTCAGGTGTGAATGAAACAGAGGTAGCACTTCGAATTTATTTTTGTATGAAGATGAAAAAGTCGGGAATGAATATTCAAGCCAGCACAGTTATCTTCAATTTATATCAACAACAAATCAAAAAGATCAGTGCAGCATTATCGAAGTTGGATGAAGACTTGCAATTCGATTACGCGCGCGACTTTGAGTATATCTCTAAATAGATAAGAATACATTTCACGGAAAGACGCGGAGAACAGCCCGCAAAAAAAATTTTATACACGATTTGATTCCTCATCTAAGGTATTCGTCTTTGCGTTCTTTGTATTTAAATCTTTACGCCTTTGCGTGAAATGCATTTGAACATGTACATTTACATTATCCCATTATGTGCCTAACGTAAAATCAATAGCATGAACGAAGAATCCCACTGGAATAAAATCGGAGGTAATTACAACAACGAGATCTTTGATGTTTTTAGAAGTGATAAAAAAAAGAAACTTCCATTCTATTTTAAGAAGCACGCTAACACAAAGCATTCAGCAATTGATTTTGGCTGCGGAAATGGAAAATCGTTTTCCTACATCGCGCCTTTATTCAAAGAAGTTACGGCCATCGATATTTCCCAAGAGTTATTGAATCAGGCGAAGGAAAGACCGTTCACCAACATTACCTTCAAACAAAAAGATCTCTCCAAAAAAAACCTCAAACTTGAACTTGTTGATTTTATTTTCTGCTGCAACGTGGTAATGTTACCCATCATTGAAAAAAATCAGTTCATGCTTCAGAATATCAACAATGCATTGAAACCAAAAGGAAACGCAGTATTGGTTATGCCTTCACTTGAATCGGTAATGTTTTCTTCGTGGAGATTAATTGATTGGTATAAAAGAGAAGGAGTAAAGCCTTCTGATATTGATCAGGACGAATTGAATTATTTCAATGGAAGCAAGCGTGATATTATTCAAGGTATTATTCACATCGATAAAGTTCCCACTAAACATTATTCAGCAAACGAACTCGAAGTATTGTTCACCGAAGCAGGATTAAAAATTACCTCTCTTGATAAAGTAGAGTATGATTGGAATTCTGAATTCAGCGAACCACCAACCTGGATGAAAGCACCATATCCGTGGGATTGGCTGGTGGAGTGTAAGAGAGCCTAGCTAAATTTTTAATTGTCTGCAAAAATGCCTTCGTGAAACTTTGCGTCTTAGGGTCTTAGTGGCGACAACTTACTATTCGAAGTGATAAAGGAAAACAAGTAATCCTGTAAAAGCAGGTTTTGGATTGTCTTTAATCTCAAGTGTAACTTCTATTTCAAATTTCGTTACACCGCGAAGGTTAATGATCGAATGTAATTTAGCTCTCAACCTCACTTCACTATTCACTAGAACCGCCTGATTGAATTTTAATTTTTCAATCCCATAGTTGATCATCATTTTGGTATTTCTGAATTCCGCAATCTGTTCCCACAAATGAGGAATGATTGAAAGTGTAAGGTATCCGTGAGCAATGGTACTTTTAAAAGGACTTTCAGCAGCGCGTACCGGGTCGGTATGTATCCATTGATGATCGATGGTAGCATCGGCAAAAAGATTGATTTGCTCCTGCGTTATTTTTGTGTAACCGGAAACACCAAGTTCTTTGCCTGAATAGCTTGCAAACTCATCGTGGCTGCTAATTAATAGTTTACTCATAGTTGCTCTTTGCCACCAAGATAAAAAACATCTGTTTAAAATCCCGTGGCTTTGGCCGAATGGTTTTTAGAATCGAACTTTGTGGCATGGAGTTATACCCAAATATGCAACCAACGCTTGGCCGGACTGTGAAAACCGTGGAGTTGCCTGTTGTTAAGCCTCTGATAGCGACAGATGTACTAACTTCAATTGATCCGAAAACGTTGGAGGACTCACATGTCTACGTGCATTGCTACGTTGACGATCCGGGCGATGAGATGTTGATCCGGATTTGGATGACTACTTTTCTGATTGACCGTGCGTCCGGAGTAAAGGCCGGATTAATCCATGCAGAGAATATTACAATCGCTCCATTGTGGACGATGATTCCGGGTGGAAGTCCATTTCGTTTTCTGCTAATCTTCTCATCGTTACCAAAGTCATGCACGCAATTTGATTTTGTTGAAGAGATTTCACAACCGGGTGGATTCTTCTTTACCAACATTATTCGCAACGAGCGTGATGTGTATCACATCACAATTATGTAGTAGCCTACAGGATCGTTAAAGATTTCAGTTATTGTAAAACCTACCATTAACTATTCACTTCTTACAGTATTTTTTCCACCACCATTGAAAGACAATCAGCGCCCAGATGCGCGCGTGAATGTCACCAGGATTGGATGAAAAAAGTTGATTCTTCAATTTTAAGATTTCTGTGTAGTTGAAAATACCTTGCTCTTGAACAAATTTCTCTGAGAGCAGATCATCCATAATCAACGACTTCATTTCTTTTCTAAACCATTTTAATAAAGGGACTTCAAAACCTTTCTTCGGACGATTGTAAAGTTGAGTAGGTATAATGTCTTTGAAAGCATCTTGCAAAATTCGTTTTCGTAAATGGGGTGTAATTTTATATTCTGTAGGTAAACTGAAAATAAAATTTACCACCTCTACATCCAGAAAAGGAACGCGCACTTCTAATCCATTGGCCATGCTCATCAAATCAACTTTTGTAAGCATGTCGTTGGGTAAAACGAGTTGCGTGTCAGTTAAGAGAATATCGTTGATACCTTCTTTCTCAGGAATGGATTTTAGTATTTCAGATTTTAGGTTTTGATAATCTTGTTGAGACACTTGTTCTTTCGATTTCTCTGAAAATAATTTCAATGACTCATCCTCCGAAGCAAAGCCCGCCCATTTCCAATATCGTTCTTTGGATGAAAGTTTTGTGCCTTCGCTAAAACGTAATAGTTGTCGAGCCTTATTCGCCAGTGGATTACTGCGTGATTGAGGCAAAGCTTTCCAAAGTGGGTGAAGCGACCCTACCAAATTTTCTTTCCATCCTTTATTGATGATGCGATTAAACGCTGCATGCTTATTGTATCCAGCCAACATCTCATCGGCTCCATCTCCCGAAAGGGCGACCGTTGCATATTTGCGTGTTTCTTTACTTAAGATGTAAACGTTGATGGCAGATGAATCAGCAAAGGGTTCATCGATGTAATCTAAAATAGAATTAACGTGTTTGTATAAATCATCATTGGTAAGAGAGAAAACTGTATGTTCTGTTTTGAAATGATTGGCTACTAACTTGGCATACTCCGTTTCATCAAAAAACTTTTCATCACGAAAGCCAATGGAAAAAGTATGAAGATCAGGTTTGTGTTTGCTGGCTAATGCAGTAACAACAGATGAATCAACGCCACCACTTAAGAATGAACCAAGGGGAACATCAGCAATTAATCTTCGTTTTACAGAAGCTTCTAATAAATCTTTTAATTTTTCTTTGGCCTTATCGTAAGGAAGATTATTCTTTTCGGCTTCTGGAGAATACGGTATCGAATAATATTTCTCAATTCTTAACTTCTGTTTTTCCATTTTCAAATAATGCCCAGGCATTAATTTTTTAACCGATGTGAAAATGGTATGGGGTGCTGGAATGTAATTGAGTTGAAAGTAGGTATACAGGCTTGTGTAATCAATATTTCTTTCGATGCCATACTGGATGATTGATTTCATCTCAGAAGCAAAAATAAATTTATCTTCATCAAAAAGATAGAGTAATGGTTTGATACCATATCGATCGCGTGCAATAAAAAAACTTTGTTCTTGTTTATCATAAATACAAAAAGCAAAAAAGCCATTGAGTTTGTTGAGGCAACTTTCTTTTTCGTGAATATAAAGTTGGAGTAGAACTTCAGTATCGGAAAGCGACTGAAAGGAAACGCCTTTCTTTTCTAGCTCTGCTTTTAATTCCTGGAAGTTGAAAATTTCACCGTTGAAAATAATACAGTAACGTTTGCTCTCATCCCACATCGGTTGGTTGCCTCCTTCGCTGGTATCTATAATAGAGAGTCTGCGGTGCCCGAGACCTACCCATTCATCAGTGTAAATGTCCTGATAATCCGGGCCGCGTTTTTCCAGCGCCATAGTAGCGTTGGTTACATTAACCTTGTTGAATTTGCCAACTAAATTAAAGGCGAAGATGCCGGTGATGCCACACATGATACACTATTTTTTTTCGATTTAAAGGTAGAAGAAACTAATGGTTTTCGAAGATGGATTTTCAAACCGTCTTACAATACCTTAGTTCAAGACGACAATTTGTATTGCACCGATGAGTGGTAGTGCCAATCGGATTTTTTTAAATCCTTAATCTGCTATTCGTCTAATGCTTATCTTTCGGCCATGGGAATCCGGTCTTTTTTAGCGAAGCCTTTTGCGGCCTACATTGCTTCCGAAACGAAGAAATGGTCGCTGGAGCCTTTTCGTACGCAGCAAGAAATTTTCAAAAATTTGATAGATCAAGCCAAGGATACTGTCTTTGGTCGCGATCATAATTTCTCATCCATTCGGAGTTATGCTGACTTTAAAAAGCAAGTTCCGGTTCGCGATTATGAAGCATTAAAGCCCTACATAGAACGCGTAGTTCATGGCGAAGAAAATATTTTATGGAAAGGTAAGCCAGCGTATTTCGCGAAGACATCAGGAACAACATCGGGCACAAAATACATTCCAATAACTTCAGACTCTATCCCCTATCACGTCAACAGCGCGCGAAATGCAGTGTTGAGTTACGTTCATGAAACAGGTAATGCCAGTTTTTTAGATGGCGGTTTAATTTTTCTTTCAGGCAGTCCTGAACTTGATACGAAAGCTGGAATAAAAACTGGTCGCTTATCCGGAATTGTAAATCATCATGTGCCGGGCTATTTGCGCACGAATCAGAAACCGAGTTACGAAACCAATTGCATTGATGACTGGGAACAAAAACTGGATAAGATTATCGATGAGACCATTCAATCTGACATGACCTTGATCTCGGGCATTCCACCTTGGGCTCAAATGTATTTTGATCGGATTCAAGCTCGCACAGGTAAGAAGATCAAAGATGTATTTCCCAACTTCTCGATGTTTGTTTATGGTGGCGTAAACTTTGAACCGTATCGCGCCAAGCTTTTTGAATCTATCGGCAAGAAGATTGATTCAGTGGAAACCTATCCGGCATCAGAAGGCTTTATCGCCTACCAGGATTCACAAGTTGAACCCGGATTATTATTGCTGTTGAATAGCGGAATCTTTTTTGAATTCATTCCGACAGACGAATACTTCAATGAAAATCCAACGCGATTGAACATTGAAGAAGTAGAGCTTGGGAAAAATTACGCAGTCATTATTAATAGCAATGCCGGCTTGTGGGGATACTCGATTGGTGATACTGTAAAATTCGTTTCAAAAAAGCCGTATCGAATAATCGTTTCGGGAAGAATCAAACATTTTATATCGGCTTTTGGAGAGCATGTAATTGGGGAAGAAGTAGAGAAGGCGATGAAGCTTACCATGCAGAAGCATCCAGAAGTAGAGTTAGCAGAATTCACCGTAGCTCCAAATGTAGCACCAACAGAAGGTATGCCGCATCATGAGTGGTTGGTTGAGTTTTCGAGACTTCCGAACGACATGAATGCTTTTTCTCTAGAACTCGATAACCAAATGCGTCAATGCAATGTTTATTATGATGATTTAATTACGGGAAACATTTTACGAACGTTGAAAATTACATCGCTAAAGAAAAGTGCATTCATCGAATATATGAAATCACAAGGAAAACTTGGCGGACAAAACAAGGTACCGCGATTGGCAAACGACAGAAAAATTGCAGAAGAATTAATTAAATTTGTAAGATGATTACAGCCGAGCAACAAAAAGTTATTCTTAATACGCTTTCACCATATCAGCCAACTAAGGTAGGTGTGTTTGGTTCGTATGCGCGGGGAGAAAATCGCATTGATAGCGATTTGGATTTACTTGTTGAATTTGGTGTGAGAATAAACCTTTTGGATTTGATCGGGTTAGAACAAGATCTTTCAGAAATTCTTGGAGTGAAAGTTGACTTAGTAACTGTAGGTGGATTAAGCCCGTACGTTAAGCCTTACGTAGAGAAAGATTTGAGATCATTGTTGTGAGCATTTTTATGAAAAGCGAAAAAGTTTACCTTCTGCACATTCGGGATTCTATAAACTCCATCTTAACCTATACCAAAAATTTCTCTGAACAAGATTTTCATGACAACCCCATGGTGAAAGATGCAGTAATTAGAAATTTTGAAATTATTGGTGAAGCAACTAAAAGAATTTCTCAGGAGTTTAGGATCAGATACCCAACTATTCCATGGGCAAAAATGGCAGGGATGAGAGACAAACTAATTCATGATTACATTCGAGTAGAATTACAAACGGTGTGGGATGTTGTTGATAAAATTCTTCCCGATCTTAAGGTCGAAATTGATTCTATTATAAATAAACTACCTTAGTCTTAATGAAGTCTATCGCCATTCTCGGCTCCACCGGCTCAATCGGCACACAAGCTCTTGATGTAATTCAGGCTCATCCTGAAAAATTTGAAGTTGAAGTGTTGACTGCACAAAACAATGCTACTCTCTTAGTTGAACAAGCGAAGAAGTTCAAGCCTAATGCTGTTGTTATTGTAAATGAAGAGCATTATCAATTCGTAAAAGATCAGCTCGCGTCAGAAGATATAAAAGTATATGCGGGCGAAAATGCATTAGCATCTGTTGTTCAGATGGACACGATAGATTTAGTGCTTACCGCATTGGTTGGATATTCTGGGTTGAAGCCAACGCTAAAAGCAATTGAAGCAGGCAAAACAATCGCGTTAGCAAATAAGGAAACATTAGTTGTGGCGGGCGAGCTGGTTACAAAATTAGCGAAGGAAAAAGGTGTCAATATTTATCCTGTCGATTCTGAACATTCAGCAATCTTTCAATGCCTGGTCGGAGAGTTTCATAACAAGATTGAAAAAATAATTCTTACAGCATCGGGTGGTCCGTTTCGCGGAAAGAAAAAAGATGAATTAAAATCCGTTACAAAAGAACAAGCTCTCAAACATCCGAACTGGACGATGGGAGCGAAGGTAACGATCGATTCAGCATCGCTAATGAATAAGGGTCTCGAAGTTATTGAAGCAAAATGGTTGTTCGGTTTAGCAACTGAGCAAATTGATGTGGTGGTGCATCCGCAATCCATCGTTCATTCCCTTGTTCAATTTGAAGATGGTTCAGTGAAGGCTCAAATGGGACTTCCCGATATGAAGTTGCCTATTCAATTCGCGCTGAGCTACCCCGATCGATTGAAATCAGACTTTCCTCGCTTTGATTTCGTCAATTACCCTGCACTTACATTCGAAAAACCAGATACAGAAACTTTTCGTAATCTTGCGCTCGCTTTTGAGGCGCTAAAGCGAGGGGGAAATATGCCCTGTGTGCTCAACGCTGCCAATGAAGTTGCAGTGGCTGAGTTTTTAAATAATAAAGTGAGTTTTTTAGAAATGTCGGACATAGTGGAACGATGCATGGATAAAATCTCTTTAGTAAAGAGTCCGTCATACGAAGATTATGTATCTACTGACAAGGAAACTCGTATTAAGGCGTATGAATTGGTTAATGGTTAACAGACAGGTAATCTCACTTACCAGGAATTTGAAACGATTAGCCAATGGTAAATAAGAATAACAGAAAATAGAAATAAGGAATGGAAGGATTTATTATGACCGCTCAGATTTTACTGAGCCTCTCTTTTTTAGTTGCCGTTCATGAAATGGGACATTTACTAGCAGCCAAATATTTTGGTATGCGTGTGGAACAATTCTCAATTGGATTTCCTCCTAAAATATGGTCTTTCAAAAAAGGAGATACAGAATATGCTTTTAGTGCAATCCCGTTAGGAGGGTACGTAAAAATTTCCGGAATGATTGACGAATCGATGGATACTGAAGCGATGAAACAAGAACCTCAACCTTGGGAGTTTCGCTCTAAGCCAGCTTGGCAACGCATGATTGTAATGATGGGTGGAATATTCGTAAATGTTGTGATCGGTATTTTGATTTTTGTTTTGCTAACATTCATTGTGGGTGATGAATATATCCCTCTTAAAGAAGTGAATAATCATGGTGGTATCTATGCAATGGATGAAGCAGAAAAAATAGGTCTAAAGACAGGCGACCAAATTGTTAAAGTTAACGGAGAAAGTTTTGAGGATTTTCAACACATCATGAAACCCGATGCACTGTTAACCAATAACGCATACTACACTGTTCTTCGCGATGGAAAGGAAATTACTGTAAAGATTCCGCCTAACATGATTGAGTTATTCAATTCTAAAACAGCTTCTTCTAATTTTATTTCACCACGCTTCCCTGCAATTGTTGGAGAAATAAGTGAGAAGAGTATTGCAGAAAAAGTGGGTCTGAAAATAGATGATGAGTTTATACAGATAAATGGTTTGCCAATAAAGTATCAGGACGAAGTACTCCAAATTGTTAAGGCTGCAAAAAAAAGTGATTCGATTTCATTTCAAGTTAAAAGAGGTAGTAACATTCTTTCGTTTAAGGAGTATTTTAAAAATGATAGCATCATAGGTTTTAGACCGAAGGAATGGGATAAGAGCAGATTCGCATCTATTAATTATGGGGTAGGAGAATCCATTACGGTGGGAACTGCCCGAGCTTTCAATGTTATTTTTGTTCAGCTAAAAGCGTTTAATAAAATTTTTAAAGGTGAGCTTTCTCTTCGCAAATCAATATCAAGTCCTATTGGTATTGCCAGAGCGTATGGCGGTACGTGGAATTGGTATCGCTTCTGGAGTATTACAGGATTTCTTTCAATGGTACTTGCCTTCATGAACTTATTGCCAATACCTGCATTGGATGGTGGTCATGTTGTGTTTCTTACTTATGAAATGATTTCTGGTAGAAAGCCTTCTGATAAATTTTTAGAGAATGCCCAAAAAATAGGTATGTTTCTACTGCTAATTTTGATGGTGTTCGCCTTTGGAAATGATATTATTAAGCTCTTCGTAGACTAAAATTAATTCTCCAATCAAAACACATTGTAAAAAAAAGCGCTCTTACATATTTGTGAGAGCGCTTTTTTTTAGAACTTAAACAGAATAATTGTTAATGTTATTCGGGCTTCGAAATATCGAACTCTACTCTTCTATTGAGTTTCCGATCATCATCCGTTTCTTCACTTACAATGGGCTTCGCACTTCCATAACCGTGCGCATTAATTCGATCAGCTTCTACTTTGAATTGATAAATAAGATAGGCTTTAATAGCATCAGCGCGTGCTTGTGAAAGACGAAGGTTAGCCTCTTCTTTTCCTTGCGAATCGGTGTGCCCTGAAATATTCAATCCAAACTTTGGATGATCAATCAAAAAATTGGCGAGCTTATCCAAGTCGGGATGCATAGAAGTTAAAATATCAGCCTTGCCATTTTCAAACTCCAGCGACTTAAAAGCAATCTT
This sequence comes from Chryseolinea sp., assembly GCA_046595655.1. GTDB lineage: Bacteria > Bacteroidota > Bacteroidia > Cytophagales > Cyclobacteriaceae > Chryseolinea. Next base: position 73,181 of record JBKJOF010000134.1, on the reverse strand, counting down.
ACTTTCAAGCGGTTCCGTTTCGCGATTCATCTCCATATCGCCATCCATAAAAAACAATTCTTCTATGCGAAAGAAATCATCGCCTTGAATGATGAGAAGGTAATTCCGTTTGTTGATCAGATTAAAATCAAACGATCCATCCTCGCGTAAAAATTTAGGAGCAACCTCAACACCTTTATCCAGATCGATAATCGAAACAATTCCTCGAAGTGGTTTCTTGGTTTCCGAATTAGTAAGAGATCCTTTCAGCTTAACGATTGCTTCCGGATGTGCTTCCATCGGAACTGGAAAAGAAAATAAATCCAGGTTGTTAATATCATTCTCCATTGAGCTTGCATAATATAATTGGCCAGACTCAGAGTCGATGGTAAAATAATTTTCACTTCCAGCACTGTTCACCAGGGGGCCAATATTTTTAGGTTCGCCCCAGCCTTTACCTTGCTTGTACGATTTATAAATATCGAAGTCGCCAAAGTTCAACGGCTGCCCGTTCGAACTAAAATACAGTACATTAAACTTGTGATGATAAAACGGGCTTACTTCAAAACCACGTGTGTTCACAATAGGTCCGAGGTTTTGTGCATTCTGCCATTTTCCTTCTTTATCTTTTACAGAATAATAAATATCAGAATATCCAAAACCACCAATACGATCTGAAGCAAAAAATAATGTATCTCCAGAATGTGACAACGATGGTTGTGAATCCCATGAAATGGAATTGATGTTCGGCCCTAGATTTTTTATATCGGTCCATACGCTGTCATCTTTTTTAATTGCAGAAAAAATATCACAGTTACCATGCGAGTCAGGCGAGTTGCAGCGCGCAAAATATAAATACTTACCATCTTTGCTTAAACAGGCCGAGCCTTCATTGTATGGTGTGTTGATGTTTTTAAACTCCTCTGCCCATTGCCAATTGCCATCTACCTTTAATGAATAAAACAAATCTTCATTGTATGCTTTGTTCATCACATCGGCATGCTTATTTCGCTTTGATGTAAACAGCAACATGTAATCAACATTACCTATCGTGGGACCATAGTCAGCTTTGTCGGAGTTGATGCCCGAACCCATATTAAGCAACACTCCTTGAGGAGGTTGAAGCGTATCAATTTCTTTTCGGTAGGCCACCAACTCATAATATTGTTTTAGCGGAACGTAAAGATCTTTTTGATTTTTGGTGAGCGTATCGTACTCACTTTGAATTTTTTGCGTGGCGGCAGGTAACGCATAATGCTTCAGTAAAATTTTATAAAGTAAAACCGCTTCACCGGGTGCCCCTTCCTTTTCAGATAGTTTGGCCAAATCCCAAATCAATTTTATATCAGTAGCGAAATTGCTGATACCAAAATTGGATACATATTCTTTCAGCAAGGCATAATGCTCTTCGTAAGCACCAGCAGCTTCTAATCCTTTTATTCTTGAAAGCGTATTTGCATCGTGATAATACTTGGTGGTATTAATGTTGGGAAAATTAAAAATGTCAGATTGGCCGTAGCTTGTCAGGCTATCGTTCAACTGTATCACCCCGTCTTTTTTGAACTTATTCTTTTGCCGTTGGGCGTTAAGCGGTGTGTGAACCAGCAGCCAAAATGCTGCAAGGAAGATTAAAAAATAGGTTTTCACTGAACCTTTGTTTGGTAAAAAATTACACGAACCGGTTAAAGTTGACACAATTTTGCTTCTTTTACAACTCTCTTGGCACTACTATTGTCTTTTACGCACGCCTGTTAACACATTAATACATGGTGCGTTTGCCGTGCCAGTTTGACACAACCAAAAAATGTTTAAATCGCTACCCATTCAACTCGTTCAGGAAGATTCAGATGATTTGATTCAACTCATCAATCCCGAACAAGATTCTGATATTAAACCGGAAGATCTACCGGCCGAACTTTCCATCTTACCTATAAAAAATACGGTACTGTTTCCGGGTGTAGTAATACCCATTACGGTTGGTAGGCAGAAGTCGATTAAGTTGGTGAAGAAAGCCTATCAAGGCAATCGAATCATTGGTGTAATCGCTCAGAAAAATTCGCAAGCCGAAGAGCCGACTATTGATGACCTGTACCGAACCGGAACAGTTGCACGCATAATCAAGATGCTGGTGTTGCCCGATGGAAATACAACCATTATTATACAAGGTAAAAACAGGTTTACGGTAAAAGAATTTGTTCAGGAAGAACCGTATCTCACAGCGCGCATTGAATTGCAGCCTGAACCAATCGTAAATGCGAGTAATAAAGAAGGCAAAGTATTGGTGTCATCTTTAAAAGACGCGGCAACAAAAATATTGCGTCTCAATCCTGAAATTCCTCAAGAAGCTCAAACGGCTTTGGATAATATTTCGAGCATGTCGTTTCTTGTTCATTTTCTTTCTTCGAATTTGAATGTTGACGTTGCTGATAAACAAAAGATTTTAGAGACTCAGAATTTAATTGAACGAAGTACATTACTGCTTCAATACATGTTGAAAGATATCCAGATGCTGGAGATCAAACATGAAATTCAAAAAAAGGTACACACGGATATTGATCAACAGCAACGCGATTATTTTTTGCGTCAACAAATAAAAGTGCTGCAGGATGAACTTGGCTTTGATGGACCAGATAAAGAAGTAGAGAAATTTAGGAAACGCGCTGAAGGAAAAAAATGGAGCAAGCCTGTCGTTGCTCATTTCAACAAAGAGCTTGATAAAGTTTTGCGGATGAATCCGATGGCCGCGGAGTATCCGGTGGCCATGAACTACATCGAGTTTATGCTCGACTTGCCTTGGGCAGAATACACAGCCGATGATTTCGATTTAAAGCGTGCGAAGAAAATTCTTGATCACGATCATTTTGGTTTAACGAAAGTAAAGACCCGCATACTCGAATACCTTGCTGTATTGAAGTTGAAGCAAGACATGAAAGGTCCGATACTTTGCCTCTACGGTCCTCCTGGTGTTGGCAAAACCTCATTGGGAAAATCCATCGCGAAAGCATTGAATCGTAAATACATTCGTATGTCGCTTGGCGGTGTGCATGATGAAGCAGAAATTCGTGGACATCGAAAAACGTATGTAGGCGCAATGCCTGGAAAAATTTTATTGAACATTAAGAAAGCACAATCCTCTAATCCGGTTTTTATTCTGGATGAGATTGACAAAATAAAATCTGATTTCCGTGGCGATCCATCTTCCGCAATGTTAGAAGTTCTCGATCCGGAGCAGAACAATACCTTCGGTGATAATTATTTGGAGGTAGATTACGATTTATCAAAAGTACTTTTCGTAGCTACTGCCAACTCTCTTGATAGCATTCATCCTGCTTTGCGCGATCGGATGGAAATCATCGAGATTACGGGTTACACGCTAGAAGAAAAAGTTGAGATCGCAATGAAACACTTAGTGCCAAAGCAATTGAAAGAGCACGGAGTAAAATCATCGCAGGTAAAAATTTCAAAGGCCGCAGTTACAAAAGTAATTGACAGCTACACTCGCGAATCGGGTGTGCGAAATTTAGAGCGCAAAATTGGAACACTAGTAAGAAGCATTGCCAAATCCATCGCAATGGAAGAGGAGTACGACAAGAATGTTACAGAACAAACTGTGCGTAAAGTTTTAGGAGCTGAAATATTTGACGAAGAATTGTATCAGGGAAATGAAATTGCCGGTGTTGTTACAGGTTTAGCCTGGACACAAGTAGGTGGAGAAATTCTTTTTGTTGAATCAAGTTTGAATAAAGGTAAAGGTGGGTTGACGATCTCTGGTCAATTGGGTGATGTGATGAAAGAATCTGCTGTAGCTGCTTTGTCTTATTTAAAATCAAATGCAGAAACCATTGGAATTGATCATCGTGTTTTTCAACAATACGATTTGCACATTCACGTTCCTGCTGGAGCGGTGCCGAAAGACGGACCATCAGCAGGCATAACGATGTTAACTTCTCTTGCGTCCATGTACACTCAACGAAAAGTAAAAGCAAACCTAGCCATGACAGGCGAGATTACCCTTCGTGGAAAAGTATTACCGGTAGGAGGGATCAAAGAAAAAATATTAGCGGCCAAGCGTAGTGGAATTACCGAGATCATTATGAGCGCAAAGAACAAACGCGATATTGATGAAATCGAAAAGAATTACATTAAAGGATTGAAGTTTCATTATGTAGATACGGTGGATGAAGTTTTGAAAGCTGCCTTGTTGAAAGATAAAGTAACGAAGCCGATGTTGTTTACTTTTACGGAAACGAAAGTTAATGCTTAAGAATATGTCGATAGTCTACGGTCTACAGTCCACGGTCTACTGTCGACTGTTGACTGTTGACGGTGGACAAGTATTAAATCGAAGAATCTTCTTTTTCCTCTTTCTCATCTTAGCTCAACAATCGCACGCCCAAATCGGTGGTAAAAAATCATTTGAGTTTTTGAATGTACCCAACAATGCAAGACTCGCTGCGCTGGGTGGTGTGAATGCTTCGCTCGCTGAGCGCGATGTTAATTTCTTTTATTCTAATCCTTCTTTGGTTGGCGATACCTTATCAGGCTTTGCTTCTGCAGGTTATCAGTTTTATATAGCCGATGTAGGCCAAGCTACTTTTTCGTATGCACATGATTTTAAAAAAATAGGAACATTTACATTTGGTGTTCAACACTTGAGTTATGGAACGTTGAAAGGTTACGATGCAACGGGTGCCTCGATTGGTGATTATAAATCTGGAGAGACTGCGTTGGTGATAAGTAAAAGTCATCAGATTTCAAATTTTAGAATTGGTGCAAATTTCAAAATGGCATTTTCAAATCTGGCTGGTTACCGGGCAAACGCAATGATGGTAGATGTAGGTGGAGTATTCGTTCATCCCAAAAAAGATTTGCGAATTGGATTAGTCATTAAAAATCTTGGTGTCATATTATCAGATTATTCAAACACCAGTGACGCAAAACTACCGTTTGATGTACAGCTTGGTGTAACATTTAAACCAGAGCACATGCCACTTCGATTTTCTTTCACCGGATATAATCTGACATCGTCAGCAGTTACCTATTACAATGCAGCTGCTGGTGATGAGAAATCTGGTGCATTGGATAAAATTTTCAGACGTATTAATTTCGGAGCAGAAATATTGCTTCACAAAAATGTGAATGTGTTGGTTGGTTATAATTATTTAGTACATCAGGAATTGAAACTTCAAAATGCCGGAGGTGCTGCCGGCTTTTCCTTTGGGTTTTCTGCTCGCATTAAATCAATTGAGTTTGTATTTAGCAGAAGCGCTTATGTTGTAGGTAATGCTGGATATAACTTCACGCTGGCGACAGATGTGAATCGATTCTTAAGGAAGAAGTAGGCACCTCCTCTTTCATTTTAAACTTTCATAATATTCATTTTACCTGCTTCATGTTTTGGTAACACGAGCTAATGTGTTGAGAAGCAATTTTTTAAATCTACTTTTTTGTTCGGTGTTTACTGTTTGTTAACACCTTCAACACATTTTGTTTTCTTTTTCATAATAACCTTTAGTTGCTCTCGCCCGCCATCAACGAGTATTCTTGCAACTTTATTAGTGATAAGATCAAAGTCGCATGAAATTTCATTTAAGATTGAGTTTTGCATTAGTAGTTCTGCTCATAGCAGCGTGTTCAAAACCACCAAATCAAAATGAAAAAATTATTAGTGCTACTGATACTACTGCGTTCGTTGTTTCTCGACCTCCTGAAATTTTAAAGCCCATACTATCAACCGATACAGTTCAATTTGATACTGACGATCCTGCTATCTGGATCAATCCTACAGACGCTTCTCAAAGTTTAGTTATCGGAACAGATAAAGATGAGAATGGTGCTTTGTACGTATTCGACTTACAAGGCAAAATCCTGAAAGACAAAACTGTTAAGGGATTGAAGCGCCCAAATAACGTTGACATTGAATATGGATTGATGATTGGCGGTAAACCTGTTGATGTAGCCGTTGTGACGGAACGCATGACACATCAGCTTCGTGTATTTAGTCTTCCGGATATGAGGGCCGTTGATAATGGTGGTCTTCCGGTATTTGAAGGTGATACGGCTAAAATGTTTCGCGACCTAATGGGCATTGCGCTTTATAAAGACTCACAATCAAACGTGTATGCAATTGTCGGCAGAAAAAGCGGCCCCACAGAGGGTGGATACCTTTGGCAATACAGATTAGAAGAGAATGGTAAAGGATCGGTGAAAGCAACACTGGTTAGAAAATTCGGGAAGTATAGTGGCACAAAAGAGATCGAGTCCATTGCTGTAGACGATGAACTTGGCTATGTATATTATTCTGATGAAGGCGTTGGTGTTCGTAAGTACCATGCCGATCCTGAAAAAGGAAATGATGAGTTAGCACTTTTTGCAAAAACAGGTTTCACTGAAGATCACGAAGGTATTTCTATTTATAACGCAGGCAACCGCAAAGGATACATTCTTGTGTCTGATCAAGGAGCCAACCAGTTTTTTATTTTCAGTCGTGAAGGTTCGGTTAATAATCCACACGATCATCAGCTTCTAAAGATTATAAAAGTATCGACTAGCGAAAGTGACGGCTCTGAGGTAACAAACGTTTCCCTCAATTCAGATTTCAAAAACGGATTGTTTGTCGCAATGTCAACAAACAAAACATTTCAATTCTACCGCTGGGAAGATATTGCAGGAACTGATTTAAGAGTGAATACAAAATAATGGCAATGCACGAAATGCTGTCGTGATTTTAGAAACTATACAATTTGAATTGACTATACCGAATTGATGAAACTAAAACTCCACATAACGCTTCTAGTTGCATTATTTCTTTTTTCTGCACTTTCATTAATGGCGGCCACCATTAAAGGAAAATTATTGGACGAGAACAAAGAGCCTATGATTGGAGCGCACGTTATGGTTAAAGGTATGGATCGATATAGCATTGTCGGGTTGGACGGGTCGTATAGTATTTCTAATGTGCCTGTTGGCAATCATATTTTAAGCGCATCGTTCGTAGGGTACATCGCACAAGAAAAATTAATAGCGATTATATCGAATGATGAAATCGTTGTGCTTGAATTTAATTTGGAACAAGATCAAAGCATGTTGAATGAGGTGGTTGTACTTGGAAGTGCGGAACAAGGAAGTGAGTTAGAAGCCAGACTTTCTGAGAAATCATCCAACCAGGTATTAAATATTATTTCATCCAAAACTATTGACATGTCGCCAGATATTACAGTGGCCAATGTAGTGCAGCGTGTCTCTGGTGTTTCGTTGGTGCGGAACAGTAATGGCGATCCACAATATGCAATTGTGCGTGGCATGGACAAGCGTTACAATTATACATTGGTAAATGGAATAAAAATTCCAAGTCCCGATAATCAAAATAGATATATACCACTCGATATTTTTCCTGCTCAGCTTCTCCAACGATTGGAAGTATCGAAATCACTCACACCGAATATGGAAGGCGATGCGATTGGTGGAGTAGTGAATATGGTGATGAAGAGCGCGCCTGAAACTTTTACAGTGAAAGGTGATTTGCAAATTGGTTACAACCAGATTTTTTTAAAACGTGATTTTCTAAAGTTTGATAAGTCTGCTGTAGATTATAAAACACCATGGGAAAAATATGGGTCTTCGTACCGTGCGCAGATCGCTGATTTTTCAAAGAAGAATCTTGACATTACTTCCGCTAAACCGCTGTCAGATATAATCACAAGCCTTTCCGTTGGTAATCGATTCTTTACAAATAAACTCGGTGTGTTACTAGCAGGAAGTTTTCAAAACTCTTATCGCGGCACGAATAGCGTTTGGTTTTATGCACTGACCGATGGATACGGATCTAACCTTCCTTCGCTCGAATCGGTACAAGAACGAACATACTCAACACAACAAACCCGCACGGCTTTCCATACGAAGATGGATTATCGCATCAATGAAAAAAATACGATAAACCTGTATGCGGGAAATTATCATCTGGTCAATAGCCAAACACGCGACTTATTAGAAACGCAACTCGATGCACGCAATTATGATGAAGAAGCAGGCAATGCTATTCTTACCTACTCCACCCGAACAAGAATTACCGATCAAAATATTTTTAATACGACATTACAGGGGGATCATAAAATTGCATCGTCTTTCCGAATCAATTGGTCAGCTGTTTATTCAAAAGCCAAAAGTAATCAACCCGATAACGCACAGTTCGATCGTAATAGTGGTTTGGTTAATCATACACTGCAACCTCAAATTGTGGATCGGAGTTTTCCAAGAAAATGGGAGCACAATACCGATCAGGATTTTACAGGTTACTTAAATATTCTTTACACACCAGCTTTCCTGGGAAAGGGTGGTGAGCTGGCCATGGGTGGCATGTATCGAAAAAAGGATCGCAACAATTTTTATAATCAATATAATTTTGGTCCCGTTCCCTCCGAACAGGCAAAGGGTGTTGATTGGGAAACTTATTCTGATGTTAACCTAACTATATTAAACCCATTAGGCGGCACCTACACCACATTGAATTATGATGCAAACGAAGACCTTTTGGATTATTATGGACAAGCAAAATTTACGGTTTGGCAGAAACTTCAAGTTGTAACGGGTGTTCGAGTAGAGGATACAAATCAAGGATACCGTTTAACCTTTCCATCGCTTAATGAAGCGCCTGATTCAGCTCAACATTATGTTGATGCTTTGCCCAGCGTCAGTTTTAAATACATGCATGGCGATCAAGTTAATGTTCGGGCATCCTACTACAAAGCCATTAGCCGTGCAGGATATTTTGAAATTGTTCCGTATCAAATCACAAATGAAGATTATAGTGAAGTAGGCAATCCAAAATTGAAACACGTTCGTGCTCATAACTTTGATCTGCGCTGGGAATATTTCCCCAATACTTTCGACCAGATTTTGATTGGTGCTTTCTATAAGAAGATACTCGATCCGATTGAATATGCTTTGGTTCCCTATGGTGGTACAGGTGGAATTGCATTACAGCCGGGTAATTACGGAACAGCAAATAACTGGGGCATTGAAGTGGACTACACTAAATATTTTAATCGCTTTGGTGTTAAAGCAAACTATACGTTTACCAATTCTCGCATAACAACCACTAAACTCTATAGAACGCGGCAGGATCCCAACGATCAAACATCGCAAATCGTTGTGTTGTATCCTGAACAAACACGGCCGTTACAAGGACAAGCAAAACATATCGCCAACTTATCTCTTCTGTTTAAAGATCAGCACAGTGGCACGAACCTTCAACTCGCATTCGTCTATACCGGAGAGCGAATCGAAAACGTATCGCCATTCTTAGATAACGACACCTGGCAAAAGCCCATTCTGCAAATGGACTTTTCTGCGGAGCAAAGGATCGGCAAATACTTTGATATTTTTCTCAAAGCTCAGAATTTGTTGAACTCACCGTATGAGGTTGTCATCAAGAAGCCACACTCGAATCCTGATAAAGATTATAAACTACAAGACTCCTCTACATCCACTCTCATCAGGAAGGATCAATATTTTCAATCCTATCGAATCGGTATACGCTATTCATTGTAAACTCTTTAACTAAAAAATAAAATTAAATCATGACAAAACTAAACCGAATTCTAACGCTTGCAACCTTTGCAATTTCGTTGCTGTTCTCCTCGTGCGATGAGACGGAAGCACCAAAACCTGCACCACAAATTACACCTGCTAAATCTTCATTGAATCTTGTTCGTTACGCAAGTGAAGACGTGATGTTGGAAATTGTTGCGCCTGGTTTATTCATTGATGTTACGGCTGTTGCCGACAAAGGTACCGTAGAGATCACTGAAATTACGGGAGTAAATACAACTACTGGTGGTGCTAAATTAAAATACACAGCCCCTGACGAAGTTGGAACTTTTAAAATTATCATTACCACAACAGACAAGGCAAACCAAACCGGAACATTTGAAATTACTGTGGCCGTTACTGCGAAACCTCCGGTAGCATTAACAGCAAACAGTGAGGTAAAAGGAGTTTGGGAAAAAGGTACAACCTACGTTGCCGGTGGAACCTTAACCGTTCCTGCAGGGCAAACCCTTACTATTGAAGAAGATGTTACTGTAATCTTTACGGATGGTGCTGCACTACATGTAAATGGAAGTCTTTACAGTTACGGAACTGCAGAGAAGCCAGTGCTCTTTACAGTGCCGGAAGCTAACCGTATAAAAACTAATATTTTTGGTGGCCAGTGGGGTGGCATACAATGCTCAAGCGCATCTGGTGATGTAGCGCTTATTTATACACATATTGAGTATGCCGGAGCGCTTCCAAAAGCAGATGATCCCTTCGTTATCGCTGGAGTATATAAAACAACTGACCCTACGTACGGATTTTTGTACAGTAATTCTTTAGGAAAATTTGTAATGCAACATTCGCGCATCGCCTATACACTAGATGATGGTATGCGTGTTTTGGGTGGAACGATATTAATCACCAACAACGAATACATTCTTACAGGCAAAGCAGGTGGTGAATCGTTGAACATCAAGTCAAGTGTAACCGGTGATGTGGCTTACAACATCGCATACCGGTCAGCAACCAATGGTTACAAATGGTCTAATAAGAGCGGAGCCAACCTTACGCCACAAACCGATGTAAACGTTTATAATAATACAGCTATCGAATGTGGCTGGAGACAAGTCAAAACCGGAAGAGGAGGTTCATTAAATATTGAGGAGCTTGGTCGTGGGCAGATTTATAATAATTTAAGTGTGAATTGTCGCTTTGGTGTTCGTGTAGTAGGGTCGGCAGATATTGCAAACATTTCGTTGGGCTATTCACTTTACTATGGCACAGAGCAAATCATGGTGGATGAGTTTTATCCAACTGCTGGTATTATTGTAAGTGGCGATAAAGAAACAGCAAATGATGTGAAGGGTGCGCTGAAAGAAAATGATCCGAAGTTCTCAGGGTATGATGTTACAATATTCACATCGGATATTGGAAAGGCAGTAACAGACAATCCTGATTTCCTAACCAAGAATTTACAAACTGATTTTAAATTAACAGTTGGTTCGCCAGCCTTAACAAAAGGTAAAACTGGTTTCAGTCTTAAGAATACTTCTGTGGTTGTGGATGGTAAAACCTATACTGTTCCAGCACCTTCTAATTATATCGGAGCATTTCCGGCAAATTAATTTGTTAGCGGATATTGTTTGTGGTTAGAAAGGGATCTGCTTATGTGCAGGTCTCTTTTTTTGCTCGATACTGAACGAGTGAATGATGATTTGAAAATTCGCTCAAAAAAATACTGTAATGCATTTAAAGATCACAGCAATTTTATTGCTTTTAGTTGTTGCCTGTTCAGAAGAACCTGCCAATCCGTGGAATGACTTTGTTGCGTTTGATGCTCAGTATGATGTTGATCATCTACATTCATCAGTGCAGTTTTCAATTTTGGGAGAATCAAAAGGAAAGATTGATCTTAATGAAGCGTCAGGAATTGCGTCAAGCCAGATAAACCAGCATGCATTGTGGACGCATAATGATAGTGGCAATTCAAATTACATTTACCTTCTCGATGAATCTACCGCAGAAATAAAAGCAACGTATCGCATTAACGGAATTACGAATACTGATTGGGAAGACATTGCTGTTGGTGACGGTAAGAAAACGGGAGAACATTATATTTATTTGGCCGATATTGGAGATAACACAACATCGCGAGAGCAAGTAAAAATATTTGTTTTTACAGAACCCATCTTCATTGAATCGCATCGTGGAAAAATTATGGACTATTATCCTACAATTGAAATACTTCAACTTACCTATCCCGATGGAGCACATAATGCTGAAACCATTATGTTAGATCCAACAACACAAGACATTTACATTGTTTCAAAATATGGCGAACGTTCTATTATATATGTGGCACGCTATCCACACCTCACTGACTCAATTATTTGTGTACGTCAGGTTGGTTCATTTCCTTTTCGTGAAGTAACAGCGGGTAATATTTCAGCTGATGGAAAAGAAGTGCTGATGAAAAATTATGAAAAGATTTTTTATTGGAACAATTCGAGCAGCCTGCCGATATGGAAGTTACTCTCAACAGAACCACAATTAGCCCCATACAATCCGGTTGAGCCTCAAGGTGAAGGAATTTGTTTCAATGGTTCTGGATACTTTACCATCAGTGAGAAAAAGAATTCAGTAGTTCCTGAACTTTATTTTTATTCCAGAGTAGAGTAGGTAGCCACAGTATAATAGTTCTGGTAGGCAACGCACGGTTTGAATCTGTCAGAAAACCATTCCGGGATCAATTTTTGTTTAAGAGGGTAAGCATCTTAATTTTACCTCTTCATAACATAAAAACATGATCGATTCCAGCTTTCTCACGCCACAGCAAATTGTGGCCGAACTCGACAAATACATTATCGGCCAAAACGAAGCCAAACGAAATGTGGCCATCGCCCTTCGAAATCGATGGAGAAGGATGAATGTGAAGTCGGAAATACAAGGTGAAATTGTTCCCAACAATATTTTAATGATCGGTGCTACTGGTGTTGGTAAAACAGAAATCGCTCGCAGGCTTGCCAAAATAGCAGATGCTCCTTTTGTAAAAGTAGAGGCTTCCAAGTTCACGGAAGTTGGATATGTAGGGCGTGATGTTGAAAGCATGGTGCGCGATTTAGTGGAGCAATCTGTCAATATGGTGAAGGCGAAGAAAAAAGAAGAGGTAAAAGAAAAAGCCGCTCAGGCCGTAGAAGATATTATTCTCGATGCATTGATTCCACCCATGCATCAAGAACCTGCTCGTGCAACAGGGTTCGCTCCTCAAGCGGATACCAATAGCGAGATGCCGAGCAACGATGTTGAGTTGAACGAACGTACGCGTAATCACTTTCGTGAGAAGATCAGAAAGGGTGAGATGGACGATCGGAAAATTGAGATTAACATTAAAGGTAATGCAGGTTCGAACGTAGGGATGATAGGTGCGGGCATGATGGATGAAGCTTCCATGATGAATTTGCAAGATATGATTAGCGGCATGATGCCCAAAAAAAGCAAGAAGAGAAAAGTAACAGTGGCAGAAGCCCGTGTTATTTTGTTAGAAGAAGAAGCTGCGAAGTTGATCGACATGGATGAGGTAAAAGAAGAAGCGATAAGACGCGCAGAAGAAGCCGGAATTATTTTTATTGATGAGATTGATAAAATTGCATCGGGCAGTAAGAAAGGTGGAGGCGGACCCGATGTAAGTCGCGAAGGTGTGCAACGTGATCTACTGCCGATTGTTGAAGGTAGCACAGTGAATACAAAATATGGTGTCATTAAAACGGATCACGTATTGTTTGTGGCGGCTGGTGCATTTCATGTTTCCAAACCATCTGATTTAATTCCAGAGTTACAAGGACGCTTCCCGATTCGAGTGGAGTTGGATAATCTTACTAAAGAAGATTTTGTTCGCATATTGAAGGAACCCAAGAATGCGTTAACCAAACAGTATCACGCGCTGTTCGAAGCAGAAGATGTAAAGATTACATTCACTGATGATGCCATCGAAGAAATTGCCAGCACAGCTTTTGAAATTAATGCCGAACTAGAAAACATTGGAGCACGAAGATTGCAGACCGTGATGAGCAAATTGCTTAACGAATTTTTGTTTGATGTTCCGGATAAGATTACTGCCAATGCTGAAATTGCTATCACTGCCGACATGGTGAAAGTAACCTTAAGTGGTATTGTGAAGAATAAAGACTTAAGTGAATATATTTTGTAATGAAGTTTTGGCTTACCCTTTTCTTTTCAGGTTTAATTGCATTCGTCTCCGCGCAAGATGATGTAGAAATAACAGCATTTCAAAAAACGAATTACGATTCGTTGAGGGAAATTTATATTAAATCCTATCCCGATCATTTTTTTCTTTGGCCTGTGTTGAAGCAACGTAGTCAGGGTTTTGAAATGAAAAGTCTGGCCGATCCAAAAAATAAATTAAACTACAAATCCAACAAGCCTTACGGTTTAGGTATGGGTATGTACCTTTTTGATGTCGCTTTAGAGATAACGGTTGCTGTTCCACTGGCGGAAAAGAGTAAAAGTATTTATGGGGAATCAACCGCCCGAGATTTGCAAATAAATGCGATCGGAAAAAAATGGGGTGTAGACGCCTACTTCCAACGGTATAAAGGTTTTTATATAGTAGATCCAAAAACAAAAGTCTTACCGAATCAACCATACCCACAACGTGCGGATATTCAAACACGCAACATAGGACTGACTGGTAATTATGTCTTCAATAACAAGAAATTTTCTTTTCGTTCGGCCTACACCTATGCTGAACGTCAACTTCGTAGCAACGGATCGTTTATCCTCTTTGGTTCGCTAAGTGGGTTTAAGGTATTTGGTGATTCTGCTATTATAGATGATAAGCACGCAGCGAACTTTGGAAGCAACTCAAACATCCGAAAAATTAAAACTACTACATTGGGTGTTGCTCCTGGCTATGCCTATAACTTAATTTATAAAGGATTCTTTCTGAACGCTACATTGGCGATTGGTCCAGCACACAATTGGTTGTTCTCTCAAACAGAAGATGGCGCTACCAAAAACGATATTAAGTTCAGCACGTTCTTAGCGGCACGCATCGGACTCGGTTATAACGGTGATAATTTTTTTGGAGGATTGAGTTTTGTTAATCAAGGAAGAACAGCAAAATTTGAAACCCTTCAGTTCAGCAGCACAAATTCAACATTTAAAATCCTAATCGGCTACCGCTTTCGTGAATTTGGTGTTTTGAAAAAACGCTTAGTCGACTTTCCGAAAGAATGGTTTAACTAAGTTGTTCTAAGTTTAGTTGCTGTGTGATTTCTTTTGACTCTTCGATACCTGATGGCGAAGGAAGACTAGCTAATCTTCTTTACTTTTTGGATAGTCGAAAAACAAAAGCCTTCCGATTCCCCATGTTATTTTTTTCCACGAATCTATTTTCAATTCAAAAGCAATAATGCCGCAAGTAGGTATGTTGTCGATGTTGGTTTCATCTCCACTTAATGTATTTACAAAATCAGTCAGCCCCGGATTGTGCCCGATCAACATCACCACGTTATGATTATCGTTTACCTTTCGAAGTGATTCCAAAATCGTTTCTTCATCGGCATGGTATAAATCTTTTTCTGTTTTTATATTTTTTTCCAGATACTTTAGAATTTCTGCAATTCGCTTGCTCGTTGACCATGCACGTTTAGCTGGGCTGGATATAATTAAATCAGGATGAATTTCTTTTTCTTTCAAACGCTTGCCCATGCGTGGTGCATCACGTTTGCCGCGTTCATTTAGTGGTCTGTCGAAGTCTGATTGATCGAGATCATCCCAACTGGATTTGGCATGGCGAATAATGTAAAGCGTTTTCATTTCAACTGAGTTTTTGCCACTAAGGCACGAGGTCACAAATAATAAATTGTAAATTAAATTGATCAATGCTAAAGTAAACAATCCAATTCTTCTTAGTAGTGTGTTGATGAACTTTTATCAAAATCCCACAGTTGAACCTCAAAGTAAAAACAAAGCAATAACTTATCTTCGTGCTCATGGCCACCATTAAAGAATTAAGAAGAAGTGTTCGATATAAAGCAATCTACATTTTTGTTCGATTCTTGATTTTTACTTCGCACTGTATGTCACGCAGAAGTTGGTTGTGGTGCTGCGGAAAATTGGGAGTATTGACATTCCATCTTGTCAGGCACACGCAGAAGCTCACGCTGCTTCATCTGTCTCAAGTCTATTCAAAAAAATCGCAAACGGAAATTAGAAACATGGCCAAAAATGTTTTTACTATGCTGGGTAAAAACACCGGTGAAATTTTGCGTGGCACTCAAATCAAGACCATTCCACAACTCGAGAAGATCATGGTAACACATGGTTTTGAAAATTATGAAGCCGCACACGCAAAAGGTAAGGGTGTTATTATTTTAACCTGTCACTTAGGTCCGTTCGATTTGCAAGTAACGAACATGGCGCTTCATGGCATGCGTCCTTTTATTATCGGTACGCCATTAAAAGATGAACGATTAAACGATTTGCTTTGGCAGCAGCGCAATACTCTGGGAGCTGTAGCTGTAGAACGAGGAAAAGAAACCTTCAAATTAATAAAGGCGCTGAAAGCAGGAGGGTCATTAGCTATCTTAATTGATCAAGACACAAAGGTAAAAAGTCGGTTCGTTAATTTTTTAGGCCGGCCAGCATCAACACCTGTAGGCGCAGCAATTTTTGCAATGAAGACAGGTGCTAAAGTTGTGCCTACTTATGTTTATTTAGGAGAGGATAATCTTCAGCACATGCACTATCTACCTGAAATTGAAACGGTATTTACAGGTGATGATGAAGCAGATTTGATTACAAATACACAGCGTTATTCTAATTTTATTGAAGAGCAAATCCTGAAACATCCCGAGCAATGGGTATGGATGCACGAACGCTGGAAGACGAAACCCGGGGAGGAAATTCAGTAGTTGTTCGTGGTTGGTTGCTCGTTGTTCGAGTCTCGACTTTTGCGGTTTACACCATTTGCCATCAACAACCAACGATTAACGACCAACCATTACTTATTCCGCAAACGATTTTGTACGTATCTAAATCCGTTTCGATAATTTATTTACGTATAATTACGTAATAGTTACCCTATTTACTTACTTTTATTACGTAATTAATACGTAATAAGTATGAACTCTTTAAAAGCCACCAAAATCAACCTACTGGATTTCAAGTCTGCACCTATGCGGGCTTTCCATGTTAGCTGGATGACCTTCTTCGTTTGTTTCTTCGGTTGGTTCGGTATTGCTCCGCTTATGCCGATCATTCGCGAAGACCTTGGTCTTACTAAATCGCAGATCGGTAACATCATTATTGCTTCGGTCGCCATCACCGTTTTTGCTCGCCTCTTTTTTGGTTGGCTGTGTGATAAAATCGGTCCAAGAATATCCTACTCTATATTATTGCTCATCGGTTCGCTACCGGTTATGTTCATTGGATTGAGCAACAGTTACGAATCGTTTTTACTTTTCAGATTAGCCATTGGCGTAATTGGTGCATCCTTCGTCATCACACAATATCACACCTCTGTGATGTTCGCACCTAACGTTGTGGGCACAGCAAACGCAACAGCGGCAGGTTGGGGAAACATGGGCGGAGGTGTAACCTTAATGGTAATGCCTTTGGTTTTCGCTGGCTTTATTGGACTTGGATATGTAAATGCAGATGCTTGGCGATATGCCATGGTAGTGCCTGGAATAGTTTTATTCATTATGGGGTTTGTCTATTATTTCTTCACACAAGATACACCCGAAGGAAATTTAAGTGATCTGCGTAAAGCAAATCCAGAATACAACGCTAAGAAAAAAGAATCGGAGGGAAGTTTTAGAAAGGCTTTTAAAGATTATCGCGTTTGGGTTCTATTCCTGGCATATGGTGCTTGCTTTGGTATAGAGATCACCATTGACAATATAGCGACACTTTACTTTGTCGATAACTTTCATTTGGGATTGAAAGAAGCGGGTATCATTGCCGGCACGTTTGGTATGATGAACATTTTCGCCCGCGCACTGGGCGGTGTGTTTGGTGATAAGGCAGGAAAGAAATTCGGCATTCAAGGAAGAATTTTTATTCTCGCTGCTTTTCTTTTATGCGAAGGATTGGGCATCATGTTATTCTCTGCGATGGATGTTCTTCCATGGGCCATCGCTTCCATGTTGTTGTTCGCATTGTTTCTAAAAATGTCAAATGGGGCTACCTACTCCGTTGTTCCATTCATTAACAATAAGGCCATCGGTGCAGTGTCGGGTATTGTGGGTGCAGGTGGAAATGTAGGTGCAGTACTGGCCGGATTTTTATTCAAATCAGAAACAATATCCTATCGGGAAAGTCTTTTCATTATTGGCATTGCAGTAATGGTAGTTTCTGTCATTACCTTCTTACTTAGTATGTCTAAGAAAACTAAAGAAGAATTTTTGCATCCGGAATTTCAGCAACAACCCGTGCTGGAAGAAGCCATCGCTTAACGACCTATAAATGAATTCGAACGAAATGAAAATCAAAACGTCAAACCTCAAACCTGAAGCATCAAAACAAGGAAGACATTACCAGGTAATGTATTTCTAAAAACAAAAGTCCCCTTTTAGAACTACGAATTCTTCCAGGGGACAGACTTAGTTGTAACACCAATCCTTAAAACTATGGACAAAAAATTTTACATCCCACTTTTAGCTTTTCTTTTTTGTTTGTGCCTCTTAAATTCAGCACAAGCGCAGTTTGTTGTTTCAGGCCAAGTCAGAACACGCACTGAATTTCGCGATGGACAAGGCACGCCTTCTCTTCAAGACACTGTTCCTGCTTTCTTTACATCGCAGCGAACTCGTTTAAATTTTGGCTACACCGGCTATCGTTTTAAACTTTATACATCTGTGCAAGATGTTCGCGTGTGGGGTCAAGATGCTTCGTCTATTAACAGAACAACCTCTGATGCTAATGATGGTTTTATGTTGCACGAAGCATGGGGCGAAATAAGTTTAGTCGATACCGGAAAAGTAGTAAAGAATTTTACGTTAAAAATCGGGCGACAAGAATTGGTATACGATGATGTTCGTCTATTAGGAAATTTAGATTGGCTTCAACAAGCACGAAGGCATGATGCAGCTTTGTTAAAGTTTGATCACAAAGGTTGGACTGCACATTTAGGTGCAGCGTTCAATCAGAACGCAGAACGCAAATCGAACACTATATACAATGGAGTACCAACCGGGTATGCTGCCAGTACAAACGGTATGGGTTCAATGTACAAGACCATGCAGTTTTTATATGTTGCAAAAAAACTACCCTTTGGAAACGCATCCTTCTTAGTATTCAAAGATGATTTCAGTAAGTTTCATTTCGCTGAGGCAGATGTAGATAAGAAAACTCCAATTTACGATCAGGGTACATGGAAACGAGTGACGGTTGGTGCAAATGTTTTTGGAACTGCTTTTAGAAAATTAGGTTTTGCAGCAAGCGCATTTTATCAAGGGGGAGAATATAGAGAAGGTACATCGTTGGATGAATATTTTGTTTCCTTATCAACTCTCTATGCAGCGGGAAGAAAATTCAGCGTAGGACCAGGTATTGATATCACTTCTGGTAACAATGGTTCTGACGCAACAAAAAAATATAAAAGATTTGATCCACTCTATGGAACACCTCACAAATTTTGGGGATACATGGATTACTTCTACGTAGCCGATGGATTCGGACCAAGTGGATTGATGGATGTTTATGTAAAGTCAAAGTTTAAAGCAAAAGATAATCTCACACTTACATTAGATGTCCATCGCTTCTCACTCCCTAAAGCGGTGAAAGATGAAATTGGAGATAATCTAAACAAGACACTGGGAACGGAAGTTGATTTTGTTTTGAATTATGCTCCCACAAAAGTGATTACAATTGAAGGTGGGTTATGCGCCATGTTCTCTACGTCAACTCTAGTATCTGCAAAAGTAAAGAACGTGAAGAATGCAGATACCTTTTCGAGTTGGGCATACCTAATGCTTTCAATTAAGCCTGAATTTATTTTTAAGTAATCCTAAATAGAAACAACATGCAAAACTTAAAATATACTGCGAAACAAATACTTGTCGGGATCTTCGCTCCTGTGCTGTTATTGTTACTAACATCTGCTGCACCTGTAAAAGTTGGAGTACTCGAAAAAGAAGTAATCCATATTGGTTTTATTCCGCTTACAGATTGTGCGCCCATCATCATGGCGAAAGAATTGGGTCTGTTCGAAAAATATGGAGTAAATGTAGAAGTAACGAAGGAAGCATCGTGGGCCAACGTGCGCGATAAAATTTTAACAGGTGAGTTAGATGCGGCACATTGTTTATTCAGCATGCCCTTCTCAGTTTACACCGGAGTAGGTGGCAAGGAAGGTTCAGAGATGCGCATCGCTATGGTTCTCAATAATAATGGACAAGCCATTACCTTATCAAAAGATTTTTGTGGCAAGGTAGGTTATAAGCAAACCAATAAAATTGCTCCTGTTGTTGCAGCAAAACTCAAAGCAGAAAAGGAAGTAACCTTCGCCATGACTTTTCCGGGAGGTACACATGACATCTGGTTGAGATATTGGTTAGCAGCTGCTGGTGTAAATCAAAAGACAACCAAAATTATTACCATCCCTCCACCACAAATGGTTGCCAATATGAAAGTTGGAAACATGGACGGTTTTTCTGTTGGAGAGCCTTGGAATGGTGTTGCCGTGAAGCAAGGGATTGGCTTTACTGAAATTGCTTCACAAGACATTTGGAAACATCATCCTGAAAAAGCATTGGTTGTAAATAAGGAGTTCAGCGAAAAGCGTAGAGAAGATTTGAAGAATGTAATGAAGGCTGTGATGGAAGCGTGCAAGTGGTTAGACAATCGTGCCAACAGAAAAAAAGCCGCGGAGATTATCGGTAAACAAGCATATGTAAATGCTCCTGCTGATGTAATCGAAGCGCGATTGATGGGCGATTATAATTTAGGTTGTGATCAAGGAACACAGATATACACAGACAATTACATGCTCTTTCATCGTGGAGGTGAAACCAACTTTCCAAGAAAGTCGCATGCCATTTGGTTTATGACGCAATACATGCGATTCGATTATTTGAAAGAGGCACCCAACTTCAAATCGATTGCCGACCGGATCATCATGCAAGATTTATACAAAGAAGTAGCGACAAGCATGAAGATAAAAATTCCGGAAGATGATATGAAACCATTCGTCATTGATCTTGACAAAGCGAAGTTTGATCCAAACAATCCGGGAGAATATTTGAAATCAGTGAAAAGTATAAATCAATAAGGTAATGGAACAATCCAATACAATTGCAGCTAACATGCTAAAGGAGAACAACGCTCCTTTAGCATCGCCTGGATTTTTGCAAAACATTTTGCAAAAAATATCTTCGCTAATCATTAGTCTTTCCTATAGCCTTTTGGGTTTTGGTTTGTTGATGGGCTTGTGGTATGTAGTGAGTCTCATCACAAAAGGAGAATTGCCAACACCGTTCGCTACTCTAGCTGTTTTTTGGGAATTGGTAAGCGATCCCTTTTATGATAACGGCCCAAATGATAAAGGTATCGGACTGCAGTTGTTCGCCTCACTCGTTAGAGTGTTCGTAGGATTTTCATTAGGATCACTCGTTGCCATTCCTGTTGGATTGTTAATGGGCGCAAATGAGTTTTGTAGAAAAACATTTTATCCCATCGTTCAGATTTTAAAACCGGTATCACCACTGGCATGGTTCCCGATTGGGCTTGTTGTTTTTCAATCAGCGGGCACAGCTACGATCTTCATTATTTTTATCACTTCGCTTTGGCCAACGCTCATCAATACGTCTTTCGGTGTTGCGTCCATTCCTGATGATCACAAAAATGTGGCAAAGGCTTTTGGTTTTTCAAAATGGAAGTACCTTACAAAGGTGTTGCTTCCTTTCAGTCTACCTCACATCATTACAGGACTACGCCTTAGCGTTGGTGTCGCATGGTTGGTGATTGTAGCCGGAGAAATGTTATCTGGAGGAATGGGTATAGGATTTTTTGTTTGGGATAGTTGGAATGCGTTGAGCTTAGAGAAAGTAATCTCTGCCATTCTCATCATCGGTATTGTTGGATTAATTCTCGATAGAGGATTTTCTTACTTAGAAAAGAAAGTGACGTATGATATTTAATGCGCCTCATCCCCAGCCCTTCTCCGGTGGAGAAGGGAGGCGTGAAGATTTGAGAGTAGCATTGCATTTTAAAATTATGAATGAAGTTTTAGCACAAGCATTTGATAAAACACAGCTCAAAATACCGTTTAGTACTAAAGTCCATTCGAATGGGTATTTGATAACCACGCACTTAAGTGCGTGGTTACTAGCTCCATTTTTAGCATGGGCTTTAGCCCAATTCAATTCATCTTCACAATGGGAATTGTATCCATTAGAGATGCATGAACAAATGACTTCAACACTTTCATACTCAAACAAAAACACTTAAATACTTTCTCATGAGTTATTTAAAAATAGAAAACTTGGAAATTTCTTTTCCATCAGCGAAAGGAAAATTCGTGGCGGTAAAAGATATCAATTTGAGTATTGATAAAGGTCAAATCGTTTCCATCATTGGGCATTCCGGTTGTGGAAAGTCAACCATCATGAACGCTGTGGCAGGAATGGTAACACCATCGAGCGGCAAAGTAATATTGAATGGAAAAGAAATAAAAAGTCCCGGCCCTGATCGCGGTATTGTATTCCAAAATTATTCGCTGTTGCCATGGCTTACCGTGTATCAAAATATTTTTCAGGCTGTTGATGCTGCATTGAAAGATAAATCGAAGGAAGAGAAGCATGCGCTTTCAGAAAAATATTTACGCATGGTAAATTTATGGGAACATAAAGACAAACATCCAAAGCAAATCTCTGGAGGTATGAAACAACGTGTTGCCATCGCGCGCGCCTTCGCAATTGATCCGGAAGTATTATTGCTCGATGAACCTTTCGGAGCATTGGATGCATTGACAAAAGCTTCCTTGCATCTTGAATTGTTAAAACTTTGGAATCTTACGCATCGCAGCAAAACCATCATTATGGTAACGCATGATATTGAAGAAGCAGTTTTTCTTTCCGATCGAATTGTTGTAATGAATAATGGTCCGGCTGCAACCATTCGCGAAATAGAAGAGGTGCATTTACCACGCCCACGCAACAAAAAAGATTCAGTGAATTTACCAGAATACAAAGTTATCCGCGAACGACTGCTTAGTCTGTTGATGGAAAAAGTATCAATTGACGAAAACGATTTTTATAAAGAAGAACAGGCGGCATAGGAGTTTCGAATTTAGCGTTGCGAGTTAGGACACTGCTAACTCGAAACGTTAAACTCGAAACTTTAAACTTTAAACTCGAAACTTTAGACTCGAAACTCGAACAGTGTGATAGTACATAAAGAAGAGAGCATCAAAACAACATGTTCCTACTGCGGAGTTGGATGCGGCATGGTTGTGAAGAAAGATCGCAATGGAAACATTTCGGTTGAAGGAGATAAAGATCATCCTGCCAATCGAGGCATGTTGTGCTCGAAGGGAATGAACTTGCATTATGCTATGCGAGACAAAAGCGATCGTTTACTTTATCCTGAAATGCGTTGGAGTAAAAATCACCCGTACGAACGCGTGAGTTGGTCGGATGCCATGAAACGCGCAGCCGCTGTGTTCAAATCTATTATCAATCAACACGGGCCCGATGCTGTTGGATTTTATGTTTCAGGACAATGCCTTACAGAAGAATATTACATCGCGAACAAACTGGTAAAAGGATTTCTCGGCACAAATAATATTGACACCAATTCGCGTCTCTGCATGAGTAGTGCTGTGGCCGGATACACAAACATGTTAGGCGAAGATGCTGTGCCCGTTTCGTATGATGATATCGAACTGGCAGATTGCTTTCTAATAGCGGGTGCAAATCCAGCATGGTGTCACCCGATTTTGTTTAGAAGAATTGAAGCGCACAAGCAGAATAATCCAAACGTAAAAATTATTGTTGTCGATCCAAGGAAAACACAAAGTTGTGCGTTGGCCGATTTGCATTTACAAATTACACCCGGTTCTGACATTTACTGTTACAACGCTATTGCCCGCGTGTTAATTGAAAATGGCGAAGTTGATTTTGAGTTTATCAACAATCACACAGAAGAGTTTGAAAAATATCGCGACTCCATTTTTAAAGTAAGTATTGAAGACGCTGCCTTGAAGTGTGATGTAACGGTAAGTGATATTAAAAAAGCTGCATCCTACATTGCCGAGTCCAAGGGGTTTCTTACACTCTGGGCAATGGGACTTAATCAAAGTTCGATTGGTGTAAAGAAAAATTTTGCGCTGATTAGTCTCAACTTAATCACAGGTCACATTGGTAAACCTGGTTCAGGACCATTCTCGTTAACGGGCCAGCCGAATGCAATGGGTGGGAGAGAGGTAGGTGGATTGGCTACCATGCTCGCAGCACATCGCGCGATTGGTAATGAACAACATCGAAAAGAAGTTGAAGAATTTTGGGGAGGCACTTCAATATCACCAAAGCCAGGACTTACCGCTACGCAAATGTTTGAAGCATTGGAGCGTGGAGAGTTAAAAGCAATATGGATTGTCTGCACAAATCCATTGGTAAGTTTACCTGATCTCAATCGAGCCGAAGCGGCATTGAAGAAAGCGCGCTTTGTGGTGGTTCAGGATATTTCAAGAAAATCGGATACGTTAAAATTTGCCGATCTTATTCTTCCTGCTGCAGGGCATTTCGAGAAAGAAGGTACAATGACAAACTCTGATCGCAGGATCAGTTATTTGAATAAAGTAGTTGATGCTCCAGGCGAAGCATTGCCTGATGCAGAAATACTTTGCATGTTTGCCAAGGCGATGGGCTTCAAAGGTTTTGATTTTGCATCGGCAGCAGAAATGTATGCAGAGCATTGTGCACTCACAAAAGGTACGAACATAGACATTAGCGGACTTTCACATCAACGATTAAAAAAGGAAGGCACATTTCAATGGCCGGTTCCAAACACAAAACATGCTGGCACACCAAGATTATTTGAAGATCATTCTTTTTACACCGCATCGCGTAAAGCAAAATTTTTTCCATTAGAAAATCCAGAAAATCTTTCTGAACCACTGACACAAGATTGCCCATTGATCTTAACCAATGGCCGTATTCGTGATCAATGGCACACGATGACGAAGACCGGAAAAGTAAGTAAGCTCCGTCAACATATTGATAAACCATTTTTAGAAATTCATCCGCATGATGCGTTAGTGCGCAATATCAAAGAAGGTGATATCGTGGTAATAGAAAATCCGCGTGGTTCTGTTCGCGTTGGCGCAAAGATTACCGATGAAATTAAAAAGGGTGTAGTTTTCTTGCCGATGCACTGGGGAAAGATTTTATCTGGCAATGATGCACGTGTAAACAATCTCACAAGTAATATTGTTGATCCGATTTCCAAAGAGCCCGATTTCAAATTTTCTGTTGTTGAAGTAACAAAGTTTGAGAAGCCTGTTGAGAAAATAATAATTGCTGGCGCTGGTGCCGCTGCATACCGCTTCATTTGTTCTTATCGATCGTTAAATATGAACGATGAGATACAGGTTTTCTCGAAAGAGAAATATCCATTTTATAATCGGGTGTTATTGCCAGAGTATGTAAACGCTTCGTTGTCGTGGGACCGATTGCAAAAATTTCAGTCTGGTGAATTTGAAGCGCTTGATGTTCACTTAAACGTAGAAACAGAAATTGTAGAAGTAAATAGAAATGAAAAATACGTTGTGGATAATCAAGGTAAAAGACATCCCTACGATAAACTTATTCTGGCAACAGGTACTCGCGCTTTTTTGCCGAAGGATGCGCCTGCACATCTTCCCGGAATATTTAATATGCGCACCCGTCAGGATGCAGATACATTAAAGAATTTTCTAAACCCTGGAGGAAATGTATTAATTATTGGAGGAGGGTTGTTAGGTCTTGAGCTTGCTGCTTCGTTGAGCGAGATTAATATTAATGTTTCCATTCTTCAATTAGGTAGTCGATTGATGGCGCGTCAGATTGATAATCTCGCGGGGGAGTTGTTATTGGATTTTATTGAAGAGAAAGGTATTACGGTTTATATGAACGATCAGGTTCAGGCGGTCGATCTCTCAAAGCGGCAAGGAAAACTTTCCGCAAAATTACGGAGCGGAAAAATTTTGGAAGCAGATGCCATAGTGTATGCTGTTGGTACACGACCGAATATTGAATTTGCACAAGAGTCTGGATTAGAATCGTCACGCGGAATTATAGTGAACGATTATATGCAAACCAACGATCCGGATGTTTTTGCAATTGGCGAAATTGCTGAACACGATGGCAAGATGTTGGGCATTACCGCTGCCGCGGAAAAGCAAGCAGATGTCTTGGCTCGATTCATTCATGGTGATCTGCAAAGTTTATACGATGGTGCGGTGCCAATGAATATCTTAAAACTTTCCGGACTTGATCTCTGCTCAATCGGTATTGCCGAAATACCGGTGAATAGTGTTGGCTTTGATGAGATCTTATTCATCGATAAGTCGATGCGCTATTATAAGAAGTGCATTATAAAAGATGATCGATTGGTGGGCGCGATCTTGATTGGCGACAAAGGTGAATTTGCTGAATTCAAATCGCTCATTGAAAATAAAATTGAGTTGTCTGAAAAGAGAATGCAACTTCTCCGTTCGGGTAAAAAAGTTGAACCTGTAATGGGTAAACTGGTATGTTCATGCAATCAGGTTGGGGAAGGTAATCTTAAGAAGTTGATCGAAGGTGGATGCAATACATTAACAGAACTTTGTCAGCGATCTGGTGCAGGCTTAGGCTGCGGAAGTTGCAAGCCTGAAATTCATCAATTGTTGAGAGCGGAGGTGAGCAGTTGATATTGGGAAACTACAATAGAAAATTTAGGAGTTAGAAATTAGAGTAGAATGTTGGACCAAAGTCCATCTCGATTTTGAATTAGTACTAGGGCTTAAGCCCGTGGTTATAAAAAACTAATTTCTTACGGCTTTAGCCTTGAAGTTTGTGGCAACCAATAGATGATTACTTTTGCAACAACACTGACTTTAATGAATTGCATATCCAACTTGTCAGCACGGTTAACGGATAACCTTTAACGGATAACAATTAAAGAATGGAGAAGAAAAAGAAAAGTGATCTGATACGTGCGTTTGTAAAGGGAGGATTTCTTTCTCCAGCGGATTTGCTGAAGATCATGGAGCTTTCAAAAAGTCTGGGCAACAAATATGTTTTGTTCGGCTCGCGTCAGGACATTATGTTTCCATCCAATGATGCAAATGAGCCAGAGTTGGAAAAAGCATTTCGATCGATTAACATCGATTATGAATTAGGTAGCGATCAATCCGTCCATCAAAATATTGTTAGCTCGTATGCGGTTGTAAATGTTGTGGACACCACCAATTGGTTGAAGGAAGATTCGTACAACGTGGTGATTGATAGTTTCGAGTACAAACCGAAAATCAAAATAAACATTGTAGATCCGGTGCAGAGTTTGGTTCCACTGTTTACGGGCGAATTAAATTTCATTGCATCGAAAGAAGAAAATTATTGGTACCTCTACATCCGCGATCCCCGAAAGGGAAACGTAATAGAATGCTGGCCGCGGCTCATCTTCGGGCAAGATATTTCTAAAATTGCGCGGGAGTTAGAAGATATTTTTTTGAGATACCTTCCCTTTACCACAGAAGAGCTTTACATGGTGTTGAAGAACAACAATGTTCGCATCAACTACAAACCCATTCCCGAGAAATTAAAATTTCCCGAAACCACCTTTCCGTATTATGAAGGTCTCAATGCCATGCTGAACAATCAGTATTGGCTCGGACTCTATTGGCGCAATAATCAATACGATATTGATTTTATGAGTGCGGCTTGTCGCTTGTGCCAAGAAACGAATATTGGTAAAATTAATATCATTCCATGGAAAGCCTTTGTCATTAAAGGTATTAAAGCAAGCGATCGACTTCGGTGGGAAAAATTGATGGGTAAGTTTGGTATAAACGAACGTCATTCATCACTGGAATTAAATTGGCATTTGCCTGTAATCAATCCGGAAGCATTAGAATTGAAAAGATTTTTGGTAAGAGAGCTTGATCAGCAAGACATCAGTACGCACGGACTTACCTTTACCATCAAGACCAACCGTGAAATGTTTTTGTTCACGGCCATTGTGATTGAAAAAAATCTTCAGGCCGGCACAACACCTGGTGATCATTACACCATTCTGTATGCAAAGAATTTCAATCCTAACAATATCGTTTACCTTACCTATGCCCGTGGTGTTAAAAAAGAAATGATTCCAACTTTGTTGATTGAGCTCAGCAAGTTGTATTTCCGTCAACTCAATCCTGAAAAAGAAGTGGTTGATGAAGTAAAGACAGAAACGCATCACACCGGCAGAGTAACCATTTACCAATGCAGCAACTGTCTTACCATTTATGATCAGCAGTATGGTGATCCAATTTCTAATATTCCCGCAGGAACTTCATTTGAAACTTTACCCGATACCTATCAATGCCATGTCTGTGATAGTGAGAAAAAATATTTTCAGGCATTGATTAGTTGATCGGTGTGAGTTGTTCGTTATTCGATTTGAAAATTAATTGCAAGATTTCATCATTGGATGTTCGTTTATCGGTTGAAGTCGCCATCAATTATCGCTCATATCATCCACTAACAACACAACGATCAACCCTTTACCAGTACTTGCAACGTAGAGCGTGATGACTGTTCCATCAACACACCTTTCATTTTTCGATAGGCTTCAAAAGTTGCAGCATCATAATTTTTTACGGTGATCAAGGTAAGACCAGTGTTGTAATATACTTCAAAATTCTGTTGAAGCTTTTCAATCAGTTTGGTCACTTTGCTTTCGCGGAAATCGATGCAGAAGGAAAATGTTATGGCAGAGTTTTGCATTACATTAATCCGTATGTCGAGATCGGAAATGGTTTGGAAAATGGCGCTGAGTTGTTGCTCCGAAACAAAAGTATAATCTGTCACCTTGCACGAAATCAAACACTGATTGACTTTGAATACAATTAATGGTGGTAGATTATCGACAATGAATTCATGAATTTTTGTTCCGGGTAAGGATGGATCAACAAAGTTTTTTACCAATAAGGTAATGCCCTTATTGGCTAATGGCTTTATGGTTTTGGGATGAATTACATTCGCGCCATAGTATGTCATCTCCGCTGCTTCCTTAAAAGGTAATTCGTCAAACACAATGGCAGAGGGAATTCGTTTTGGATCGGCACTCATTACACCAGGCACATCTTTCCAAATAGTAACAGACTCTGCAAGAAGAGACGAACCAAAGATTGCAGCCGTAAAATCAGAGCCTTCACGACCAAGAGTTGTTGTAAGTCCATCAGTAGTACTTCCAATAAATCCTTGAGTGATAATTATATTTTGCTGAATGTGAGCATGTAGTTTCTGGATATTGGACGAAGTAATTACCCAATCAACTTTTCCTTCGCGAAAACTGGAATCAGTATGAATGCAGGTCCGGGCATCGAGCAGATAACTATTTGCGTTTTGAGAAAGCAGATAGTGGTGAAGAATAAGTGAAGAAATCAATTCTCCTTTCGAAACCACTTGATCATAAACCTGATCGAAATCAGCGTCAAAGTTTAATTCTTGTTCGAGTTCAGTAAAAATATTTTCCATATCAGCATGAACGGAAGTGGGCTGAACAAACAAACTGCTGAGTACAACATCGTGCGCTTTCTTTAAAGCATTTAATTCAGTCTGATAATTTTTCTTTGCATGCCCCAGCTCAACTAATTTTTCCAATGCATCGGTGGTTTTACCCATAGCCGAAACGACTACTAAGAGATTGCTTGAGGAATTGGATTGAATAATTCCTGCCACGTTGCGAATGCCTTCTGCGTTTTTTAGGGACGCACCACCAAATTTAAAAACCTTCATTTCTATTGAACTAAATCGTTTGCATAATAACTTTACGGCAAAGTTAAGGTATGCAAAGATCAATCAATAAAGCCAACACGGCAAGCATCGAATCCTCCAGGATAGCCGACTCGATTGGTATTGCGCTCGATCGGTTTATTAAAAACAACCAAGATCAGTTTCAATTTGCGAGTGGAGAGTTATCTCAACTTCTGCGCGACATTGCGCTCGCTTCTAAAGTGGTGAATCGCGAAGTGAACAAAGCCGGATTGATCGACATCATGGGCGCAATCGGTTCACAAAATTCAACGGGTGAGGATCAACAAAAACTTGATGTGCTGGCCAACATTCGTTTCACTCGTGCATTGGCAAAAGGTGGAGAGGTATGTGCATTGGTATCGGAAGAATCAGAAACGTTTGTTGATTTAAATAACGAAGGCAAATATGTAATCGCCATTGATCCACTTGACGGATCATCGAACATTGATGTGAACGTTTCCATCGGTACGATTTTTTCCATTTACAGAAGGAAGACTCCGGCCGGGACACCGATTCAAGAAATGGATATTCTTCAAAAAGGAACGGAACAGGTGGCGGCAGGATATGTATTGTATGGATCATCAACCATGTTGGTTTACACAACAGGTCACGGTGTAAATGGTTTTACCTATGAGTCTACGTTAGGTGAATATTTCCTCTCCCATTCCAACATGAAAATTCCTGAAGATGGAAAAATATATTCCATCAACGAAGGTTCTTCTAATTCTTTTTCAGAACCCGTGAAGCAGTACGTTCAATATTGTAAAGACAAAAATTATACAGCACGCTACATCGGTTCGCTTGTTGCAGATTTCCATCGCAACATGTTGAAGGGAGGTATTTATATTTATCCCGCCACAGCGAAAGACACCAATGGAAAACTCAGATTGATATATGAATGCAATGCTCTCGCGTTTGTTGCCGAACAAGCCGGAGGTAAAGCATCATTTGGTACAGGAAGAATTTTAGATATTGAACCGAAGGAACTACATCAACGCACTCCGTTTTATGTAGGCTCGAAGAATATGGTGGAACGCGCGATTGGAGATAAATAGTTGTTGGTTGCTTGTTGTCGCTTGTGGTTATTATCTGCAGGGAGCAAGGATTCAAAAGAGTGAACTGGCTACTTTAGTCCATCTAAAGACTTTCATCTAAATATTATAATCTGCCTTGGTTTGGGGGCTTTCGAAAAAAAAATAATATAATTGTGTTGTTAAGAAGTAGGTGAAATGTCAGCTTGAGTTCTGCGACATTTTCTTTACGGCTGTTGCCTACTAAGAGGCAGGCTGTTGACTCAACAATATTATTAAAACGATCGAATTCTATATTACATCAATAAAATAAATTGTTTAATAGCTAATCATTGGAAATGAAGCAACGTAGCCAAAAGACACTATCTCTTCTTTTACTTTTATCCTCTTTCATTGGCGATTTAAGAGCACAAGAAACACCAGACTTCAAAGGCCCGATTGTATATTTGGAACTGTTGGGTAATAGTGGTCCTGCCTATTCTCTATCAATAGAACATATCATTTTTAAAACTCCAAAAATTTATTGTAACGCCAGAATAGGTTATGGATATTTTAAGACGAGTAAAGTTATTGAGCAGTCTGTACCATTGGGCATTAATTTTTTTGTTGGAAAAAGAAAATCGCATCTTGAAGGAGGTCTTGGGCTGAGTTATGCTGAAGGAGTTGAGGCGAGTCTCTTAAACATTTCGGATCGAAGCAAAGCGTTTTATTTCGTGCCTAGTGTCGGCTATCGCTTTCAAAAATCAACAAGTGGTTTCTTTTTTCGGGCCGCATTTACACCCTTCTTTAAAATTAAGGATGTGGGCGATTATCACTTTATCCATGTCATAAAAATAGCTCCCTATTTAGGTGTTTCTTTAGGCTATTTTTTTTCGAGAAAGGATTAAGAGTGATGACTAGCATTTGATGACATACTTTTTCTGATCTTCTCACGGCTATGCTACAAGAATCTCCGGAGCATATTTCGAAATAACGCCATACCACTTTATCAACTTCTTGATATCGGATACATACACACGGTTTTCATCAAAGTCAGATACGATAGCTTTCATGAATGCTTTCAGTTCAGAGCCGTCTGAATCTCCATCAACACCCAAATCGTTTCCGAATTCGCTGTGTATTTTTTTCAAAACCTCATCTAGTGCAACTGTGCCTTCTTTGCTCGTAGTATAAATAGAGATTTCGTGAAGCAACGATAATTTGTTACTGGCCGTGGCAACAATCTTGGTCTTGGTCTCATCTAATGATTCTAAAATTACACCTGATTTTGTCGGAGCCACTACCTTATAAAGTCCGCCCTTGCCTGAAAGTGTTGCTATGTCTGCTAAAGTCATGTGTTATTTTTTAAGGGGGCAAATCTAATCAAATAAAAGTCCACAGTCCACAGTCTACAGTCCGCAGTTAATTGATTGAGGTTAGCGCTTTTTATATTTTTTGACAGGGAAACTTCAAAGTAGGTAGAGAGTCAGATTATTTTTTGAGCGAGCTTAAATTGAAACAACGTATGAGTGATCGAAGTCGAATCGTATGCGTGATCCATAGCGGATACTCCAGTAGAGCAAACTATCTATAAACTTGCTCATGTAACAATCAAAACAAGACTACTTAGATCGAGATTCACCCGCTCTTTGAAGAGGGATGGGTGAGGCTTTACTCTGCCACTTTCATAGCATCTTCAATACATGTAAAAATTTCTTCCTTCCCTGTTTTAATTTTAGAAGATGAAATAATCATCGGTGGCAATTCGTCCCAATCTTCCTGCAATCTTTTTTTGAAGAGGCTGATGTTCTTTTGGAGATCACCTTTTGAAAGTTTGTCGGACTTGGTGAAGATGATGACCATGGGCACGCTCTTATCACCCACCCAACTAATAAAGCTTAAGTCAATTTTCTGCGGCTCCAGGCGTGAGTCGATCAAAATGAAAAGGCATGAAAGATTCTCACGCTTCAGCACATAGTCTTCAATCATTTTGCCGAAACCCTGGCGCGTACTTCTTCCTACCTTTGCGTAGCCGTAGCCAGGAAGATCGACCAAATACCAGCCACCATTAATCAGAAAGTGATTGATGGTTTGGGTTTTACCTGGTGTAACGGAAGTCTTAGCCAGCTTTTTAGAACTGGTAAGCATATTAATCAGCGATGACTTGCCCACGTTGGATCGGCCGATAAAAGCAAACTCGGGCTTTTCAGGAGGAGGACATTTTTTAACATCTGCAAAACTTGAAATGAACTCGGCCTGTTTTATCTTCATGGTTAAAGTAATGATTGAGGCGTAAAATACTAAGTTTGTACTGGCCGTGGGTTTTATGAGTACAATATTATGTGTCGGAATCCATAGTTTTTCTTAATTTGTACTATCTTGACATACTTTTTTAATCATTTTATTAGTTACAAAACTTTTTTAGCAATGCGCAGTATCCAAAGAGTACTGATTTTTTTAACTCTCTCATTAGCGCTTTTTACTCCTGGTTTCAGCCAGCAAGATCCAAAAGAACTTGCTCAGCAATTGATGGAGCAGGCAGACCTGATCATGGAAGCCACAAAAGCGATTGATGATGCCCGCGACCTCGTAACCACCGCGGCCGACCTTGACTCTACCTTTCTAAAAGCCAACTATGAAGCTGGTCGTTATCATTTAATGACGATTGGAAAAGAGCTGGCTACCAAATATTTCCTGCGTGTTTACAGACAAGACCCAGACTATCGGTTTGATCTTTTATATTCCATTGGGAGAAGCTATCAATATGGTTTGAACTTTACGAAAGCCATAGAATACTATGACCTGTACAAAGCAAAGTTAGAGAGCAAACCAAATTATCAAGGCAAGGATAAAGAAAGTTTGGCGAGTGTTGACAGAGGTATTTTTGAGTGTGAGAATGGAAGAGATTTTGTAGCCAACCCAGGCAATTTTTCTATTGTGAATATCGGAAGAGAAATCAATTCAGAATTTGAAGATTATGCGCCTGTATTAAATGAGGCAGAAAATGAGATTGTGTTTACCACCCGTAGGAGGGATGACAACTTAAACCAAAACGTGGCGGATGATAACAAACCTTGGGAAGATATTTTTTATTCTACCAAGGTGGGTCAGAAATGGGCTTTTGCAAAAAACATTGGAACTCCTGTAAGTACCCCATATCATGATTCGAATCTAGCCTTGTCTGCAGATGGTAGCACGCTATTTAAATACAATGACGATGGTGGTGGCGATATTTATTTTAGTGAGCGCGATGCCAATCAAGCGTGGAGTGAACCTACTCCACTTCCCGGTATTATCAACTCTAGTTTTATGGAAAAGTCAGTTACTATTTCGACTGACGAAAAAACGTTGTACTTCACCAGCAATAGGCCAGGTGGTTTTGGTGGATTAGATATTTATAGAGCAACCAAAGACAGCAAAGGAGAGTGGACAAACGTGAAAAATGTTGGTCCTAAGATTAACACCGACATGGATGAAGATGGAGTGTTTATCGATTATGATAATGTTACACTATACTTCAGTAGTAAAGGGCATAAGGGAATGGGAGGTTATGATGTTTTTAAGAACACCTACAACCCAAATACTAACGAGTGGAGTGAGCCAACTAATTTAGGGTACCCAATCAATACTCCCGATGACGATATTTATTTTGTGTCATCAAAAGATAGCAAACGTGCTTATTATTCTTCCGTTCGCGAAGATGGAATGGGCTACCTCGACATTTACATGATCACCATACCAGATGGTTTGAAAAATACACAACCTGTTGTAGCGAAGCGTCCCGTTCAACAACCAAAAGATACTGCTACTACAGTAACTTCTATTCCACCTGTGAGTGAAAAAACTCCGGTTGCTGAGCCAAAAGTTGACCCTAAGGTAGCGCCTAAAAATGAACCAAAGGTGGTTAAAACTGAACCGAAAGTTGTGGCGAAGGTTGAACCTAAAGTAGTTGAACCGAAGAAGGAATTAATTCCGGTGAAATATGTAGTAACCGTGGTTGATGCGGGAGATAAAACTCCATTAGATGCAAAGATAAAACTTCAGGGAGCAAAAGATAATATAGTGGTCGGTTCATCGTCTCAAGGCAATGGAGTTTATCAATTCAATATTGTTAGTGCTAAGGCAAAAGATTACCGCTTGTCCGTAGAGCTTGAAGGATATGTATTCCAAAACTTCAATTTAAAAATTGAAGGAGCAACAACAGCAGAGAAAACAGTTACGCGTACCATTTCGATGCGCAAATTATCTGTTGGCGTTACGTCTATTTTACGCAACATTTATTTTGACTTCGATAAAGCCACCTTCAAAACAGAGACTTACACAGAGTTGAATAAGTTAGAAAGTATGATGCGTCAGAATGAAGGAATGATTATCGAATTAGGAGGACATACTGATGCTGTAGGTACTCAAGCATACAATACATTCTTATCAAGGAAGCGTGCTGAAGCTGTAAAAGATTACCTGACAAAGAAAGGTATTGATTCGCGTAGGGTTCAGGCTGTTGGTTACGGAAAAACCAAACCATTGGCCAGCAATGATGACGAAGATGAAGGTCGTGAACTCAACAGACGCGTAGAATTTAAGGTATTGCAGAAGTGATTTCGTTGATAGAACTAAACACTCTAACTTTCCGCCTTGTTATAAACGGAAAAGTGGCGTAATGAACGTAGTACCATACAACGAAGAAACAATTTCAAAAAAAGAGCAGGTGGCCAAAATGTTTAATAACATTAGCCATCGCTACGATTTCCTCAATCATTTTTTAAGTCTGGGTATTGACAAGCTTTGGAGAAAGCAGGCCATCAACTTATTACGTCCCCACAATCCGAAGCTAATACTGGACGTTGCCACGGGCACAGGCGATTTCGCCATCCAGGCAATGGTGCTCAATCCTGATAAAATTATTGGAGTTGATATTTCAACAGGTATGCTTAATGTCGGACGCGAAAAGATTCGCGCGCGGAAATTGGAATCGAAAATAGAATTGCTTGAGGGTGATTCTGAAAAACTTCCCTTCGAAGAAAATAAATTCGATGCGATAACCGTTGCCTTTGGTGTGCGGAACTTTGAAAATCTGGAACTTGGATTACATGAAATCAGGCGTGTGCTCAAACCAGAAGGTATGTTGGTGGTATTGGAATTTTCCAAGCCACGAAGTTTCCCGTTCAAACAGCTCTATAATTTTTATTTCAAAAGCATCTTGCCGAGCGTTGGTAGAATGGTGTCGGCTGATAAGTCTGCATATACTTATCTTCCCGCATCGGTTGAAGCATTTCCAGATGGGGACGGTTTTATTCAGGTATTACACCGCGTAGGATTTAACAAAACACAATGCAGAACACTCACGTTTGGCATCAGCTCAATTTACACCGGAACAAAGTAATTCTTGTTCTGGCGGTGATGTGTTGCGTCTTTCAAAGTCAGGCGCAACAAAAAAATCATTGGGTTAGAAAAAACAATCCGAACTACGATGAGCGTAGACTTACTTATGGTTTTTTGATTGGCCTTCATACAACTACCTATCAGATAAACTACTCTGATGCATTTGTTAATCGTCCTGATTTAGACACCCTACATTCTGTTACTCCTGATTGGTCGCCCGGGTTTTCATTGGGTTTTATTGTAAACTATCGCATTGCAGATTTCTTTGACATCCGGGTTACACCTGAAGTAGCATTTTATGAGAATAAGCTGCGCTATCAGAATACCAATGGTACATTTAAAGATGAGTTGGTGGAAACAACTTTTGTTGAGTTTCCAATTTTACTAAAATATAAATCAGAGCGAAGAGACAACATCAGGATGTATATGATTGGTGGAATAAAACCCGGCATTGATGCATCAGGAAAAAAGAAACTGGAACAAACCACCGAAGCGCTTGAAGTGAAAGGAGTAAATTTGAACTTGGAAGCAGGCTTGGGTTTCGATCTATACTTTCCTTTATTTAAGTTTTCTCCGGAGCTAAGGTATTCTCGTGGTCTGATAAATGTCTTGGACAACACGAGCAACAAGTTTGGCCAACCGCTTCAGCGGATTAATACCAACACCATTACATTATATCTCCTCTTTCAATAGCATGCAAAACAGAATTGTATTGATCACAGGTGCAACATCAGGCATTGGTGAAGCGACTGCACGTATACTCGCGAAAAATAATTATAAATTGATTCTTTGCGGAAGGCGTGAAGATCGATTGGAGAATTTGAGAAAGGAATTATCGTCCGTAACCGAGGTAACTACACTTTCATTTGATGTGCGCGATCATTCAAAAGTAAAGGAAGCCATCCAATCTTTACCGGAAAAATGGAAAGCAATTGACGTATTACTTAATAATGCTGGTAATGCGCATGGTCTTGATCCTATTCAAACAGGAAGCATTGAAGATTGGGATGCAATGATGGATATCAATGTTAAGGGTTTACTTTATGTTTCGCGAGAAGTAATTCCAGGAATGACAGAAAGAAAATCAGGACATATTATTAATCTGGGATCCATTGCCGGAAAAGAAGTGTATCCAAATGGCAATGTGTATTGCGCGAGTAAATTCGCTGTCGATGCATTGACGCGTGGTATGCGTATGGACTTAAATCCATTTGGTATTAAAGTAACGTCTATCAATCCAGGTTTGGTGGAAACCGAGTTTGCATTGATTCGATATAAAGGCGATGAAGAAAAAGCAAAGAATGTCTACACCGGCATGAAACCTTTAAAAGGAGAAGACATTGCCGATATTATTTTGTATGCCTTGTCGTGCCCACCTCACGTTGTGCTGGCCGATATTACGGTATTTCCAACAGCTCAAGGTAGTAGTACTTTGGTAAAGAGAAATTAGCGTTAGAATTATTTTTGATTTAAGCTTAGTGATTGCGGAACTTGTCACAGTTCTTCAAACGAAAGTCATCAGTATTTTAGAATCAATATCATGCTTGCCATCGAATACTTTTATTTCTGGTGAGATGCTCAGTTGATTTGTGAACGTTCTCATCTCTGCGATGCGAGTCTCGTTGATAAAGGGATCAGCATTTCCATAGACGAGGTACGTCTGTTTGCCTTTCAATATTTCTTTTGTCATAACAAAATTCATATCGGGTGGAAACACACCCGACCAAAGAATGAACCGATGAAAATTAATTTTTCCATTACCGATCCACCGCGAAGCGGTTGCTGCGCCTTGTGAAAATCCAAGAATGGTAATTTGAATATTAAGATTACTCACAGCTTCTTTTTCATACACACCATTGAGGTATTCAAGGTAATTCTCAATGTCCACAAACCGATTTTCTTTCGTCATCCACGAAGCACCAACTCGATTGTTTCCGGTTCGAGCCCGAGTGGCAACATCTTCTAGGTAAAAGTGGGAGAGACCCTCTGGCGCGATAACACAAATATTATGATCTTCCAGGGTTTTAAACTTTTGAA
The DNA here is from genome assembly GCA_046595655.1 of Chryseolinea sp. Taxonomy (GTDB): domain Bacteria; phylum Bacteroidota; class Bacteroidia; order Cytophagales; family Cyclobacteriaceae; genus Chryseolinea. The sequence continues at coordinate 35,230 of JBKJOF010000134.1, read as the reverse complement.
TAAAGTATTCAGCCAGTTGGCCGTAGCCATGAATGACGAACCAGAGTTGTTTTGTGGAGGCATCAAGCTTACCTATTTTGAAGTAGCGCGACTTAAATTGAAAAGATAATTCGAGTGGTTCCATGCAGATGAGATGCGTATAAAATAAAAAGGCTTCCCTGTTGAGGAAGCCTTTTTAAAAATGAGGTTTATGTTTAGCGTTTAAAGCCTAATGCACTACCACCACAATAACCTGTAGAACCATCGAAGGTATATTGTATATAATAGATTCCGGTAGTGTTGCAAGGGTATGCAATGGCAGAAATGAACTGGCCATTCAGCTTACTAGTGGCTACTTTATTTCGGTTTGAGTCATATAGACTTACCACAATACCATCCGTTGGTTGGGTGGCTGCGCAGATATTGATCATATACTGTGTGCCTTTCGTGAATACGTAAGAGTATTCAACATACTCCTTTGCGCCTTTCTCTATTTTATAACTCTTTAAAAAATTGAAGCCGGTGATAAGCTTCGGAATGCACTGATTGCTTAGCGCTTCAGAGTTGCACTGTCCTATAACCTCTAAAGTGCTTAAAACGAAAACGGATAGAACAATAAAAATTAACTTTTTCATATTGGCTCCTTATTAACTTAGCTTATAATCTTACTTCTAATACTAGCGGTTACTGTTTTGATATTGACGATGTCTTCTGATGTGATTTCGATCGTGCTGGTGCTATTATCTTTAATCATCATCACACCATCCACTACCTCAAAAGTTGATTCCTTGTAGGTGTAGGTAATTTTCACCCTATCATAAATTGCCTTTAACTCTTCGATGTCAGCCAACAATGATGCCATATTCTGATCGGTGTCCTTGTAAAAAGAAAGCAACAACTTGATGTTTTCAAGAATGATTTTTTGCTCTCCTATGGTTTCCTGAAGTTCCTTATTTGTTGGGTTTGCAGTGGATACTTCACAGGTAATGTGGAGAGCTTCTAACCAGCCACCGGTTAAGAATAGCACGCTTAAATTGGCGCGTTGCTGAGTTTGCAAATAGTGATTAATGGTATTAAAATTCTGCGTAGTAATTAATAATAGCGAATCAAGGTTTTTGCTGTTGGAGGCAAGGCGACCAATGGTTTCAATGTCAAAGAACTGACCAATATTTAAGCCATCGGCTAATTCTTTTATAGCAGCCATGTACTTAACGCCATCCTGATTTTGCTCATAGATATTGGTGTAGCCCAAGTCAGTACCGTACACTCCCAAATTGAGCGCCTTCTTATAATTGCTATTGTATTTAGAAATATTATCGGCTGGGTTAAGGAAGCTGGCATTATACTTTTTACCCGACTCCTTTAAAAGCATGGATATTTCTAGTGGGCTGGGTATGGACTGGAGTATCTCACCGATGGCTTCTTCTGAAATTGTTGGACCTTCTACTTTCGTAGAATCAAGGTCTTCCAAGAAAGCCTGTTCATCTGTTTTTTTTCCGGATCCGCAGGCAGTGAAGATTGCCAGAATGAATCCGATAAGTACAATTCTCATAGCGATAAAATTAAACGTTTACAAAGTTAAAAATTAAGAACTCTCAGCCAAAAAGTTACTTGCCTGCTTTATTTCTTTTTTGGTAGGCCAATCTTAGCAAGGTTTACTTTTCCCGGTACTTTATCAAACGAATTGATCACTTTTCGGATCAGCTCGAAGTACAAGGTAATGTAAAGGCAGAGCGTCATGAACCAAATGACCAACATATTGAAAGTGTAGGTACTGATGGACTGCCCAAAAAGTCGTTTCTCGGGAGCGAAAAAGTGAGCGCGATAATCCAGCGCACTCTTCGGATTTGGGTTTAAGAAAATTGGGTTGATTTGCTGGTAGAGCTGGCCGTTATATTCTAATATCCTGTTCTTCTCTGAAATGTTTTGCACCAGATCGGAAAGGCTTTCATTGTAGTACCTGTTTTTAAAGTCATTCAAGTTGTAATTGGTGCCTTTCTCCATTTGAAAGATAATCTTTTCACGTTCTGCCACCGCACGATTGTAACCCACTAAAAAGAACTTCTTATATGCTGCAAGAAAGTCTTCTAATTTTTTGTCGAACTCAGGAGTAAAAGTAGCGAGTGTCCACGGTGTGTTTAAATCTTTTTCGATCCCTTTTTTGTAGAAATCATTTTGAAGCGTTGTTTGAATAATATTCAGGTCTTTGAGAAGGATAGAACGAATTGAATCACCCTTCTCAGCTCGGTTATCGGCAATAAATTTTCTTTTTTTATTTAATTCATCTACGAGGAAAGAAGAACGGAAATCAGTTTGCGATTCGACCTTTTCAAGATCATAGTAAGGCTTCTCATACGAATTATTTTTAAACTGATAAACAGCCATTGCTTCGTATGCCCAACGCGAAGCCATCATATCGGCAACAAGGGGAACTTTACCTTTCGTGCTGATAAAATCATTTAACCTGTCGAAGCTAAACAGAAGTCCACTCAAGATCATTTGAGGAATAAGTAGCAGCGGAATCATAACGTAAACCGTAACAGCCGAATTAAATGCAGATGAAATATTTAATCCCAACACATTGGCCAAGCATGAGGTTGTGAAGAGTGCAATCCAGAATGGAACAAACATGCTCCACTCAATTTCTAAAATCAGATTCCCAACCAACACGAAGCAGAATGTTTGTATGGCCGACATGGTAAACAAGATCATGATCTTGGAAACGAGGTAACTGTTCCAGCTTAAATTTAGAAATGATTCTCTTCGTAAAATTTTCCGGTCGCGAATAATTTCTTCAGCACTAACCGTAAGTCCCATAAATAAGGCCACGATTATACTCATGAGCATGTAAGCCGGAAAATTTTCGTTGAAACGGAAGATATACTCCTTTCCTCCAGGAGCACTTTTGTATTTTATAATGATAGCAAGGATGAACGCCAGCAACGGAGCCTCTAGTAAGTTGATTAGCAAATATTGCTTGTTGCTTAACTTCGATAAGGTATCACGAGTAGCGAATATGATAGTTTGCTTTAATTTATTAGGAAGACTCAGTGAGTGTTGAGGTTCTTCCTTAATGTCCTCTATCTTATTTATTTTGAATTGTTCTTTGTAAAGATCATACCATTGTGGTGGCGATATCTTTCTTTTAGAAGTAGGCTGGCCGTATTCGTCTACAACCTTGGCTTCAATGATATTGAAGATCTGCTCCGGGTTTACATTGCCACACGTTTCGCATTGTCCTCTGTTGCTATCAACCTGATGCGTTGATTTTTTGAAATAGGTAACGGCTTCAACCGGATGTCCATAATAGGCAGGGTATCCACCTACATCCATAATGATCATCTTGTCAAACATTTTGTAGATGTCGGATGACGGTTGATGGATAACGACATAGATCAACTTGCCCTTTAAGGATAATTCTTTCAGCAAGTCAATTACATTTTCTGAATCGCGCGATGAAAGACCTGAAGTCGGTTCATCCAAAAACAGAATAGCGGGCTCGCGAATTAATTCAAGAGCGATGTTCAAGCGTTTACGTTGACCACCGCTGATCGTCTTCTCGAGTACATTTCCAACTTTCAAATCTTTGCGTTGATCTAATCCAAGATTTTCCAGTACTTCCATTACCCGTTTTTGCAGTTGCTCTTCTGTGAAATTCGCGAAGCAAAGTTTGGCGTTGTAATATAAGTTTTCGTAGACAGTGAGTTCTTCAATAAGCAAGTCATCTTGCGATACATATCCAATTACTCCGTGTATTCTATCTTTTTGAGTATGAATATCAAAACCATTAACAAGGATTTGTCCTTTTGTGGGCTTTACAAGACCAGCTAAAACATTTAGCAAAGTAGTTTTGCCAGCGCCACTGGCACCCATAATACCAATCAGTTTTCCTGGGCCTTCTGATATGATCACATTACGAAGACCAATGGCACCATTGGGAAACTTTAATTCATCAATCGTAACGTTGAATGAAAGTTTGGCTGTTTTTAGTTGTTCATTGAAGTTCGCTACTAGGTCGCTGTAATACAATGCATCACCCGCCTGTGTTTTAATTGTACTACCGTGCGAGAAGAGGTATACGCGATTGGGCTGCATGGTGAAGCCATTAAGAATGTTCAATTCTTCGCCCATGTATTTTGTGAAGTACATCTCCACACTTTGTATGCGCATGAATACGAGACTTCCTTCTATGTGGCCATGAACATGTTTGTGGTGCTTACCTTCTTCCGCAGCTGCGGCTGAATTCAATAAAATGATATCACTATAGTCTAATGATTTTGCGTCTTCGGTGGTGACAAAGCTTTCAATAAGTTGATATTCGTCTTTGTCAATATTGAAAACGGTAGAGACGGTGTTGATAATCTCCATCCGTTGTGGAGAAAAATTTTTGTCTGTACTAACTAGTTCAAGAAGTTTTATGAGTACAACAACTTTTTGTTTTTGGGTAAGAGTCTTGTTGATTTTCTTGCAAATTCCAAGAGTCTTAACAGAGTCTTTAACTGATGTAAGTTTTGATTTTCCATCATCGTCATCGGCTTTTCCGTAGCCAGAAAACTGATCGTACAACACAATATATTCTTTGATCGAATCGCGGTCGAGTTCTGTCTGGAAGAAGTTGATTACGAATTGTCGTTCCCTTTCAGTAACACCTCCATCTTGTTTGGTGATGATGGCAAAAAGTTGAGTAAGGGCTTTGAGTATTTCTTCACTCATAGGTAAAAAGTAAGTCTATAAAGGTATAAAAAAAATATCGGTTACCCGTCATTTCAAATCCTCCCGAAAGGGAATTGAAATGAGAGATAACCGATTGAGGCTTACCTGTTAAGATTAGTACGTTTTAAACTCGAAGGGTATTTCGACAAGCTCTGAAAACTCTTGACCCGCTTCCTCCATATCTTCATCATCTTCATGAAAGTACCAGATAATCTTCATGCCTTTAATGTCTTCCAATGCCGAAAGAACATCTAATATTAACTTGGAAGACGCTGTGTTAAAGTATTCTAATTTGAATACAAACTCTGTTGAAGGGTTCGCTTCTTTGCCGTAGCTTTCAATCCATTCTAGGACGGGGCGATAAAATTCTGCTGAATCTTCCGGAAGGGAACGCCCGGAGATTTCAAAAATCCCATTCTTTTTATCGAGGATTATCTTCGGTGTATCTTCGGCTCCTTCAAGATTTAAAATTTCCATGGTGTAAATCTATTTTAGTTATTATGGTCTTAGTTTAAATTTAGAGCTCTCTAGAAACATGCACAGTCAAACAAAAGAAGCAGTATTCTGCTGACATCTCAGGGAAATCAAATGCCAATTTCTCGCCCGATTTGCGTGCCATATCCACAAAGCCTAAGCCGGCACCACCTTTATCCGATATGGTGGTGTTCTTGATAATCTCTTTGTATAATTCTTTTAATCCCTCCTTATCTAGACTGTTGATGTGATGCAGTTTCTTCTCAAGTTCCTCCACATTGCTTTTGCGGATTGGGTTTCCTGACATGATGCTGTATCGGTTTTCTTCTTTACCAATAAGAAAAATAGCAGCGTGGCTACGCACCTGCCCATCTACCAGTTCATCACTGTGTTTTACAATATTTTGTAGGGCTTCGACCATGACATTAAACACTTTGCGTTTTATGTTGCCTTCTTCTCCGGACGAATCCAGGTTTCGCTCTGCCATGGCGAGAATTGATTTGGTGCTTTCCTGGGTGAAATCACCCTGATACACCAGAATCAATTTCTGCGACATCATGGTGCGGTGCAGGTCATAGATAAAATTCATGAGTCAGAAGATTAGATTTAAATAATGTGGTTCACTAAGTTAAGTTTTTTATTGAGCATCACCATCCCGATTGTAAAATTCCTTTAGGTGGCAATATCTCATTTAAAATTTAATACCAATTAAAAGTACGTCATCTATTTGTTTGGTTTCGCCTCGCCAGTTCTCCCACTCCGTATCAAACACTACCATGGCTTCGTTCATCGACTTTGTATGTGTGCGCTCAATGGTTTCGCGAGTTTTCTTAGGGCCAAACTTCCGATTTTCTGTCCCTCCAAATTGATCGGGGAATCCGTCCGAACTAAAGTAGATGGAATCGCCTTTTTCTAAAGTTACTTTTGTGTTGGTAAAGTTAGTCTGGTTCTTAAAAATACCGCCTCCGATCGGGAATTTATTTCCCTTCACTTCTTCCATTACTCCACCTTTCATGATGTAAAGAGGGCGGTGGGCTCCGGCATATTCAACAGTCCGTTCAGTCATGTTTAATTTACACAATGCGATATCCATTCCATCTTTGGTAGTGGCATCTTCATCCTGACGTAAAGTTGTTGTTACACCTTCATCTAACAAATCTAGAATTTTACCTGGCTCCGTGATCTTACGACTTCTAACGATATCGTTTAACAAGAAGTATCCGATTAATGACAACAAAGCTCCGGGAACACCGTGACCGGTACAGTCAACGGCTGCGATGAAGATTTCGTCTTTGATCTGAACGAACCACGGAAAATCTCCGCTGACAACATCTCGTGGTTTGTATAGGATAAATGAATCGGGCAGGGCTTTGCTTATAACGCGTGAATTGGGAAGAATCGCGTTTTGAATCCGCTTCGCGTAGTTGATACTTTCCGTGATCTTCTTGTTCTTATTTTGAATTTCAAGTTCAATCATCTTCCGGTCAGTAATATCGTGGGAAACCACAAGCACTGATTCAAGTTTATTCAATTCATCAAATTCAGGAATAGCATTTACCTGCATTATGCGTTGCCCCATCGAAGACGTGAAGTCAATTTCGGCAGACACTTTATCGTTGGTTTGATTTACTTTTTCTACAACACTTAACCAACCATTTAATATGGACGCATCAAGATCTACTTCTTTTACCTTTCGGTTTAAGAAGAAAGATGGTTTCTGACCAGTGTAATCTTCAATAACCGGGTTGATGTACGAAATCTCTTCTTGTTCCAGACGGGTAATCAAATCAAGAGAGTTTTCTGAAAGAGCCTGCATCTTACTACGCATGCGTTGCTCTTGCTCGGCTCGTCTTCTTTCTGTAATGTCTCGGGAATTTAAGATGAAACCGTGAATTGCAGGGTTAGAAATAAAGTTGGTACCTGTTGATTCAAGCCAGATAAAACTTCCATCTTTCGCGCGGTATTCGTATTGCACGGTTACTTTCTCATCTGGACTTTCAGTCATTTTGATGAACAAACCTTTAAAGGTATCGCGATGATCTGGATTAACTTTATCGATATCACTTTTGTTAACCATCTCTTTTTGACTGTAACCTAAAATGGTTTCAACCGAAGGTGAGATGTATCGAATACTTTGATCTTCTTCGTAAATAGTAATTACCTCCGATGCATTCTCCAACAACAACTGCATCCGCTTCTGGGTGCGGTTTACTTCTTCGATCTGTTCTTCTAATCGTTGGTTCGAGCGTGTCAACTCTTCCTGAGTGGCTTGCATCTCTTCTGCATTCTGGCGAAGTACTTCTTGTTTTTCCTTCAACTCGTTACTCATTTCCTGAGATTCTGCAAGGAGTCTCCGGGTACGTTCATTTACCTTAATGTTGTAAATGGTGCGGGCAAGAATCAACGAAAGTTCCTGAACAAATTTTACTTGCGATGGATCAAATCGTTTGAAGCCTGCAAACTCTAACACGCCATATACTTCTTCATTTGTAATTAGCGGTACGATGACAATACATTTTGGACGCTGATCACCGAGTATGCCAGAGGTAATCGAAACATAATCATCTGGAATTTCAGTCCGTACAATAGTATCACGTTCAGCGGCAGCCTGGCCAACAAGACCTTCAGCAAATTTGAAAGATGCCTTTAAATATTTTTTACGATTGTACGCATAACTCGCGCGCAGCTCAATAACAGGCTTGCTCGGATTCTCATCATTAACAGCATAGAATGCTCCTTGAATGGCGCCAATTTTTTCGAGAATGAATTTGATAACGTCTTCACCCAGCGCATCGATTGAATCGGCCATACGAAGTATCTCACTGATCTCCGCTACACCACGAACAATCCAGTTGCGTTCTTTATCGCGGCTTTCGTTTTCAATAAGGTTATGACGCATGTTAATGAGCGACATCCCCAACATATCGTTTTCACTGGCCGGTTTAAATTCAGTGTCATACTTCCCTTCACCTATGCGTTGTGCGAAGTCTGCATTTACCTTTAAAGTTTGTACTAGCTCGTCAACTTTAGTACCCATCTGACCAAATTCATCATTACTATGTTCGGATGAACTTTCTGGCAAGATACCTTCTGCTACTAAGCCCAATGTATTTCGCATTGCGAAAAGAGGACGAGTTAAAGAACGTGCGAACAACATCGCGAGTAATGTTGCCAATGCAGCAACGCATAAACCTGCATAGGTAAAAGTAGAAATCAACTCGGTGGATTGACCGTTTGCTTCTTCTTCATTGATCTTCACAATCAATGCGAGATCGGCCAAGTTTACTTTGCGGGCAACTTGTACAACATCTTTTCCTTGATAGTCTTTTCCTCTTGCCGAAACATTTTTGCCTTCAAAAACCGGAATGAATGCTTTTACAAATTGACTATTCGGATCAAGTAATTGAATGGCAGATGTTGTGTCGCTTCGGAGTGGACTAACCAAGGCAATCTTTTTTGATAAATCATCCTGACGCGCAAGAATAACCTCACCGGTTTTTCCTAAGCCCTGATAATTTGTGAGAACTTTATAGGCCTGAGTTAAATCTAGCTTGATGATAATGAGTTGCTTCTGTGCACTGGTATCATTAACAGTTCCTGCCACATATACGTAGTACTTCTTTTTCTTCTTATCCCGAAGGATGGACGAAAAATAAACACCTTTTTGTGCGTTTGAAAAAGTAGCGAGGTCAGGATCGATGAAGCTTCCTTTAATGGATGGATCTGTAGATGCAACAACGGTTCCAGTAGTAGAGGTAAGGAGGATATCGCTAACACCTAAAATATCTTTTTGCTCGTTAAGGTAATCTGAAAGTGAACCATTGGATGAGGAGGAATTGAGCACAGTATCCGCTTCACTATCGCTTGGTGCCTCACCCGTCATTGCCATCATATCAAATCCACCACCATCAGCAGGGGCAGACGAACCGCTTGCTGGTCTTAGTTTTTCATCTTGCTGAAGAAGCTCAAGGGCATGGGCATTTTTTTCAAAATAGGTATTAAAGTACAGTGCTCGATTATCGGCAATCACAGTCAGGGTGGTGGTGAACTTATCCCGATTGGATTTTAAATGATAGTCGTAACTAAAGAAACTAATTGCTGCAACCGCCACCAACGAGATGCTGAGGATCAGGATGGCAATTTTGGTACTAATATTAATGCTCTTCATCATAGCGTTTGGCGCTGGGATTTATGCTTTTCCTGAAATTTTTTCGGCAATAAGATTCGCTGATTGTTCAGCAAATTTTCGTTGATCTTCTGTTATGTTTACAAACGAAGCGATTTCCATAATTCCTACAATACGTTCCTGATTTTTGATTGGAACGATCAACAAATATTTAGGGGACGCACTTCCTAATCCGGAAACAATCTTAATGTATCCTTCAGGAACATCATCAACATACAATGTTTTTCCATTTGCCGCACTCTGCCCGATTAGTCCTTCTCCAAACTCGTAGCGGATGATGGTGCTTTCGCCAATGCTTAATGCATAACCACCTTTTAACTCAACTTTCCGTTTGCCTTCTTCCTCAATGGCAGCATAAATAGCGCCTTGTCCGGCATCAAGTTGTTTGCAGATGGCTTGTAATCCGGCAACCAAAATATCTTTTTCGTTTTTAGCAGTGTTCAGACTGGTTTTAATCAAATCCAAACTAATGGATGACTTACTTGCTTCATCAGATTGTTGATTGGATAAAGACTTGTCCGTGGTCTTATCGCGATACACAATTATTTCTTTGGAATATTTTAATGCTGAAAACAAGGATGTTGCACCAATTAGAAAGGTAATGGCAATAACGATGTAGACAGGAGTAAATTCGGTTTGGTATCCATCGGCCAAACGCAAGCCTTCCGGAAGTGAATAAATAAAGTAAAGCGAAGTGCCAAAGCCCAGCACAGAAAGCACCGCCAGCATGAGGCCGACTTTATAGCGATCGTTAAATATGCCTGTCATCTGTATTGTTTGTCTAATTCCTTTAAAAACTCCACAATTTGGTCAACCTTTAGCACATGGTCAATTTTTGTTACTGCTAAGGCTGCTTTGGGCATGGTGTCAATCATACATTCTGATGGCTCTTGCACTAAGGTAAGTCCACCCCGGTCGTGTATATTTTTCATACCCTGCGCACCATCTCGATTTGCTCCCGAAAGTAATATGCCTACTAGTTTTTCTTTGTACACGTAAGCACAACTACCTAACGTAATGTCAATAGCAGGCCGTGAATTGTTCACCATTTCTTCCGTTGAAAGAGCGAAATGATTCCCCAGTTCAAGTGACATGTGGTAATTGGCCGGAGCCAGATAAACACTGCCCTTCTTTATATTTTCTTTGTCGTTTGGTTCGGTAACCTGAACGACACTTTTGATCGAGAGTGCTTCCACAAAACCGTTTCTCACATGCTTCAGCCTATGCAAACACATGATGATTGGTAGCGGAAAACCTTTCGGCAACTGAGACAGGATTTTTACAACACCCTGAAAGCTGCCTGCTGACCCTCCGATAACAACGGCTTTGTAGCTGTTATTTAGGTTGAATTTACTCATTGGTCAAAGACAACTTTACTTAGTCTTTTATTTTCTTATAAATCTTCTCTTCGTTGTTCACTACAATGAAGCGGCTTGCGTAATCGCACCATATCAATGATTCTTTTGAACCAATGGCCAGGTATCCGTACTTAAATAAACTCTCGTGGAATTTTTTAAGCACTTCGTTTTGCAAGGTTTGGTTAAAGTAGATCATTACGTTGCGGCACAAGATCAAATCGAATTTATTAAAGAGGTCGCCCACTACAAGGTCGTGCCTGCGGAAGGAGACGTTCATCAACAAATCTTTATTGAATACAGCATTGCCATTTTCTTCTTTATAGTAGTCTTTGAAATTACCTGTGCCTTGGAATCGGATGTAGTTTTTTTCATTTAACTCCATGTTCTTGATTGGGTAGGTAGCTAGTTTCGCTTTCTCAAGAATGTTTACGTCAAGATCGGTGGCGATCAAATTTACATCACCTTGAATGCCCATCTCTTTTAGCATGATGCACATGGAAATCACTTCTTCGCCAGAAGAACAGCCTGCATGCCAGATCTTAAATTGCTTGTGGTTTAGCATTATAGCTGGTATTATTTCTTCGCGCATGATGCGCCAGAAACCCGGGTCGCGAAACATTTCAGTTACGTTCACGGTGAGTTCATCTAAAAACTCATTAATAAAAGCAGGGGAATCCGTTAGTTTTTTAAGGAGGGCATCAACCGAAAGTTTTTTCAATTCCATGATTCGCAGCACCCGTCTTTTGAAAGACGACATAGCATAGTTGCGGAAGTCGTAGGAGTACTTTTGGTGGATCAACTCCGAAATTCTCTTCAGATCGGTAATGTCAATATCCAGCATGTTCAAATCTTTAAAAGCAATTCAAAATTAACGTCTGTTGTAAATAAGAGAATGAAATTGCATTCAAAATCATACATCTGTTTACAGGAAGCTTAACTAACTTCATTTTGTTGAAAATGAAATCAACTAATTGGTACTAATTAGCTGAAAAAAAGGATTATAAAAAGCTTTTCAGAAATTAAACGGGAGTTAGTTTCGCCCAGCCTTATATCGAAGTTCTTCCTGCGTTATTTTCAGGGCATCGAGGTTAATCTGAAGTGTACGCTCAACTTCTTGAGCGAGGGCCCAATCGTCTCCTTGTTTTGGTTTTAGTGCTAACTGTTTTTCGAGTTCTTCTATCTTTTGACGGTACTCATGTTCAAGGCTAAATACCTTTGTCTTTGCAGATGCTAACTCACCGCTGTGATCACTGGTTTTTCCTTCTAATTCTGCAATCTGATCGATGTAGCCATGTTCCTTGCGGGATGATTCTTCCTGCGTAGCTTGAAGTTCTTCCATGTTTTGGCGCATTTCTTCTTCCTGCGCCCGCATCTCTTCAGTTTGCTGCTGAAATTGTTCAATAAGCTGTCGGTTTTTTTCTGCTGCTTTTACCGAAGCTAAAGTAGCGGCAATGGTTTCACCCAGTTTTTCAACAAAGGCAATAACATGCGGTGCATATTCTTTGAACGATGCAAGTTCAACAATACCATAAACTTCTTTATCAACTTTCAACGGCACCATTAAAATGCAACTTGGATTGGCATCGCCTAAACCTGAGGTTATGCGAACGTATTCATTTGGAAGATCAGTGATGTACGTAGTCTCTTTTTCAAGAAATGCCTGGCCCAGAATTCCCTCACCAAGTTTTAATTTTCGCTGTTCAAATTTTTTAAGATCGAATGCAAATAACGATACTAGTTCTAGGTATTTATTATTCTGGTCTTCATCGTTTAAGATGTAGAGTCCTCCCTGGTTTGATTGCGTGTATTGTGAAAGCGCTGCGATAATTTTATCGCACAGTATGGCAATGTTATCATTTGACGCACGAAGAATATCTACAAACTTAGCGAGTCCTTCATTTACCCATTGACGTTTGCGATCCTCTTCATTAAGATGTTTGAGCTTAGCCTGCATGTCAATTAATGAATCGGCCAGTTTGTTTTTTCCGAGCTCGTAATGTTCATCAAGAGATTCTTTATAATTCATGGTGAGATTACCTTCGCCAATTGCCGTTACAAAGTCTGTAGCATCTTTTAAGTTCTCAATGGTTTCATTTATCTGTGTGGCGATCATACCGACTTCATTCTTCCGCAAGTCGGTATTGTGAATTTTATTTGCCGTGTTAACCTCTAATACCTTCAGCGGTTTTAATACATAGTGCTTAAAGAGAAAGTAGATGCCGACAAGCAACAATCCATTGATAACAGCAATCAGGACGTACAGTTGAATTACAGTCTGCTGTTTTGCTATAACATCTTCTTCCAGATCTGCAATTAATTTGTCAAACCATCCCGATAGGGAAAGCAACTGAGCTTCCTGATTTATGCGTGCGCGCGTGTACTCAACATTTTGTTTACGAACTGTAGAAGGCGGAGCTACATTTCCCAAAGAATCGGGTTGAAATGTTTCGGCAGTTTCTTCTATTACTTCTTTTTCAGTTAATAGTAGGGAAGTACTCTCCTTATAATTCGTCCAACTTTCTAGCAAATTTTTATAGGTAATGAGTGCTAGCCGCGATAAAGGTTTAATAAAAATGGCTTTATCGTCTACACGACCCCCATCTCCCAATGTTTTTAGGCGCTGATCCTGCTGGGTAATGTTGGCAATAATTTTTGGTGCTAATTCTTTTTTACCGTTAAGGTAAGTTTGCGTTTCAAAGGCAACATGAACGCTGGCCACTTGCGTGACACGCGCAAAGTCTATTTTACGTTCCGCTTCATGGAGATTATTGATCGATGTGTTGATAATGCTGAATTGTGCCACGAAGACGAACAACATAGCCAGCACAGTGAAAAGGCCGAGTTGCTTCAATGATCTATTGCGCAGAAAATTCATATTCCCAAATAAACTAAAATAAGCCGAAAGCCAAAACTTTACCAGTTACGATCTACATGCTACGAGGTAGGAATTAAGATGTATAGTTCAAATCGCACCTCGTAATTTGTACTTCGTAAATTTTTAATCTGCAGCTACACTTGCCTTTGTAAAACTGAAAGGTATTAACGCCTCAGCAGAATGACTCTTCACCCACTGGTGTTTTTCATCAAGCATCACCACACTAAACGTTTTACCTTGACGAATTTCAAATTCCAGCATTACTTGTCTGCACGCTCCACACGCTGTAGCGGGAGATAATTCTTTGTGATTCTTCTTATGTGCGACAATGGCCATATTCACAATTTTCTTTCCGGGATGAAGAGAAGCAAAGGCGTAAAGAGCCACACGTTCGGCACACATGCAAAGAGGATAAGACGCATTTTCCTGATTCGCTCCAGTAACGAAGGTGCCATCGTCTAACATAATAGCTGCGCCAACATGAAATTTAGAGTAAGGAGCGTAGGCGTGTTCGGTTGCTTCGCGTGCTCTATGAATAAGGTATTTCGATTCTGAGTCAAGGTCTTCCAGATGAATGAATGTAGTAATTGCCTCCATAACTATTTTGATTTAGGAGTTGAAGGTAATAAAAGTTTCGTGGAGGTTATCTATGCGCAAGCGATCGCGTGCAACTTATCATTAGCTTTGCTCTTTCAAATCAATCTTTTAAAGGAACAATTGATGAATCGGATTTTAGTTTTGGGTGCGGGTCGTTCTTCTTCATCCCTTATTTCATATCTTCTTAACAAGGCTCATCTGTTTGATGCTCATATTACCGTTGGCGATTTTTCGGAAGCTGCTGCTCGCGAAAAAGTTGGAGAAACTACACGCGGCACTGCAATAGCATTTGATATTCAGAACACAGAGTCTAGTCGTGAGTCCATTGCGAAAGTTGATGTGGTTATTTCATTAATGCCAGCAAACCTTCACCCGCTTGTAGCGAAAATTTGTCTTACTGAAAAGAAACATTTGCTCACGGCTAGTTATGTTTCAGATGAAATGAAATCATTTCACGATGAAGCAAAAGAAAAAGGATTACTTTTTCTGAATGAATGCGGGCTTGACCCGGGCATTGATCACATGAGTGCCATGCAAGTGATTGATAGTATTAAACAACGAGGAGGGTCACTTACCTCTTTTGAATCTTTTACGGGTGGATTGATTGCACCAGAAACCGATCCGGAAAATCCCTGGCGTTATAAATTTACCTGGAACCCACGCAACGTAGTGATGGCAGGCCAGGGCACTGCAAAGTTTTTACAAGACGGAGATTACAAGTACATTCCGTATCAACAACTTTTCCAACGTATTACACAGGTAACGGTTCCTGGCTTTGGCGAATATGAAGGATATGCCAATCGAGATTCATTAAAATATTTAGAGACATACGGTTTGCAAGACATCAAGACGATGCTTCGCGGAACCTTGCGCAATGAAGGATACTGCAGCTCCTGGAATGTGTTGGTGCAACTGGGGTGTTGTGATGATGCCTATGAAATGGAAGGTGTTGAGTCCATGAGTCATGTTGATTTCCTTCAATCTTTCCTGAGTGAAAAAGGAACATCCGTAGCAGAAAAAATTTCTTCTCTGTTCAATCTTTCACTTACTGGTGAAGAACTTAAACGTTTAAAATGGAGCGGGTTATTTTCGGATGAAAAGATCGGATTAAAAAAAGGCACACCAGCGCAAGTGCTGGAACACATTCTTAACAAGAAATGGAAACTCAATGCAGGAGATAAAGATTTTATTGTGATGTGGCATCGCTTTAAATATGTATTGAACGGAAAACAGAAAGAAGTTCAGGCTTACCTAACAGCAACTGGCGATGATGAAGTTAACACCGCCATGGCAAAAACTGTAGGGCTACCTTTAGCGATTGCTGCGCGATTATTGATGGAAGGAAAAATTAAAAGCAGAGGCGTTGCTATTCCAGTAACACCTGAGTTTTATGAACCGATTTTAAGTGAATTAAAATCTTTAGGAATTGAACTTCATGAACAAGAGAAATAATACAAGAATCTAATCTAATCTCCTGTTCTAAAATATGCAAGCGCTTACTTTTTATCTTCTCTATCCCTTCATATACGGTATTGCATCGTTACCTTTTTGGGCGCTGTATCGCGTGTCTGACTTTCTTTGCCTTCTTCTTCGCCTCTCTCGATATCGTAAACACGTTGTGCTTAAAAATCTCCAGAACTCTTTTCCTGAAAAAAATGAAAAAGAAATTGAACTGTTATGTGCAGCGTATTACGGCTATCTCTGCGATCTCATGCTTGAGACATTCAAGACATTAAAGATGACCGAGAAAGAAACACAGGAACGGTGTGTTTTTCATAAGCAAGCCTGGCTAACAAAACTTTACGAAGAACACAGGAGTATTATTATTGTGATGGGGCATTATGGAAACTGGGAATGGGCAGGACCAAGTTTTACCTTGAACACTCCCTATCAGTTGGTTGTGATCTATCGTCCTCTGTCGCATTCATATTTCGAAAGGATGATGGTTGGCATGCGTACTCGTTTTGGTACGAGAATTACACCGGTTGAAAAAACGTTGCGCGATATGGTATCGTGCCAAAAAGAAGTAACCGCCACTGCGTTTATTGCTGATCAAACCGCTACAGAAAAAAATGCGTACTGGACTCAATTTCTTAATCAAGACACTGCTGTGTTTACCGGTCCTGAAAAATTAGCGAAGCGCTTTAACTATCCCGTTGTGTATATGAGTGTGCAATGTGTGCGAAGAGGATATTATGAAGTAACTCCTGAATTGCTCTTTGCCAATTCAGGAGCGACATCAGAAAACGAAATATCAGAATCGTTTACCAATCGACTTGAACAGGAAATTATTTTGAATCCTACCTATTGGCTCTGGTCGCATAAGCGGTGGAAGCATACTCGAAAAAAGGCAGGAATGTAATTCAGCTTTGAAGGGAGAGTATTTCTTCCCATACTTTTTTTGAAACCGGTATACCTTCTTTTAAATTCTGTTCACGAATTTCCCCAATGTGTTCTCCAGGATAGCGAACTTTCTTTGTTACGTTAATAGGAATTGAGGTGTGATAATCATCGAGAATCTGCTGAATAGTTTTTTCGATAGCAGGATAATTCGCAAGCTTTGAAATATCAATCGCGATAAAGACTTGTGACAAAGAATGCTCTGCCGGAAGTTCTGAAATCTGAGCCGTAGATAATCCCCCTGAAAGAATAGTGGCGAGAATATCCAACAGCAATGACATGCCAGCACCTTTCCAATAACCTATGGGCAAAACTCTGCGAGATTTGATAATGGCGGCAGCATCATGTGTAAGATTACCTTCCGAATCAAATCCACCCGGTACTGGAAGATTTTCATTTTTCAAAGAATATAATTCCAATGAGCCGTACGAATATTGTGACATCGCCATGTCTAAAACAATAGCTTCATTTTTATAGGGAATAGCAATCACTATGGGGTTGTTACCAACCTTATGATCAACGGCACCCCAGGCTGGCATGTTGGCCATCGTGTTTGTCCAACCAATAAAGACAAATCCTTTTCGTGCTGCTTGCCAACCATAATATCCACCCCGCATCCAATGATTGGTATTTGCTAATGCAACACAACCAAATCCGTTGACTGATGCAATTTCCATAGCGCGTGTTGTACAACGCAATGCATTTATTGGACCCGGACCAAGTTGCCCATCCCACTGCTCCATGCACCCGACAACATTACGTTGTTGTGCTTCCTGATCTGGTTTGATATAACCGTTTTTAATGTACTGAACAAAACGCGGAAATCGATTTACTCCGTGAGTATAAACTCCTTCTAAACTATTTACTGCAAAAACATCAGCACAGGTTTTTGCTTTTTCTGAAGAAAATCCGTGTTGAAGTAAAATGGTGAGAAACGTATCAACCATTTCTTGATAAGGTACGCGAAGAAAAGAGGAGGTATTCATTTACGGAAAGTAGGAAATTTTTTGATGGTAATTCAATTAGGGTTGAGCTGTTTCAAGCGCGAAGTGCTCCGATCCTATTTTAAAATTTTTTTGAATGAGGCTTCTTAAATAACTAACCGGTATCGATAACAAATACCTTTAATAGATTGGTTCTTGGTAAATTTTTGCTCAGGTTATTTCTTCAACAAATCCACAGTCGCAACTCCACTAACAGGCAACAAAATTGCAAAGCCAAAGAGTGCCAACACGTTTGGAACGAAGACATAAAACACAACTAACAGGATGATATAATATATTGGTACAAGGAGCAATCCGAACGCGTACTTGAGCGAACTAATCCATTGAGGATCCTTTATGTTGTTCCGGATAAATCGTTTAATGAACCAGTAAGGCAAGATGTGCAATATATATCCAATCCATACAATTGGATTGATTACCTTCCATATTCTAAAAGTTTTTGTTTGTTGACTTAATACAGGGGGGATTGGATATGCTTTTAGAATTTCTTTGTCCGCTTCTAGTTGAGCGATCATATCTTTTTCAAACCGTCTATGTTTTAAAAGAAAAGTAAATTTCGCTTTGTATTCATCATCTGGAACAATGGCCAAGGCTAAACTTTTTAATGCTGCATCGGTAGCGTTAACCAGTGCCTCTAATTTCTCACGTTCAGAAAGTGTGTCTTTCAGGATTTCATTTACGTTTATCGGATCACCGAAATTAACCAGCACGCGTGAGCGGAATGCATGATGATCATCGTAATGTAATCCAACAGGAATAATGGTTAACGGTGTGTTGTTTTTTTCTTTAAACTGAATCGTCATACGAGCGAATCCCTTTTGCAATAGTCCACCAGCATAGGGTTCGTTGTGATTTCCTTCTGCAAAAATCTGAATATCTTCGCCTTTCGCCAGCATGTCACTCCACTCCTGAATAATCACATCGTTATTCCGCAGCGCACCAAATCCATCGCGAACACGGAATACGGGTTTGATTTGAAAGGTTGTTAATATTTTAGTAACCAATCCTTCTTTAAAAACACTTGCGCGTGCAATCGACCACGGATTTCGTGATGAACTGCAAATTACCAACACGGCATCTAAAAAAGCATTTTGATGATTGGGAATAAAAATTACTGGCCCATGAGAAGGAATCGATTTAGCATTGTTAATCTGCCATGTCTTATAATAAAACCGTAAGGCTGTAGCACAATATACTTTCAGGAACCTGTAAATAAAATTCGGCTTCATTCAATCCGCTATATAGTTTCAATAATTTTTTTGCGTTGGATGAAGTAGGCAAACGTAAAGCCGCTTACTAAATGCCATATTCCCCACCAAGCTGCCACAAGTGCCATCGACCCATTGCCTTGAAAAAAAGTAAAAATCAAAACAAGACCAAGACCGGAATTTTGGATTCCTGTTTCGATGGCTACAGATCGATTTACAGATTCCTTGTTCTTTAGAAGCGTGCTGAAATAATATGCACCCATTAACCCCAATCCGTTATGCAAAAGCACGATCCAAAAAACAGAGAAAATATGATTCTTAAATACCTCGAAATTATTAATGAACGCTACCCCAATAAAGCTGATCAATACTAAAATGGAAAACGTGCGAAATATATTTTCAATTTTTTCGGCCGTCTTTGGGTAGAAATGAGAAAAGGTCATTCCCGCAATGAGCGGCAACAATAGAATAATAACCATGTTGAGAAAGAGATCAAAGAAACCAATCTCAAAAGTTTGTACACGCTGCGATAAGCCTGGTACAAGTGATGACCAAAAGAAAAAACTTAGGGGTGTAACTAAAAAACAAAACACAGAAGTTATAGCAGATAAGGTCACTGATAGTGCAATATTACCTTTGGCCAACATCGAGAAAAAATTTGAAGCATTGCCGCCTGGGCAAGACGCCACCAAAATCATTCCCAGCGCAATATCATTTGAAGGAGACAATACATAAATAAGTGTTACAGTAATGACAGGTAATAATATGTACTGACCGAACAGCCCAGTTAACAATGCTTTTTTGTCGCTTCTTAATTGGTTGAAGTGTTCGAGTTTTATACTAAGCGCAACGCCAAACATAATCAAGGCAAGACAAACGTTTAGAATGCTGAGACTTCCCTCCGAGAAATTGATGGTTATGGGTTCAGTTTCCAAATGAATTTCTGATTATCGGGTTAAATATAGAGAAGTTTAATGGAGCAGTAAAACTCAATACGAAAGACAAATTATTCGAGACTGTTGTTGCGATTTGCTTCGTACCAATGATCTGTTAATAGTTTAGAACCTGACGCTGCTTGCACAGCAAGCTGATCGCACCGTTCATTTTCCGGATGACCTGCATGTCCTTTAATCCAAACAAATTTAGGTTTGAGCTTGGTGTGCAGCGGAATGTAACGTTGCCATAAATCGGCATTCGCTTTTTTTGCAAAGTTTTTTTTCTGCCAACCCCATATCCACCCTTTCTCTACAGAATCAACAACATACTTTGAATCGGAATAAATAGTAATAACCATTCCGTCCTTCTTAATCGCTTCCAGTCCTGCGATTACCGCAAGCAATTCCATTCTATTGTTGGTGGTATAACGAAAGCCTTCAGAAATTTCTTTTACAACATTTTTAAATTTCATCACCACACCATAACCACCAGGGCCAGGATTTCCTTGTGCAGCACCATCTGTAAATATTCGAATCATTTGATAACTATTGCAATTTTACTTGCTGTAATATTTTGCGACATAAAATCATTATTTTAAAACTCCTTTCAAAATACATTGCAACGTTTGGTACTGGAGTTTAATCACATACTGGGAAATACATTGGTCTTAAAGATCTTCACGGCAATGGCCAATAGAATTACACCAAATACTCTACGCAAAACAGCGAAGCCTGATTTACCTACAACACGTTCCAACCATGGGGAGGCACGCAATACTATATAAACAAAAATCAGATTTAGCAAAATACCAATCAGTACGTTGGTTTCAGCATACACTGCGCGAAGAGAAAGTATCGTGGTTAAAGTGCCAGCCCCTGCAATAAGTGGAAACGCAAGTGGCACAATTGATCCGGAACCTTTAGCATCTGGATCATCTTTAATTAAGGTTATGCCGAGAATCATTTCCATGGCAACAATAAAAATTACAATGGCTCCGGCCACGGCAAAAGATGCTACATCTAATCCAAAAAGTTGTAGGATTGATTGGCCTAAATAAAAGAAGACCACCATGAGTACGGCCGAAATAATAGTCGCCTTTTCCGCATGAATCCTTCCTTCTCGCTTTTTAATAAGGATGATAAACGGCACAGATCCAATAATATCGATGACCGAAAATAAAATAAGCGATACTGAAAATATTTCTTTGAAGTCCATGCCGAATGGTTGAAATGCAAAATTAACAGAAAATTATTGATGCGTGAATTTTAGTATAAGTAATGGATTTTGAGTCTTCATGGACGTTTTTTAGTTCTGCTTGCTTTTAAATAACAATTCGTTTAAAATTCAGTTTTAATAGCAATGATAAAGGAGGTAAGACCTTTCAATATTTTTATATAATTTGCGGAGTGAAAATTTTACACGTTACAGTCTTTCAGTATTTTTTAATCAGCACCATGCTGATTAAACCAATATTGATTTGTAATTATCTTTGTAAAGATTCGGTTTTGAGTGTTGTGTTGGAGTTAACCGAAGGGGAGGAAGATACATCAGAAAAAAAGTCGTTAGAAGGATGTGATGAAATTTTCCACTCAACAAATTTTGACTTGACCATTTCGATAGAGTCTGTTGAACATAAGAACTCAAAAGCGATTGAAATTGATTGGGACGAACACATTCGTGAAATCGTTCCGCCTCCTCCTCAGGTATAGTATCACTGCATAGTACTCTACTATTATTTTACTCTATTAGTTTTTAATCGGGAATATCCCGCTTATACTTCTATCTCTATTCTTTAATCGAAATTGTATGAACGATAAAATATCGAATAAACTTTCTGATAATTTGCCTTTCGATTTACCGGCATCTGTGGTTGTTTTTCTGGTGGCGTTACCATTATGCTTAGGTATATCACTTGCTTCGGGTGCACCACTTTATTCTGGTATACTTGCCGGAGTGGTTGGTGGTGTGGTGGCGGGTGCATTGAGCCGTTCCCCTTTAAGTGTGAGCGGCCCGGCTGCGGGACTTACCTCCATCGTTTTTTTGGCCATTCAAGATCTTGGTTCCTTTCCTGTATTTTTATGTTGCGTTGTTTTAGCGGGTATGCTTCAGGTGTTATTTGGTTTTTTAAAAGCAGGAGCTGTCGGGCATTTTGTTCCTGTTGCTGTAATCAAAGGTATGTTGGCGGCCATTGGTTTAATCTTAATTTTAAAACAGATTCCTCATGCTGTTGGGTATGATGTTGATTTTGAGGGTGACGAAAGTTTTGTTCAGGCAGATGGTAAAAATACATTCAGTGATATTTTGGAAGCCGTTAGCTATTTTACGCCAAGTGCTATTGTGATCGTTATTATTTCGCTCATCATTTTAGTATTGTGGGAAAAGCCATTTCTGAAACGATATAAATTTTTTACGCTTATACCAGGTGCGTTGTTAGTAGTGTTTTTAGGAATTGTTTTGAATATATTGTTTAAAAAATATTTTCCAACACTCCAATTACAAGAGAGCCACCTGGTTAATTTTTCAGGCACGTCAGCGTCAATTCGCTTCGTTGATTTTTTTACCTTTCCTGATTTTTCCAGATTAGCAGAAGGTAAAATTTATCTTACAGCGGTTACACTTGCTTTGGTTGCCAGTCTCGAAACACTTCTCAGTATTGAAGCTGCTGATAAACTCGATCCGTACAAACGGATTACACCGTTAGATCATGAGTTAAAATCGCAGGGTATTGCCAATATCGTTTCTGGGTTTATTGGCGGTTTACCTGTCACATCGGTTATAGTAAGAACATCGGCAAATATTGCTTCTGGCGCTCGCACTAAATTTTCTACGATTGCACACGGCTTGCTTCTTTTGTTGGCGGTAGCATTCATTCCGTTTGTTTTAGAATTAATACCGCTTGCCAGTCTTGCAGCTATTTTGCTTGTGGTAGGGTATAAACTAACTTCCATTCGGCTTTTTAAAGATATGTTTAGTAAAGGGTATGGTCAGTTTGTTCCATTTATTGTTACAGTAGTAGCTATCCTCTTTACTGATTTGTTGGTAGGTGTATTTATCGGAATTTTAGTGGGTGTGTTTTTTGTGTTGAAAACCAATTTTAAATCTGCTATAATGCTGATAAATGATGAACGTAATTTTCTATTGAAGTTTACAAAAGACGTTTCTTTTTTGAACAAAGCGTCTCTTCGCAAAGCTCTTGAAAGTATTCCTAATAAATCTAGTGTAATAATAGACGGAGCAAATGCTCAATTCATCGATCAGGATATTATTGCGACTCTTGAAGATTACATTGTCAGCGCGCCTACAAAAGATATCGCAGTTGAACTTAAAAGATCTAACCGTGCACAAAATGTTTATTTTAGAAATGAAGAAAAGCCAGTCGACTAGAATCTCTAAACTATGAACAGATATAACAAATCAAAAACTAATATTTAATCAAACAGACTAATTCAATTATACTTTATGAAACCATACGAAAAATTACTTTTAGAGAATAAGGCGTGGGCAAGAGAACACACAGAAAACGACCCCGAATTTTTCTCAAGGCTTTCTAAAATTCAAACACCAGAATTTTTGTGGATTGGATGTTCTGACAGCCGCGTGCCTGCCAACGAAATTACAAACACTGCGCCAGGGGAAATTTTTGTTCATCGCAATATCGCCAATCTGGTTGTACATACTGATCTGAATTTACTGAGTGTATTGCAGTATGCTGTCGAGGTATTAAAAGTTCAACATGTAATTGTTTGTGGACATTACGGATGTGGTGGTATTAAGGCAGCACTTTCGCATACCGATTTAGGATTGATTAATAAGTGGCTGAGAAACATTAAAGACACATATTACTTTCATAAGGAAGAGCTTGATTCTATTCAAGAAATAGAAAAACGTACTGATAGATTAACGGAGTTGAGCGTAGAAGAGCAAGTAATGAACCTCGCTAAAACCTCAATTATACAGCGTGCATGGAAAGGTGAGAACAGACCAACGTTACATGGTTGGGTGTATAGATTGGAAGATGGGATTTTACATGACATTGTAAAGATGACACCGAATACTCCATTGGATCCAATCTATGAGTATAGTATGTAGGCTTTAAATACAACGAGTCTGACAGTTGCCAGACTCGTTGCCTCCAAATACCTAAAACCTAAACTCAAGAGGATCGGTAGCCCATTTCATAAATGGATTTAACATGAGGGCCAAGAAAAATACGGGCGTATATACGGATTATTGCAAGACCATCAATAATGAAACTGAGTGACACAAAAATCGCAAGCAAGGGTTGATCTTCGTGAATGTGAGTAAAAATTAAATCTTCTCCGATAAAAGTTGGAGTGATTGGAAACCCGGTTGCCCCTAAACAAGCGAGTAAAAACATGAACGCAATTTTTGGATGCACATATGAATGTCCATGAAACTGATTCAAATTAATATTGCCTTCCAAATATTTCAATCGCATCAAACAAAGGAAACCGACCACTCCCGATATAGCAACTCCAATTAAGTAGATGTGTATTTCGTTGAAGCTAAATTGCTCATTGAATGCAACGGCCAGTGCTATCCAAAAGTGACTCATGATCACCAGCAGCCAACTCATACGAGCCTGCTTCCTTTCTGTAAAGGATTTGAGTACCATGATTAGAGCAATAAATGAAAATATATATGGAAAATATTCCTGAAGGGAAGCTGAAATCAGGTCTTTGTTGTATACACAAAACAAACCCATTAAATAGGTTGGTGTGAAAAGTATCACAACTCGATTGAAGGTTAGGAAGTCTAGTTTTTTGCCAATCAATTTTAAAGGATTCCACAAATTGCGATACATAAGAGAATCGAGATTCCATTCTTTCATGCATAACATGTAGAGTGTATTTTCAATTTTCTTTGGGAAAGAATCTTCAATAGAGCGTTGATGCGGAGAGAACTTATAGAATTGCTCGCGAATGAGATAACTCACTACAGAAGGAGAAACTAACAATTGATATGTTCTTAAAAATGCATTTCCGGCAAAGTGAAACAATGCTAATTTCTCAAGTCCAAGAGCAACCTCTATAAAGATCAATCCGATTTGTGCAATAGAGGAATAAGCGATCTGGCTTTTTACGGATGATTGAACCCGCGCAATGCCCGTTGTAATAATAGCCGTCAACAACCCCAATCCTCCAATAATTAATCGAACAGACAATTGATGTTCCCAGAAAGGAAGAGTTCGCAATAAAAGGAACACACCCAAATGCACTGAAAGCGAACCGTAGAAAATGGCACTGGATGGTGTTGGCCCTTCCATTGCGCGAGGCAACCATGATGAAAAAGGGAGTTGTGCAGATTTAGCTGCAGCAGAAACCAGAATCATAAGTGAAATAAAAACACCTATCATGCTTTGACTTTGCAGGTGCTCGTGAACCAGATCAAAATTATTGAGTCTCGAGAAGGTAATGTTTTCATGAAACAAATGATGGATAGCCCACATTGCTAGAATCAAACCCACATCACCAATCCGATAAATCGAAAATACTTTTACTGCATTCTTCACAGGTAAGTAACGTTCACGGTAGAAGGCAATCAGTAAAAAAGAAGATATACCCAGTATTTCCCAGCCAATGAAAAGTGTTTCAAGATTACCAGCAAAGATTGCAAGGTTGTAACCGAAGTAGAAGAAAAGTATTGTGTTGAAAAATCGCTTGTATCCACTTTCGCGATGAAGATAATATCGACTGTAAAGCGTAACCATAAAGGTTAGCAATGCGCCAACACAGAGATAGACCGCTGTTATTTTATCGAAATAGAAATCAACGAAGAAAGAATATTCATCAGATTCGTAAAGAACAATCTCCTTTAAATTAAGCGTTGGATGGCCAATTAATAGCCAGTGCCCTACAAAACCAAAAGCACAGATCAGATGCAATCCAACGGTGGAGAACGCTGTCCATGAAATAAGTGTTTCCTTCTTATAAGGTATTAACAAGCTTAGCACAAATCCCAAAAATGGGAGAATGATAAAAAGCTGTAAAAATTGAAGTTCGAGTGTCATATCGTAAGACTATGAAATTAAATAGACCGGTAAATTTTCTTCGTGCGTTTCGAGTATTTGCGTAAGGTTTGGCACAACCTCTAGTTTTTTCTTTAGAACATCATACGTGGTGAAGCCGCCATTTTTAAAGAGTGAAAGTTCTTGTGTTTCCGGATTGATCGCCACCAACTTCACCCACTCGTTAATAAACCATTCGTATGTTTCTTTTTGCTTTTGAATGGCTTGCAATACGATGTTAGGGAAATGCTCTATAATAATAAGGAGCCTCACTGGATCATGTACTTCGATCATCTGACTGGGAAGTCCTGGACGCAAGTCGCCATCTATACCGTTGGCCACACCAAAAAGTCCCATTACATTATGAGGAAGTTTTGTTCCTGCACCTAACTTTTGATTATCAACACGAGAGAAAAAATACTCCAGATTGATACCACCACAAACTGGTCCGAGTGGCTTAACAATATTTGCAAGAATGCTGCCATCCAAATCGATTGCGTAATCATATGAGTTAAGAAAAGATCTTCTGTCTAAGAAAACAGATTTGGTTAATTCTCTTCTGCCAACAATACACAGCGCATTAGTAGCGTGATTTAATTCTGGTCTGGGCTCAAACAGCGAAACAGATCGCGCACGAATTTGTTCATGAATTTTCTTCGCGCTCAGTTTTGTGTTAATGGACACAAACCTTCTTGATCTTTCCTTGGCGTTATCATCTAAGGCTGTACTAAAAGTAATTTCGTTTTTCTTATGACCTTCCTTGTTGATGCCAAAGAGTGAGTCTTCATCATAAAACGCAATCTCATCGCGCGTAGTGTCATGAAGGCCACCTACGAACTGAGTTTCTTTTGGTATCGTAATGCCTCTGGTAATTAGAATTTCTCTTACGGCATTATGATTTGCCATGTAGCTAATGACTCTAGAATTAACAGAGCCTGCTCTACCAGAACAAGCACCACAATCATATGCGGCATAATGTGGATTATTTATGCTGCTTGATCCATGCCCGATTACATATACAATCGGTGCAAAATCTTTTATGAGTCCAATACTTTTTAGAAGGGCTTCTACACGATTGGCCATTTCATCTATGGCAAATCCAATTTGCAAATCATTTTCCCGATCAGCCAGATTTTTGTTCTCAATGGTTAGCTGAGAAGATTTATGCATGTGCTTAAAAGATGATGCCGTGGCCGGACTCATTGTAGGTCTGAAAATATTAAAGAACAATTTTATAGCAGACCAGAACCCGATAGTTTGTGATATTAACCAACCCCCGTAAAATGAATGTGTATGTTTTGAAAAGTGAATATCCTGCTCTTCCTTAATTTTTGTTCCTACTCCTTTAATAAGATATTTTGGGGTCACAGGTGCGGGGCAGACTTTAGTGTAAAATTTCCCATCAATAGGTTGATAGAAAAACTCTACACCAAAGAAACCAGGTGTACCATACGTTTCACATGTAGGATCATATTTTTCAAGATAGCGTCTCAACGAACATTCACGATCATCGATGCAGAACATGGCTTGAAAACTTTTGGCTGAATTATTTTTCTTGGCCTCTTTCTTACTTTGTACGCCTGCTAGCACTTGATCATAGAAGGTCCATTCAAATGATTCTTGCCAGATGGTGAGTGCCTCATTTAATTCGGAGTCGGGTACTTCAGCAAAAAGATCAGCAGGCTTGCTTTTTATTTTAAAGGCCAGAGGCGACCAGATTTCACCGAAGTGCGTATCCAATGCGTCAATCTCCAACAGTAGTTCAAAAACAATAAGGTCGTGAAATGAAAGTTTTTTTGGATCCAACAGCGTGGAAGGTTGATCTTCAATTGCCGATACCATGCCGGACCATCCCTGATGGGCAAACTGTTGATCAAAGAGGTAGTGTTCGTAGAGTGATTCGTCTCCCACTACTATTCTAAGAAGATCAGAAATTTCGCAAGAGGTATTCAACAACAGATCGCGAACACGTTCATTTCTAAAAAAGCTGGTGAAACTATTTTTCTCCATCTCTTTAATTGCACTTAAGAAACCTTGATGCTCAATAGGGAAACTCCAAACTGAAATTCCCTGATCAAGGTATCCGCATAATATTCTGAATAGGATGGGTTGAACCAGTGAATCCAAATCGATTTGAAATTCTCTTTTCCAGTTGGATCGTAAAGAGCCAATTCTAGGTAATGCTACATTTTCAAATTGTGATGAAAGAACTTTTTCTTTCCATTCTTTTAAATTAGCTGCACCTTTTCTTTCTGTAATAATTCTATCAAGTACGTCTTCGCGAATCTTACCTTCTTTGTATAGATTTCTAAACTCTGGTACTGTAAGTGATACTTTGTATCCTAATATTTCGGAAGCTCTACGAATACCTTTGTGAAAAGGTAATTGCTGGAAGGAGTGAAGTGTGTTGTGATGAATAAAATCTTTAAGCGGAGCTTGCGCTGGCAGATGATGTTTTAATTCGTGAAGCACATGGTGTTCATCGAAAGCAGAATGTTTTGTTTCCATTCAATTGTTTAAAAAAAAATTCTACTACTAAATTTCTAAAGGTAATTAAAAACTGTGTTTGAATGTGTTGCATTCAAACACAGTTTCATCTAAAAGAATATCTGATATTGAAGTGTCACTTGACTCTTCATTCCACTATCTCTAATCAGATCCGTTGCAACGGTCGAGTATGTTGGACGCAACTGCCAATCCAATGTAATTTTGCTGGTGTGCCCTTTAACAAGCCAGTTCAATCCGAGATCATAAACATTCATTTGTTTATCAAGGCGATCAAATTTTGCACTTTGCACAGTGGCGTAAGGCATCAGTGTTCCAAAGCCTTCACCTAACAAATCCTTCTTGAATAAGTACCCTACCTGAGCATAAATCTGGCTTCCTGTTCCAAACATTGGGAAGGCGTTACCAAAACTACCACCTGGCGCAGCTGCATTTGTTGATCCGTTTGCAGGATTCATAACACCATTGTAACGAAGGTAATTTTGGCCGTAATCAGTATGATAGTAACCTGCGTAGGCATTAAGCGCGGTTCCTTTTTCCTTGTTCAATGGACTATCATAGAAGAGAGCTACAGAGAATAATTTCATATTATAATATTGCTGAGCCACAGCGTCACCGGTCCAGGTAGCATTCTTTTGGGTGATGAATCCAGCTTCGAGGTTAAAGATTCTTTTCTTCCCAAGATAGGCACCCGTCATATAAGGAGTAACATGAGATTCTTTATCGAAGAAATTCCACGCGAAGAATCCCTGATATTGCTTGTGATGTTGATTCCAGGCAAACGTTGCATTTGTAGCCGAGATTGAAGCAGGCGCTCCGTTCGATGTAATAGGGAAAGGATCACTTAATACAACTCGATAATCAAGTCTACTAATTTGTCCACGAGCATAGACACTTAACTTGCGAGAAAACTCATCCGTTTGATCAACCGTAGCTTGTGCAAATACAGGAACATCTAACGACATAATGGTTCCAATACTAGGTTGACTGAAGCGTGATAAACCGTTGGCAATTGTAAGTCCCCCACCCAGAATCAACTTATCATTTCCCTTCCAAATTTTGTATTCGCCCAATGCATCATGAAAGAAAACCTGAACTTTTCTGTTTCCGCTGTTTGTGTTATTCTGCCCTGCCAGATAATTAAAATTATTCTGTCCGAATTGAGTGTAGAAAAAAACGTGATCAGTTAGTTGACCATAAAACTGAATACGCGTTCTGCGCAAACCGATATCAAATGTATTACTGGTAGGCTCTCCAAGTACCGTTGTAGCGGCATTGCTTTCGTTATAGCGCACCCAAACCTGATTTAAGAAAGTTGCTTTTAAATAATGACTTCCATCCTCATTTAATTTCAACTTCATTTCGTCAATTGTATTCGCGTTACTTTTAGGTGCAGCAGGCGTTTCAACTTGCTGACCAAATGAATGAATGCATCCTAGTACAATCAACACGATTGTTATATGAATATTGATTTTCATCTTAAAATATTTTTTAGCGATAGAAAAAACGGGCAGATGAATATTCATCCGCCCCATATTTGATTATACAGTTTGTTTTGCTGTTTGATTAATAACTTCCAGAAATTTCTCAGCAAAGGCAACAATGTGCTGAATTTCTGTCGCATCCAGTAAATCACGTTTCTTGTAGAACAACAATTTATTTTTATGACACTCAATGTGCATCTCTTCATTCTTTTCCAAAAAACGAATAACAGTGTCTCCAAAGAAGGCGCGAATGTTTTCTTCCTGATCCCCACGTAGATAATATTTTTTAGAGAACTCAGGGAAAGGGGTGAAGTCAATATCTTTTCCGTTTACAAGTTCCGAGAACTTAGACCATAATCCCTCTGGCTCAAGAGCAAAATCAGGAATGTGTGTATCAATTTCTGATAGTTGTACAATCGTAATCCGCGTGTCATTTTTCTCTTGACGAACTCCTTCTGTCAACGTCATATCCGATAACTCGATCTTACCAAGTTCTGAATATTTGCTCAATACATTTTCTTCATACAAAATCTTGTTTCCTTTTTGAATTGGAAAGTCTCTGTACTTAATAGCATTGCGCACCTTTTGAGGATAGAAGTTGAACTCCTGATTATCCGCCAGCGTCCTTAATTCCACCTGACGAGGCGAAAGTTGAATTTCGATTTTATTGATTTTACCATTTCCGGTTTTACGCGCAGCAAGCGGGTGACTGGACAATGAATTGAATTTATCCAAACCAATCAGAGACACATTACTTCCGGCAGCATGACGATCTTCTTCAAAATGGTGAAGTTGCTCCATAAAAGAGTGATCAACTAATTTTGCTTCAGTGAAGTTGAACGTAACGTCTTTTTCTGGTTTTAAAGTGGCCCACATTTTTTTGTAGCCAAGAAAATTAGAGAACGTAGCGGCACCTTTTACATCAATTTGATAAGCTTTGTCATTCTCGTTTAGCGTGTAGTTGGCTTTGAATAAACTGCTGAGTGGAGCACCGTTAACAATGTGGAAAACGAATTTCACAAAGATACCAGCAGCAACACCCATCAATAGATCTTCAGCAACTGTAACAATAATAGTAACAATGAAAATTACCAATTGTTCCGGGCCGATTTTGTACGTGCCAATAAATTCTTTTGGTGAAGCTAAGCGATATGCTACTGCGATCAACATTGCTGCAAGTGCTGCAGTTGGAATCTTTTCAATTACTGGAATTAATACTAGCATAGCAATGAGCAAGAACAAGCCATGGAAGAAGTTAGCCCAACGTGTCTTGGCACCATTGTTAACATTGGCAGAGCTACGAGCAACTTCTGAAATCATAGGTAATCCGCCCAATAAACCAGAAACACCATTTCCTAGCGCCAAAGCACTAAGATCTTTGTTATAATCTGATTTCCGTTTGAAAGGATCTAATCCGTCAATTGCTTTTACAGTAAGTAAAGATTCAAGACTATTTACAAACAAGAACATGATTACGTACTTCCAAAATACACCAGTACCGATAGCTGCGAAACTTGCATTGAATTTTACATCTTTCCAGAAATCGCCAATGGAAACTAATGAAGCGGGATGAGTTTCTTTAAAATTTAAAAAGATGCCTAATGGAATCATCACCAATAAAACCACCATAGGAGCTGGTATTTTTTTGAAGATTCCACCGAGCATCGGCAAACCAAAAATAATTATTAAACTTAGAATACCGATTAAAGCAATCTGTGGTGTTGCATTAGCAATGAAAGTTGGAATGTGAGTATAGAGCTGGATTGGTGACAAACCTTTTGTTAAGGCTGCATCAACTCCTAATAGAACTGGAAATTGTTTTGCGAAAATAAGAACGCCAATAGCAGCCAGCATTCCGTGCACAACAGAGTGAGGGAAAAAATCACTAAGAGAACCAAATTTTAGAAGCCCGAATCCAAACTGGATTACAGCCATCACAACTATGGCACCGCAGGCCAACTGCACACCAGAGACACCTTCAATATTAAGAGCGCCAAGATCTGTTACCGCTGCAGCACATACAGTTATTAAACCCGCTGCAGGACCTTTTATTGTTAATCTTCCTCCTTGAAAAATACTCACTACTAAACCACCAACCATAGCGGTAAGAACACCCATCGCGGCAGGGAATCCGCTGGCTTTTGCGATACCTAAACTAAGAGGTAGGGCAAGTAAAAAAACTAAAAAACCTGATAAAGCATCGGTGCTCCAGTTTTGTTTGAGGCCTTCGAGACCATCTTTAGGAATTTCCATTGGTTTCATATTCATTGTTTGTGTTAATCTCACTCTACTTTACTTCAGGCGCATCCTGCAAGATTTACTCTGATCACGAAGCCGGTGAGGTTCTTGTTTAAGTGTTACTTTTTTATTCGGTTTCTTTTTTGAATCAATCCAACTTTTGCGATTTATATAGCCGTTGACTCGCGTTGAATTTGAGTGATTAGTAAAAAAGACAGACATGCATATGCATGTCTGTCCTGAACGTGACTGTCCGGACAAATGTGCTAAGAAGAGATTCAGAGGGGCTTAGAGGCCGATTAGAATTGAGTTAGAATTAACAAGCAGCGTTAAGCAAATAATTTCAGAAAAGTTTTGAGTTTCGAAATCTCCTTCGTTTTAAGTGCTGGAAAGTTCGCGATTCGAAAAGTAGAGCTTTTCCATTCGCCATATCCTTCGCCCAGTAGGAGTTCGTGTTTTTTGGCTTTCTCTTTTATTTTCAAAACGTGTTCCGGATTTGTCGCTACCGTTATTACTGTGAATGAACGAACTGTTTTAGTTTGCACTAAATGAGACATGCCCTTCTGTTTAGAGAGAAATGATATCCAATCATTGTAGCGTGAAATTGTTTTCTGATCCACGTCTGTTATTGAGTCACTATTTTCCAAAACCCGCATCAATAGGTAGATGCCTAATACATTAGGAGTAAAAGGAGTTTGATAGTTCTTCATCATCTCCGTCATAAACGTGAGACTGTTGTAGTGATTCTTCTCTGCGATGGCCTCTGAACGCGAGAGCGCTTGAGGAGAACAGATCATTAAGCCAAGTCCTGCAGGAAGTCCAAAACATTTTTGCACAGAGGCAAACCAGATATCAGCAGTTTTAAAATCAAGTTTAATGCCGCCCATAGAAGAGGTAGCATCAACCGCGACAAGATGTTGAGTATTATTTTTCTTGATGCGCCTGATAAGAGTATTAGTGACTTGAGTACCGTTAGAGGTTTCGTTTTGGGTAATACAGATTACATTATTCTCACCTTCGAAAATGAATTTGGATGGGTCGAGTGTATCGTTTATCTGAAATGAAATACCTTCTGCCTTTGGATGCAGACGCTTGGTGTAGTCAAACCATTTCTGTCCAAAGGCTCCATTATATAGATGATAACTTTTTTCTGTAATAAGAGATTGAGCAATAATCTCCCAGCATTCTGTTGCAGACGATGTGTAGAAGATGGTGTAATTTTTTGGAATGTTTAATTTCTTCTTCAATAAGGTAATTACCTTCTCCGACATCTTCACAAAAGTTGGACTTCGATGATTGATGCTCATGATGCCGAGCTTGTATGCATCTTTTACATACTTCGGAATTTCATTGTGAACACGGGAAGGACCAGGATAGAAGGAGATCATTTTGCTTTACAATTTACGATTTAAGATTTGCAATTTACGATTCAATTTCGGTTGCGTGTACTGCAAATTTTCGGCTTGGACTAAAGTCCATTGGAACAAGGTTTAAAAAACCACGCACTTAAGTGCGTGGTTAACGGCAAAAATAATGGAGGGCTTTAGCCCACAGCACAATTTCATTAAGAAAATTTAAAATGCACCCTGTTGTTTACATATGCTCTGCATGCATCCCATGGATAGAATACGAATGTTGCCATCCAATAGATGAGTAACTACATCTTTTACTTTCCAAAGTTTAGCAACAGTTTGTTTTTGCCATTCTTCGGGAGTTAAGGATTTTAAGAGATCAATTAATTTTTTATCAATTTCCGAAAAAAGTTCAATGACATCAATCGGTACTGGTTTACTAGTTTGCATTGTAATGAAAGAACGATGATTTGTACTATTTCTTGGTCAGGTATTCAATTGCCATTGCATAACCTTCCATTCCAAAGCCGGTAATCATGCCAATGCATTTTGATGTAATCAAACTCTTGTGTCTAAACTCTTCACGGGCATACACATTCGAAATGTGGACTTCTGCTACGGGAGTTTTGATTGCGCCAATGGCATCGTGAATGGCAACTGAAGTATGCGTGTAAGCGCCAGCATTTATAATGATGCCATCAAAACTAAAACCAACTTCATGAAGCTTGTTGATGATTTCACCTTCTACATTGGATTGATAGTAGAGAAGCTCAACGTTTGCAAAACGAGTTTTTAATGTAATGAAGAAATCTTCAAAACTTTGATTTCCATACACGGATGGTTCACGCTTTCCAAGAAGATTTAGGTTAGGACCATTAATGATTTGAATTTTCATAGCGCCAAGATAAAACTTTTCGCCCATGGTCGGTAGCGCTGTTCAATCTAAAATCTATTGTAAGATCTCTTACATCTAAACAGTAAGTCCTACCTTTGCACAACACTGTTTGTCAATAAGCAATTGAACTGGGAATTAAACATCAAACAATTTACCAACTACCTGAAGTTAGAGCGGTCGCTGTCGGTCAATTCAATTGAGGCATATTTACATGATGTGTCTTTACTTCACCAATTTGTCTTGCTGCATGAACCTACGCTCAGTCCTCTAAAGATTACAGCGAAACATCTTCAAGATTTTCTTCAGTATATAAATGAGTTGGGCATGAGCGCTCATAGCCAGGCGCGGATACTTTCGGGCATTAAAGCATTTTATAAATATTTGCTCATCGAGGAGTTAATTACCAAAGATCCTACCGCATTAATCGAAGGCCCCAAACTCGGCAGAAAACTTCCCGATACGTTGAGCTATGTAGAAATTGAAAAACTTTTTGAGGCCATTGATCTTTCATCGGCAGAAGGAGGTAGAAATCGAGCGATGTTGGAGGTACTATATAGTTCAGGACTTCGGGTAAGTGAATTAGTCGAATTGAAATTAAACAATGTGTATTTCGATATTGGATTTCTTCGTGTAATTGGAAAGGGAAATAAAGAACGACTTGTTCCTATTGGAAGAGATGCGTTAAAGTATTTAAAAATTTATGCAGATGAGCTTCGTGGGAAATTACCACACAAGCCTGTGCAAAAGGGATTTGAGGCGTATGCATTTTTAAATCGAAGCGGAAGAAAGTTAACACGTGTGATGATCTTCACCATTATTAAAAATCTGGCAAAAGTTATCGGCATCAATAAATCAATAAGCCCCCATACCTTCAGGCATTCGTTTGCCACTCATTTAATTGAAGGTGGTGCTGACTTACGTGCGGTTCAGGAAATGTTAGGACATGAATCCATCACGACCACTGAAATCTATACACACTTAGATCGTGATTATTTAAG
>JBKJOF010000031.1:0-4736 GCA_046595655.1 Chryseolinea sp. | reverse complement strand
CTTGATCTGTTGGCGTATTATCGCAGGCTGGGTAGTAACTATGCACACGCTATTCGATTGTCGGGTGTAAAGCGTGTTGTGAATCTCAGTACCATCGGTGCTCATTTAGAAAAAGGTTCAGGAATTCTGCTGGGTGCTCACGATGTGGCAAACATTTTAAACGAACTGCCATCTGATGTATCCATAACACACATGCGCCCCACCTCTTTCTACTACAATTTGTTTGGGTATATAGCCATGATAAAAGAACAGGGCATTATCGCAGCAAACTATGGTGCAGATTCCATTATACCATGGGTTTCGCCTATTGATATTGCCGTTGCAATTGTAGAAGAAATTGCGACACCTTTTGTTGGCAGAAAGGTGCGCTATGTAGCCAGTGAAGAACTTACGGGTCACCAAACGGCTAGCATCTTAGGTGCTGCTATTGGAAAGCCTGACTTAAAATGGGTACTGATTACTGATGAACAAACACTGAGTGGTGCGATAGGGGTAGGGATGAATCCGCAAATTGCTGCCGGTCTTGTAGAAATGTACGCAAGTCTTTATAGCGGTTTGTTATCAGAAGAGTATGATCGTAACAAACCAGCATTAATGGGAAAGGTAAAGCTGAAGGATTTTGCAAAGGAGTTCGCAGTCGCATTTAAACAAAACTGATTTTCATTGTACCTTAGCAAACATGCAACCTCATCGATTTAAAACCATTAGCGAGTTCCATCAGTTTAGAGGATTACCCAAGCCTGAGCATCCATTAATCAGTGTGATCAATTTGGAATTGATCACGCACGTACCTTCCAATGAAGTAAGTTTAGTAAAGGACTTTTATTCAATAGCATTGAAAAAGAATTTCAATGCTAAAATGAAATACGGTCAGCAGGAATTTGATTTTGATGAGGGTACAATGTTCTTTATGTCACCCGGCCAGGTATTGAGACTCGAAGTAGAGCAGGATACAGTATTAAGACAATCAGGATGGATGCTACAGGTTCATCCTGATTTCTTATGGAATACAATGTTAGCCAAGACCATTAAACAATATAAATATTTTGATTATTCAGTAAATGAGGCCTTGTTTCTTTCGGAGAAAGAGGAAATAATTATTGGAGATATTATGCAAAATATTCAACACGAGTATCATTCAAACATTGATACATTCAGCCAGAGCGTGATCATTGCTCAACTGGAACTCCTCCTTACGTATTCAGAACGTTTTTATCATCGCCAATTCATCACCAGGAAAATCAGCAATCATAAAATTCTGGATGCTGTGGAAAGCGCTCTTTCAGAATATTTTAACAGTGATACTTTGGCTACAAAAGGATTGCCCACTGTTCAATATATTGCCGATAGATTACACGTATCTCCTAATTATTTAAGTGAGTTGCTTAAAGTATTAACAGGACAAGGTACCCAACAACATATCCACGACAAGTTGATTGAGAAGGCAAAAGAAAAATTATCGACCACCAGCTTATCAGTAAGTGAAATTGCGTACGCGTTAGGCTTTGAACATCCGCAGTCCTTCAGTAAATTATTTAAAAGTAAAATCAATCTCTCGCCTTTGGAATTCAGGCAGTCGTTTAACTAAATAACTTACGATCGAATGGGTCAGGATTTCAAAATTCCGAGTTGCCATTTCTTTCAAAGTTTTGAGATTCTAAAGAAGTCCAAAATTATTTCCGCCAAAAAGCTTTGACATTGCCAAGGTTTTTCTTTTTTCAATATCTTCGGCCTTATGACTGATGAACTGACATTAAAACAACGCGATTCAAAAACGGTACGGGCTTGGTATATGTTTGACTGGGCCAACTCGGTTTACAATTTGGTAATTACCACAACCTTTTTCCCCATTTACTTTGCAGGAGTAACGGCCTCTGCGTATGGAGAGAACAGTGTTCCGTTTTTAGGAAGAACGTTTAAGAACTCATCTTTATACGATTACGCTCTTGCAACAGCCTATCTTTGTATCGCCTTGCTATTGCCTATTCTTTCATCCATAGCAGATTCGTATGGCAACAAGAAAAGATTCATGCAGTTCTTTTGCTACTTGGGTGGCCTTGGCTGCATTGGTTTGTTTTGGTTTAAAGGCGATCAGCCCAGCGTTGCGTGGGGCTTAGGTTGTTTTTCGCTGGCTGCTGTCGGGTACATTGGTAGTCTTGTATTTTATAATTCATACTTACCCGAAATTGCAAAGCCTGAAGATCACGACCGAATCAGCGCGCGTGGTTTTTCATTTGGTTACTTGGGTGCATCAGTCTTACAAATAATTGGTTTTGGATTGGTGATCTATTTCAGCAGCAAAGGAGATAACACCTCCGGACCTCTTTTTACTTTTTTATTGGTAGGTGTGTGGTGGATTGGCTTTGCACAAATTACCTTCTTCAATTTGCCCAAGAGTGCTCCACCAATTAATAAACCAGGTATGAGTGTGCTAACCTCTGGTTTTATAGAGCTCAAGAAAGTCTTTGTTCAAGTGAAGTCGATGAAAGTTTTGAAATGGTTTTTAGTAGCATTTCTGTTTTACAGCATGGGTGTTCAAACCGTTATGTTGGCGGCAACCCTATTCGGACAAAAAGCCCTTGGACTTCCGGCCGATAAACTGATCATTACCATTCTGCTAATGCAATTTGTGGCGATAGCAGGAGCAACAATTATTTCCCGATTCTCGAAAAGATTTGGAAACATTTCTACGCTTATGGGAGTCGTTTTACTTT
The DNA here is from genome assembly GCA_046595655.1 of Chryseolinea sp. Classification (GTDB taxonomy): domain Bacteria; phylum Bacteroidota; class Bacteroidia; order Cytophagales; family Cyclobacteriaceae; genus Chryseolinea. The sequence continues at coordinate 2,022 of JBKJOF010000031.1, read as the reverse complement.
GGGTAGTGATTTGTGTAGCTGCCTACTTTGTTGCTACGCTGAAAGAATTAGGACACGAAGTAGAGTTTTATTTCTATGCAGTAGCCGTTGGTGTAGGACTTGTAATGGGAGGTGTACAAGCATTGAGCAGAAGTACCTATAGCAAACTGATGCCACCCACGCGCGATACAGCATCATTCTTTAGTTTCTATGATGTAACTGAAAAAATCTCCATCGTGGTTGGAATCTTTTCCTTCGGTTATATCGATGAACTATTCGGAATGAAAAACTCCGTACTCTCACTCATTGTATTTTTCGCAATAGGTTTTGTAGCCTTGTTAATCGCCAAAAGAAAAGAATCCAATATCAATTCAAACCTTCATCAATAATATTCAGCAAATCAATAAATACCAGAATCTAAAAAGCGTCAAGCCCCCCTCTCCACCGGAGAGGGCTGGGGTGAGGCCCCTCTCAATACCGCAGATGCTTCACCGTCACACCATTATTAATTAATTGCTTCAACGAATCAATACCTATTTTTAAATGTAGCTCAACAAAGTTGGTAGTCACTGCAGAATCACTCGCTTCCGTCTTAACACCTTCCGGAACCATGGGCTGATCGGATACTAACAACAAAGCACCTGCAGGAATTTTATTATTGAAAGCTGTTGTGAAGATCGTTGCCGTCTCCATGTCGATTGCTTGCGCACGTATTTTTCGTAGGTATGCTTTAAAATCTTCGTCCCACTCCCACACGCGTCTGTTGGTTGTGTAAACAGTTCCTGTCCAATAATCCTGATTGTAATCGCGAATGGTAGTCGAGATGGCTTTCTGCAACGCGAAGGATGGAAGAGCTGGAACTTCCGGTGGAAAGTAATCATTCGAGGTACCTTCTCCGCGAATAGCAGCAATGGGTAATATAAAATCACCGATGTCATTTTTCTTTTTTAGTCCGCCACACTTGCCGAGAAATAAAGCTCCTTTAGGTTTGATCGCACTCAAACAATCCATAACAGTTGCTGCATTTGGACTACCCATACCGAAATTAATAATGGTGATCCCTCCGGCTGTAGCGCTGCGCATCGGTTTATCCAAACCATTAATAGGAACATTGTGCCAGTCGGCAAACATCTTTACATAATTTTCGAAATTGGTGAGGAGAATGTATTCACCGAATTGATCTAACGCCTGACCGGTATAACGGGGCAACCAGTTTTCAACAATTTGCTGCTTTGTTTTCATGCGATAAAGTTATAATAAAGAAGGCAGCGAAAAAATGATTGGTAGGTTCGATACTAAGAGGTTTATTTGTGTCGATGCAAAAACTCAACCTTCCTGCATTTGAATACAATGTAAAAGAATCGGATGGCAAAGTCTGGATTTATGATGTGCTTCGAAAAAAGCATTTGGTGTTGACTCCGGAAGAATGGGTTCGTCAACATTTTATACATTATCTTTTAAATCATGTTCAGTATCCAAAGTCGTTGATAAAAGTAGAAGGCGGATTAAAATTCAACAAACTTCAAAAGCGCACCGATATTGTTGTGTTCGACAGAAGTGGAAATCCGTGGATGTTGGTTGAATGTAAATCATCAGACCAACTTATTAACGAATCTACCTTGCGGCAAGCGGCTGTTTATAATTCAACACTCAAAGCAAAATACCTTGTGCTTACAAATGGAATGAAAACCATTTGTTGTCAGATAGAAAATGAAAATGGTGCATCAACCATGGTGAATGAACTGCCGGCATTTGAATAATGCAATTTCAAATCATTAAGCCTCCCTCAATTTGATAAGTGGAACATGAAAAATTTTCATGGAAATGAATGGAGAGCGGTTTTGATTTGTGATTTGTGATCAGTGATTTGCGATTTGGTGAACCTGTTAAAATCGAATATCTAAAGTCACAAGTCACTAATCTTAAATCGTCAGATCTACCTCTCCGTAGTCAAGTATAAAATCAATTTAATTAGTCGGACGTGCACAATTTTTCATGGAAGTGGATGGAAGCGGTTTTGATTTTCAACTTTTGATTTGTGAT
>JBKJOF010000015.1:0-4618 GCA_046595655.1 Chryseolinea sp. | reverse complement strand
CTTTGAATTAGCGTGAGATGGGGTTGTGTTAACATGAACCATTCGTAAGCGATGGTTCTTCTTTGTCTCTTCTAAAAGGAAGTCGAAAGTGGAGTCGTTAGAGCGGTCGTCTACAATAATGACCTCAAACTCGGGGTACTCTTGTGTTAAAAGTAAAGGTATTAATTCCTTCAGATTGGTCTCCTCATCGTGAGCACAAACAATGATGGATACAGGCTGCGAACTGGCTTGAGTGGAAACTGTTCGCTTTCGCGAAAAGGCTACTAGAAACACGCAGAGGTAAATTACCTGTACTACAATCGCGACAAAAAAAACGATTTCCGGAATTTGCAAAAGAGCTTCGTTTAAAAATCACAAATATAGAAGAGGATTGGAAGTATAAAAGAACATTTCGAAGTTCGGTAGATGAATCATTTTAACGTTGCTTACTTTCTTGAATATACTATTGATCATGCTATCTATTTTATTCGAGGTTGCAACCATCACGTGCAAGCCTATTGCCTCAAGCGTGAAGGCCTATTGTCAAAACTTAGTGTCGCTATCGTCTATCAAACAAAAATCAACCACAATAGCCCAAAACAATGTTCCGGAATTCTGGTTGCATAACGTATTTTTGCCCCGCATTATGAAATTCGAACTGACCACCAAAGATCCCCAATCATCTGCGCGTGCAGGAATTTTACATACCGATCATGGCGATATTCACACTCCCATTTTTATGCCGGTGGGTACTGCAGGGTCGGTAAAAGCTGTTCATCAACGTGAATTGGATAAGGATATACAAGCGGAAATCATATTAGGGAATACCTATCATCTATATTTAAGACCTGGCATCGAGCTACTTCAACAAGCTGGCGGGCTTCACAAATTCAACGGCTGGAATAAACCAATCTTGACGGACAGTGGAGGTTATCAGGTTTATTCATTAGGCGCGAATCGAAAAATTACCGAAGAGGCTGTGATCTTTAAATCACATATTGACGGATCGAAGCATACCTTCACTCCTGAACGCGTAATGGATATTCAACGTAACATTGGTGCTGATATCATTATGGCCTTTGATGAGTGTACACCCTACCCATGCGAATATCAATACGCAAAAGACTCCATGCACATGACACATGGGTGGTTAAAGCGATGTGTCGATAGAGTACAATCTACTGAGCCATTATACGGATATAAGCAGGCTCTTTTCCCCATCGTTCAAGGAAGTGTTTATAAAGATTTGAGGCAGCAATCTGCAGAGTTTATTGCAAGCCAAAACCAATGGGGTAATGCGATTGGTGGGTTATCTGTTGGCGAACCACATGAAGATATGTATGCCATGACCGATTTAGTTTGTAATATTCTTCCGGCAGACAAACCTCGTTACCTTATGGGTGTCGGTACGCCTGAAAACATTTTAGAGTGCATTGCCCTTGGCATCGACATGTTTGATTGCGTAATGCCTACTCGCAATGCGCGCAATGGAATGTTGTTTACCACGGAAGGCATCATCAACATCAGAAACGAAAAATGGAAAAATGACCTATCTCCTATCGACTCATCTCTTGGAGGATATGCAAGTACGTTCTACTCTAAAGCCTATTTAAGACACCTCATCATCAGCAAAGAAATTTTAGGTGCGCAAATTGCTTCCATACATAACCTAACCTTCTACCTTTGGCTGGTAAAGCAAGCCCGCATAAAAATTCAGGAAGGCTCTTTTGTAGAGTGGAAAAACAAAATGGTACGGCAAGTATCGCAGCGATTATAAAAGAATGAAGCTTCTCGATAAATATATTCTCAAATCTTTCCTCACTACATTTTTCTTTGTAGTGTTAATTTTATTAGCTGTGATCACGATGATCGACATGACTGATAAGATGGATAATTTTGCTAAGGCGAATCTTTCAGCCTACCAGATATTATCTTATTATATTGATTACATTCCATGGATTGGAACGTTAGTAACACCGATTACACTTTTTATTTCAACCGTTTATGTGTGTTCACGCATGGCTGGGCATACAGAGATCATTGCCATACTGAGCAGTGGTGTCAGCTTCAGACGTATACTCTTTCCTTTTTTTATTGGAGCATTACTCATTGCTATTGCTAGTTTCTCTTTAACAGGTTGGATCATTCCCAACGCAACAAAATCTCGTTTGGCCTTTGAGGTACAATACTTGAAGAGTAAATATTATTTCGACAAAAAAAATATTCACATACAAGTGGCTCCTGAAGTTTATCTCTATATGCAGAGCTACAACAACGGCAATCAAACCGGATATCATTTTAGCATGGAACGTTTTGAGAAAAACAAGCTGATGGAAAAGCTAACCGCTAACCGAATTGAGTGGGACACCACCACACAAAAATGGACGCTACGCGATTGGAAAATAAAAAAAATTAATTCGATTTTCGAAACTGCCAATAATCCCGAATCCATTGGCTTTGAGAATACCAGTAAGAAGGTTGCCCACCACGGAGATTCAATTAAATCGGGCGTAGCAATGGATACAACTTTAGTAATACACCCTAAAGAATTTGAAAGCGATTATCGAAAGTATGACGGTATGACCATTGGCGAATTGGATAGTTACATTGAAACATTGCGTGCTCGAGGATCAACAGGTATTGAAATCTATGAAGTGGAAAAGTTTACGCGTTATAGTTCTCCTTTTTCCATTTTTATTCTGGTCTTTATGGGTGCAATTGTTTCATCACGAAAAAGCCGTGGTGGCACAGGACTTCAGATTGCGTTAGGATTTTCCTTATCCTTTATCTTCATCATCTTCTTCACATTATTCCGAACGTTCGCTGAAAATGGAGCCTTGCCTCCACAAATTTCGGTTTGGATACCGAACATCACTTTCAGTATAATCACTGTCCTGATGTATAAGTACGTCCCTCGTTAATGGCCACACGAAACGATTACTTCAAACTACACTTCATTGTTTTTCTCTGGGGATTTTCATCCATCCTTGGAAAGCTGATCTTATTACCCACCATGGAAATGGTTTTCTATCGGTCGATTCTTGCTGTTGCAGGTATGGGGATTTTAATCCTGATTGTTCGTGGAAACTTTAAAGTTACAACGGCTGAATTAATCAAACTCATACTCATTGGTTTTGTCGTAGCCTTACATTGGGTTGCTTTCTTTGGTTCAGGTCGCGTATCGAATATATCTGTTAGTCTGGTAGGGTTTGCAACTAACTCGTTGTGGGCCGCATTGCTCGAACCGATGTTTAATAGAACTCGTATTAAAAAATTTGAATTGGCACTTGGCCTTGTTGTCATCTTTGGATTGTATATCATCTTCTCATTTGATTTTCAATATAAACTTGGATTGCTCATTGGTGTACTCGCGGGATTTACCGGTGCGCTCTTTTCCGTTTTTAATTCTAGGATGATCAAGACGATCGATTCCAATACCATTACATTCTATGAAATGATTGGTGTATTCATTGGGCTTTCCCTGTTTATGCCGATCTATAAAAACACATGGGCGGTCGATCACATACTGCAGCTTTCACCATCGCTCAATGACTGGATTTACCTTTCGCTGCTGGCAGGTGGTTGTTCAGTTTATGCGTATTCGCAAGCCGTTGAATTGATGAAGAAATTAAGTGTATTCCTTATTCAACTTACCTTAAACCTGGAGCCTGTATATGGCATCATCATGGCCGTGATAATCTTCAAGGAAAAGGAAAAGATGGGTATTAATTTTTATGCTGGCACGTGTATTATTCTTTTAGCCGTTGCACTCTATCCTCTTTTAAAAAACAGAATACAGCGCGCGCAGTATGAAAAAAAATAGTATTACGCTTAAACATAAAACCAAGAGCGAACATTTGTACGCTTAAAAAATATACTAAATCGCACTACATAATAATTTTTTCCAAATACTTTTGGCTGGATGATTTTATTCAAACTAAACTTCCTCTCAGATTAATTCTATATCTTTAGGTCTTTAACATCTATGGCGGAACCTACAACCAACTTAACCAGAAAAGAACAAGTCATCCGCAAGGCTGCCGAGTTGTTTAAAGACAAGGGATATGCTGCTGCCTCTATGCGCGACCTTGCACAACTCTTGGGCATTGAAGCCGCGAGCTTGTACTCACACATTAAATCCAAAGAAGAAATTCTTCAGAGCTTGTGCTTTGATATGGCAACCGAATTCAGAAAATCACTTGAAGAAGTTGAAAGCCAAAATGTTTCTTCTATCGATAAACTTCGCAACGGTATTATTGCCCACATACAAGTAATGGCAAAAGACCTTACTGCTTCTGCCGTTTTCATGAATGAGCATCGCCACTTAAGTCAGCCGTATTTGCGTGACTTCCTTTTGTTGCGCATCAATTATATTAACCGTTTTAAATCCATTATCGAATCCGGAGTAAAATCCAACGAGTTCAAAAACACGATTGATACGAAGCTGGCTGTCATGACCCTGTTCTCTTCCCTTAACTGGATGCCAATGTGGTACGATCCAGATTCCGCTATTGATCCCACAGCACTTGGCTTCCAACTGGCCGATATGCTGGTAAACGGGTTGAAAAAGAATTCCTAATCGCTCCTGCTAACAATCGTTTGGTTCAAACGTTTTAAAATTGTAAATCGCTTCTAATCG
>JBKJOF010000217.1:0-17757 GCA_046595655.1 Chryseolinea sp. | reverse complement strand
CTTGTTAGCGCTATTAGCGCAAAAGGTATCGCACCAATTTCAGCAAAACCGGTTCATACGCATGTTGCCGAGTGCAATACTTTTGCTGCTAGGTATTGTTGCGTTCTATCAATATTTCTTTTAGCTTAATGGTATAATGTTCTGCTTGTCTTAAATGAATGATGTGGAAATTATTAGATGTACACGGTATGTATGATATAAATGGCGTACGGAACTTATTGTGCCCACATAACTAAAGGGATTGCAATAAAGGAGCTTCAATAAGAATGAAGCGGTGTAAAAATTGGTCTTGTTAACCCATGCAGACAATGAACTAGCTTTCGATGAGACTCGGCAATTAAAAAAAAACGGCAATTGCACCTTGGCGGAATTTAGGTTGAATTAATAGAAGAAGAAGGTAGTACCTCTCATTTACCATTACTAACTTAATACTATGAAGAAAAACTTAAAGCATATCATGTTGATTGATGATGACGAGGATGATAATTATTTTCACGAGAGAGCAATTAAGATGAACAATCCGGATAACATAGTCATTGTTGAAAATTCTGGAACGAAAGCGTTGACGTATTTAAAATCAGCGGGAAAAGAAAAATCACCCCATCCCGATCTTATATTTTTAGACGTTAACATGCCGCGCATGAATGGCTGGGAATTTCTTAGTGAGTATAACCTGCTGGATGAAGATCTGCAAAGTGAAGTGGTCATTATTATGCTGTCGACTTCGCAAAGTCAGGAAGATAAAGCACAAGCAAATTCGTGGAAATTTGTATATGACTATATCTCAAAACCCCTTACCTCAGATATGATGCAGAACATTATTGATAAATACTTTGCGAGTGTTTAATCGCTCTTCATTTCTTCGCCAGAATTAACCGGGACTCTTAATATTAATTCATATTCAATTTTCCGAAGCGCCTCATCGAGCATATTACCTTCTTTGTGCTTAGAGATAAGCCGTTTTATTTTCATGTTAAGCACAACTTGCACAGCCGTCAAAAAGCATTTTTGCCTTGAAGGAAAAATAGCCATAACTTTTATCGGAAGTTGTGGCTATAAAGTTCAAGTCAGAAATAAAGCTGAATTGATTCGCTGCTTAAGTTTTTGTTCTACGATTGATACACAGGCTTATGTCCGTGGTTCATGTCTGCATCAGACTCAATCTCCCGAATGATTTTCTCAGCTCGTTTGTTTGCTAGATTCTTTTTGTATTCGAACCATTTGTGCTCATTGATTTTTCGCATCAGATTATCAATTCCGCGCTGTACAGTAAGATTCCAAACACCTTTTATCTGCATTGGTAAACCATGAGCAAAAGTTCGAACCGAAAGACCAAAGCCACCCTCAACATATTCGATGTGATGCCAATACCCGCTCGGCATAAATAAAGTATCTCCGTGTTCTAAAACTGTTGTAACTCCTTTCACATACTTCAAACCCGGATAGGTTTCAAAATCAGGCTGATCAATATCGACAGTGGAGTGGACATTGAAAGGCAAGCGATACAAAAGTTTAGATTGAGAGGGAGCAAAGAGTACCACACGTTTCTTTCCATGGAACTGAGTAAGGAAAACATTGCTCATATCAATATCCTGGTGCATGCGGGTAATTGATTTTGGCGGGCCAAAAAACATAAACGGAACTTTAATGTATCCCCTCACAATATTTGGATAACCAAAATCTTTTAACAGTGCTGGTTTGTGTTTGAACACCGGAAATAGAAACAGGCGTAAATCGGTTGGCTCGCGCTCTATTAATCCTAAGTAATCATCGAAACGCATAGTAGCGTTTGGTACCTGGAGCGTTTTTGAAAGATCTTCTTTTCGGTTTCCATACAGTCCTACTTCAATATTTCCCATCGATTTCCTGAAGAAATCCATCGTCCATTTGGTGTAAGCTGGGTATTGTTTCCACAAACCGCGCAATACAACAGGCTTTTGCGGCTTATAATACTGTTTATAAAACTCTTTCCGCGTAATCGATGAGCCATCCACAACAGGAATTTGCGTCTGTATATCAAGTGCCATATTTATCATTTCTAAAATCTTACAAAACTAAGGGAACAATCAGCTTGGGCAACCTATTGAAATCGAAATTATTTTACGTAAGCGTTCGTTCAAAGTTTAGCTAAAAATCGGTATCGAGCCCTAAACGTTCCTTCATTTCTCTTAATAATGGGTTTTTGTCGACCAAAAACTCAAATTTATCACGATCGGTGTATTTCATTTTTTTCTGGTCAAGTTCGCGAAGTTCTCCTCTTACATGGATAGAATTGTTTTTGAGTCTTTCTCGCAAGTAGATAGTTAGCTCACTTTTGAGTCCGCTCAACATCGTTTCTTGAACAGGATTAAGAAGGTGAACAACGATCTGGTTCTCGATTAAATCAAACGACTGTGATAGCATTTGAAACTCAGCTTGAAATTTTTTGCGCTGCTCGGCAAAATCTTTCCAGGTAGTTTGCAGTGCATCCAGCGAAAAACTTTGGTCTGCCTCTGACTTTATTTCTGTTGTTATTTCTTCTTCTTTCTTCGGTTCGACTTTTAGTAGATTGGTAAGCTTTACTGTTGTTTTGGGTGCCGATTTGAATTTTGATTTTTCTGAGAAGTCGGGGCGTGATGCCGGTATGGCGGGTGGAGTAGGTTCAGCGGGCTCAACTACTTTCACATCGCCTAGAGATTCGGAAATAAGAGAAGGCGCACTCTCCTCAGAAGTTAGGCTACTTTTTTTTTTAACCCATCCAATTGATGGTTCACTTGGTCGAGTTGGAGGATTGCTCCGACATGCGCCATCTTCATTAATGCGAGCTCGACCGAAAGACGTTGGTTCTTGCTGCTTTTAAAATGGATGTCGCATTGATTGCCAATATTCAACCATGTGAGCAACAAAGAAGGAGATACTGCTTTGGCTTGCTCGGCATATTTTTTACGCACGCTGTCGGGCACTTCCATCAACTGTGTTGTGCGTTCGTCTTGCGACACAAGAAGATTACGCAGGTGCTCACTTAATCCAACAATAAAATTATGGCCATCAAAACCTTTGCGTAATACTTCATCTAACAACAATAAAGGTTGAGTATGATGTTGTGCCCGCAAAGCATCAACCACCTGGAAGTAGTAATCATAATCCAGAATGTGAAGGTTGCTTAAAGTATCTTTAAAAGTAACGCCCTTACCCGCGGAGTAGGTTACCATTAAATCAAAAATGGAAAGTGCATCGCGTAAAGCGCCATCTGCTTTTTGTGAGATCAAATGCAAGGCTTCTACTTCTGTTGGAATGTTTTCGTGATCGGCAATCTTTTTTAAATGATTGGCAATGTCACTGATTTGAATACGATTAAAATCAAAAATCTGGCAGCGTGAAAGAATGGTGGGTATTACCTTATGTTTTTCAGTAGTGGCTAAAATAAAAATGGCATACGATGGCGGTTCTTCCAGTGTCTTCAAAAAAGCATTGAAGGCAGCATTGGAAAGCATGTGAACCTCATCGATGATATACACTTTAAATTTTCCAAGCTGAGGAGGGTACCGAACCTGATCGATTAGATTACGAATATCTTCGACAGAGTTATTGGAGGCAGCATCCAATTCAAAAATATTAAGCGAGTTAGCGCCTGCTTTTTCTTCAAACCCATTGATGAGACGCGCCACAATTCTGGCACACGTTGTTTTACCTACTCCACGAGGACCACAAAACAGCAGTGCCTGCGCGAGTTTATTATTGTCGATGGCATTCTTAAGCGTAGTGGTAATATGCTCTTGTCCAACAACTTCATCAAAGCCTGTGGGTCTATATTTACGAGCCGAGACAACAAAATTTTCCATTGGCCGCAAGATAGAATTCAATTAGCAATTGTCAATTAACCGATGATCAATTCGCCCACCGAGAAAGAGAATTTTTAACGGGAGAACTTTTTTGAAACTATATTTGTCTCTCACTTTGCACATTGTGTAATTGTTCACTGAAAATTAATTTGGGGTCGACCGGTTTTGACAGGATGTGTGATTACGTGTGCAAGCATGCAGGCTCATGGAATGAGAGCCTTGAAAGATAGTTCCAAACCATACTTGGCGAGTCTAACTACGCCATGGCTGCTTAATTTATCCGATAGGGTAAATTAGCCTCGTCCCGATCAGATCGGGAAAGCCATCATCGCTCAGCATTGTTGTTTTGCAGGTGCTGATAAGCGGTGTCGTTATGCAGAACTGCTTCGTGTGATGATACTAAGCACGATTAAGACAAGTGAATACGGAATGGTTTAGGTTGTTGCCTGCCTTGCTGCTCCCGACAATTAAAGTCAACTAAGCATGTAGAAAGTACGTCTTTATCTTCTCTGGACGAGGGTTCGATTCCCTCCGACTCCACTTCATCATTACTAAGTACAATCAAAAGCCCATATCCGAAAAGGAGCTGGGCTTTTTTTATTTGCATCCGGTTCAATTGCCCTCAAGTTTTTCTATTAAAATCAATTGATATTTAAATTTGTAGGGAGAAGTGTGTTAGGTGTAAGTAGCAAACATACCGAGGAGAAAACTGATTTTTTTAAATCCGTTTGACGCTGATGTTTGGAAGTACTGGTGTCTACATCTTTATGTCATTAAACACCAGCAAGGATGAAAACGGAAACCAAGCACCAGCGGAAAAATGATGGACTCGATCCTGCGTTTTATAAGATTTTGATTTTTATCATTTTGATCGGACTGGCTCACTACTTTGCAGGTATTTAGAACCAACGTAGCGTTTACCCTCAACTCTTCATTCGATTCACCACCCTTATCAGGGAATCCCTGATGAATCCTCTTTTACTTGAATCGCGTGCACCTAAAATATAGTGGAAGTTTGGGTGTTACATGTATTTGGGATGAAATTGGTTATTATCTCAGCCATTTCATTATTTATTTGGAATCAGGTTTTGACTGATTGTTCGCTTACGGTTAGTAAGCAACTTTGCTTTGCAAACCGGTAGATGATATGAAAGATTGTGAAACCAATATTTTACTAGTTGAAGACGATGAGCTCAATCAGTTCATTGCAAAGAACCTGCTTCAAAAGTGGGGGATGAGAGTTTCCATCGCTAAGAATGGTCTTGAAGCAATCAATCAGATTGTCAGCAAAATCTTTGACCTTGTGTTAATGGACATTCAAATGCCAGTGATGAATGGGTTTGAATCAACGCGACATATACGAGAAATGGATGACAACTATTTTAAGACCATTCCTATTATTGCTTTTACGGCATCTGGCATGACGGAAGCAGACTTGATGATTGAGAGTGGCATGAATGATATCATCACCAAACCTTTTATCGCAGAAGATATGAAAAGGAAAATTAGCAAATACATTTCTTGTTTGCGCAGACCCCTGAAAATCAATTTTGATTTACATACTGAGGACAATCCAGAGCTAAAAAAAGAATTGCTTTCTATTTTGATCAGCAATCTGGAAGAACTTCAACTTGGTATATCCATCATAGATGCACAGAACGGTTACGCCATTCTCGTCAGCACCTTTCATAAAGTAAAAGTTGCCATCAGCATTTTAAACGACTCTGAATTCAATCAGGTATTGGAGGAAATAAGAATAAACTGCCTCACAAACAATCCAATAGAGCTCTTTCAAAAAAAACTGGACTTCCTTAACTTATTGTGTGAACAACTGAAAGATAGCCTGCAATACGAGGCTTCTAACGGAATGCGTTCGCACTTTATTCCAAGTTCCAATCTAATTCAGATTACTCCTCACGCTAGTCGATAAGAATGAACCACCCCTAAAACGACCACCCTCTATTCATGTCACAAACAAAAAATTCGAACAAATTTATTAATACCATCGATGAGTGTTTAACTAATGGTGTCAAAAACGGAATCTTCCAGGTATCACTTGAGGACGAAGCTTTTAATGGAAGAGAAGTTACGATTGACGGGAGGCGTGTAGTCAACTTCGGATCCTGCAGTTATCTAGGTCTTGAGGTGGATGAGCGACTTAAGCAAGGTGCCATTGATGCCACTCAGCGTTATGGAACACAATACTCTTCTTCGCGTCTTTTTTCCTCTTGTAACCTATACGAAGAACTTGAAGATCTTTTTTACAAGATATTTGATAATAACCCGGCCGTACTCGCAGCTACAACAACACTTTCTCATATGGCTGCTTTACCCATTCTCGTGCAGGATAATGATTTAGTGATTCTCGATCACCAAGTACATGGTAGTGTTCAACTGGCGGTGCAGCTGCTAAAAGCCAAGGGCACGAAGGTTGAAATGATTAAGCATAATCGCATGGATATGCTGGAAGACATCATAAAACACAATCCCAATAAGTACAACAAGATATGGTACATGGCCGATGGGTTGTATTCCATGTATGGAGACTTCGCTCCCTTGAATGAAATACAGTTTCTTATGGAGAAGTATGCATCGTTGCATTTTTATGTGGATGATGCCCATGGCATGAGCTGGAAAGGACAAAATGGAAACGGATATGTGTTAAGCCAAATGGCCATGCATCCTAAGATGGTTTTAGCCACCTCGCTTGCAAAAGGATTTGGTACAGGCGGAGGTGTAACGGTATTGTCAGACAAAGAAATGATGCGAAAGATAATTACCTGCGGCAGTTCATATACCTATTCGGGCCCGGTACAACCGCCTATGTTAGGTGCATCAATTGCCAGTGCGAGAATACATTTGTCTGGTGAGATCTACAATTTGCAAAGCGAGTTAGCCGAAAAAATTACCTTAACGAGGCATGTTATTGACGGATATGATTTGCCCCTTGTTCACCCTTCCGATTCGCCCATTTTTTACTTAGGTCTGGGATTACCACGGGTAGGGTACAATATGGTGAAGCGACTTTTGAATGAGGGTTTTTATACCAACATCGGAATATTCCCAGGTGTACCGGTTAAATGTTGTGGGCTTCGTTTGGCCGTTACCAATGGTCAGACTCTTGATGATATTATGAATGTACTGGACGCTTTTCAGTATCATTTCCCAAAAGTGCTCGAGGAAGAGGGTCAATCAGTAGAAGACATCAGCACCAATTTTGATTTACCTTTCGAAAAAACAGCGAAACGATTTGCGCTCGACTTCGCGAATGGTGAAATTGAATTGGACATTCAGCACGAAACTACCATCCGAAATATTAACCTAAACACATGGGATGATTTGCTGGGAGGAAATGGAACATTTGATTGGGAAGGGTGCAAGTTTATTGAAGATACGTTCAAAGATAACCCTGACGAGGAAAACAATTGGAAACTTCATTACTTGATTATTAGAGACCAATCTACAAAACCAATATTGGCTACTTACTTTACCGAGCTTATTTGTAAAGACGATATGATTGCCCCTGCCGATACATCGCGGCAAATTGAGGAGATTAGAAAGAGAGATAAATATTACTTGGCGTCCAAAGTGATCATGATGGGATCGCTGCTAAGTCTTGGTGACCATTTATACATAGATCGCGGCAATCCTTTATGGAAAAATGCCATGAAGGAAATGTTGCGCATTATGAATGAAGTGAAACAAACAAGCGGAGCGAATACACTTCAATTGCGCGACTTTGATACTGCGGACATTGAAATGAGTGACTTCTTAACAAAAGAAGGTTTCATTAAAATGGAAATGCCAGACACCCATATTTTATCGAACACAAAATGGAAAAATGAAAGCGAATATCTTTCGAGCTTCTCTAGTGGATCACGATGGCATTTCAAGAAACTAATATCAGACAAAACTAATTTTTTCACTACTACTGTTTTATCAAGTAAGGAGGAGAAAGAAAAAGGACAAACTGATCTTTGGTATAAGCTTTACAGCAACGTGAAAAACAAAAGCTTTAACATTAATACCTACACGATCCCTTTAAAATATTTCACCAACATAGTCAACCACTCTAATTGGGAAATTATAGAACTTCGGCTCAAGCCGGAAGATATGGAGACAACGGATGGCGAGGGGTCTCTTGTTTCCGTTAATTTTTGTTACAAGTCTTCGAAAAATAACTATTCCGTTTTTGCTGTAGGGTTAGATTATGATTACGTACTCACGCACGGCTGTTACAGACAGGGCTTGTACCAAACGGTGTTACGAACAAATGCTTTGGCGTGTGATAAACTCTTTTTAGGAATGGATGCTTCCATCGAGAAAAAAAGATTTGGCGTTGAGGTTATACCGAAAAGCGTTTACATACAAGCGAATGACAACTTTAATATGGAACTCATTGGAACCTTTAAAGGGAAAGTATAAATCACATGGAAAAACAAAATTATAAAGAATATCGAACCATCTCTTTCTGGACGGAAGAGCATGACAATATTATCTTTTTTAAATACACGCCTAAACTTGAGATAACCATAGAGGTTGCCAGAGAGATTGTCGAAAGCCGGCTTCTCTATACAAACGGAAAACCTGTTTACACCCTCATTGATTTCACAAATGTAAAATCGGTTACGAAAGAGGCACGTGATTTTATGAACAGTGCAGAAGGTGGATTGAAGGGGATTTCAGGTGGCGCTTTCTTGTCGAACAATGTCGTGGCCACACTCTTTATCAACCTTTACCTGAAAGTTAGTAACCCTCCAGTGCCTGCCAAATTTTTCAATACCCAGAAAGATGCCGTGGAATGGTTGAAGAAAATACGGGCAGAGAAAATGCAATACTCATTTGATAACTAAAGAAAATCCTTGAATGATTTACCGCACAGAACAAGACGATGACATTGTAATTATGGAATTCCCCGACAATTCAAAAGTGGATCTGATGTCAGCTCAAAAAATTGTAGCCAGTCGCCTGGATTTTACAAAGCACGAAAAGCACTATCTTATTATTGATATTTCAAACGTGCGGCATGTGAGCACGGAAGCTCGTGAGTTTATGCAACGTGAAGATGGCGGCCTGCAGAATATATTAGCAGCTGCGTTTGTCGCAACAAATCCTGTGTCTTCATTGATTGCCAATATATTTATTAAGACGCCTAAAAACTTTGAAGCACGATTTTTCGCCAACAAAGACGCTGCCTTCGAATGGATTTATACTCATCGGTCAAACTATCAGATCATACCTAATGTTTAGATGATGAGCCTGATAAAGCCTTTAACCGTCACTACTTCCCCTGCCGATCATGACTTGACGGTCGTGAAGACTGAAATTCTGCAGAAGCTCTTGAGCCTAAGCGAGTCTATCTTGGAAGGCCGTTACTCCGAACGAATAGTAACAGACTTTGACGATGACATCATTACTAAAATTGTTGATAATATAAATCGGTTTTGTGACCGCGTACAACTGGATCCTACAGGAATTACCGACCTTCATCAGCAGGATGAAACGGTAAGTATCTTCATTGAAGTGATCAGTTCGTTTACCAACCGGGACTTTAAACAAAAACTTCCGATCTCTGAAAATGGTACGATCATGGATGCCATCGCAACGGGTATCAACGTTCTGGGTGAAGAACTCGAATACAGCACCGCTTCAAAAAAAGATCTCGAGCTCGAACGAAACCGTTTGGATGAGGCCCAAGCCATTGCTAAGATAGGGAGTTGGGAACTTAGTGCGCCAACGCTTCATCTGGAATGGTCAAAAGAGTCTTACCGGATTTTTGAAGCAGATGAAAATTCGAGTGATGACCTTTATAAAACGTTATTACACAAAATTAAACTGGAAGACTCTTCACGAGTAGATAGCGAGTTGCGCGGTGCAATTGAAAGAGGCGAGAATTTTTCCATAGAATATTCCATCTGGTGTAGAGACGGGTCTATAAAAAACATTCTTTGTATTGGCGAAGTGGTTAACGATGTTGGTGGTCGTGCCTTGAGGTGGAAAGGAACACTACAAGACATAACGGAGCGCAAAACAGTTGAAGAGAAACTCAGACAAGCCAAGGAGCAGGCGGAAGAAGCCAGCAAGGCGAAGAGTCGTTTTCTGGCAAACATGAGTCATGAGATACGAACACCACTCAACGGAATTTTAGGGCTAACGGAAATCATGATGTGCGAGGAGATAAGTAAGGAACACCGTGAGTATTTGAAACTCATCAATACGTCAGGAAAGAATCTCACTAAGCTCATCAACGATATTTTGGACTTTACGAAGATTGAAAGCGGAAACCTGTTGATGGAAAATATTCGCTTCTCCTTTCGGGAGGTTATCACAGCTTGCATTCTTCCTTATAAATTTCTAGCAAAGGAAAAAGGTATTGGCTTGCTCTATGAAGTTGATTCTGCAATACCTCCTGAATTAATCGGAGATCCTACACGCATATCTCAGATTATCACGAACCTGATCGGTAATGCCATTAAATTTACTGAACAAGGAAAGGTCGAAATTGTTTTTTCTCTGCTTGGTATACAACACGATGAAATTCGGATTCAAGGTATTGTGCAAGACACGGGTGTTGGAATTCCGCAGGATGCAGAAGATAAAATTTTCAAGAGCTTTTCGCAAGCAGATGAAACTGTGAAGCGAAAATATGGTGGCACAGGTCTAGGGCTAAACATTGTAAAAAACCTGATTCAGCAGATGCATGGCACAATTACGGTGCAGAGTTGCGTGGAGCCTCTAATAGACCATGGAACGACTTTCACATTCATGATGAAATTGAAATGCGTTCCAGGAAGAATTAACGATTCTATCATTGATAACATCGTAACGGAGAAGCCTGCTTTAACGAAACCACTTCATATTTTAATTGTAGACGACAATCAGATCCATTTGCTGGTAGCCAAAAAAATGGTCAGAAAATTCTGTGCGGAAGTAACCACTGCTGAAAGCGGAGCGGAAGCCATCAACCTTGTTAAAGAGAACCACTATGACATGGTATTCATGGACATACAAATGCCGGATATGAATGGTTATGAAGCTGCTGCCGAATTAAGAACACTTTCATACACCCAACCCATTATTGCACTTTCCGCTAATGCCTATGAACAGGATGTTCAGAACAGTTTGGATGCCGGCATGAACGGTCATTTGCAAAAGCCGTATACAGAAGATCAGTTGTATCGTAAGCTTAAGGAATTTGAAGACGTTAAATAGAAATAGTCAGACCATCGTTGCAATGCGCAGCTTTTCTTAGATGTTGGATAACATGCACAAATCAATATAAAGTTGCTAAACACAAGGAGTAGGCTGACGAAAGATTTAATACGATATTTAAATCTTGGTTTTATATTTTGTGCTCATGCTAATTGCGCAGAAGGCGAAATAATTTAGAGTATCGAAAAAAAATTAGCGATGCTTGGCTTTGTAGAATGCATACGGTATAATTCGCGCTAGGCGAACGGTTGTAACCATGTAAATATCATTCGCATTTTTATTCCCTCTAATGTTACCCACCTGCTCCTGCCCATATCCATTTTGTACTGTGTACAGAACGCCATCTCTACCAGTGTACTGAGTTGGATCTGTTGGAGAACCTAATTCAGAAGTTCTGTAGGACATCGCCTTTGACAATGGTGAATTTAGCACACCTAAATCAACATAACTTTTACTAACATCATCCAAATAATCTGTGAATGTATATCGAGCACCGATTTCTATTGAAAGGTCAAGCAATTCAGTAAGTTTAAAGCGTGATCCAATTCCAAAAGGAATGGCGATTACCAACAAGCTGTATGGTTTAATACCATAGTTAGCGTCTGTGGGATCAAGTGTGGAGTATTGTCCTTCAGTGCCTAATGATCTTAATGCAACCCAATCTCCTTTCTGGGGAAAGTCATTTCCATTCAAATCGGTTTCCATTACCTGTGCTTTAGGGTTGTGTAGAACTAAAGCCAGACCAGCGTAGGCAAAAGGTATCCAAGATGGTCTGTTGGAATAACTAAGCGCATTTTCAAACAGATCAAAATATGCAACTACTGAAAGCTCTTTGATGCGATTGCGAAAAGAAAGATTTCGAAGATAACGTGCATGAGCTTCGCTATCATTAGGATTTGCGGAACGGGCATCTGACCCACTCAGTGTTCCATATAGAAATTGCGCTTGAAGTGAATATCGAGGACCAAATCTTCGGGCCACTGAAAATCCGAATGCAGGTTTGGTAAATGAAAGATCAGTACTGAGGTGTTTGGGTAGGGGAGATAACTCTCCGAAATAATTCAACGCATTCACAGAAAAGCCAATGAAATTATAGCGCTTATTAAATGCAGTGCGTTGCCCGAGATAGGACGATATCCTTTTATTGTTCTTTTGAATAGTTCTTCTATTCATCTGTGCCAATGACTCTGATAAAACCAGAAGCATAAAAAAAAATATAAAAAACGCAGTCGGATTTTTTTTCATAACAATGACATCTGATGCAGTGACTTTACTCTAAAAGAGTAACAAAAATTACGCTATTACTAAACATGATGGTAGGTTTAGCTAAGCTAGTATAAATAAATTCAATTCTCGTTTTTGTTTGGACGAATAGAGCTTGTTTCATGCTTCTCTCAGAAAGAATTTTATGAATCGCCATAACGAAGTTGACTTCTACAAGTTGAACGCTTTCGTCAAAATGGAACTTGGAAGATGGATTGGATAGCCAGGTTTTAATTTGATAAGTAAGCGACATACTATTTTAATGGTTAGATGGCTTAAGCAGCCAGATTGGGTAACGTAATGATAAAGACCGAACCCATTTCCAGTATAGAGTCCACAGTAATGGTTCCACCCATTTTTTCTACAGCTTCTCCAACAACATAAAGACCAACCCCGGCCCCTTTTGTTCTTTGAGTAGCTCGGTAGAAAAGATTAAATACAAATCCTTGCACTTCGTGACTAATTCCTATGCCATTGTCAGATATTCGAATAACGCATTTCTTTCTACTGGTCTGAACCCCAATATGTATACTATGCATGTTTTTATTTTCGTCCTGAAATTGAATTGCATTTTCAATCAGGTGCGAAAGAATTAAGTGTACACGATGCAAATCGGACGAAAATTCTGTTGGTTGATTAATGCACGTTTCCACAGTAATATTAGCCTCCTTAATTTCCTTCGTATAACGCGCTAATACCGAATCAATCATTTCATTCCAGTCAATTTTTTTAAGTATGATTTCACGCTTTGAATTTTCCAGTATCTGCTCTAGCTCATCCAGCATGTTTTCCATCTTAAGAGCAGTTTGCCCAATGAGATCCAGAAAAGACATGGCGTCTACCTGAGAGTATTTATTGCTTTGATATAATAGATTAACCAATCCTTTTATTGATTTGAGCGGCCCTCGCATCGAATGAGAACAGCTCGTCACAAATTGTTTAATCACCATATTTGCCTTTTCGAGTTCCTGAAATTCGAGTTTGTTGGATTGTGCAAGTTTCATAGTGACATGATTTAACACAACAAAGGTGTTTTAAAATCAAGGCCGAGCAATCAGTGTGAAACGGATTAATAAAAATCAGGAACCTAGGGGTTTTCCTGATTGGATTAAGAAGGACGGTCTGAAAAAAGATTACACGAGACTGAAATCTTGTTCGTTTAGAGGCTTATCAACCTAGCAATGCCGGCAAAGGTGAGTTCTTAACTCAATTTTATAAATCCCCAGCTTATTTTTTCTTAGTCAATTCAATAAGATTATTTTCGATGGCGTATTTCACAAGTTGTGCAGTGTTGCTTAAACCCAACTTATCATGAATGTGAAGTTTGTGTGTTTCCACTGTCTTTATACTAATGAACAATATGTCTGCAATTTCTTTGAGGCTTTTTCCGCTGGCAATTAAGGTAAGTACTTCCTCTTCACGTTTGCTTAGAATCGTTTTCTTTTTTGAAGGCAGGCCTTTGCCCACCGTTTCTTTCAAATAAAAATCCTGGAAAACTAATGCTGTAATTTCTGGACTAAAATAGCGCTCTCCGTTAAATACACTTTGAATAGCAGTATGTAGAATTTTTTGATCGATATCTTTATTTAAGTAACCATCAATACCTGACTTGATGCCCGCTGAAATAAAGTCCTTACTTATCTCGCTTGAGATAAGAATAATTTTCATTGCAGGAGACTGCTCTTTAATCCAGCGTGTTGCTTCTATTCCGGTCATGCCCAGCATCACAATATCGATTAGGAAAACGTCTGGCTTAAATTCTCTGGCAAAGTTAACCGCTTCTTCACCGCTCGACATCTCGCCTATTATTTCAATGTTATCCATTTTTTGCAACAACGAAATTATACCTTGGCGAAGCAGGGCGTGGTCATCCGCAATAGCTACTTTAATCTGGTTACTCATCTTTTACTAATTTAGTTACCGCTTCAACGAGCGCATCTAGTGTGCTTGGTTTCTTAAGATATGCATTTGCTCCGAGTTCTAATACTTTTTTCTCATTCCCTTGAGATGGCATGGCTGAAAATACGAGAATTGGAATTTTTTTCCAATTTTTTTGATCACGCACATTTCTTATAAAATCGAATCCATCCATTTTCGGCATCAGTAAATCGGTAATAATAAGATCTGGGCTAAATTTTTTCAAAATGGTCATAGCTTCCTCACCATTTACTGCAGCGGAAACTTCATACCCTTCCATCAGCAAGAGTTCAATCATGTTGTCCCTTAAATCAACAGTGTCTTCCACCAATAAGATTTTGTTCGGCATATTATAAAGGTAAGGTGACTTTAAATTCACTGCCTTCTCCAATTTTACTTTTCAGTTCAATGGTTCCGCCAAGAAGATCCACTGCTTTTTTAGCAATGGATAAACCGAGCCCGGTTCCTTCAATCGTACCTACATTGCTACCTCTTGAAAATGATGTAAAAAGTTCTTGGATATCTTTTTCAGGTATTCCAATTCCCTGATCCTTCACAACGATGACTAATTTTTTTCGATCGCAAGTTACATTCATTTCGATTTCCTCTCCCTCGGGAGAAAATTTAACGGCATTGGTGATAAGATTTATAATAATGTTACGCGCAAGTTTTTCATCTGTTTGAATGGAGGCGGCATGGCATTTTTTAAAAAAGCGCAGCTTATGTTTTGTTCGCTTGCTTTCAATCACTTCCAAAGCCAGTTTTTCAAAAGATTCAATTTCTATTTCGGTTACGTTCACTAAAATTTTGCCGGCTTCTGCCTTTCCTACAAGCAGTACATCATCCAACAAATAAACCATTTGATTTACCTGCTTCTCTATGTTGTCGAGTTTCTTATCCATCTCTTCGGATGCAATTTGTTTTTTATATTTCCGAATGAATCCGGTTGCGAGAGATATAGTGGACAAAGGCGTTCGAAATTCGTGAGAAGCAATAGAAACAAATTTGCTCTTCATCTCCACCAGATCTTTTTCTTTATCAAGCGCTTCTTTCAATTCGTGTGTGCGCTCAATAACTAGTTTTTCTAAATCTTGGCGATATTCAATTACTTCTGTTAGATCCTGGCCTACGCAAAGTGCCCCAATTACTTTTTTATGAATATCTCTTCGTGTTGAAATACTGAGCATAAGTATAAGATGATCACCACCCTTGCCTAGCAAGGGTAGTTCGAAGTTTCCGGAGGGTTCGCCTTCAAACGCTTTCTTTATAATTTCATTTGCTTTATTATGAAAATCTGCATCAATAAAGTTGATCCACTTCTTGCCCAACGTTTCATTCTTGGTAAAGCCTGATATGGTTGCCGTTGTTTTGTTCCATTCATTAACGTAGCCGTTTCGATCGACACCAAAGATGGGCACGTTGGCATTTTCAATCAGCTCCGTTAACTCTCTGGCGATTGTTACAATGTTTCCTTCATATTCTTTTTGATCGGTAATATCTGTTTCAACAGCGATAAACTTGCTCAGCTCACCCACGTTGTTAAATACCGGGTTGATGTTTAACCGAATCCAGTACTTACGCCCGTCTTTTGAATAATTCAGTATCTCCTCAATAACAGGTTGATGAGCATCTAAACTTTTTTGAATTCGACTTACTGTAAAGGGATCTGTTTCTGGCCCTTGTAAAACTCTTGGGGTAAGTCCGATGGCTTCATTTAATGTATATCCAGTAAGTTTAATAAAGCTTTCATTTACCCACTCTATGCGTTGTTCGGCATCTGTAATGATTACCAAGTTATCGGTTTTACTGGCAACCAGTGATAGTTTTTCAATTTCTTCGGTAGCGCGTTTTCGTTCGGTAATGTCTTGCATAGAACCTACCACGCGAATTGCCTTACCTTCTACATTCCGAATAACGGTGCCGCGATCATGTATTAAAGCATAAGAGTCATCTGATTTTTTAAACCGGTAATGTTCTTCCCACTTTGATCTTCCACTGCTTGTGATCATTCTCATAAGGAATTTCTCTGTTCGTTCGCGATCTTCGGGATGAATTTTTTCAAGCCAGAAAGAATGACGGACATTTCCTTTTACATGGTAGCCGAAGAGCTGCAATAATCCTTTGCCCCATGCCATACTTTTATTAACGAGGTCCCAATCCCACACAGCGTCTCCCGTTGTGTCTAATACAATTTCATAACGTTCGTTTAGCAACCGAAGCTTTTGTTCATTAATTACCTGTTTGGTAATATCTTGCATGGCACCGATCATTCTTACAGGCTTGTTATCTTTATAAATTATAAACGCCCGATCCAGTACATGTTTATAAGTGCCATCAGCACAAAGGTATTGATATCGCGATGTCCAGTTCTCTGCCTTGCGCCTGAAAGATGATTCTATTTCACGATCTATACGGTCATAATCTAACGGATACAATTTGTCTTTCCACCAATCTCTAGACGAATTTACTTCGCGCTCATCATATCCAAAAATGGTTTCCATTCCATGATTCCAGATTTCATAATCGCGTTCGATGTCCCAATCCCAAATGGCATCGTTGGTAGCTTTTGAAACAATTTCGTGGCGGTCGTTATATTCCTTTAAGATGTCGTTCAACATTTTTCGTTGCGTAACATCTCTGTAGTTTGCCACGATTCCATTTACATCTGGATCATTCAGAAGATTGGTGATGATACCTTCCAGCCAAACATATTTTTTGTTTTTGTTTAGAAAGGGAAGTTCAAACGCATGTGGTTTTGTGTCTCGTAGTACATCAGCAAATAATTCTTCCTGCGGTTTCTCATAGTCAGGATGAATGTAATTTTTTAAAGATTTTCCTATTCCTTCTTCTTCGGAATACCCGAGGATTCGTACTACAGAAGGGCTTTGATACACGATATTGCCAGTGTCATCACTCACCATAATGCCATCTGAAATATTTTCAATCAACGAACGAAAGCGTTTTTCGTTTGCTGCCAGCTTTTCTTCTATTAGTTTCTTTTCTGTAATGTCACTGACCAACGACATGATGGTGATCACTTCTCCTTGATCATTTTTCAAGACAGAATTAAACCATTCACACCAAATTACTTTGCCCGATTTTGTATTGAGCCTATGTTTCGTGTGGCTTCGCGAAACTTTTCCGGACATGAGCTCTTGTGCTAGTTCAAGGGTCTTGTCGTAATCTTCAATGAATACAGGAATGTATCCTGTACTTTGTAAATCTTGGAACTCTTTCATGGTCCATCCAAAGATATCTTCCACTCGCGTAGACCAATATTTTACGTGGAATTGATTGTCCCACTCAATAAAAGCCAGAGGCGAGTTCTCAAGGTGAAAGATGAGTCGTTCATGCGTTGCCAGTAATGCGTGTTCTGCTTCCTTCTTTGCTAATTTTGCATCATGCTTTTCCAGAGCCTGTGTAATCGCTAAAGGCAAACGCTGCATCCGATCTTTGAGAATATAATCCCACGCACCTTCCTTCATAACATTCACAGCGATTTCTTCAGATGTTGTTGAAGTAATCAGGATAAAGGGGATTTTAA
>JBKJOF010000055.1:0-3901 GCA_046595655.1 Chryseolinea sp. | reverse complement strand
CAATAATCATGATGATTACTTTATCAGTTAACCCAACGGCAGTCAAAATAGAATCGAAAGAAAATATAATATCAAGCAAAATAATCTGAACGATAATACCGGTAACATTTACTTTCCCCGTGCCAGTTGCTTCAGGACCTTCCTCTTCTTCTCCCTCCATTTCATGATTAATCTCGCGTGTACTTTTAGCGATTAGAAACAATCCACCCAAAATCAAGATTAAATCGCGGCCACTAATGGCCATGGGTTCTCCAAAAACTAATGTGCCTGGCAGAGTGAATAACGGTTCTTTAAATTTCATCACCCAAGTGATGGTGAGCAATAACAATATTCGAACGCCCATTGCGAGCAAAAGACCGATATTGCGTGTTTTAGAACGGATTTCTATGGGAAGCTTATTCGAAACGATCGAAATGAAAATGATGTTATCGATACCCAGGACAACTTCAAAGAAGGTTAGTGTGAGCAACGCGAGCCAGGTTTCTGGTTGCAGAAAAATTTCCATGCCGAGGGTTTTGGTCTTATTTAATCGTTAAAAATAGGTTAAGTAATATTATCCTCCAAAAAGCTGATTTCCAATCCGCAAGAAACCTTTTTGGGTGTCCAAACAGATTAAGTAATGGTCAATCCGACTCTTTCTAGTGGCGATAAATGGCCTGTAACATAGTTGAAGTTGTTGGCGTCTAATCGTCACCTTCTAAACCTGTTGAGATGGTTTGCATCCATTTTGGTTAGGCATGCAACCAACATTATTTGCTCAACATCTATCACTTGGATTTCAAACCCTAATACTGTAGACCTATGTTTCGTAATTATCTTAAAGTTGCATTTAGAAATATTCTAAAGCATAAATTTTATTCGGCACTCAATATACTTGGACTTGCGTTTGGTCTCACAGCCTGTTTTCTTATTGGACTCTATATTTTTGATGAACTGAGTTACGATACATTCCATAAAGATGCGAACAATGTGTATCGCGTAGGATTGATGGGCAAAATTGCCGGGCAGGAAGTAAATACCTCTTCATCGTGCGCACCGTTGGCGCAAACTATGGTAGCAGACATTCCGGGTGTTGAACAGGCTACTCGTCTTAACAGGGAAGGAAATCTAGTGATGAAGTTTGCGGATAAGGCTTTGGTTGAGCAAGATGTAATTTATGCCGACTCTAATTTTTTTGAATTCTTTACTTTTAAATTATTGGAGGGAGATGCTCGCACCGCCCTTAAGGAACCCAATACCCTTGTGCTTACTAAAGTTGCAGCGACCCGATATTTTGGGAATGAATCAGCACTTGGAAAAATGATGACTGTGGGCAATGATAATACGGCTTTCACCGTAACGGGCATAGCAGAAGAACCGCCTCATAATTCACATATAAAATTTGAGATTATACTTTCTGCCGCGTCTAACGAGAACATGAGATCGAACCAATGGTTAGGAAATAGTTACTTCACTTATTATCGAAAAAATTCAAATACTACTGTTGAAAGTATTGAAGCGAAATTAAGAGAGATGGTAATTAAACATACTGGGCCTGAGTTGGAAAGTGCTATGGGAATAAACTTCGCAGATTTTGAAAAGCAAGGTGGAATTTATGCGTATTATTCTTTCCCATTGCTCGATTCGCATTTGTACAAAACAGATATGGACAGCGATTTAACGCCACGAAGTGATATTAAGAATGTTTACTTTATGGCTGCCATTGGAATTTTTATTCTGTTAATTGCTTGCATCAACTTCATGAATCTTTCAACTGCTCGATCTGCTAGCCGCGCAAAGGAGGTGGGATTGCGTAAGACACTGGGTTCGCTTCGTTCTACTTTGATGGCACAATTTATTGCAGAATCCTTTCTATATACATTTACTGGAACAGTACTGGCATTTCTTGCCGTGTTTGCATTTTTGCCTGGCTTCAATTTATTGGCCGGTAAGGAACTTGAATTTAGTTCTATGCTCTCTATTAATGCCGTTGTAGGCATTAGCATAATCTTTTTTATGGTAGCGATATTGGCTGGAAGCTATCCTGCATTTTACCTTACTTCATTTAACCCAGTAGATGTATTGAAAGGTAAAGTTAGATCAGGTATGAAGAGCAAAGGTATTAGGAGTGTACTGGTGGTGGTGCAGTTTACAATATCAATTGCACTCATTATTAGTACGATGGTTGTTTATAAGCAACTCTCGTATTTACAAGACAAAAATATTGGATTGGATAAGCAACAGGTATTGGTACTAACAAATGCAAGAAGGCTTACTTCGAACATGGATGCATTCAAAGAAAATCTAAATAGCACAACCGGCATTGTTAACTCAAGTTATACAAACAATGTATTTCCGGGAGTAAACAACACCACGATATTTCGAGCTGCTGGAACAAACGTGGATCATATTATGGGAACTTACTACGCTGACTACAATCACTTGGATGTACTAAAAATGACATTGGCTGACGGACGTTTTTTCACAAAAGATTTTCCTTCTGACTCCACAGCTTGCGTCATCAATGAGGCTGCGGTGAAAGAGCTAGGATGGACCAATGCAACAAATCAAAAGCTAACTACTTTTAATGGCGAAAAATCGTTCGACATGAATGTAGTGGGGGTAGTGAAAGATTTTAATTTTGAATCATTCAAATCGAAAGTAAGGCCGTTGGTAATTCAGCTTACACCGAAGGCGAATAACATGTTAATTCGCTACGAAGGATCAGCAAAAGATGCTGTCGCTAAAGTGGAAGCACTCTGGAAAAAGAACGCAGTCAATGAACCTTTCGAATATACCTTCCTTGATGAAAACTTTGATGAGTTGTTTCGCGAAGAACAACGCTTAGGTCAAGTATTTTCTGCCATGACGGGTATCGCAATTTTTATTGCGTGTCTTGGTCTGTTAGGCCTTGCATCTTTTACCGCTGAACAACGAACCAAAGAAATCGGCATTCGCAAAGTATTGGGTGCATCGGTGTCTTCTGTCAGCACAATGCTCTCGAAAGAGTTTATGATCCTGGTAGGCATCTCATTCGTTCTAGCTTGCACCTTGGCGTGGTACTTTATGAGCAGTTGGTTAAGCACCTTTGCGTATCGGATTGATCTCAGTATTGGAGTGTTTGTATTGGGTGGCTTCCTTGCTGCGGCCATTGCCTGGCTGACGGTAAGTTTTCATTTTATCAAAGCAGCTCGCTCAAATCCGGCCGTGTCTATTCGGAATGATTGATTTGAATAAGTGCTGTTTTTGACCTTGCATTCGATTGTGTTCTCGGCTGATGTTAAATTATTGTTAACTCAATATTAGTGCGCTAACATTCACTACTTTGTAGTACTAATCAGAACTAATATGAATAAAACAACGACATCAAAGAAGGCTCTTAGAAGCCTTATAAACGATTCATTGCAAGAAATGATTACTAGCCTTGAGTTGCCTAAGCCCACCAAAAAGGTAAAGAAATTATTGCAACGAAACGCCAAAAAAATCGCCTCTGTCTATGCAGACATTTTGAAACGTGAGGATAAGAAAAAGAAGAAGGGGAAGAAGTTTGCTGAAGACAAAGTGAAACCGAAAAGCAAGAAACCTAAAGAAGTAAAAGCTTCTAAGAAACAAGAGCTTGAAATAGCTTAACGTTTAATGAACATATTCAAATAAGCCCTTTATGAAAGGGCTTATTTATTTTTATCCATCGTGTTCCTGATACCATTCAAAAAAAGAGACGTTGCAAAGTATCAATAGCATGCCATAGAAAACGTCTTCAAAGGGTATGGTAGCTATTCGAATCCCCAGGTTTTCTTTATCATTGTACCAAACCACTTCTCCATCAATAAAACTTCCAGTCAAAATTCCGTTGACGATTAAAAAGGGGATGAGAATAAATGCAAAGGTAAAATAAAACCGACCCATAAAGCGCGGTCTGATT
>JBKJOF010000019.1:0-20928 GCA_046595655.1 Chryseolinea sp. | reverse complement strand
CCCCAGAATCAAAAATGGAAATATCAACATCGTACCGATTAAAATAACCAGGCAAAAAAACCTGGCGTATCTTTTGACGAATCGCATCACGATTTAAAAAAGGAATCACAATACGCGACTGCACGAATGCGTCACCTGAAATACGAAGCGCTGTTTCGTGCAATAGATATTCACCAAAGTTATCCCGGTCAATTAAAAAATTATTAGCGAAGCGAAATTGGTCTTCGGTCATCTCTGCACGGCTAAAAATATAAATACCAACAGCTCCGTTGGCCGATAAGAAAAATACGGAGGTGAATAGATATGCAAATGTGGTAAAACTCAATCGCCTGAGCGAAGCATATAAGCGAAGGGCATACACAATAAAAAAGTAAAGCACAGCAACAGTCAGAGACGAAAGGTAGCTTTGTCCTGTTTGTTGATTAATACCAATAAAAATCACAACAGCCACTCCAAAACAAATTGATACTCGCGACAACTTACGGTCACCAATCAATAATCTCATAAAAACATGCGCAAATAAAAATGAACATATCCCTGATACGAGGATACTCAACATCGCCACTATTCTGATGCTGTTAAAGGAGAGTGATTGAGAAATATCCAGTACAATGGCTGAGTTGTTATACAACGTTTGAATAACCACAAATGGAAAAAGTGCGGAAAACAAAATACATAGTCCACATATAATATAAAAAATCCAGGTAATGAACTTGTTTACATATATCCATCTTAAAAACCGAAAACGATAATAGTGTCTGAAGATATAAAGACAAACGAGAAGCACGCATACTTCATTTAATACCAAATCACCCAATGAAGCATTGAAATCAGATGAAGCAAAAATCTTTGGATTGAAGAGCTCAACTCCCAACAAACGATTTGGGAAATTGAATTTGATCATACACCATCGAATAGAAAATAGCGCACCATAAAGTGCAATCGTGCCTACCTCAGGATATTTTAATTTTTCAAATCGCTGAAATAATATAATCACAAACAGAACAATGGAAAGACAAATGAAACCAAATGCGATCCAGCTTGTAACTTCATGTACAATCATTTGATCCTGTAAAAAACTTATTCTAAAAGGATTCGCTTCATGAATGTAGACCGGGAAACCAATGTTAGATGAAGGTTCAAGAATATTGAAATTACCAGAAGAAAATATACGTTCGTTCCATTCAGCATGTAAATATGAATTCGTGATCGTGTATTTGCGCGTTAAAGGAATGATAGCAACAAGAAATCGCTGGTTCGATATGATCCATTTTTTAGCGAGGTAATCACCGTTTCCTGCTTTTATTATTTTAAACTGAAAGGTATCGGCTACTGAAGTCGCGCTTGGAATAAATTTATTATCCGACCATAATTCAACTTCCTGATGATGATAGACGAAGAAAGAATTATCGCCCTCGTTTGTTAACTCAGGCTTTCCGTTTCCCTTTAATAAAGGTACTATCAATGAAGCGTGATCGTCTACTAATTGTATCTCTGAGTGAAGTCTGTTTGTTATCTTTTCAACAACCGATTGAGGTGAGATTTTTGAGTTTGATAAATAAAATGAAACCATGCCGATTGAAAGCGACACAAGGAAAGAAATACCAAGCCAATTGGATTTTAGTTTCACACTTTATTAAATGATGATTGATAAAGTTAAGAAATTTGTTGAGCTGCTAGGCGTGTTCATCGTATTTGATGCCACCAAAAAGATAGAGATAAAGGATGCGCGAATACCTATAGTTAAGCGGAGCGATGCCTACCATGAATCCGATAATGGTGAAAATGTAAGTCCATTCCGAAGTTGGATTCACTAGTAAAAAAAGAATAATGCTGATCGTGAATAAACACATTAAAGTAATACCGTATCCAACATACATAGCGCCTTGATAGAAGCCAGGCTCAGGTTCTAAATGAATACCACAATGAGGACAGGTTTCGTTCATAACATTGAACTTTCCGATTTTGCTCAGTGGATACGTGAACATAGACCCTTCTCGACAGCGCGGGCACTTACCGTGGAGTAATGCTGCTATGAAGCTTTTTGTTCGCATGACTGGTTTTGTACCATAAGTATCCTAGAATCATAACTGCCAGATAAGGCATGGCAAGCAAATACAAAATACCAGTATTGATACCTGCAGCAATGCCTGGATTTCCATTGGAGTAATTATTCTCCAATGTGGAGCGACACATGGCGCACTGCGCGAACGTGTTGCCTACTGATAAGATCAAAAATGTAAGAATAAAAAAGATCGTCTTCATGCTATTAATGATTTGGTTCTCGCTCCTCTCAATTTCACTTACCTCCTATTTATAGTATGGACTGATCATCAAATAAACAATCACTCCGGTTACAGCCACATAAAGCCAGATTGGAAATGTGAATTTAGCCAAAGCTCTGTGTCTGTCAAATTCTCCGAGCCGCGCCCTTAAGTAGGTAAACAGTACCATGGGTATAACAGCAATAGAAAGTAAAATGTGCGAGATCAGTATAAAAAAATAAACATATCGAATTGAGCCTTCGCCACCATAAGATGTTGAGTCGCTCGTCATGTGATAGAGCACATACATAATTAAGAATGCTGCTGATAGGATGATACAGATTTTCATAAACGTCTCATGCAAATTCCTTTTTTTATTCTTGATGGCCACCACTGCCGCCACCAAGAAACATGCGGTGAGACCATTTATTGCAGCATAAACGTGAGGAAGAAAAGACAAATCGTAGCCAGGTACGTTAACCCCAAACAAGATGGCAATAACAATGGGTATGACAATCGAAACTACGATGATGATTTTTTTATACGTAGCCTTCTCTTTTTCTAAATCAATTGTATTCATTTTAATATCGCTTAAGTATTATAGTTATCTCCATCAATAAACGATCAACCTCTTCCCGATCATCTGATTGGTACTGACCTCTAATCGTTCCGTCCTTGTCAAACATTACTAAATCAAGAGGTTCATTCAAAAAGAAAACACACTTCTTCCATCGGTTTACCTTTCCTCCAAGTGCTGGAAAACGAATCATCCGAATTTGATCTTTTGAAATTTCATCCATGATTCGGTTGATCTGAATTTTTGATTCTTCATTCGGTTCATCAAATAAAATAAGAACCAGGCTATCGTTTTTTATATCCAGTTGGTTGATTACACTGTCAGGAATATGATATGGAAAAGAAGCAGGTAAGCATTCTTCTGAAATTCCTGACGAGCTCTCTGTAAATAGTGGCTTCACCGCAAACTCATTTTTACCGAAGAACTTTAAAAAAATAAAAATCAATATCGGAAGAATGAGCGCAAGGAAAAGGAAGATTGATTTTTTCTGCTTCATGATATCGTATCCTGTTTTGAGGCTAGCTCTTCTACTTATTTCAATACTGTATTATGTGGATCACCAAGGTCATTTAGTTAAAGGGCTTTCTATTTGGAGGAAGAAACCTTAGAGTGATTCACGGTTTGCGTGAGGAAACTTTTAGATTTGCGGTTAGGCTTTGTGATTTAACAAGACGAATTGAATATCGTAGCCCGGCAAATCTCAAATCTCAACTCACTCATCGCAAATCACAAATCATTTTCATGTATTAAGACATTGCCTGCTACTCAAAAAAAGAGGCTTAAGTCTTCACCTAAGCCTCTGTCCAATTATTTTCATTTCAACTATCTCACCGTTGATATGGCCATGCCTTCATAAATAAAGGCAGTCAACATCCAGACAATAAAAAGAGTAGGTATTAATATCGACCAAAGCAATACTTTCGATTCGTAACGCAAGTGCATAAACTCCCCAACAATGTAAGCCGCTTTAACAATGGTCATGGTGATGAAGATCCAAACGCGTGCGTCTTTGTATTCGTGTGGCACCATAAAGGCAACGGCAAATTCAACAATGGTGATTAGAAACATGTACAATGCTGTCATCCAAAGCTTTTTGATCTTTGCTTTGTCTGGCGGAGCTACTGGTATTTCAATTTCTTCTGCGTGTGTCATGATAATGTTTTTACAAATTGAGATTAATTCGAATTAAACCAAGTAGAAGAATGTGAATACAAATACCCAAACTAAATCTACAAAGTGCCAGTATAAACCAACCTTCTCGATCATTTCATAATGACCTCTGCGTTGGTACACTCCGGTTACTGTATTGTAATAAATCAGGAAGTTAAAGCATACACCACTGAATACGTGGAAGCCGTGAAAACCCGTAATGAAGAAAAAGAAGTCTGCAAAATCAGGGGGGCCGTATTGATTATGAACCAAATTTGCGCCACCACCCAGCAACCCATTTCCATGAATGAAGTGACTCCACTCCCAAGCTTGACAGCCTAAAAAAGCAGCACCTCCAACAATCGTCCAAAGCATCCATTTCTCAACCGCTACTCTATCCATGCGATGACCTGCCTCAACGGCCAACACCATTGTAACACTACTCATAATGAGTATGAATGTCATGATACCTACGAAAACAAGCGGGGCTTCTAATCCATGAAAGAACGGAATAGCTTCAAAAACTTTTTCAGGTATCGGCCAATATTCAGGAGAGAAAGTAAATGCTTCTACAGTACCCGTGTAAACTCCATGCGCTGAACGCACCAAGCCATAGGTAATAAGTAAAGCGGAAAATGTAAAGGCATCTGAAAGCAAGAAGAACCACATCATAAGCTTGCCGTAGCTTGCACCCATTGGTGAAACTCCGCCATCCCATGCGCTGCGCCCTGGAGCTGTTGCTGCTGAAGTACTGGACATAGTTTATTGGTCGTTAAGGTTTTGGTTGAGGTGTGTGAGCGGTAATCAAAAATATCTTCTATTTATTTATCAATAAAAAGACGAACAAATATAGCCAAAGAACATCCAAAAAATGCCAATAGGTAGCACACATTTCTATCAGATCCATATTTTTCGAATGCACTTTATATTTGAATGTTGCAGCCAAGACAATGCCTAGCACAACCACTCCGCTGATAAGGTGAACACCGTGCGCTCCACTCAATACATATACAAATGAATGTGATACTGCGCCTCCAGTTAAATGTTCTCCCAGTCGTATCATTTCATTATAGGCCATAAACTGACCAACAACGAAAGCCACTCCTAAAATAGTAGTGATGCTTAAAGCAAGTTTTACGGTTTCTAATTTATCTTTTCGTGCTGCACGCACTGCCCAAATCATGGTTACACTACTAGCCAATATAATAACAGTGTTGACCCAGAATTGATCCGGCACAATAACCTCAGCCCAACCAATATCACCACGTTTTACAATGTATGCACTAGTCCATGCTGCAAATAGCATAATGACTGTAGCCATGAATAACCACAACGCGAACTTCTTCGGGTTCATGCCAATGGGTTGATTCGCTTCTTCTACTATCTTAATATCTGCTGCCATAGTTTCTCTTCAAATATAATCTTCACAAATTCAGCCTCACCTAAATCCTCTCCGAAGGCGAGGACTTGCTCCCTTCCCCTCAGGAGAAGGGCCGGGGATGAGGCTATCAAACCTTATCTAACAAATAGGCGATCTGCACAATTGGCAAGTATAAAAACGATGCGAACATAATTTTTAAAGCCGACTTTCGATCACCCGATTTCATCAATGAAAAAGTAAGTGCAAAAAACATCACACCACATATTGTTGCTACAATAGCAGAGTTAATTCCGGTAATGCCAAACGTTGCCGGAAGCATTCCCATTGGAATGAGGAACATGGTGTAGATCATAATCTGAATTGCGGTATTCAAATCTTTCTTACCCCCAGATGGAAGCAATTTAAATCCTGCTTTTTTATAATCATCATCCGATACCCAAGCGATGGCCCAAAAGTGTGGAAACTGCCAGATGAATTGTATACCGAAAATAATAAGTGCTTCATGCGATATGGTTCCGGTCGCGGCAGTCCAACCTAATAACGGAGGCAACGCACCAGGAATGGCGCCAACAAAAACTGCAATCGGACCAACTCGCTTTAGAGGAGTATAAACAAAACTGTATAACACCATGGACAAAATTGACAATGATGTGGTGAGCCCATTCGTGAATATTATTAAAATACCTACTCCAACTAAAAAGCAAAGAACAGCAAAGATTGCGCTTTCGCGGATGGAAAGTCGTTCGGTTGGTAAAGGTCTTTTCATGGTGCGCACCATGAGTTTGTCAAGATCAACCTCAATGATTTGATTGACAATAACAGAAGAGCCAGAGAGTAAAAAGCCTCCCAAGAAAAGCATGGTTAATGTAATGGCATCAACACGTGGTGATGCTAACACAAAACCAAATGCACATGAAAATGCAACGAGAAAAGACAAACGAAATTTCAGTAACTCCCAATAGGCTTTACCTTTTGCGAGAGCAAGTGAAAATCCATTTAGCTGATCTATACTTTCTGTAATCATCTCAATTCTTTAACACGGATTCGGGTCTTCTGTTTAGCCGCAGCAGCAACATAAAAAGTATTCCAAAGGTAACGGTTGCCAATACTAAATGAATCGGCTGAAGAAAGGCGGGAACTGCAAAATAGGCCATTCCTGTACCTGCTAAAACCGTCCCCAAAAGTAGCATGATTAACGCAAGGGCGAAAATTTTAGCAGCCTCGGTTTTCCACAATTTCACAATTAACACTACATGTAAAATAAGAACGACCCACGAGAAAGTTCGATGAATCATGAATTGCCTTCCCAGGTTATCAACCCAAGATTCACGTGAAAAGGATAGGGCAACACGATCGATATTTTCACGAACCTGCGTTCCGAAAAATATCTGGATCAATAAAGCAATCATACAAGCGACTGCCCATCCATAAGCCGAAGCAACATCGATGTTCTGCCCATAACTCGCCTCTTTAAATATGTAAATAAGAAATCCAACAATGACCAGCGCCAGAAACATATGAACGGTAATGGTCCAAGCGGTTAGGTTACTCGATACTACGAATGATCCAAACCATCCTTGCAGTCCAACTAATATTAAGGTAGCAAATGCACCAATGGTAAGCTTACTCTCCTTATTCCAAAACCGAAGTGATAAGATGAAGAGTGCAAAAATGAAGAAGCCAATGATTACGCCAATAACTCGATTAATATATTCTATCCAAGTCTTCGTTGCATTGAAATCGTTCTCGTGTAAAACCTGAGGATTGTTTAGAATTTTAGATGCAGTTTCATCAAACCCGAAAGCTGAAAGGTATTTTGCAAAGCGTTGATTTTTTTTGTCGCGATAGGCAGCGTATACTTCTTTATAATTTTCAGGCAGTTCAAATACTTCTGTTGGAGGAACCCAGCTACCAAAACACTTAGGCCAATCGGGGCAACCCATTCCTGAACCTGTGCTACGCACTATACCTCCAACAAGAATCAGAATATAAACGGCAATTAGTGTAGAGAGTGATAGTCTGCGAAAAGACCTCATAGGTTATAAAAGTTCAAGGTTCCAGGTTCCCTATTCAACAGTGTGGCACTTTGAACTTTGAACCTGGAACCTTGATACTAAATTACTTTTTAGTGTTTGTTGCCTTCTACAACAATGGCATCGTGCCCATCCAAAGTTTCCAATTTAATTAAGTCATTTTCATGAGGGAAATTGGATTCTGGAGTTTCAGAATATGGAATGGTTTGGGGAATGTAATCTTCCTTAGCACCTGGCTTACTGTAATCATATGGCCATCTGTAAACAGAAGGTATTTCTCCCACCCAGTTTCCATGACCAGGATGACGAGGCGTTGTCCACTCTAGTGTTGTTGATTCCCAAGGGTTCGCAGAAGCCACTCTACCACGGTAAATACTGTAGAAGAAGTTGAACAGAAAAATAAATTGAGCAGCAAGCGTAACGATGGCTGCGATACTCACCAGCATATTCAAATCAGCAAAACCGCTAAACGTTTCAAAGTTTGTCCATGAATAATAACGTCTTGGAAAACCTGCGATACCAATGTAATGCATTGGAAAGAACACAAGGTACACGCCAACAAATGTTAACCAAAAATGAATGTATCCTAATTTAGGATTCATCATTCGTCCGAACATTTTCGGGAACCAATGATACACACCCGCCATCATACCAAAGAACGAAGCGCTACCCATTACAAGGTGAAAGTGAGCTACTACAAAATACGTATCGTGAAGTTGAATATCGATGGCTGAGTTACCTAAGAAGATACCCGTAATACCACCCGTTAAGAAGAACGACACAAGACCAATGGAGAATAACATACCAGGCGTAAACCGAATGTTACCTTTCCAAAGTGTTGTTACGTAATTGAAAATCTTAACCGCAGAAGGCACAGCGATAATAAGTGTAAGTAACATGAAGACTGAGCCCAGGAATGGATTCATACCGGTTACAAACATGTGATGCGCCCAAACGATAAACGATAAGATGGCAATGAAGAGCATCGAACCGATCATGGCTTTATAACCGAAGATTGGTTTACGTGAGTTCGTTGCAATAATTTCTGATGAAAGACCAAGTGCAGGAAGCAATACGATGTATACTTCAGGGTGGCCTAAGAACCAGAACAAGTGTTGGAATAAAACTGGACTACCGCCATCGTGAGCCAGTGCCTCACCTGCTATATAAATATCAGACAAGTAGAAACTTGTTCCAAAACTTCTATCGAAGATCAATAACAATGCTGCTGCAAATAATACAGGGAAGGAAAGTACACCGATAATAGCAGTAAAGAAAAACGCCCAGATCGTCAGTGGCATGCGTGTGAACGACATACCTCGTGTTCGCATATTAATAATCGTGGTGATGTAATTAATACCTCCCAGCAAGGAGCTTACAATAAACAATGCCATGGCAACCAACCACAACGTCATACCTAACCCTGAACCTTTTATTGCTTGAGGCAATGCGCTTAATGGAGGATACACTGTCCAGCCACCACCTGCAGGTCCTGTTTCTAAAAATAAAGATGTGAACATCACTACGCTCGACAAGAAGAAGAACCAATATGAAAGCATGTTCATAAAGCCCGATGCCATATCGCGTGCGCCCACTTGCAAAGGAATAAGGAAGTTAGAGAACGTTCCGCTCAATCCTGCTGTCAATACAAAGAACACCATGATTGTGCCGTGCATCGTTACCAAGGCGAGATAGAATTCAGGATCGAGTTTACCTTCCGCTGTAATCCATTCGCCAAGCACAGGTTTCAACCACTCCAAACTTGCATTTGGAAAACCCAGCTGAAGACGGAAGATTACAGAAAGAATACCTCCCAGCAAGGCCCAGAAAATACCCGTAATCAAAAATTGCTTTGCAATTACTTTATGATCCTGACAGAAGATGTAGTTTGTCCAGAAATTCCCTTCATGATGCTCGTGCTCATGTTCATCGTGATGATGGGTGTCTTGGTGAATGTTGATATCGGTAGTTGCCATGTCGTTAATAAATCATTTTCCCTAATTACTCTACTACTTTCGCTACTGACGAACCTGAATCTTTTTGCATTCCTGCTTTAATCATAGCCGCCTCTTTTAAAGCATCAGGTACTTTCTTTAAGTAATCCGGATTTTGCTTTAACCATGCTTCTTGTGAAGACTTCCATGCTTCGTACTCGTCCTTTTCCTCAACAATGACCAGCATCTTCATGGAGAAGTGACCCTTCCCACAAATTTCTGTACACGCCATTTCATAGTTGAAGTTGGGATTACTCAATTCTTCCCGCATCTCTTTCGTTGTTTTCGTTGCGATAAATTTGAATTGCGTTGGCATTCCTGGAACAGCATCCATCTTTAAACGGAAGTGTGGAAGGAACACGCTGTGTAAAACATCTTTCGCTCTAATCTTTAGAAGAACTTCAATAGGATGCCCCTCCTCTCCTTTCGGGATGTGGAGTTCTAATGATTTGAAATCGTCAAATGAATTCTTGTCAGTCAAGTCAAGACCAAACTCATTTACAGCATCAATTAGTTTGTAGTTATTTTTTCCAAGCTCATTGTCTTTTACGCCTGGGTAGCGAACTGTCCATGCGAATTGCTGCCCAATGACTTCAATTACTTCTGCTTCTTTACCGGCCGGTGCTGTGATGTCATTCCACGCACGAAGACCTGTGAAGATTAATACAGCCAACACAATCGCTGGGATAATAGTCCACGCTAATTCTAGATAATGGTTATCTGGAAAATACTTTGCTTTCTGTCCTTCTCTGTGTTGATATTGATAGATGAACACAAACATGATGATACTGATAATGGTAAAAGCTACCACTGTTACAGCCATTGTAATCCAAAACAATTTATCCGTTACCACACCGTGCTCAGACGCTACTGGCAAAGTGTAATCTTCAAAGAAGGCAAATGAATACCAGAAGAATGCTATGAAACTCGCAACCATAAAGACAATGAAAAGTGCAGCATTGATCGAATTAGCTGAATCAACTTTCTTGCCCGTATCTCCTTTCGCTATACCTACCAGGTTGCTTACCCGGAAGATCATGTATAAGATCGCCAGGACAAGTACAACACCAAGAACTACAATCAAACTCATCATATCAGTTTCTATAATTAAATGTGGTGATGAAGACTTTCTTCTAACATTGGATCATTCTTGCCGAACAAAGGCAACTTCGTTAAACCATTGAGAACAACGAATAAAAACACGGCCGCAAAGATCATTGCCATACCAATTTCCATAAATCCTACCCCTCCTTCAAACTTCATAACACCCGGTGTAACCATGTTAAAGAAATCGAACCAGTGCCCAACAATGATGATCGGACAAACCACTTTCAACATTGATATTTGACGCTTCGCATCTCTTGTCATTAACAACAAGAATGGAAGCACAAAGTTTAAGATGAGATTAAGGAAAAATATCCAGCTGTAGGGACTGTTTTTCATACGCTCCAGGAAATAAACTGTTTCTTCCGGAATGTTCGCATAGTAGATCAACAAGAATTGACTGAACCAGATGTACGTCCAAAAAATAGAGAAGGCAAATACAAATTTCCCTAAATCGTGAATGTGATTTGCATTAACAATTTTTAGATATCCAGCACTTTTCAAGTTTACTACAATCAAAGTAATGGTCGCTAAACCAGTTACCCACCAACTTGCAAATACATACCAGCCAAACATTGTACTAAACCAATGCGTATCAATGCTCATTACCCAATCCCAAGCGGCTACCGAAGAACTAACCCCGAAGAAAATCAGGAACACGGTAGATATCACTTGCTTCTTGTGCCAAAACTTTGTTGAATTTTCAAGGTCTTCTGCTCTCATATTTTTGCGGATCATGGTGAGGAACCAATACCAAACCGAGAAGAACAATACCATTCGAACTAAGAAGAATATAGGGAACGATCCTCCTGCTAAAGGCCAGAAAAAGAAGGGTGCTTTCTTATTAATAATTGGATCAAAGTGATCACCTGGCTCATACAGCGCGCTGTGTGTCCAATGGAAAATATCATGATGTGTTAAGAAGTAAAGACCTAACATTAAAATACCTGCTACAGGAATCCAGGTGCCCATTGCCATACCTACTCGCTTCACTCCTACAGACCAACCTGCTTGTGCTGCATATTGAATGGCAACGAAAAACAAACCGATAATTCCAAGACCTGTGAAGAACACATTGTTCATCCACAAGGTTGTGTAAATTCTCTTCAACCAGCTCGGTGTTTCAGCTTCATGATGCTCAGCAGGATGTGCTTCAGCTGCTTGTCCGTGCTGCGTACTTGCCACTAATTCCTTAGCAACACCAGCAGAAGCGTGACCCCCGCCATGTTTCACTTCTTCATGTCCTCCACCAGACATCGCCAAAACCAAACCGAGTGCAAACACCGCTACTCCAACAAGGAGCAAAATGATTAGCTTCTTCCTGGTCTCTGGTTTAAATACATAATGTTCTTCTGCCACTTCTATTTGATGATGCGCCATTATCGTTATCCGTTTGTCGGTTGTACGTTATTCTTTTACGTTATTCTATTTCTGCAAAGTCTTTACATACTTCGCGATCTTCCAGCGGTCTTCCGGGCTGATCTGTGAACCATGTGCCCACATTAAACCTTTGCCGTGTGTTATCACATGAAAAATATGTCCTTCCGTAATATTCTTCAAGACGCCAGAGTTATAATCTGGAACACCATTGTAATTTCCTTTTTGAACGCCATCAATTTTAACACCGGCCGATACTTTTCCATCGCCAGCACCTTTTGATCCGTGGCAATGATCACAATACATTTCATAAAGCGCTTTACCTCCGGCAATGACTTCGGCTGTTGAATCTAATGGATTTTGTAATGTCCGTGCTGCAAATGCTAAACTATCTTTTCCAAGTCTGTAAGGAAGGTAGCCATTCTTATTACGACTCACGGTATTAGGAGCCGGCTCACGCATGTTCATTTGAAATGGATTGAGATTATTCGAGTTGTAAAACTCAGCATGCCCATCCTTGTATTCGATAGAAGTTAACCAACGACCTGCATCCTTATCATCGATTTGAGAATAAGGTTCGTACGCAACGGAGTGATACATGTTGGGGGCGTATTCCTTACCCTGATTGTTGCCGCTGGCGCTGCATCCTGCTAGCACTGCTGCACAAGCCACTCCTCCAACTAAATTTAATATTGAACGCATAGTTACCAGTCGCTGATTATTCAAAATTCTTTTCATTCACTTCTGATGCGCCTGCACTTTTTAAGATGCGGCCTATCTCTTCTTTACTCTTACCACGATTCAAGGCAAGATCTACTGCCATGATGTGTTTATCGTCTGTACTTCTCAAATCAAATTGACGAGGCCATTTGTACGGCTTCAAGCCGCTCACTATCATAAATGTTCCCACCATTCCAAGAGCAGCAAACAGTACTGTCATCTCGAAGGTAACCGGAATAAATGGAGGCAATGATGCCGGGTTCTTACCACCGATAATCATCGGCCAATCAAAACCTAACATCCAGATTTGCATCGTCAACGCACATGCTGTGCCCGTTATACCAAACAAAAAGGCGGCAATTGGAAGGCGAGATTTTTTAATTCCCAGAGCATCATCAATTCCGTGAACCGGAAACGGTGAATACACTTCGTGAATCTTGATGCCCGAATCGCGAACACCTTTGATGCCCGTCAACAGCACATCTTCATCATCGAATACGCCTACTACAAAATTCTTGTCTGCATCCATTTTCTAAACTTTAGAATATTTTAACACTACTTAGTGATGCTCTTTATTTTCTGTTTTTTCTCCTCCGCCCTTAATGATACTCTTCACTTCCGCCATGTTGATTACCGGGAAGAACTTTGCGAAAAGTAAGAACGCTGTAAAGAAGAATCCGAAGGTGAAAAGGTATTCGCCAATATCATATCGTGTCGGGTGGAACATCGTCCAGCTTGACGGAACATAATCACGATGAAGTGACGTAACGATGATAACGAAACGTTCGAACCACATACCGATGTTCACGATGATAGAAAGTACAAAAGTTGCTGCAATGCTGGTTCTGATTTTCTTGATCCAGAAAAGCTGAGGAGAAATTACGTTACACGTCATCATTGACCAATATGCCCATGCATACGGACCTTGAACACGGTTGTAGAAAGCATACCCTTCATATTCAACACCCGAATACCAAGACATAAATAACTCAGTAATGTAAGCGATACCTACTATCGAACCGGTAACAATGATGATGATGTTCATCAACTCGATGTGATAGATTGTAATGTAATCTTCGAGCTTAAACACAACGCGTGTTACAAGCAAGAGTGTTAACACCATCGCGAAGCCTGAGAAGATTGCACCGGCAACGAAGTATGGAGGGAAGATTGTTGTATGCCATCCTGGAACAATTGACGTTGCAAAGTCCATGGATACAATTGTATGAACAGAAAGTACAAGTGGGGTAGAAAGACCCGCTAAGATCAACGCAACCGATTCGTAACGGCTCCATGTTTTAGCACCACCTTGCCAGCCGAAGCTTAATGCGTTGTATACATTGGCTCTGATTTTATTTCCTTGAACAACTGCTCTGTCGCGGATAACAGCGAAATCAGGAATAAGACCTAAGTACCAGAACACAAGTGATACGGTAAAATATGTTGAGATCGCGAACACATCCCATAACAATGGCGAGTTAAAGTTGGCCCATAAAGAACCCCATGTATTTGGAAGCGGGAACACCCAATAGAATCCTAACCAAAGACGACCCATGTGAGCGAAAGGGAAAGTAGCTGCACATATAACGGCAAAGATTGTCATCGCTTCTGCAGCACGATTAATAGACATCCTCCATTTCTGACGGAACAATAAAAGAATCGCAGAAATTAATGTACCCGCGTGACCAATACCAACCCACCAAACGAAGTTTGTAATATCCCACGCCCATCCAACTGTTTTATTAAGACCCCAAGCCCCTACACCATTCCACAATAAGAAACAAAGTGCATAAAAACCGTAGGCCATTACGGCAACGGAAACGGCCATGGCCATCCACCAAAGTTTTGTTGGGCTACCTTCTACCTGACGGCTAATGTCGTGCGAAACATCTTTTACTGTTTTGCCACCGGTTACAAGGGGATCACGAACTGTTGACGTTACCTGCATTGAGCGTTATAGTTTTCTATTAGTTATCTTTTAATCGTTATCCGTTATTCGTTAGTTGTTAATCGGTTGTGTATTGCGATCAACTTTTAACAATTAACCATTAACCTTTTCAGTATCCTTATTTCTTACCTTAGTCAAGTACCAGACGTTCGGCTTCACGCCAATTTCTTCTAGCATCTGATAGGCTCTAGGGTTATCGGTAATCTTATCGATGCGATGTGGTTTCTCCGGATCTGCTG
Organism: Chryseolinea sp.; assembly: GCA_046595655.1. Taxonomy (GTDB): domain Bacteria; phylum Bacteroidota; class Bacteroidia; order Cytophagales; family Cyclobacteriaceae; genus Chryseolinea. The sequence goes on along the minus strand of JBKJOF010000019.1, from coordinate 6,142 downwards.
GTCTGATCTTTAACAACTTCGAAATTTTACTTTCCGGATTGTTTACATCTCCGAAAACAATTGCTCCAGTTGAACAAGACGCCATACAGGCTGTTGTTACTTCACCATCGACCAATACTCTTCTCTCTTTCTTCGCAGTTAATTTCCCTGCTTGAATACGTTGCACACAGAATGAACATTTCTCCATTACACCGCGTGAACGAACGGTAACATCAGGGTTCAATACCATCTTTCCTAAGTCAGTGTTCATGGCTGGATTTGATGCTTCGAACTCAGAATTATCGTGATATTTAAACCAGTTGAATCGTCTTACTTTATACGGGCAGTTGTTTGCACAATAGCGAGTTCCGATACAACGATTATACGTCATTTGATTGAGACCTTCCGTGCTGTGTGTTGTTGCTGCCACAGGACAAACTGTTTCGCATGGAGCATTATTACAATGCTGACACATCATTGGTTGGAATACAACTTCAGGATTTTCAGAAGCTATTTCTACACCTTTCCAATCTGAAGCCGGAGCATCGCTGCTATAATATCTGTCGATACGTAACCAATGCATCTCTCTGCGTTTGATTACTTCATCACGGCCAACAAGGGATACGTTATTCTCAACGTTACATGCTACCACGCACGCGCCACAACCAATACAAGTATTCAGATCTACCGCCATTCCCCAATGGTGATTCTTGTATTCGTGGCCTTTCCAAAGAGAAAGAGTATTAGGACCTACCTTATGATCTTTCTCATCTGTTGCCCACGTTGTTACAGAAGGATTAAATGATTTTTTCCAACTGGTGTTTTTATAACTACTCAGCAACGTTTCCTGCACAATGGTCTCGCGACCCATGTAGGTGTTGTGAGTCTGAGTCTGCGCAATCTGATATGTTTCTTCTGTTGGAGCAAAGGTGATATTCGTTGCTGAATAGCTCACTGATCCGTTCACTATGGAAAGAAGTGGGTAGGCATTCTTTCCAATACCATCTGCCACTTTCCCTGCCTTTGTACGTCCATAACCTAATGGTAAACCAATGGTTCCAGGAGTTTGACCTGGTTGAACAAGGATTGGAAGTTTAATTGGCTCTTTTCCAGGAACAGTTATAACAGCAACTTTTGTAATGCTTTCAGAGAAATCTTTAACTGCGCTGGCATCTTTCGGTGATACCGTTACATAATGATCCCAAACTGCCTTCGTGATAGGATCTGGTAATTCTTGTAATAAAGGATTGTTTGCCTGAGAACCATTTCCGAGGTTTCCACTTTCGTAGATCACCAACTCCCAAGCACCACCTTTAGGGGCATTTGCAATAGTTTTTGCTGCTGCATTTACATCACCAGAAAATGAAACAGAAGATGCTTCACTTGGTAACTCTAAAACGCCATCATATAAACACTTATCCCAGAAACTTTGGAAGTCTGTCTGGCCTTTGAAGAACCAGGTCTTCCAATTGTCCTTTACTAATTCAAAATAATCTACGTTTGGTTCGCCTGCCCAAGTTAAAAGACTTTCTTGTGCTGCGCGCGATTTGAAAATCGGTGTGATGGCGGGTTGACCTAAACTGAAGTGATTTTTCTTAGGCTCCGCATCGTTCCATGCTTCTAAGAAGTGATGATCAGGCGCAAGGTAATTTACCAAAACACCAGTCTCTTCTTCTTTGTAGCTTGTTGCAATAGAAAGCGAAGTTTTCTTTAATCCTGCAGCAAGTTGAGCACCCATAGCGTGATCGTATACCGGATTACAGTTGTAGAAAATAACCGCATCCACTTTTCCACCATCAACATCCGAAACGAATGATGCCATTGCCTCATCATTACCTTGACGATAATTTACCGGAGTAGTGTTGATAGTTGATCCGTAACTTCCCAATGCAGCATTGATTGCGTTAACCAATACCTGAATCGATTTATCATTTGATCCGGCAACTACAAGGGCTTTACCTTTGCTCGCCAACAAATCTTTTGCTGCCTTTGCAACATTTGGTTTTTCAACTCCACCTTCTAGTGATGAACCTGTAACGGCATTGTATAATTGAATTAACACAGCACCTTCTTCTGATGGCTTGATCTGTGTTCTATAATCTGCATTCGCACCCGTGATGGATAGGTTCGATTCGAATTGGTAATGACGTGACATGTCACGTTTCTCTTCTGATACCGAACGCGTAATACCGTATTGCTTTGTAAACTCAACCGGTGACAACCAGCTTCCTAAGAAATCGGCAGCCACACTTACAATAACATCAGCTTGACTGAAATCATACGATGGAATCATGGCTGTGCCAAAGGCTTCTTCATTTGCCTTCAACATTCCGTAATGTGAAGACTGATCGTATTGAATATGTTGTGTCGTTGGATATTTAACTTTGAATTTCTCGATAACCGCTTTTGTACTTGGGCTGAGAATGGTGTTACTAACGATGCGAACCTGACCGCCTTTACTTGAAATCTCAGCAAGCTTGGCTGTTACTTCTTTATCTAAATCCTCCCATTTCGTTTTCTTCTCTCCTGCTTTAGGGCCACGAAGTCTGGCGTTATCATATAACGAAAGCACAGAGGCTTCAACTTGTGCACTGGTTCCGCCTTTTGTTACACTCGATAATGCGTTACCATCAATTTTAATCGGACGACCTTCACGAGTCTTTACAACGATACTACAATACTCACCGCCATTTACATAAGATGATGCGTAGTAGTTTGGTAAACTTGGATCGATCTCAACAGGTTTATTAACATATGGAATTGCTTTTCTGATAGGCGCCTCGCAAGCCGCAAGTGCAGCAGCGGAAACACCAAAGCCCATCATCTTCAAGAAATCTCTACGCGAGTGACCTAAATCTTCTTCTGGCCCAGGCTGTGCGAATTCAGTATTTGAATGATTTACAAACTCAGTATTGTTTGCAAGTTGCTCAATGCCCTTCCAGTATATCTTTTTAGACTCTTCCATTGTTCCGTTATCCGTTATCCGTTAATCGTTGAATGTTAAATGTTAATCGTGAAAGGTTAGTAGTGACACTTCGCACATTCCAGTCCACCATTGTCTTCTACTTTATAAGGCTTATTGCCATTGGTGGTTTTATGAAGCTCCAATAGTTTGTCATAGTAGGCATTACCCTTTGTATTGATATCCGTCTTGCGATGACAATCGATACACCAGCCCATGGTTAACAAAGAGTGCTGACGAACAACATCCATAGTTTCAATCGGACCGTGACAGGTCTGACATTCTACACCACCTACGTTCACGTGTTGAGCGTGGTTAAAGTATGCAAGGTCAGGAAGGTTGTGGATCCGTACCCACTCAATTGGTTTATTCTCTTGCCATGCTGCTGTAATCTTGGCGATTTCACCTTCTCCTGTAATGGTACCGGCCTTAATCTGATTGTGGCAGTTCATACAAATATTAACAGAAGGAATGGTTGCATTCTTATTCTTCATTACACCTACGTGGCAATACTTACAATCAATTTCATATTGACCAGCGTGGATTTTATGAGAGAAAGCAATTGGCTGTTTTGGAGCGTAACCTTGTTGAATACCAATAGAGTAGAGTCCGTTGATAACTGCTTTAAAGCCCAATGCTCCAACCAAGAATACAACGATAAAGATGAACCCTGAACTTTTGGTGATGGAAGAAAAAGAAATCGGTGAGTGAACAACCTCCTTATCCTCGTCTGATAATTCTTTCTGATCAAGGAAACGCTTCAATGCCGAAACAAGGAAGCCAAGTATAATAAGGAGTAGTACTAATATAAGTACCATTCCAATAAGAATAATATTAAGGTAGGCTGATGGTGTGCCAGATTCTGGATTAGGATCTCCGGTAGGAGCAGCAACCTTTGCAACTTCTGGACCTTTAACGGTCTCTGCCTTTACATACGCAAGGATGTTCATGATGTCGGCATCCTTCAACGATGTGAAAGCCGTCATCTGAGTTTTACCATTGTCATCGTAAACTTTTACTGCATACGGCTCACCGCTTGCAATTAATGCTGACGAGTTGCGTACAAATTTGATGATCCAATCAATTGATGGTACGCGATCATAAACCCCGGCCAATGCTGGACCAACCACTTTTTTGTGAACAGCATGACACGCTTTACAATTCGCATTAAAAAGAGAAGATCCGGCAGCAATAGCGGCAGGATCATCTGATATAGTTTGTGCGAGTGAGGTTAAACAAGAGAAGAGAAATATGAAAACGACTGAGGTGTACAGAGAGACGGAAGCAGTACGATTTTTTATCATGACAGGTTTAGTATCCGTTTTAAATCAAGTGGCACAAATCTACCACCGGAATGCATTTATTCAAATTTATTTGCGCGGTTGAACAATAAATAATGCGGAAATTGATACGTTAGCGAAACATCTAACAGATAAGTGTATGTTAAGTTGATAAGCGACTCAATACAATTTAGAATCATTTTAAATTAAGCAGTGAGCCCTTTTAAATTCATAGCAGTATTCATCTCTAACCTTCATGGTCTCGGAATCTCAACATTCTTACCGGTGTCGCTGAACGAGTTAAACATTTTCATTGGACCAAACTCTATGTACACCAATCTGCATCACCATTGTGCTTGTACTACACATTGATGAATAGTGGAATGGTTTTACACTTCGATCAATCGAAATCTGATCATTACCAATAATTTTGTTCATCCTCATCAATTCCATTACCTTATATGTATTGGCACATGTCCTCTTTCCTTGCAACAACGATCAACATTTTGATGCAAAAGAATTTTACTTTGCTAACTACAGACGATACTTTTTCATCGCCATTGCTCTTATAGTATTGAGCGTTCATTTTGAGCTTGATTCTTTCGAACGACTTTAGTTAACAACGGATATCCATATGAAAATTTTTATCTCTCTTTTCTTTTTATCGCTCATTGCTATCCAAATCTCCCGTGCCCAAGACACGAAACCAAATGAAGTTGATGAATCGCAATCAAAATACTTCGGCATTGGGATAACCGGAAGTGAAGAAGATGTAAATGTTCCAACGAAATCAGGAATTGTTCTTGTTGGTGGAAGCACCGATGTTGATGAAGCAATCGCGTGGATGATTGATCGTGCAAAAGGTGGAGACTTTACTATCATTCGTGCGTCAGGATCCACCGGTTACAATGACTATATAAAACAGCTAGGTGATTTAAACTCAGTAGAAACCCTAATGATCGACTCTAGAGAGAAAGCGCTGAGCAAAGCAGTAGGCAAACGCATCCGCGAAGCAGAAGCTATTTTTATTGCCGGAGGTGATCAAGCCAACTATATAAACTTCTGGACCGATTCTGAAGTTTCTTCTGCGTTGGATTATCTCATCACCAAAAAGAAAATACCCATTGGTGGAACAAGTGTAGACTGTGCTGTTTAAGTGAACTGGTTTTTGATTCACGCAAAGGAACGGTTACATCACCAGAAGCATTAACCAATCCTTATGATACCTTGGTGAGTTTATCAAAAAGTTTTATCCACCTACCCTATCTTAAAAACACATTAGCCGATCAGCATTATTTTCAACGCGAACGACAAGGAAGACATGTAACGTTTCTTGCGCGGATGATGAACAATCTTTCACTCAAAGAAATAAAAGGAATTGGTGTTGACGAAGAGACCGCAGTATGCATTGATGAAAACGGAAATGCAAAAGTGTTTGGAAAGAATAAAGCCTATTTCATTATCAGCAATGGCAAAGCACCCGAAAAATGTTTAGCCTCCTCCCCTCTTATTTGGGACGCTAATGATGCAGCCTTAAAAGTTTTTATTTATGCCGCATCTCCAAATGGCACACCAGCTTTCAACTTAAATACATGGCCGGAAATACCAACGCAGTTCTGGTACGTTGAAGATGGTAAATTAAAGAAGCGAGAAAGATAAAGTAAAGATATTCCTTTGAGAACTTTGTATTTTAACCCATATTATGCATTAGAGTATTGAAAGGGTGGGCTGAGATTGCTTATCTGGGAGAATACACCCTCAAGCCAAAGTCTTCTTTTGGCAGGTAAATATATTTTGAGCACCTTTTTATTGGAATGGTTTACAGTCCATGCTCCTAATGCAAAGCAATAGGATTTTAAAGTTTTAAGGGTTGCTCTATTATGATGATTAAGAGCAAAATGTCGGAACAGGCTCATCAAAT
>JBKJOF010000220.1:0-10205 GCA_046595655.1 Chryseolinea sp. | reverse complement strand
GCAGCCTTAAACATTTCCTCAACATCCGACATCGACACCTTAAATCTCTTAGGCATTCCAAATATCTTGAAGATAACAAGGACTTGATTAATACTGTAAAAGTGTCCGGTCTTCTTTCCGATTTGACCTTCGTTCTTTTTCACCCATCTCTGAAACGTTAACCAACATACACCATAAAAGTCGGCCAGTTGCTTGTGATTGTACGGTCTCAAGACGAAAATTTCTGGTTTGTGTCCGGTTTCCTCGGTTTTTGTGATCTCGCGCTGCATATATGTTAACTTTTAATTACATCGTTGGATTGCAATGTTAAGTAATACTTACTAACATTGTCAAGTTTTACTAAACAAATGATTTTTATGCTTTCAAAAGACCTAATGGGTAACCAAATTAAAGCTTTGAGATCGGAAAAAGGACTTTCACAAGAGGAATTCGGGGTTCATGTAGATTTGAGTCGATCTGCCATTTCGCAGATAGAGAGCGGCCAGATATACCCCTCTTTGGAGACGATTGATAAGATTGTAAAGCATTACTCAACAACTTGGGACCATCTTACTGGTAATGCTAAACCCATCAAGGCTGGTGGCTTGCGGGAAGTTCACTCTGTTGTAACAACCGTTGACAATTCCGGAAAAGACAACATTGTAATGGTGCCCGTTAAGGCGCAAGCAGGATATTTAGTGGGTTCGCATCAGCAAGAATACATTGAAAATCTCCCAGCATTTTGGCTCCCGGGACTCGGGCCGGGCTCTTATCGCGCCTTTGAAGTGAGTGGATACAGCATGCTTGTCGAAAGACAAGGTTTTTTCCCTGGAGATGTGGTGATTGCTGAACTTGTGGAACGGCTAGAAGATATTAAAAATGGTTTTGTGTATGTTCTTGTAAACAATGCTCAAGAAGTGGATAACATCGTTTTGAAACGTTGTCTTAACTACTTGGAGAAAGGTGGTCTCATCATTTGCAAGTCCGATAACAAAGATCCGCAGTACCCAACTTTTCCCCTGCCAATTGAGAACATTAAAGAGGTCTGGAAATTCAGAATGAAAATCACCCGTCAGGCACCAGAGCTCACAGGTTTGTATGACAGGATCAATTCACTTGAGGGTGATATGGTGTTGCTTAAAGAGCAGGTAAAAAAAATTCAGAATTAGTATCTAAATAAACCATCGTATGACAACGAACCATGAACAGGAAGCACTCCAACGGGCAATTAACTACGCCAATGATTTCACAATTGATATAGCCGGAGTAACAAAAAGTGATACCATAGTTATCAACGAAGAATGTGTAAGATATCGAAGAAGCATTAATGATTTAAAATATGAGACGAACGGAAATTGGGCGGTGAAAAGAACCGTTAAAAGCTCTCGATGGAAGCAACTTGCGCCAACGACAATTATTAAATACGAGTGAATTAGTTTTTGAATATTTTTTCAACATCATCGAATGAGACGATGAGTTGTTTCGGCAACCCTAAGAGTTGAAATATTTTTTTCACTTGGTGTATGTGATAGAAGTGGCCGGTTTTTCTTCCAACCTCATCTTCCACCTTCTTCATCCATTTTTGAAAGGTGAGCCAACTTGCGCCATACATCTGTGCAAGTTGTTTGTGCGTAAGTGCTCTCAATACAAAAATTGCTTGCTTCTCTAATTCCTTGCCTCGTGTTGCCTCCATGCTACTTTTTGTGTTACGCAACCAAACTTATGACAAGTGAAAAACGCACTTAAATGTTTATGAAGGATTGTAAACAATTATGAAGGATTTTGAATGAATCCATTCGATTGTGTGAAATAGACCACAAACAGCCACCCGTCGAATAAAGTTGAATTAAAGTTAAAATTCAGTCAGATATACTTGCAGGGAGTTAAGAATAATTGAACACGACATACACTGTCTAATACGGAATTTACTATACAGTAAACTTTAATCCGGATTAGGCTATACAGTAGCACGGAATGAGCTATACAGATTCACGAATTTACTTATAGTCCAAAGAATTCCAAATCCGAACATTTCTTTTCAAGCTCTGATTGATTTTAATTGCATTGTAAATCTAAAGGGGAAACAAGCTCTGCTGGAGAGCAACTTGTCAGCAATATGATTTACCGACTGGAATGGTCAGAAGGCTCTCTGTGATGGAGAGCCTTTTCTATTTACGTCCATTCCAAGAGTTTTATGGCTAAGAAAACTTAGAACGCGGAGCGTTCTAATCTGATGTTCGATACATTTTCTTTTTCCATTTTCTCACAAGAACTCCGTCATGTTCGTGAGCTTTCGCTGGTGTAAGCATCGATACGCTTTGATGCGGTCTTATATCGTTATAACCTCGTACAGCTCTCAACACTGCAACGTTAGCATCGTCTGGGCTAGAGAATGTCTTCTTTAAGTCGAAATGCTTTTTAAGTATACCATTCAACCTTTCCGCAATGGCATTTTCCCTAGGATCTCCGTTCTCGGTCATGCTACTCTCAATGCAGTAAAGCTGTAGTTCTTCGACAAACTCATCGCAACAATATTGGATACCTCTGTCTGAATGATGAATTAATCCTTCTGGAGCCTTTGATAGGTTGGATATGGCCATTCGCAATGCTGATAACGGACCTCGTGCTTCTAACGTGTTACATAAGCAGTATCCCACGATCTTCCTGGAGTATGCATCCGTCACCAGCGATAGAAAATGAAATCCATCATTGACTCTGATGTAGGTGATATCGCTTACCCACACATGCTCAATACGCTCGATCAACAAATCCTTAATTCTATTGGGATATTTCCTGAAGCGATGGTTTGAATCGGTTGTTTGGCAGTATCTTCTCCTACGCTTATGTAAAAAGCCATTGTGCCTTCTTATTTCGTGCAGCTCATCTCTTCCAATGGTTATGCCATGATCGCGCAGGGTTGTTTTAATCATGTGATAGATAGCCTGGGTGGAGAGAACATTTACTTCACGTCTAATCTGATGTAAAAGCTCAATAATTATTTCCTCATCGCTATGGCGTTTACTCAAGTACCAGTTTTTGTCATAAAAGGCATGGCGTGTTTTACCAAACAGATTGCATAGGCGCCCGATGCCAACCGATGCAAAGCTTTCTTTAATTGCTACTACTGTTTGGTGCCAGACTTTTTTCGGATTTCTATATGCAGTTCCTGTTCGGCAATATCAATCATCATTTCCAATGCTGCGACCTTTAGCTTCAAGTTTTCAATTTCGTTTTTCTGTTCACTTTGCTGGGCGCTCCTGGGGGCTTCTTTGGTATTGGAATGAGAATTATTTTGTTTGACTTCATCTCTGTACTTTCTTACCCAATCCCATACTGAAAACAGACCCACACTCATTTGAGCTGCGACTTCTGCTGGCGTAGCTTCTTTATAAATTACTTGATACGCTGCCTTTCTCCGATCTGCTGGAGTTATTTTCCTTTTAAGAATTTGGCTAGGGTTCTTACCATACTTTAAGAGCCACGAACGGAGGGTGTTCTTATTGATGATGTTGTAATTGATCAATGCCTGTTGAAAGGATAATTGTCCAGATTCGACTTCCTGGACAATTTTTAATCGTTCGTCTTGCGTAAAAATCATGTAAGTCCTTTCGAACTTTTGGGGTGGTCGTCTTGCCATAAATAATAAAGTTAATAGTTAACTATTATTGTATAGCTGTAGCCAGACTAGACACACCTCTTGATTCATCTAGGCATCACAATTAACATATGCTAAGTAGATTTTTAATGCTGGTTTCGACATTTTGGTTACGTAGAAGAAATTTCAGAAACGGAAGTATGAGAACGAATTGAAACAAATGTATTTGGTTCTTTATGGATGATTCAAGCAGTGCTGCCTGTGATGAGAAATCAAAAAAGCGAGCAGATTATACAGGTGCCAAAGATTGCTACCGGTGAATTCTTAACAAAACAAATAAGCTAAGTTGTCTTTGAGTGAGAGATATTTCTCCTTCCTGTGCGTTATTAACTTGATAAAATTTATAGGTACCTGCTATTGCCGGCTTAAAATGATATTGATATCGCATGCCCACCACAATTCTGCTACTGATGTTATGGTCAACTTGGAATTCAAGAAAAGCTTTTAAGTGCTCATATTTATAAAAATCATTCACGACGAGATCCGTTTGGTATTCAAAAAGAAGATCGTCACAGGTAGTTCCATTGCATCGAGAATAGGACGATTCGTTCGGAAAACTCAAATAATATGTTATTCCCCCGCCCAGGTAAAATGCGATTTGTTTTTTTCCAATTTGAATTTGCTTCCCCACTAATAATCTGGCGCCTAAATAAAAGGTGCTGTATTTAAATTCAGGAAAATACGAATATTTACCGCTCGTCGTCGTATCGATTTGATCGGCAACTTTTAACCAATAAGCAAGAATGCCTGTAGATAAGCCATACTGGATACGCCAGTTGTTTTTTAATTCTTCATTCTTGGTAAGATACAATGAACCAGAAAGAGAGGGAGGATTTTTAAGATACGGATCTGCACTCGGATGAATCGTAAGGCGATTTCCAAAATCAGCGCCAAGTCCGAGGTATAATTGTGCCAGGCCCTTCGTAGGACTCAATAATAAAAACAGTATAACAATCACTCGGAAAAAAAATAGGAATCTTCTCATAGTCAACACATTCATCATCATTGGTCATTTTTAGCTTGGTCCTTCTAACTACTTTTATCACCGAATATTTTCGCCATAAGAAAGACACCAAACGCTCTTTGCGTTACTGACAATTGACCACTTGAATTTGCTTGCTGGTAACTATAGTTTCCCTCTACCACACGACTAAAATGGTGCCGATACCGCAGGCCGAGTACAAGCCACCGATTTAAGTTAGTTTGACAGGATAAGTCAACAAAACCTCTGCAAATCCAATCTTCACCGTCCATTTCATATTTGAACAAATTTTCCCACGTAAATGGCTTTTGTATCCACCCCGCATTATACGTATTGTTATAGTATGTCAGTCCACCACCAACAGACACTTGCGCATATCGAGTCTTGTACACCTTAAATTTCCTGCCGAAAGAAGCCCATCCGTCAAAGTAAAATGTATTATAATTTCGAAAGGTAGCGTAGGAATGATTGATCAGCGGCTTCGGTATCGAATCATACGGGGCAGCCTTGACTATATATCCCATCACTCCCGCCGCTCCCCCAAATTGTAACTGCCAGGAATGCTGTAATGGAATGTTCCCTATAAGCATAACACTACCGGAAATGGCTGCCGGATGCTTGAAGAATGCAGAAGGTGGCGAAGGTGAGGATTTCACTCGATTGCCAATATCGCCTGTAATGCCGACATAAAATTGGGCGTCAGCATTACAGGCAATAAAACTTAGTGCCATTAGAATTCCAAGTCGTGCAGAAATTCTTTCTTTAAACATTATGCTCTTTCAACACTTGTGTTTTTGCAAGAAGTTAGAACGGCCAAGTTATACTATAACCATAGTTTCCAACTTGCGCGTGGTTATGGCTAGAATGAACGTCACCACTGTAAGCTTGAACGATGATTCCGAATTCAGATTTTGATAATGCACTTTTCATAAGCCCACTTTCGGGGGCAGCTTCTGCATACTGAGCTCCTGCACATTGGTTATTTTGAACCGTTCCATAAACCCAAGCAAAAATATCCGCCCTTCTTTTCTTCCAATGCCCGTTAATTTTTTTATACGATTTTGTTTTTGCGTTCATTCTCCCTCCCCAAGGATAACTATAGAGGTTAGTATTATTTTTCATTCTCCAGGACCCAGCGCTTGGCGTGGCCGAACGGTGTCCATATGGATGACAAGTTGGGTCTGGGAAAACCGTAGGCGAAGCCACAGCCGAACTTACAAGTGTAACACCGGAAGGGAGAGCACTCTTTGCCGTTTGACTTCTTAAAGCAATTAATTGAGCAGGTCCCCCAGTTACGTAATACGATCCATCGTTGTTAAATTTATAATAGATCGATCCCACTTTTATTTCTCCGTATGAATTAAGTAACGTTCGTACTCCTTCCTCGTAGGCTACAGTATCAGGGTCTCCTGTTGTCGCATCGGTTGTATTTGTAGCAAGCCAGTTATCTTCTGCTGCCGTAATTACTGATCTCATTGAGGTGATCCCCTTTTGATTTTCAAAGTCAATATAAGGCTGATCGTCGTTATACCCATTAGTTTCTTCGATCACAGCAATTTCTTCGGCTGTCTTGCCCGGATATTGTGCTAAAAAAATATCATCATGCTCTCGGTATTTATATGCCAAATAATTAGCCGCTTGAACCACTGCAGTGTTCGAAGCCAATGTCAACATACCGTTTTCTACACCGATAGTAGGCAATGTTGGAACCGAACCGTAAATTTCAACTTCGTTTAATCTTCCGTATATAGTTTGGACAGCCGGACCTAGCTGACAAATAATTTGAACAGATGAAGCGTTAATTTGGGCAAATGTATGCGTCCGATATGTGGCAGTATTTCCTGTAACCGTCACAAGCGTTGTCCATGCAGCACCTGGACTGGCCTTAGACTGAATAGTATAATTCTGCAGAGGATATCCTGAACTCGTATAGATATCGATACGACTTATGCTTTTAGCATTATTTAGATCTAGAAATACGCTTTCTGGTAGCTTTCCACCGGCTGCATAATTATTAGCCCAACTATAGGCACCCCCTACTGTGATAGTCCTGCTACCGTCATTAATTTTACCTACGGAATAGCCAGGAAAGGTGGATTCTGCACTTACCTTGGCCTGCAAGGCATAGTTTATTGAGTTTGCAGGAGGCGCAATGGCGTTTGGTTGAACAATAACAGACGAGTTAGCGCTCTCTTGTAAAACTTTAGCCTCAGCTTGTCGGGTGCTGTCTTGGATTTTCTTAGAAAGCATCGACAGTGAAGACATGTTCAAATCTTGCTTACCACCAACTTGATCTTTTGAGGTCAACTCAAGATCACTGCAACTATTTAGCGCCACCATAGCGATCACTAAACACCACATGAATAGAGAAATGCGTTTCATTTTCATAGATTTTTTTTTGGTTATTAATATTTAAGCATCGTTAAGCGCACTTGAATTTGAATGTTCTTTAGCAATTAAGCGGAAGGAGAAAAAAGATTTAATCGAAACGACCTGCGAATGCGACATCACTAATATTGCTCACAACCATTGCCTATCCCGAATAAAGGTAGAACAAAAAAACTCGAAACATGAAAGACTATTACATATTTTTTTTCTAAATAAGTCAATGTTCAAACTCTTTTACCTCCTCAGAGTCACTCACAGAGCACTCTTCTATGTTGAAAGTCAAGTCACTCCAGTGTCTATTTGTTTTATACTATATAAAATCGAAGCGAGCTTGGTGTACCGATCACCCACCAAACGCTTGGTAATGTTTGATTATCGTGAAGGTCGCGGACGGGAAGGGCCACAAGAATGTTTAAAAGATTTTAAAGGATATTTACAGACCGATGGCTATGCTGTGTATGAAGATTTTGGCAATACGCCAGGCGTAACACTTTTGGGATGTATGGCACATGCGCGCAGGAAATTTGATGAAGCGAAAGACAACGACCTTGCACGTGCCGAATATGTATTGACCCAGATGCAAAAACTGTATGCCATAGAACGCCATGTAAAATCGGACGCCTTGTCGGCTCTTGAAATTGTTGAGCTTCGGCAAGCACAGTCTGTGCCTATACTCGTTCAACTGAAAGAATGGATGCTGGAGAATTATAAAGTGGTATTGCCACAGAGCACCATTGGCAAGGCCTTGCATTATAGCTTACAGCGTTGGAACAAACTCATGGTTTACACAACCGATGGCAGATTGGAAATCGATAATAACTTGGTGGAGAATGCCATTCGGCCAGTGGCCATTGGCAGAAAGAATTACTTATTTGCCGGCTCACACAACGGTGCGCGCAGAGCAGCCATGTTATATTCATTGTTGGGCACCTGCAAGCTAAATGATGTAAACCCCTTCGAATGGCTAAGGGATGTCCTTTCCAAAATCCAAGATTACAAAATCACAAACCTTCACGAACTATTGCCTGCACATTGGAATAACAAGGTGTAGTTGATCGGTGGGTTACCCTTGAGTTGTGTAAGGTGGAATAAATTGTACGTGAGGTTCATTAACCCTATAGCGACTTTCGCTTTGGCCTAGCTGCGGCAATGGAGGTATACTCCCTGCATGCTGTTTTCCATAAAGGCAAAGATGTGTTCAACACGTGCCCTTACTTTTGATCTTTTCGTGTTGCGCTGTTGTTGCCTTTTCGTTAAAGCTTGTTGCGATATCCTTTCTCATGAATCCGCGACTCTATCTCTTTCTTTTTCAAACTCTTTTCTATTGCTTCACTGCGGTAGGCACTGTTTGCATTAAGTGGTTGCCCTTGATCTTCTTTTTTGTTCAACAGGTTTTCTAGTACCTCACTTTCGTGTACCACCGACTGAGTTAGTCAGTATATTGAGAAAGCATATCGAAATGGCTCTCCCAGTCAAGTAAATACAATGCCTGGAATTGTTTGTTCTTATTAGTCGAGTGAATCTTAGGACAATGAATAAAAATCGCATGGTCTTCTTTCAAAATTTTGGAAGGAATCACAACAACCTCACTGGGTAAATGTTTGTACACTTCCAACTTCTGAGCACCTACGTTAATTGAAATCAGGAGAATGATAATGGACAGCGTATTAGCGAAATAGCGTAACAAGGTCATGGGATAAAATCTTTTTAATCTGTAAGATTGTCATTTCAGTTTTTACATGACACGTAACCAGCAGACAAAAGTAATATTGTTTACATGTCAATTTGGTCTGCCACACAAGGTAAGCGTGGTAAACAATAACAAGAAAGAAATGTAATTGTCTTGATCTAATTTGGAATTTTTTCCCAAACCAAGAAACTAATTCCAACAGCTTAATCATGTATATAAAAAAGAACGTGTTTTTAATATCAAAATGCCCATTTCACATTTTTTATAATTCGGCACTCAACGTGCATCTAGGGTAGAAACTACCGATGGTGCATATACTTTTTGGAGAAGAGCGGTGTCAGAATTACAGTAGTGTTAAGTCATTAACAACATTTTTTACTATGGGTGCAGTCTTAAAAAGAATTGCCATTAACGGTGTTTTCCTTTCCTTTCTTTTGCTCTCATCCTCTCTCTTCACCGGGAAAGCGTATGGGCAATGGATCGCAGGTTATACTTATAAGAGTAAGTTAACCATTAGTGGCGCACAAGTATGCGGAGCAGCTGCCCTTACCAATTTTCCGGTATTGATCCAGGTTAACGGTACGTTTATTACACCTACACCAACCGGTTTAATCAACAGTGCCAATGGGTATGACATCATTTTCACAGCCAGTGATGGAACCACCATTCTGAGCCATCAAATTGACCACTATAATGGCGCCACGGGTAATTACGCTGCCTGGGTAAGGATTCCTTCACTTCCTCCGGGATCCGATACTGACATTTACATGTACTATGGCAATAGCGCGGTCGTTGCGGATCCCTCAACTCAATCTACTTGGAGTGCTGACT
This sequence comes from Chryseolinea sp., assembly GCA_046595655.1. GTDB lineage: Bacteria > Bacteroidota > Bacteroidia > Cytophagales > Cyclobacteriaceae > Chryseolinea. The sequence goes on along the minus strand of JBKJOF010000220.1, from coordinate 680 downwards.
TCAGAACCGTCTATCATTTTGAAAATAACAATTTGAATGATGGTACCTCGAATGCAATAAACGGAACAAATAATGGTACCACCGATCTTGCGACTGCTAAAATTGGTGGAGGTCGCGACTTCGATGGCGCTGCGAACTATATTCAGACCACCAGTAATGAATTAAAGACTGCCAATGATTTTACGCTTTCCACCTGGTTCAAAGCCGATGCGGTAAATCCTGCACATCTTATTTGGCAGGGCCAAGGAACACAAAATGGTTGGGGAGATGGAAATGCAAGTACTGCCGGCCAGGAACTGCACCTGTCAACTGGTACATGCTGCGCGGCAACCCCTGGGTACTTGTCTACCTTCCTTGGGCACACAGAAGAACAATTTGATGCAGACGGAATCACTGCACAAACAACCTTTACTGAAACCACAGCCTGGCATCACCTGGTAGCTACCTACTCGAATTTAAGCACCACTCCTTCTGGTCAACTTTATTTAGATGGTGTACTGGTCAACAGCAATACCGGAACACCTGCGTCTACTCCAAGAGATTTATGGGATACCAATCTTAGGCTTGGAAGACCGGGCCTGGCGCAACGATTTTTCGATGGTAAATTGGATGAAGTCAGAATTCTTAACATTGCAGAGTCTCCCGATTGGATATGTACCGAATACAACAATCAAAATAAC
>JBKJOF010000187.1:0-4278 GCA_046595655.1 Chryseolinea sp. | reverse complement strand
TAAAAATTATTTTAAGATAGGCGTAAGGAATATTCTAAAGTACAAGGTATTCTCATTCATTAATATTTTCGGGCTAGCAGTGGCTATGTCTGTTTGCATGTTAATCATTCTCATGCTTGCTGACCAAAATCGGTACGATCAATTTCACGAAAAGAAAGATCGCATCTATCGGATTCTATCTTCAACAGAGGGTGGTAAACAACCCTATGCCACTTCGCCCTATCCCTTAGCATCAGCCTTGAAATCGGAATACGCGATTGTGAATGATGCTACCAACCTCACACCTGGTATTGGTGGCGATGCCATGTACAATCAAAAAATTGTTGATATGCGCGGATATTTTGCCGATCCTTCTTTCTTTAAGGTATTTAGTTTCGAATTAGAAAAAGGAGATAAACGAACAGCCTTAGTATCACCCAATTCGATGGTGATCTCAACGTCATTGGCTAATCAATTATTTGGTCAGGAAGATCCATTGGGTAAGACGATAGAATTCTTCGACCGCCAACTATCCTTCCCGCAAGAGTCTGCCGGCATTGGAGCACCCTCGGTTAGCTGGGGTAACTTTACAATTACGGGTGTGATTGATGAAACAAAGTATAAATCGCACTTGCGTTTTGATGTACTTACTTCAGCTTCATCGATGCAAACATTGCTTGCAGAAAAGAAGTTGGAAGATATGTCCAATAACTGGGAGGTGTACGCTCGCACTTATACCTATGCATTAGTTGATCCGGGTAAAAATGAAGAAGATTTAAATACAGCACTTACTCATTTTGTTGCACACAAATACACGAACATTAAATCTGAACAGACAAAGGGTTTTAAGCTAACAGCTCAAAACCTTAGAGATGTGCAGCTTGGCTTGTCAGGCAATGACACTAACAATCGTCTTCCGCTTATCGGCTATTACTTCCTGATTATTCTAGCAGGCATTATCATGATTATGGCTTGCCTTAACTATACCAATCTTTCGGTTGCCAGAGCGCTTACGAGAGCTAAAGAAATTGGCGTGCGTAAAGTAACGGGTGCAACTAAGAACTCCTTAGTTTTTCAATTTTTAAGCGAATCAATTATTACTTCTCTCCTTGCTTTAACAATGGCCATCCTATTTCTCTATCTTATCAAACCCGCGTTTATGAATTTATGGGTGAATAAGCATTTAGAATTTGAACTTCCATCAACTGTTGGTGTATATCTGATTTTTATAGGGTTTGCGTTAACGATTGGAATTATTGCCGGACTTTATCCTGCATTTCACTTATCAAAATACCAGCCGATCAAAGCATTGAAAAACTTAAACAGTGCGCAGCCGGGAAAATTGGGAATGCGAAAAATATTAAGTGTTTCTCAATTTGTAATTTCTCTGTTCTTCATCACAACCTCCATTCTAGTGTTTAATCAATTCAAACACTTTATGACATTTGATTATGGCTTTACGTCAAAGAATATTGTAAACATTGAACTACAAGGAGTAAACAATCGAACATTATCAAACGAATTAAATTCAATAGCTGGAGTAGCTGAGATCTCGGCCTCAGATATAATGCCAGCTACCGGAACAAGCAATGGATTTGACTTACGGAGACCCGAAAAAACGGAAGAGTATACCAGAACATATATTATTAATAGCGATGAACATTTTACTGACAACCTCAATTTAAAAATTATTGCCGGGCGCAATCTACCCGCTGTCAGTGATTCAGTAAATCGTTTCATTCTTGTTAACGAAGAAGCAACCCGAGAATTAGGGTTCAAAAATCCTGCTGATGCCGTAGGCGCTACGCTAGAATCAAAATGGGGTAATGAGTTAGTAGAGGTTATTGGTGTTGTTCAGGATTTTCGTTTTAAACTTTTAATCAACACCGATGAGATTCAACCACTGGTATTAAGAAATCAACCCAATCAATTTCAGTATCTCAACGTAAAGGTGGCTTCCAATAATTTAATGGAAACAGTTGATCAAATGGAAGCGGTCTGGAAAAAGATTGATCCAATTCATTCCTTCAAATACGAATTTTTTGATGCGCAATTAGCGGCAACAAATAAAGCCATTTTTGATCTCGTCTCTATCCTTGGGTTCATTGCTTTTCTGGCAATCGTTATCGCTTGCTTAGGATTATTGGGCATGGCCATCTACACAGCAGAACGAAGAACAAAAGAAGTTGGCATTCGAAAAGTAATGGGTGCTGGTGAAAGAAGCATTGCGCTGTTGCTTTCTAAAGAGTTTCTAAAAATGCTTTCTCTTTCAATACTTATCGGAGTTCCAATTAGTTACTTTATAAATAATCTATGGCTTCAACTTTTACCTAACCGAGTCGAGTTTGGATTTGGTACGGTGCTTTCAGGTGTAATGGTTTTGCTAATACTGGGGTTGATAACCATTGGTTCGCAAACATTGCGTGCCGCTATAAGCAATCCGGTAAATTCATTAAAATCTGAATAAAGTGTATGGAGAAAACACATCACACACCACCTAAACTCTTCCTCCGTTTTTTCCGCTGGTTCTGCCATCCGAAGTTGTTGAAATACATTGAAGGAGATTTGATCGAGTTGTATGATGAGCGTGTAAAAGAATTTGGAAAAAGAAAAGCAGATAGAAGATTTGTTATTGACGTGCTCCTGCTCTTTCGGCCAGGGATTATTAAACCAACTGAAGAATCTCAAAATATAAACCAGTATGGTATGTTAAAACATTTTTTAAAAATATTCTTTCGATCAACGATAAAGAACGGAAGCTATTCATTTATCAACATTAGTGGACTAGCCGTAGGCTTGGCATGTAGCATTTGTATTGTGCTGTGGGCGAATGATGAAATTACATTTGATGATTTCCACAAGGATAAAGAGCGAATTTTTCAAGTGATGGGTAATCATCATTACGCGGAAGGCACTCAAACTTATGATGATACACCTGGGCCTTTGGCATTAGCACTGAAGGAACTACCTGAAGTAGAAGAGTCTTGTCGCATAACTTTTTTTGGAGGTCGTGTACTATTTAATTATAACGATCAAACGATTTATGAAGAAGGTGCATATGCCGACTCATCCGTGTTCAATGTTTTCACAATCCCATTAGTGCAAGGTAATTCATTAAATCCTCTTCCAGACAACAACTCAATTGCCATCTCTAAAAAACTTGCACTTAAATATTTCAATACTGAAAATCCCATTGGAAAAGTGTTTAGACTAGACAATAAACTTGACGCGAGAGTAACAGCAGTATTCATTGACCTACCTGAAAATTCAACTCTTCATTTTGATTTTATTGCTCCTTATTCAACATATTCTAAAGAAGATCCTTATAATGAAGAGTGGGGTGCATGGACAGCAGGACGTAGTTTTGTAAAACTTAAAGAAGGATCAGATATAGAAGCTGTCAGCAAGAAGATCAACGAAACATTTACGAAACCAAAAATATGGCCGCGTTGGGATTCGAATGTAGAGCTGTTTCTTTTTCCTATTACGGATTGGAGGCTTTACAACAATTTCAGCAACGGAAAACAAGATGGCGGAAGAATTATTTATGTACGAGCGTTTAGTTCGGTAGCAATTTTTATATTACTAATTGCGTGCATCAATTTCATGAACCTCGCTACGGCAAGATCGATGAGTCGTGCTCGTGAAGTAGGTGTACGGAAGGTGATTGGTGCTGCCCGTCAATCTCTCATCAGACAATTTTTAGGAGAATCCATTCTCATCTCTTTTATCTCCTTACTCTTTGGTTTGGGCATTGTCTATTCATTGCTACCTTGGTTTAATACATTAACAGGAAAAAATTTAACGCTCGATTATTCCAATCCTATTATTTCTGTAAGCTTGATATTCATTACCGTGCTTACAGGTATTATAGCAGGAAGTTACCCTGCATTTTTTCTTTCTTCGCTGAAGGTAATTCACGTTCTAAAAGGTAGACTGTCGGGATTGAGTGGAGAAGGCATTCGTAAAGGTCTAGTTGTTTTTCAATTCAGCTTATCCGTTATTCTGATTATCGGTGCTGTAGTTACCTATCAGCAGATCGAGTACATGCGTAATAAAAATCTTGGATTCGATAAAGAGAATGTATTCTACTTTAAGAGTAACGCAGGTATAAACAAAAATTTTAACGCCTTTAAAAATAACGTTCTTCAAAATCCAAAAATCAAGTCGATAGCAAAAGGCGATAGCAATCCGATGGAAATATTTTCAGGAATGGTATTGGATGATAATGCCTGGCCTGGAAAAACAAAGGAAGATAATGTTGTTTTCAAATACCTTCAATGCGATCAGGATTTCTTA
>JBKJOF010000151.1:0-54770 GCA_046595655.1 Chryseolinea sp. | reverse complement strand
GGCACCCAGTCTCCAGTATTTTCCATACGGTTGCAAAGCACCGTCTTTCTCTTCGCCAAAAATTACTCTTCCTTTCTTGTAAGGTTGGCAATACACTACTTTAACATCTAAGCCATTGCCGCTAAACTCTGTGGTTTTGACTGGACTTTTCTTGGCCACAACAAGCGCAGCATAGAGAAAGAAAGCGACAAGCAATACGCCCAGAACGCCAAGGCCAATAAAAATTTTCTTTTTCATTTTGATTTGTTTTAATGAGGGTAAATAGGATTAAAAATGAGTTGACGAAGATAGAGATTTTTTACCAGAAGAATTGTAAGTTCGAAATAAGTTGATACAGATTTGAAACACATTTCATTATGAAGAATTTTCCATCACAAGTTTGATTTTTCAAACAGGCGAAAATAAAATGGTGATTCCGATGAAGGAGAATATAAAAAATCTGAAGGCTTGGGAATTGAAATCGATTTGGAAATAATGCAATCAGCCTAATTATTTCTTGTATCGATAATGTCCGATGATTTTAAATTGGAACAAGCAATCCGCGATCACCTGTCCACCACCAATATTGTGAACGATCAGGTATCGCATTTTATCTTCTGATTTTTTATTTACCACAATACCGATGTGTGTTATGCCTCCACCCAAATCCCAGCACACAATATCACCCGGAAGGTAAATCTTTTCATTTGTTATTTTCGATTTCACTTCACCATGTCGTATAAAGAAGGTCATGAGATTAGGAACGCGTCTGTGATCAATATTTTTATCCGTAGTCTTCAGTCCCCATTTTGCCGGATATAGTTTGAAGTTCGCCTTCATATCTTCATGCACTTCCTTTTGAAGATCGATACCTAATTTTCTATAAGCCCGAATAACGACATCCGTACAAACACCTTTATCACTTGGAACATCTCCGTTTGGATATGGAATGCTAAAATAGGCAGGATCGTAGCTAACGTTTTGATTTGTTAAAGCGAGTGCTGATGTTGAGAGGCTGTCGTAAAAAGTTTGCTGGGCGAGACCTGCATGCTCAATGCATAAAAAGCTGATCAGGGAGAAAATAGTATTCTTCATAAATCAACACTATAAACTATTAATTACAATTCCTCTTCCAATGAATCCATGCCTCTGTTAGCACAACATGGATTAGCAATATGCCAAAGACGTTTGATGTATTCACTCTCTTTGATTAATTCCTTTTGTCTTTGCTTTTCTATATACATTTTCTCCATAACCCTAAGGTCATAATCAATTTTATTTTCCTTTGAATACTCTTCATATCTTCGTAAAATCTCTTTCACTTCATCCGGTGTTGAAGGAGCTAATACTAAATTGAATTTTGGTGTAGATTCTGTTTCAAAATTTTTGGTGGCAATGGATGGAACATCACCCTTATACCCTATTGCTATTGCGGCTCCATATTTTTGTTTTGGCATCAGCATTTCTTTGTCTATATCATTGCCTACATAAAAATTCTCATTATCAGTAGTATTTAGTCTGTATAAACTTTTGATCGAAGAATAAATCACGTACGTATAAACTCTATCGAATTGTTTTCCATTTTCAACTATGATTTCTAATGGTGCGTTACCCCAATCCTTTGGTAAATCTCCATTATCAACATTTACCCATCCTGTTTCGGTCCAATCAAAACCGTAGGTCTCCATTCTATATCGTTCTCTTTGCCATAATAACTTCTTATAGTCATCAACAATTTTTTGCGCTTCCTTATTCTTTTTTGCCAGGGATTTTAAAACCTTTTCTTTTCCCTTCTCTAATTTTGATTTTATATTAGAAAGTTGCTTTTCGAAATATCCATCAAGCAGTTTAGCATATTTGTCTGCTTGCTTCACTTTTGTCAATCGCATTCTGGAAAAATCATCAAAGGCATGATATGCATTATTGTATTTTTTTTCTTTACACATTACTGCCGCCATACTATCAAGTTCATATAAGTTTTTACTAAGGTTCTTGATGTAGATTTCAAGAATGGCGTTGTCGCATGTTTTAAAGATTCTCTTTAACCTACTTTCAAATTCACGAGTTGCAATAAGTGTATTCTGATATTTGGAAGACTTTATAACCATAATTATTGCGGGGTCGATTCCACAATTCTTTGGCACAACGGTATCGCCTTGCTCATTGGGACTACCATCTTTAAGATTAGAAGTATCAACATATTTTCCATCAACGACTTTTACATTCTTATCGTAATATGGCTCATTAAGATCCGTTCGAGTGAGCCCCTGTACTAACTCGCTTCCGTTTGAGGCTGAAAGCGAGTAATACAAACTATCCGTTAATTTCCTTGTTGCTGATTTGTATTTTCTATAAGGCATTCCAGCATCAACCATTATTTGAAACATTTCCGGAAGGAAATCCAGCGAATCAATATCCACGGTTGTCAAAAAATTATCCAATGGCTTCGGGTCAATCCAACTCATATTTCCTTTTTCATCTCTTGTGCCTTTATACGCCATCATTCCAGGTCTTTTCTCCCAGGTAGGAATCTCAATATGAACAGGATTATCTTTATTAACAGTAAGTTGTTCACCTTCTGAAGTTGCATTGAAATAGATCATGCCCCCAGTTTCAAGTAACTTGCCATTAGAGGTCGTTGTCAAATTGGAGAGTATCCTATCCTCTAAAGTAAGTGCCTCAACGAGTTCAATTTTTATATTATCCTCAACAATTTCTCCTTCACCGTTTTTAAAGCAACCCTTCGAAAAAATAATTATTGTTCCATTTTCACCTTCCACCACATTATCCTGTTTGCTATCAAGATCAAATGTCTGGATGTGCGAAATGGTCTTTGCAAACGGATCATTTGGAAGAATGAAAACTGTCTTTTTAACCGAGTCATTATTACATTGAATAAACAGCACGGTAGAAAGTGCAACCAGAATTGTTTGAATAATTCGTTTTTTCATTTGACTTAAATTTAACCTATCAGGGATAAAGCATTATAATCCACTTCGCATCGAATAATAGTAAAACGTATTAAAAGGCTATCACACCTTCACCAACTCCCTATGCCCCACCCATGTAAATCGCTTCGTTACATATTCAGGATTGGTGAACGAGGCGTTGCCAGATGGATTACCTCCGGTAACATGAAAGTCGGAGAAGGCTGCGTTTTGGTTCATGTATATGCCGCCTGTTAAATTGAACGATACGGGTGTTGCTGCTAAACTCATTTCGTCTGCTATCTTTTCCTTCACCTTTGCATCGGTAGTATAGGCGCCACATGAGATAGCGCCATGATGCTCTGCCATTTCTTTAGCCAACGCAATAGACTGGTCTGTATTTTTTGTTTTGATCAATAAGGCAATTGGTCCAAAAAGTTCTTTGCTGAAAATTTCTTTTTTGGTTGCGTCTACTTCAACAATAACAGGCGTTGCCACGCGTGCATTTTTAAACATGGGGTTTTCAAACGAACGTGACTTCAACCAAACTTTACCTGGAAGATTCTCGGCAACTAAAACTCGCTCGCTGGTTTTTTTACTTTGCACAGCGCCCAATACATGTGGTCCTGCTTTTGGATTGTCTACCAAACCATTAATGTTATCCACCAGTTTTTGCGCGACCTCATCAAATGATAATGTGCCAGTAGAAGTTTTAATACCTCCTTCGGGGATAAAAAAGTTTTGAGGGGCGGTGCACATTTGTCCGCTGTATAAGTTTAATGAGAATGCTAAGTTCGCCATGGCTTTATCAGCATCTTCAACTGAATCAAGAATGACAGAGTTAACACCAGTCTTCTCGGTGAATACCGTTTTACCTTTCAATGCTTGGAGGTAATCTCCAAACACAGAATTACCGGTAAAGTCAATCAGTTTTACTTCCGGATGTTCTGCCAATTCTTTTGTAATCATATTATCGGCAGTATCAACCGCCAGTTGACAAATATTCGGATCAAGATTATTTTCGACCAATACCTTTTGAATCTCTGCGACAAAAATTGCGATCGGGAGGATTGCTCCAGGATGTGGTTTTACAATCACAGGATTACCCGTAACCAAACTTCCATAAATTCCAGTCACAGAATTCCATGAAGGAAAAGTCGAGCAACCAATCACAACTGAAATACCTTTCGGCACAGCTCTCCATTCTTTATTGACCTGAAGATTAAACTTACCCATCGGCTTGTCCCACAACGCATGCGATGGAAAGCGTTGCAGTTCTTCGTAACCCGCAGCAATTGCTTCAAGCGCACGATCAGCAGCATGCGGACCTGATGCTTGAAACGACATCATATATGCTTGACCTGTAGTATGCATGGTAGCGTATGCAATTTCAAAAAAACGTGACTTCACACGTTCTAATGATTCCACCAAAATACCGGCACGATCCTGCGCACTTACCTTACGCCAAATATGAAATGCTTTTGATGAACAATCTATTAATGTGTTCACTGAAAACGAAGGATAAAGAATACCCAATGCATCTTGTGTGTAAGGAGATTCTTCTTGTCCGATCCAACCATCTGGATTACTTTGTTTCAATTCATCAAACTTCTTTCCTAATGTAGCCTGGAATTTTTCTCTTCCTTCAGCATCAGCATTTTCGCCATAATTGGCAGGTGACGGATTTTCAGGATACGCTGCAAAAAAAATGCGTTCGTGTAATGCGTCAATAGCTTTGCGAATTAAAGCTTCGTGTTTGATGTAGAGTTCCATATTCGAAATTATTCTGTCTTTATCTATCGCACACTATTATAACCTCCCTTAACCCCGCGCATAAAATCCCCAACGGTCCCGTCCCAATTGAACACCACCTCAATCAAAAGCATGGCTAGTATTCCTAAAAAGAAAATCTTAACATCGCGTTTAGTAATATTTTTCAACATAACATAATTGGTTTATAGTTATTCTGGATTATTTCTATTTCTGCGCTCCGAAAACTTTCTTCAACAATTCTGTCGTTCTGGCCAAAGGATCCTGACGAATATTTTTTTCTTCTTTCGCAATCATAATAAATAATCCTTCAATCGCCCGATCCGTTGCGTAGTCATCAAGATTTGGATTTACCTTTTGAACAAACGGCACTTTATTGTAGGTATTCACTAAGTCGCCATAATATTTTGTGGCATTCACTTTATTAAGTGAAGTTTGAATTACCGGTTTGAATTTCTCTTTCAGTTGAACGGTAGTCGTACGTTTTAAGAATTGTGTTGCTGCATCAGGTTGTCCTTTTAAAATACTCCACGCGTCCTGAATGGTCATTTGTCTGATCGCATTTACAAAAATAGGTTTTGCTTCTTTCGCTGCATCTTCTGCACCACGGTTAAGCGACAACACAAACTTATCGACTTCACTTCCCAAACCAATTTGACGAAGTTTATCTTCTACTTTTTTTACTTCGGGTGGAAACGGAATTTTGATTTCAGGATTTTTGAAATATCCATCCAATTGCGAAACCAAATCAGAACCTTTTGAAATACCTTTTACTAACGCTTCCTTCAAACCTTCACCTACTTCTGCAGTACTCGGTTGTTGATCGGGAGTGATTACTTTGTTGACTTCCCCTAAAGTCTTGCTGATTTGCGCTGATGTGCATGACGCTAGGGCGAATGATAGTATGAGTAATGTTACGATTCGTTGCATTGGAGTTTAGAGTTTAAAGTTCCGAGTTCAAAGCTAACGTAAATCGCGTTTCTTACATTACATTCAGGCGAGCGTTTCTCTTGTAATCTCACTGATATTTTTACACCCAGTAAGTCCCATAGTTAGCTCAAAGTCGGTCATGAAATTGCGAAGCACTTCGTAAACGCCTTGTTGTCCTGCAATAGACAATCCATATACATAAGGTCTACCAATGCAAACGGCTTTCGCCCCAAGAGCAATGGCTTTAAAAGCATCTGCCCCTCCACGAATTCCGCTATCCATTAAAACAGGAATTTTTCCATTCACCACTTCTGTAATTTTAGGTAACGCTTCAATCGTGCTAATCGAGCCATCTACTTGTCGTCCGCCATGATTGGAAACAATAATGCCATCCATTCCGAAATCCATCGCCTTGCGTGCATCATCAGGATGAAGAATACCTTTCAATACAATCGGGAGCTTGGTGTGTTGACGAAGAAATTTTAAATCCTCCCACGTTGTGCACGGATTTGAATAGGTCGCAACAAATTTCTGAACAGCCTTTACTGGTTTACCCGATCTTAACTTTTTAAAAAATCCTTCGCCCGGAAATTTTCTCACCATCCCTATCAAACCTAAAATGGATTGAAAAGTAATTTTTCTTTTTATGTTAACACGATCATCTTCTTCATCTAACATTTTTTGAAAAACAGGATCGGAAGTATATTGTGCAATTCCTTTGCCTTCAATAAAAGGTAAATATGCTAACTCAAGATCGCGTGTGCGCCAACCCAACATTGTTGTATCTAATGTAACGGCAATGGCAGAACATCCACACTTCTCTGCACGCTGTACTAAGCTTGCTACCAAAGCATTTGATTTACTCCAATACAATTGAAACCAGCGAGGACTATCTCCCATTACATCAGCACATACTTCCATTGGCTTGGAAGCCTGATTGGAAAAAATAAATGGAACTCCCAGTTGCGCTGCAGCTTTTGCAACTGCTACGTCAGCTTCGTTATGCGCCATCTCTAAAACGCCAACAGGTGAAAGTAAAAACGGTGAAGGTAAATTTTGTCCGAACAAAGTAATGCCTGTATCACGCTCGCCAACATTGCGCAACATGCGCGGAACAATTTTATGTTTTTCAAATGCTTCGCGATTTGCACGAACGGTACTTTCATTTCCGGCACCACCAGCGATGTACGCAAAGGCCTCCGGGCTAATGACTTTCCTGGCTGATTCTTCAAGTGTTGTTAAATCAATATTGACGCGTGGACGAAATCCCGCAAAACCATTTAGGTAAATCTGGCTTTGCCAGTCGAGCGCAGAAAGTTTCTTGTTCATAAGAACTAAGGTAACATTGACCCTAATGAAGACAAAAAATAGCAACTGAAAAGGATAGCATTATTCAATCATTTAATGCAGCAAAAACCGCAACTATCTATTCATTACTATCATTAAGCTTATAGCTTTGAACTTTAAATTTTAAAACATGAAACCCATTCTTGCAGAACTACTCACAATAGGCGATGAAATTCTTTACGGGCAAATAATAGATACCAACTCGCAATGGATGAGTGTTGAATTAAGCAATGCCGGCATTAAGGTAATTCGCAAAACCAGTGTGGGCGATCAGCCTGATGAAATTCTTGCCGCTTTCGCGGAAGCAGAAAAAAGAGCTGACATTGTTTTAATTACTGGTGGACTTGGCCCCACCAACGATGACTTAACAAAACCTCTACTTGCAAAATATTTTAACTGCGAATTAAAAATTCACGAGGAAGCACTCGCAGAAGTAACGGAGTTTTTTAAAAGCAGAGGTCGTGAGTTGACAGAGATCAATCGTCAACAAGCAGCATTACCTATCTGTTGCCAAAAAATAACAAATGCTATTGGCACTGCTCCGGGCATGTGGTTCGAACGAAATGGAAAAGTATTTATGGCGATGCCGGGCGTTCCGCACGAAATGAAAAAGATGATGACGGAACTGGTCATTCCGAAATTACTGAAGACGTTTCAAGTTCCTGTTATTTATCACAAGATGATTCAAACCATTGGACAAGGCGAATCATTTCTGGCTGAAACAATTTCGGATTGGGAAGCATCTTTACCAAGTCATATCAAACTTGCATACTTACCAAGTCTAGGAGGAGTGAAACTTCGATTGACTTGCTTTGGCGATTCACTGCCTCCACTTGAAAAAGAAGTCGATGCCTTGATCGAAAAATTAGAGAAAATAATTGGCCCGCATATTTTCGGATATGGATCCGATCCGATTGAAGTTGTTTTAGGAAATACATTGCGCAAAAAGAAATTAACACTCGCTGTCGCGGAAAGTTGCACGGGCGGATACCTCTCTCATTTAATTACAAGCGTACCCGGAAGTTCAGATTATTTTTTAGGTAGCATGATTCCGTATGCCTACGAAATTAAAATGCGACAACTCGGTGTAAAGCCGGAGACGCTAGAACAATACGGTGCCGTGAGCGAACCCACCATTATAGAAATGGCCAATCTTGTTCGCACAAAATTCAATACGGATATTGGTGTGGCTACAAGTGGAATTGCCGGACCGGGTGGAGCAACTGATGATAAATCTGTTGGTACCGTTTGGATTGCCTACTCAGACAAACATCATACGGTAACGAAGAAATTGCAACTCTCGAAAGATCGGATGATCAACATCAAACTAGCATCAACCTCAGTTATGAATCTGATTCGGATGAGTTTGCAAGATAACTAGAATATAGACTATTGTAGAAATATAGAATTTAGAATCGTAACCCTCTCGAAACTTTAAACTCTAAACTTGGAACCCGAAACTCGCTAACTTTAACAAACAACAATTAACTTTTTCCAAGATATTATTCCGCGTTTTTATACTTCTTCAAAATAGAATTGCATTACTTCACGCTTACTTTGATCTCGGGGTAAAACCTGATTAACTTGCACCTTTAACAAACGATTGAATCATGGCCCAAGTGCAACTCATTATGCCCAAAATGGGCGAAAGTATAACGGAAGCAACCATTTTGCATTGGCTAAAAAAACCAGGCGATAAAATCGAGTTGGAAGAATCGGTATTAGAAGTAGCTACCGATAAAGTAGACACTGAAGTACCTTCTACCCATGCCGGTGTATTGAAAGAATTGCTGGCCAAAGAAGGAGAAGTGGTGAGGGTAGGTAGCGCCATTGCTATTCTTACTACCGAAGCAGATGAAAAAGTAACGACTGGCCCTGTTGCTGACACACCGGTTAGTGAAGTAAAGGCAGCATCCTTTGCGAGTACTGCAGTTGCATCATCAACGAATGGTGTTTCACATGCAACGGATTATAAAGCATCATCAAGATTCTATTCGCCTTTGGTAAAGAACATTGCGAGAGAAGAAAATATACAGGTTGCCGAACTTGAAACTATTGAGGGAACCGGAGCAGAAGGCAGACTCACGAAGAAAGATTTGTTGACATATGTAGAGAACAGAAAACTTGGTGTTGCTGTAAAAACTGTTCAACATTCCATTTCTGTTTCAGTGGCACCAACGCGTGTTCCTGTATCTATTAGTGGTGGAGATGAGATCATCGAGATGGATCGAATGCGCAAGATGATTGCGGAACGCATGCTGGATTCAAAACGCATTTCACCACACGTTACTTCATTTGTAGAAGCCGATGTAACCAACATTGTTTTCTGGCGCAACAAGATGAAGAATGAATTTCTGAAACGCGAAGGCGATGCACTTACCTTTACACCGATCTTCATCGAAGCCGTTGCATTGGCTATCAAAGATTATCCCATGATTAATATTCAGGTAGATGGAGATAAGATCATCAAGAAAAAAGACATCAACATCGGTATGGCCGTGGCACTTCCAAGTGGAAACTTAATTGTGCCGGTTATCCGTAATGCGGATCAATATAACATTGCTGGCTTGGCGAAGATTGTAAATGATTTTGCCAGACGTGCACGTGAAAATAAATTAAAACCAGACGAATTATCAGGCGGCACTTACACAGTATCGAATGTTGGTTCTTTTGGAAACGTGATGGGAACTCCCATCATCATGCAGCCGCAGGTAGGTATTCTGGCGTTAGGTGCTGTCCAAAAAAAGCCAGCCGTTATCGAAACACCTTATGGGGATGCAATTGCTATTCGTCATAAAATGTTCTTGTCTCATTCCTACGATCACCGCGTGGTAGATGGTGCATTAGGCGGCAGCTTTGTGAGAAGGGTTGCGGATTATTTGGAGAAGTTTGATACGAATCGTTTAGCTTAGGAAAGTTTCGAGTTCAGGATTTCAAGTTCATGGTTCAAGGTTTCGTGCTATGATTGAAGTTTCGAGTTTAAAGTTTCGGGTTGCTTACGATTCTAAATTCTGAATTCTATATTCTCTGTTCAAGAACAGCTCAATCACAATATTGAGTTTCTCAAATCAAAAGCTTTCTTTACATTTAAGGATGGCGAAAATCATTTCTTTCATCAGTCGTAAAGGTGGAACGGGTAAAACCACCAATGCCATTAACCTGGCAACCACCCTTCACAACATGGGTAAAAAAGTTTTGCTCGTGGAAACCGACACCAACTATACCTTAAATACTCTTCGGAAGATGGAAGTCTTCAAAGAAGAAAATGGCAAACAGGGTTTCGAAATCTTGGGATCAAATGATGAACAGGTTGCAGGCGAACTTGTGACTATGAAGGAATCACGCAAATTTGATATTGTTGTTGTCGATAGCGCTGGAAAAACTACCGATGAAGGCATTAAGAAACTATGCCTGGTGAGCGATGTCGTAGTGGTACCCACCAGTCTTACGCAAAATGATTTGCTGGTAACGTATCAAACCGTAACTGACTTAGCACCTGCGCGTGCACTCAATCCTCTCCTTCGGATTTTAATTCTACCGAATCGAATACATTCGTCAACTGGAATTCACACCGTGCGCGACAGTCTGAAAAACTTAGACGCTATTATCCTACCGGTGATCGTGCCCCAGAAAAATCTTTTTGTAAATTTCAGCACGGTGGATGCTGAGCAGGAATACAAACCCATCGCGCAAGCCATACTGAACCATCTCGCATGAGCAAAAAGAAAAACACATTAAAAGATCTGGATGAGTTTCTAAAACAACAGGCTGCTACATTGGTTTCGCCTGTTCAGCTCAGCGAGAAAATTGAAACACCAGAGCCCATCACACCAAGTAAAGAAGTTGTTGCATCATCTTCTGATAACGAAGAGGTTTCAATTTCAACAGTGCTACGCGATCTGAATACACTCGCATACAAAGAAGGCTCAACTTACCGAACCAAATTATACGATTTAATTATTCAATCTCTTGAGAATCAAAGCCAGTCTCTTCCGGAAGACAAAATGCTAATCAACACTGCACTCTATTTAAAAAGTGGAGATAATTGGAAAGATGTAATCCGCAATTATTGGAAAGGGGTGAAAGTTTAATCGGGGTGAAAGTTCAAAGTACTAAGATTCAATGTTTCAGGTTCAAGGTTTCGCGTTTAAAGTTTCGACTCCTTAACATTCTAAATTCTGTATTCTAAATTCTATATTCTATATTCTTAAAGTAACTATGAAATTCGGAACCAAAGCCGTGCATGCTGGAGTAGAGCCAGATCCAACAACAGGCGCAATCATGACGCCCATTTTTCAAACCTCTACCTATGTGCAGGAGTCGCCAGCAAAACATAAAGGTTATGCTTACGCGCGCGGAGCCAACCCTACTCGAAACGCATTGCAAAAAAGTATTGCTGCATTAGAAAACGGAAAATTTTCTATTTGTTTTTCATCGGGCATGGGAGCAACAGACGCAGTAATCAAACTTTTAAATCCTGGTGACGAAGTGATTACGAGCAACGATTTATATGGTGGCTCTTACCGCATGTTCAAGCGTGTCTTTGAAAAGTATGGAATTAAATTTCATTTCATTGACCTGACTGACATCAACAATGTAAACGCTTACATTACCCCAAACACAAAATTGTTTTGGCTTGAAACTCCTACCAATCCATTAATGAATATTGTTGACATCAAAGGCTGTGTTGACATTGCAAAAAAACACAATGCCATCGTAGCAGTCGACAATACCTTTGCGTCACCTTACTTACAAAATCCACTTGATCTTGGCGCTGATATCGTAATGCATTCCGTAACGAAATATTTGAGCGGACATTCGGATGTGATTATGGGAGCATTGGTGATGAACGATGAGAAACTTTATCAAGAGTTGGCGTTCATTCAAAATTCGTGTGGTGCAGTTCCGGGTCCGCAAGATTCTTTTCTTGTGTTACGCGGAATCAAAACACTTCATCTACGAATGGAACGTCATTGTTTCAACGGAAAAAAAATTGCAGCATTCTTAAAAGATCATCCCAAGGTAGGTAAGGTATATTGGCCGGGCTTCACAGATCATCCCAATCATGCCATCGCAAAAAAACAAATGAAGGATTTTGGCGGAATGTTATCGTTCACTTTAAAAGATGATAGTTTAGAGAAGGCGATTAAATTGATGGAAAGCTTTGAACTCTTTTCGTTAGCAGAATCTTTGGGCGGTGTAGAATCTCTTGTCAATCATCCGGCATCAATGACGCACGCCAGTATTCCTAAAGAAGAACGGGCAAAAAGTGGATTGGTAGATTCATTGATTCGTCTTAGTATTGGAGTAGAAGATGTGGAGGATTTATTGGAGGATTTAGAGCAAGCACTTTCGCGAGTTTAACAAGAGAAAAATTTTAAAATGAAAACACTTACCTTATTTCTTTCAGCCGCTATTCTTACAACACTCAACTCCTTTATCGTGCAACAAAAAAAGAAAATAGTATTCTTTGGCGATTCCATTACGCAAGCAGGTGCGCAGCCTGGAGGATATATTTTAAAAGTTGGCGAGTTAGCTGCAAAAGAAGGAAAGGAAAGCCAGTTTGATTTTATTGGTTCGGGTATAGGAGGAAATAAAATTTATGATTTATATCTGCGCTGCGAAGAGGACGTGATGAGCAAAAATCCGGATGTTGTGATACTATATGTAGGTGTAAACGATGTGTGGCACAAGCGCACGCAGGCAACCGGAACGGATGCTGATAAGTTTGAAAAATTCTACTCAGCATTGATTAAGAAATTCCAAGCGAAGAATATCAAAGTATTATTATGTACACCTGCCGCCATTGGCGAACGAACAGATAACAGTAATGAACTGGATGGAGACTTGAACAACTACAGCAACATCATTCGCGGCCTTGCCAGTAAAAACAATTTACCGCTTATCGATTTAAGGAAATCCTTCCTTGAATACAATGTAAAGTTCAACACTGAAAATAAAGAGTCAGGTATTCTTACTTCCGATCGTGTTCATTTAAATGAAAAAGGAAATCAGTTTGTGGCGGAGGAAATGTGGAAGGCGATTAAGCTGGTAAAGTAAAGTTTGAGGTTCAATGTTTCAGTTTCGAGTTTCGGGTTTCGAGTTGTTGAACATCTGATCGGGGTTTACCAACAACTCTTCCCACCTCTTGAGTGATTAGAAATCTCCGTCCTTCTTCTCCTTCGCTTCAGGGCATTCAATCTTCCAATCTTTGGCGAGAGCAAGCGAACCTTCTTTTACTTTTTTAATTACCTCGGCTTGCTTCTTACTGAATTTACATCCGATGTCTATGTGGCGGTATTTGGCTCCGTCCACAATAAAATTAAAATGACAGGTATTGGTTGCCTTCAGCGTCTTCATACAACTGAATACTATATTCTCACCCTGATCTACACGGAAACTCGTGGAAAGAATAATTGCTGTGAAGAGAACGTATACGACCGATTTTTTCATGCCTTTATTTTTTTTACAAATTTATGCGTTGCAATGACAATGTCATAAAAGAAAAGCCCCGGATTTTTCAATACGGGGCTTTTCAATATGATTATTAATCCAGGATTAATATCTGTAATACTCTGGCTTGTATGGACCTTGTGTTTCAACGCCAATGTATTTGGCCTGATCTGCAGTTAACACTTCCAGGTCAACACCAATCTTCTTTAAGTGCAAGCGTGCTACCTTCTCATCTAAATGCTTCGGCAACATATACACTTTGTTTTCATACTTATCTGTGTTGGTCCAAAGTTCAAGTTGCGCGATGGTTTGATTCGTAAATGAGTTCGACATTACAAACGAAGGGTGGCCAGTGGCACAACCTAAGTTTACCAAACGTCCTTCCGCCAACAAAATTACCTGACGGCCACTGTTCAATGTATACAAATCAACCTGAGGTTTTACTTCGTCTTTCTTTGCGTTCTTATTCAACCACGCTACGTCAATTTCATTATCGAAGTGACCGATGTTACATACAATCGTCTTATCCTTCATCGATTCGAAATGCTTACCTAATACAATACCGAAGTTACCAGTTGCTGTAACTACGATGTCTGCTTCTTTAGCAGCATCTTCCATTTTCTTTACAGCGAAGCCATCCATCGCAGCTTGCAATGCACAGATTGGATCGATCTCTGTTACGATAACGCGAGCACCTGCTCCGCGCAATGAAGCAGCAGAACCTTTTCCAACGTCACCATATCCGGCAACGACCGCTACTTTACCCGCCATCATTACATCAGTAGCTCTGCGGATTGCGTCTACCAATGATTCTTTACAACCATACTTATTATCAAACTTCGATTTTGTAACGGAGTCGTTGATGTTAATTGCAGGCAATGGAAGTTTGCCATTGTTCATCCGCTCGATCAAGCGGTGAACACCGGTAGTTGTTTCTTCAGAGATTCCGCGAATACCCGAAACCAATTCAGGGAAACGATCTAACACCATATTGGTTAAATCGCCACCATCATCCAAAATCATATTCAATGGTTTGCCGTCTTCGAAAGCATGGAGCGTTTGCTCAATACACCAATCAAATTCTGGCTCGTTCATACCCTTCCACGCAAATACAGGAATGCCCGCAGCAGCAATGGCAGCAGCAGCATGATCTTGAGTTGAGAAGATATTGCATGATGACCAGCTTACTTGAGCACCCAGTTCAATCAACGTCTCAATGAGAACAGCAGTTTGAATGGTCATGTGAAGACAACCAGCAATGCGGGCGTCTTTCAAAGGCTTTTGCTTGCCAAATTCTTCGCGAAGCGACATTAAACCGGGCATTTCGGCTTCTGCCAATGTAATTTCTTTGCGTCCCCAGGCTGCGAGGGAAAGGTCTTTAACCTTGTAACTGAGTTTGGTATCGACTGTCATGTTTTATTTGTTTTCGTAATCCAGAACACAAAAATAAACCAAAGGTTATTAAATAGCTATAAGGGCTTGAGATTGAGGAGAATATTTACATTTCAGCGATCTGAACGCAATTGAATTGGCCGCAGGCTTCAGGCGTGTGGGTTGAAGGACAAGGTTTGCGCTAAGATTATTATTTATTGAAGCGAACTATACACACCATGCCTCCTGTTTAATTTGAAAATTTAGCGATGAAGACAAAGATTAAGATCGATGTGGTTTCGGATGTAGTTTGTCCGTGGTGCTACATCGGCAAACGAAGACTTGAAAAAGCGGTGAACGAACTGTCTGCTATTTACGATTTTGATATTGAATATCATCCTTTTGAACTGAACCCTTCAACACCCCAAAGTGGAGTTGATCAGCGTGAATACCTTACCAAAAAATTTGGTGGCGAAGATCGTTACAACGAAATAACCAATCGGGTTAAAGATGTTGCAGCGGAGGAAGGGCTTCACCTTGATTTTTCAAATCAATCCGTATCGCCTAATACACGAAAAGCACACAGCATCATTCAATCCGCTCGTGAAGAAGGCAAGCAGCCAGCTGTTAAAGAAGCTTTTATGAAAGCTTACTTTACAGATGGTGTTGATCTTTCTAAAGAATCAAACCTTGTCGATGTCGCTGTTCAGGCCGGACTCAATAAAGAAAATGTAGAGAAGGTATTAGCCGATGAAAATGCACCAATACAAATTGCTTTAGCAGAACAAGAACTTTCTAAACTGGGTATTAGTGGTGTTCCATATTTTATAATCAATAATAAGTATGGCATTTCTGGTGCGCAACCTGTAGAAACTTTTATAAAAGCGTTTCATGAAATTGGGGTAGAGAAGGTTTGAACAGAGTGTTAGATTTTAGATTTAGACTTTAGACTTTAGACTTTAGATGTTAGAAGAGAGGGTTGCCAACACATTTCAATATTCATTTACTGGAGCTTGCGCTGATGTAGCAATCTTAATATGAAGGTTGAAATAATTTATAGAATCGTAAATATCAAAAAGCAATACCATTCTTGAATTGAATCGATGTTTACCCGTTAAGTAGGAATTTGTAAATCAAGATGAACCGATTTAGTTTCATTTGTTATTCGATTATAATATCGAAAGTATTGCCTGAATCCGTTTCCTTTCTTACTCCATCAATTTCAAGTGATGTTATTGATGTGAAAGATTTTTTAGTTCCACAACATTTCTCTTCTCGAACAAAAAGATCAAACTTGATTGTATCCTGGATTTCGTTTTTGATATCAATAAATAATATTTCAGAATTTCTATCTATCTCAACATAGAATTTAGTTGAATCATAAAACTCTTGAGCATTATAAAAATTTGCTCGAAGCGTGTCGCCATTCTCAATTGAATAAAGCTGAACCGTTTTTGTACTTAAATGATTTGCAACAAGGTAATCATCACCGTTTGCAGTTATTAATCTAAAATAGATGTAGTCAGTCCTTACGCAATCATCACAGCAACCTATCAAAAGCAAAAAAGCAAGAAAATATATTTTCTTTCTCATAATAATTCCGAAGCAACCTTACACCCTATTATCTATAATTAACATTCTCACTTCTTCTTTTTCTTAGCCACTGTCTCTTCCTTCTTAATCAAATCATCTTGCTTAATAATGGCTGTCCACACACTGGTTTTACCATCGTCCATTCTTGTCCATATCGCTGTGATGATTCCTTTGTGTGCGTATATGTTATTGTAGTCGGTAAAAGATTTTGTGTCGGTTGGTGTGAAGGGGGTTTCACTGATCTTTGAATTTTTGAATGACAAACCTCCATTGATTGAGTACGCCAGATACACATCAGTTTGATTGTCTGCATAATTACTGCGGTCGTAATACACAATGTAGATGTATCCTGTTGTTTGATCAACCGTCATCCACGGAAGGTATTGATGTCGGTTTAGACTGTCCTTACCCATCTTCATTGGGTCCGTCCAGTTGTCGCCAAAATTCATAGAGCGCACGAACCACACATCCGTATTGGTTTCACCTTTGCGCTGATCTGAAAAAGCAAGGTATAAACTTCCCTTATGAGGAGACTTAGACTTATCAATCATTAAAATAGGCAATCCGTTGCAACGGTCGTGGCCTGGCACTTTCAAATCCCAACCTCCTTTTTGTTCAGTCACTGCAATGTCGTTTGATAACCACATGTTACCGCCATCAAACGAACGGTCTAAAAATATTTTACCTTGATTCGCCCAGGCAACAAACATTTTCTTTCCATCTTCATTGATGGCCGGCAAGGCTCCCATTGTGGTATTGTCGCCATTCGTACAATCCCCTGGTGTTTGTGAAATTTGAAAAGGCTTACTCCACTTCTTTCCGTTTGATGAGGTGCTCATTAAAATTAATGACTGGCAATTTGGATCCGCGTCATTATACTTATCAAACTGAGTCCACGTAACAACTAAATTATCTTTGTTGTCTAAAGAAACCCAAGGCTTGCTCTGATCCTTTGGAGCATTGCTTCCGATGATTGAACCTTCGTCCCAGGTTTCACCACCATCATTTGATTCGTGGCAAACAATATGGTCGAGGCTCTTCTCATTTTTCAATCCTTCGCCTGTAGGATCTGACAAATGAAAATAATAAAATGTGCCCTTATCTGTCGAGATCAGTACCGGCTCGCCATACACACCTGATGGTGAAGTGACTTTTGTTTTCTTCCAGGTTAGCCCTCCGTCCTTCGTGGTGTAGATGTTATCCAGACTTGAAGCTGCTACAATGTTAAGCGGATCTTTGTGATTGACAGCGATGCTAGTTTGTACGGCAACGTTGGCGTCACTCTGTTCATCCAACTTACTGTTCTTGAATTGAGCAAAGGATGAAATAGAGAGGAGAATGAGAAGACTTAAAAAATAGGCGCGCATGTTCACAGTAGATTTGACCAAAAATAAAACATTCGTTAACCTATTCATAATCGATCATACGTCTGATTTATTGTGGAATCAATTACTTTTATGTCCTATGAAAACCCTAGTCTTTACGTTCCTTCTTCTTTCCAGCGCGGCACTTCGAGCACAATCACCTATTTCAACAACCATCGCCTTTGGCTCTTGTAGTGACGCAGACGATACCGTTCAATTGTGGCGCGAGGTGCTCCATCAAAAACCTGAAATATGGGTTTGGCTGGGCGACAACATTTATGCAGACACGACAGATGAAGCGGTGATAAAGGCAAAGTACAACAGACAAAAAAATCATCCTGATTACCAAAAGCTTCTTTCCACTTGCCCGATTATTGGAACGTGGGATGATCACGATTATGGTGTGAACGATGGCGGGAAGGAATTTGCAAGGAAGAAAGAGAGCAAAGAATTGATGCTGGACTTTTTGAACGTACCAGAAAATGCAGAAGTCCGGAAACACGAAGGTGTGTACTCATCTTACATTCTTGGCTCTGGAAACCAAAAAGTAAAAATCATTTTACTCGATACACGATCCTTTCGTGATGCCCTTAAGGAGTCAACACAAAAGAACGAACGGTATACACCAACACCAGTGGGCGACATGCTTGGAGAGGAACAATGGGCATGGTTAGAAAATGAACTTCAACACTCGGATGCTGCGATTAATATTATCGGAAGCAGTATTCAATTTATACCCGTTCAACATGGCTACGAAAAATGGATGAACCTAAGCTCCTCGCGCGATCGCATGCTTGATCTTCTAAAAAAGTATAACACCAAGAAAACTTTTTTCATTAGCGGTGATAGACACATAGCAGAATTATCGCGTATGAAAGTAAAAGGGCTGCCGTATACCTTATATGATTTTACTTCAAGCGGCTTAACGCATACATGGGATGCTGGCACGGAAGAAAATAAATATCGTGTTGGAGAACTGATCAAGCAGAAAAACTTCGGGGTTATTAAAATTGATTGGTCACGAACATCGCCTACCCTGTTGCTTGAAGTTTATAGCACAAATTCAAAGCGTTATCTCACCTACGTGATTTCCTTCTAAGTAGAAACCATCCATGCCCTACTTTCGGTTATCGATAAACTTTTTAATTTTTCTACTTTGTCCGCCCATTTGCAATTGATCTAATGCAGATTGATTTACAAATGCAAAGGTAGGCACAACGCGCAATTGAGATTGAAAAGTGGTACGCAAAGAAGTTTCCGCTTTCTTTTCATCTTCAGCCCAAACATATACCTTCAACTCATCGGTGCCCAACTCTCCTGTAAAAACTTCCACTACATAATCACGCACATCGTCTGATTGGTTGATGATATCAAAAATTCCTGGAGGATAGATCGTTGTTCCCTTCAGTTTAATCATTTGCTGCTTGCGACCTAGCACCGGTCCCAATCTCACCGTTGTTCTTCCGCAAGCGCACACATCGTCATAAGCAATGGCAATGTCTCCGGTTTTATAACGCAACAATGGCATGCCTTCAACGCCCAGTGTAGTAATCGTCACTTCACCTGCTTCACCCGATTTAAGTTGTTGACTTTGATCATCCAAGATTTCCAGCAACACCAATTCCGGTTGTTGATGTCCACCCTTTCCATGCATGCATTCTGTGAAAGCGGTTTGCATTTCAGTGGCTGCGTACGTTCCGTACAAATCAATATTCCATGCTTCCTTGATTTTCTTCGCCAACGTTGAAAGTTCAAATGAAGCAGTACGCAAACTTTCTCCAATACATATTGCTTTCTTAACAGAACTCTTATTCAAGTCGATATTTTTCTGCTGAGCATACTCGATCAACTTCATTAAGAACGATGGAACAGCAACAAGCGCAGTCGGTTGAAGACGTTCAATTGTTTCCCATTGCATGGCGGGCAAGCCAGGGCCTACGCGAATTAATCCTGCACCTAACTTTCTAATTCCTTCATAATAAGCGATGCCTGCCATAAACTGTCGATCCAATGTCAACATGAGTTGATAGAGATCATGATCTGTTCCATCAGCACAGGCAAAAGAAATCGATTCGTTGTAGGCAAGCCGCTGAAGATCATTTTCAGTTAATGCAATAACAACTGGCTTACCTAACGTTCCGGAAGTACTGGTGTACTCAATAATTTTTTGACGCGGCACACAAAGGAAATCCCAGTTTTTATTTTGGAGATCATCTTTCGTTGTGGGCGGAATAGTTGCCAGATCTTCTATGGATTGAATACTCTCAATCGAAACACCATGCTGCTGAAAATGCTGGCGATAAAAAGGTGAATGCTGCGATAAATATTTTAGGTGAAGTTTCAACTTCTCTTCCTGAAAGCTTTTTATTTTTTCTTTCGACTGAAATTCGATTTCGATTCTATTGTTCATTTTTCAATTATTACGACAGCACTGGCTACATCTTTCAGATGTGTAAGCGACACGTGCAATTTATTCCATTGATGTTGATCAGCTTTCTCTTTAAAACTTCCAGTTAAGGTAAGTGTTGGCCTCCCATTTTCATTACTACTTATTTCGATCTCACTTAATGAAAAGCTAATCGCGAGTCCAAATCCGGTTGCTTTTAGAAAAGCTTCTTTCGCAGCAAAACGGGCTGCGTAATGCTCGAATCGATTTGGTTTCGATTCACAATATTCAATTTCACGAACTGAAAATATCAATTCACGAAAACCATTCTCTTTCAGGATTTTTTCTTCAACCCGCGCGACTTCAATCATATCAATCCCCAATCCTGCAATCATCTTGTTTTCTCGTTGCAAAGTAGAAGATTCTTTTCCATGTGCTCCCGTTCCTGCACCGTGGCAATTTCTTTTGTTAATCCTTGTTCGTAGAAAGGTATTGCTTCTGCCCAATCGTTCCGATCAAAATAGTAATCTGCAGCCAACATGTAGGAATGATACGAGTTTGGATTCCATTTCACAATACTATCGGGTTGAATATTCTCCTTGGGATTAAATGGAAAACGATATGGAGCAAACTTTACATATTGTGTGTATTGATCTGTGAATAAAAATGAATCGGCCGGTAAGGTAAGATCAACTTCATATACTTCATGATTTGTTGTTGGCTTGCTGTTAAAGATTTTATTCAGATCGTAACACACAAATTTTCCCAACTGCCAAGGCGCGGTAGAAATCCAAACTAGTTTTTTTTCAGGTTGAAAAACAATGCCGTGATGCGCCACCAATTGATTGATTAGTTTTTCATTGCCCAATCCAATGTCTTTATCATTCAACCCTTCTTGATTGCGTAAAATATTTACCGTCTTCTGGATCGAATTTTTTTGATCTCTCTTCAACAATTCTTCTACCCGTTCGAAGCGATACGGTGAAGCACTTGTTCTGATGTGTTCTTGATTGAGTACAGTCTTGCCAAGTTTATCACCCTGAAAATGATTGGTTGAGATAATGTAATCATCTTCTGACTCAAACAAATCAATGGCATCAGGCGACTTCTCAATAATCGCAGCGCGACCATCTTTAGCTGAACCGATTAAAAAAGATTCTGCCACAAACATTTTTCTTTTTTTAGCAATCGCATATGCTTCATCAATAGTTGAAGCATATTGAAGAATCTCGCGTGCTACCAATGAAACTGGTGTAGCCGATGCCGAAGGAATATCTGACTTGGCAGCATTGAGCGTAACCGTCAATCCTTGTTCGTTCATACCTGACAAGACACCAGTCATCCCTCCGAACGTAATCATCATAAATTTATATCCTGCGGATGGATTATAAAATGCAATGATTTTATCTCGGGCAAAATCATCGCCTACATAAAAATCAAAATTCCTTCCAACGATTAACGTACTATCTTCTGATTTACTTCCCCAGGTTGCAAACGAAGTACAACCAACCAATGACATGTTCTGCAAGGCATGACCAATGTCGTGCGCAGCATGGTAATTTAAAATGCGTTGGTACGGAGGAGCGATGTCATCAAAATCGTGAGATGCAGCTTGCGATACTCCGAATATCTCGAGTCTATATTCTTCATTTACATTATCGTTGAGATCGCGGTTAAACCATCCCACAAAATATTTAAGTATGCCGAGATAAAAATTGGAGGGAACAATCTGATGTAACTGATTAGTGAAAACGACTTCCTGATGTTGAACCAGATCCTGAGTGAGTTTTCCATTGGCCACGCCTATCTCAAATGGTTCGCCCTCCACATAAAGTTCATAGAAACCACTTTCGCTTTTTCGAAACCAGTTATTTCCTAATGTGTACAGACCCGAATCAATCTGCATTACAGGTCTATCCAGAATTGCAGTTGATGCGGGCGTAGGTGGATTTGTTTTAGAAACAATCCGAACATAAATAATCAATGCAATCAGCAATATTGCTAACACACCAATGCACCAACTTATTATTTTAAAAATCCGCTTAAGCATCATTGATTTTATTCACAAGGTATTCCATACCTAAAATCTGAGAACTCGTTACCACTGCACTAATCGTAACGCCCAGCACACCGTGCATGTTAATGTTCTGTCCAGTCAACAGAAGGTTTGGAATTTTTGTTCTGGAAGACACCATGGTTTTCATGGGCTCGCGATAATCTTTGGCGAAACCATAAAGCGAACCGTCATCGGTGCCCATGTAATCGCGCGCAGATAATGGAGACGCGGTTGTGTATGATTTAATGCAATCTTTAAATCCAGGAAACTGTTTTTCTACTGCATCGAATAATTTCTCTGCCTTCGCGCGTTTAAATTCCGCATACTCTGTACCCCGGTCATCTTCATACCCAACAATGTTAAAGCTATCTCCCCATTTTTTTACTTCATCAATCCGCATGTACGACATAATGGTTACCCCCTCAGCAAATTCTGTCGAGCGTGATGATGGAACAAAAAACAACGCATACCCTTGTGGCCAATTCTCGTCATTGTATTTATCTGCACACCAGGCATCATCTTGCGCAAAGTAATAGATATTACTATTGAGATACTTAAAACTGTTTTTCTTCATCACCACGTTGGCGTAAAAAGTAGAGGTAGTGCTTTCCAAACTTTTTAATCGTGAGCGATATACATTTTTTATCATATTGCTTTCTGTCATCTCAACGGTTTTCAATGGATGAACATTTGAGATAAAGGTTTCAGCATAATATCGATCTCCATTATCCGCTTCAGCGTAAGTAACTTTTTTATTCTCCTCTTTGAGTTTAGTAATTTTTACACGCTTGATCACCTTGCCTCCTCTTATAATAATTTCATGAGCAAGGTATTTTGCAATCTGCGATCCCCCATCCACAAACTTCCATGAGCTTTCGATGTAGTGGTTAACGATTAAAGCATGAACAAATAATGGCGTTTTGTAAGCTTCACCAGCATAAAGCAAATTGGTGCCCGCTAACACCGCCAGTAATTTTTTATTGGTTGTGAGTGTTTCTAAAAAAGTCTGCGTATCGATTTCATAAATTTTACTTTCTGCCTCATAATTTCCTACCCTTAAATTATAAAGCGGAAATTTGCTGCACACATCGCGCACAACATCACAATACTTTTGAATAGCCGCCTCTTCCTCAGGGAAATATGAAACAAGACCCTTTATAAAATTATCGTAACCTTGTGCGTATTTGTAAATAGTGGGATCATCTTTGAAAATCATTCCATCAAAAAAATCTTCATCCATTTTTCTAATCTTCACCTTATCCATAATGCCAAGGTATTTGAAAAGCTGATTGAGATTTTGACCTTCGTTCAGGCCGCCCACATAGTGCACACCGGTATCAAAGATTACACGATCGCGCACAAAGGTTTGGAGCATACCGCCAATCTGTTTGTTCTTTTCGAGGACACAAACTTTGTAGCCTTCCTTGGCAAGAATTACTCCGCAGGCAAGACCACCTAAACCACTGCCAATAATGACGACATCGTACTGCTGAGTCTTATTTTCCATTTCGAATCGTGAATCGTATTAATGCTATCAAACCAAGAAGTCAGCAGTTTGTCAACTGTCTTTACGAACTACAAAAATAACATTGGATGTAAACTTAGCATCATCCATCTCCGTTACTTTTAACCCATGTTGCACGGCCAGCTGTTTTATTTTCTCTCCCGATACAAAATTCAGTGCATTCTCCGATTTATTGAACTTTAAAAGTTTCACCGAAAAGAACTCCGTTAGCCTGGTTCCCTTGTGTCTATCTTTTAAATCGGCATTGCCATCGCGAATGATCAACGAGCCTCCAGCATTCAGCGCTTCAAAACAGTCGATCAAAAGTTTTTCCTGGGCTTCAACCTGAAGGTAATGCAATACATCGCTGATGATAATCACATCGTATGTCTGCAAAGAAAAGGTAGTGACATCAGCACAAAAGAATTTTAATCGATCTGTTTTAAGATAGCCATGATTGGCCGTGGCAATTTTATCTTCATCGTAATCAACGCCTGTAATGATTCGTTGATCCGACATGAACTGAAGCATGTAAGAAAGAAAACCATACCCACAGCCTAAATCCAAAATAGAAGCTTTGGCAGGAATTAGTTTTTCGAATGGCGCATAATTCTTTTCAAGTTTCAGTTTAATGCGCAGGTACCACTCCAGCACAGGACCTTTGTAAAGGTAATTGGTAACGAGTCTGTACTTGAAATAATCAGGCGTTTCAATTTCTCTCGAAAGCGATTCGAATTCCTTCTTAAAATATTTGCTAATGTCTTTGGTACGCTGAGCATAACCTTCACCAAAACGATCATCCTTTATTTCAATCGGTGGAAGATACTTTAAGGTAAGTTCACCTTCATTCAGATAAAAACTTCCTTTCGGGATGGCATCGCTGGCTCCGTGAATCAGCAACGGTTGTATCGGAAGTTTTAATTCTTCGGCCATGAAGAATGCTCCTTTATGAAAGCGTTTTACTTTTCCGTCTTCAGAACGAGTTCCTTCCGGAAACACAACAACAGAGTATCCTTCATCGACACGATCTTTCAAACGACCAATGCTGTCTTCTGCTCCATCCATCACCGGATAAAAATCAGCGAGCCTTGCTACACCACCAAACACTGGAGAATTCCAAACCCATTTATTCGTGAGCAACACAACTTTAGGATTCATCATGATGGTGAGAAGGATATCCAGAAAAGATGTGTGGTTGGCGATGATTACACTTGCACGCGAATAGGTTTTATCTGATAGTCCAATGATTCGCTTCTTTACATTTGGTTCAACATAAATTAGGAACCAAGTAACTGCGCGAAGCAACTTATGATAAATCAAACGGATATGATTTCTACCGAAAGGAATAAGTTTAAAGAGGAAACCAATCACAGTAAGTATTAATGCACCTCCTACAAAAAACGCGTATGTAAAAAATGTTCGTAGAAAACCCAAAGCGGTTAATGGTGTAAAACCTTTTGCTATTCTATTCGTGATGAGCAGTCGAAAGAAAAATGGTTCGATGGTTTGCGCCATAACAAAAACACAAACAATACCGATAATGGCGATGCCTGCAATTGATCTTAAAGCAGGATGTTGAGCAAAAATTAAAACACCAAGGCCTGCGATAGTAGTAAGCGCAGATAATAAAATTGAAGTACGAATAGAAGGTAAATTCTTTTTTCCGATCCGATAATCTTGCTGCAATCCATCCATGATGAAAATGCTGTAATCATCTCCCAGTCCAAAAATGAATGTAGACACCATTACGTTTACAATGTTAAACTCAATGCCGACCAAGGCCATAATACCCAAAATCCAAATCCACGTGAACACCATGGGGACAAAGGTGATGAGCGTTAACTCAATTCGTCCATACGAAATAAGCAGAGCAAGAAAGACAAGAATGGAAGTAAACGTAACGATGAAATTAAAATCGGCATGAACAAACTCAACAAAAAGATTAGTGAGCATCTGTCGATCGAAAGCATGGGCTGGTGAGTTTTTTAATACACCATACACATGCGTTTTGTTGGACGGATCAACGTTTGCAAGTGTAATAATCGTGGCCGTATTATTTTTCTCAATAATAAAATCATCAAAGAAAGCACTGCGGATGGTTTGTAAATCTTCTGCCGTTGCAGGTTTGTACGTTTTGGAAATCAGAGAATCAAAATTATGAATTACCTGATCAGAATATTTTAATCGCTTACCTTCTTGCTCAACAACTTTCTTCAAATCAGTTTTTCGTTGCGTTGTCCAGAATGCATTCCATTTTTTTATTCGAACCTGCTGAAGCGAGTCTGATATTAAGAAGGAAGATAGAGACGAAAATTTTTGAACCTTACCATCATCTTTAAGTTGTTGTAGCAAAGGCGATACGATCTCATTCTTACGAAGCGCTTGCTCTAAAGTATTACCATCGGTCACTACATACATCGAACGCAAGGAAGATTTATTGATCGACTCCAATCGATTTTGAGCTTGTGCTGTTTCCGGCTTCATAAAGTTCAGCGCATTCAAATCGGTGTTGAACTCAACTCTACTTGAAAAATACAGGAACACAGGAGTCGCGAGTAAAATAGAATACACTAAGTATTTATTCGATGGTAACTCAGAGAAAGCAAGTCTGTCAATCCAATTTTCATTTTGTGCTTTTAAGCTGAAGAAATCTTCTGAAATAAAATGTGGTAGAAAAATAAGTGAGCTCAACGCAGCACCGATCAAACTAAAGCCAGCAAACAAACCAACATCGCGAAGTACAGCAGCATTCACAAACTGAAGACTAAAGAATGCCAATACTGTAGTGGCGCTTCCAACGGTGAGCGGCTGCGCAAGATCTTTTATCACATGACGAATATCATGACTGTGTTTAAGGTGTACTAAAAAATGCAACGCATAATTTACAGCCACTCCCAAAATAATAGAACCCACTGCCAGCGCAAGAATCGAAACTGAACCTTGCCATAACCAAATCATACAAAGAGCAAACAAGCCACCAAAGAGAACAGGAGTGAGAATAATAAAAGGCATGCGCCTTCTCTTAAAATAGCCCACAAGAAAAACAATCAACAACACAATCATTAGGCTAACGGTAAGAATGGTGTCCGCTCGAAGTTGTTTTGCATTATCCACTGCTACTGCTGCACCACCGAAATACGAAAGTAAAACCTCAGGATGTTTTAAAGATTGTTGATTTATGATTTGCTGGAGTGCATCTAAGAATTTACTGTTGTTACCAGTTTCGCCCGGAGGATAATTCGGCTGAATAAAAAAAAGAATGTGACGATGATCTTTGGTTATTATGTAGTTATCATACAACTCAAAATTTTCATCATACTGAAGTTGTTTTAATTTCTTCAATACTAAAAAAGAAAATCCCAGAGGATCTTTCACAATCACACGTTTCACCACTACGCCTGAAGGAGAAATTAATTGCCTGTAATTTTCTTCGAGAACACGCGTGGCGACAGTTGGCTTTGTAAGCGAATCCAATTCCTCGTAATCTTTATCGGTCAGAAAAATGGGAAGAAAAGTATGCACCGTTTTAAATACCTCCATCACCTTTGCATCATCGACTTGTGCCGTAACGTGTTTGATGTGGGACTTGAGATCACTTTCAATCTGAGTGACTAATGTTTCCGTTACAGCAACCAGACTGTCCGGTTGAGGTAGTGTTGAGCTATCCTTCACCGATACCATTACCACAAGTCGTTCTACAAACTTTGAGTTTTGAAAAACGTAATTCAATTTTTCAACACGTTCATCGTCTGGGAAAAATTTGGTGATGTCTTCCTCTAGTTTAATCTGCGATGCGCCTAAACCGAGCAGCATCGTGATTGCGATAAACACAATCCAAAAGATACGTTTACGCGTGGTGAAGAAATTATAGAGGTATAAAAAAGGTTGGGCCATGAATCAGGAATTCGGTCGCTTAAAAATTTTCAAACCGGCATAGGTCACTATTCCAAAAATAAGACCTGCGAGCGTGGCCAATGTGCAGGCGCCTAAAATATATTGTATAAGATTATTCTTAACGAGTTCAAGTGTAATCTCTTTGCTGAACGAAATGTATTCTGCTTTATCGCCCATCCATATTGATCCCGTAAGGTGACTTAAAAACAATATCAACGGAATCATAGGAGGAATACTAATATTCGCTGCGATGACGAAGAGTGCTTTATTGAGTTTTAAAAGGAATGATAAGGTAATGCCAATAAGAAGTTGAAAACCCCACAGCGGGATGATGCCCATAAAAATTCCGAAGCCTACTGAGATCGCTTTGGTTCGGTCTGACTCAAGCGGATTGAAGAGCTGGTCAAGGAGTTGTTGTCTGAAGTTTTTTTTTTTAAGTCCGAGTAAAAAATTACGCGGATGAATGTAGAGGAATGCAATGATTACCAGAAATGTATTGAGAATACTGATGCGCGTAAAATCCCAGATGGGACGGAAGTGCGAAATGCGTTTACCTTTCTCTGCGTAAAAAACTTTTATCGGTGTGTCTGTTACCTTAATGCCACTCCACGATGCACGAATCAATACTTCAATTTCAAATTCATACTTGCGTGTGATGAAAATAAATTCATTCAACAACTTTACAGGATAAAGTCGGTAACCACTTTGTGTATCGTTTACGCGGTAACCTGCTTCTACCCAAAACCAGAAATTTGAAAACTTATGACCGAAACTACTCTTGCCCGGAATACTGGCGTGCTCCATGTTTCGAGCGCCAATGATTATAGAAGAAGGATTGTCTTCTAATTTCTTTAAGAACACCGGAAGATCATCAGCATAATGCTGACCATCGGAATCTATCGTGATAGCATAATCATATCCTAACGCAACTGCCTTTTTAAAACCCTTACGGAGTGCATATCCTTTTCCTTTGTTTGAAGGAAAGTTTACAATGCTGAGATGAGAAAATTCTTTTAGTATTTCAGAAGTCGCGTCTGTTGATCCATCGTTTACCACAACCACTTGATCCGTATATTCCAACACATCACGCAACACTTGCTTCAGCGTCTGCGCGTTGTTATAAGTAGGCACGAGAACACATACCTTTTTTTGTTTGAATACGGATTGAAATTCATTCATCATTAGACTGTTCTCAATGTTGCGCGCAATTTTAAAAATATAAGCTGATCGGCAAACAAAGTAGCGTTGATTGTATAGACACTATCCAACTGCGAATAATCAATCCTTGCCGATACTTTTTCGTGTTGACGAGGATCGATCACCGAAAGGAATTTAATATTATCCGCTGTGTCAATTCTAAATTCTTTGCTCTCGCTTACCTCTAATAATTCTCTTACCATCTGCACCATGCACACACCAGGCACAACAGGCAAGCCGGGAAAATGCCCTTCAAAAATTTTATGAGATCCATTGATTGACAATGTTGCCTTAACTGAACCGACCGTTGATTCTTGATGCACAATCGAATAAAAGTCGTTCAACAAAATCATTCCTTTGGCAGATAGGTTAGTTTTAGTTTCATATCGAACAGGAGATGAGTGATCTCAAAGCCTTCCGGTGACGGGTATGACCCTACAACCTGAACGGATACCTTTCGCTTTCGCTTGGACCCCAACTCAATATTGCGCAAAGAAGCACAATCTTTAGAGGTTATAAAATAGGCCGTTTCCTTTTTTTGCTTCACTCCGAAAAAGACCTGATCATTACCTTCCCAGCGTTGAACTTTACCTTTGCGGAATGGCAAGCCCAGAATCAATTCAAAATCTTTCCGAAGCGTTTGTATGACGGGCTTTTTGTCCAATTGACTGATGATGGAGTGCACTTTAAAAATACCATCAGCCAGAAAACCAAAATCAAAAAAGGTGACCCCGGCTTCGTTTGTAAAGACT
The DNA here is from genome assembly GCA_046595655.1 of Chryseolinea sp. Lineage (GTDB taxonomy): Bacteria > Bacteroidota > Bacteroidia > Cytophagales > Cyclobacteriaceae > Chryseolinea. Next base: position 25,247 of record JBKJOF010000151.1, on the reverse strand, counting down.
ACACGAATTGAACTATCGGGCATATTTTTAATCAGCAACAATCCACTAATGTGTTTGTCATAAACATCTACCGTAGTAGTGTACCATGCTGTGTTAAGATGTGTAGGTTTAATTTTATCTGCGCACGCGGGATCGGCAGAAGCTATCTTAAGGTAACTGTAATCCGAAGCACAACTAGCCAACAGCACAGCGAAAAAACTAAAGAGCAAATATCGCATCGCTTATTTGTTCATTTAGTTTTTTGTTGAAGAATGAGATGAGTGTTTTATCACCAGAAGGTTCGTTCATCTCGATTGACTTCACGGTATAATCCTGCTTATCAACAATGAGCACGATGGTCCGAAAAAATTCGCGTAACGATTTTGACGAGGGAGTCATTTCAAGCAAATAGGTTTTTTCATTTTCAAAAACCTTTGAGGTAAAATCTTTGCTGTCGAGAATAGTGCCTTGCACACAATCGATCATAATGTGATTGATCTGCTGAAAAAGTTTGTTCGATTTTACATTGATGGTACTTTCTTTTTGATCGTCTTTCACTTTCATCTTGTCACCATTCATGGTCATGACATAATGAAATGGTTTTACATATTCGATCTTTACCTTATTGCTTCTCTTAAACCAGAACTTACCTTCCGAAGTAATTTTCTCTGTAAGAGCTGTCAATATTTTTTCCTGAACAAACGTGCTATTGATGGAAGATACCTTCGCTGACTCTGTTGAAAACTGCTTCTTGAAAGCAGGTAAATCAGAAACTGTTTTATAGGTAGGATATTGAGCAAAGGAAGAATAATTAGGGAGAAGCAGAATCATCACAAAAATTATAACTACGGGCTTAAGCCCGTGGTTATAAACAAAAAACCAAAAGGACTTTAGTCCGCTTGCAATACTTCCATCCAATCTTCCGATTGGTGTCAATAGTTCACCGCGATTTAATTTCACTCTATTTACAAAATCATCCATCGTCATATTTTTATCCTTACGTGATTCTTTGCGCCTTGCAGCAAATGATTTTCTTCAACATATCCCGGCTCATTCAGCAGCTGGTCTGCTCTTACAATTTTCAATCCAAGCTTGTGGATATACTCTAAAAGTGCAGGTAGGATTTCAATCGTAACGTCACAATGATCGTGAAACAAAATTATGTCGCCACCTTTCAGCGATTTGGTGACACGCTTCAGCAATGCATTTGAATCGTTACTCATCGTATCGAATGATCGAACACTCCACCCAATCGTTTCGTAACCGCGCAGCTTCACAGCGTCCGCTACCATTGGGTTGGTGACACCATATGGTGGTCTGAAAAAGCGAGGCGTTACTCCTGCTGCTTTCTTCAAAGCACTGTCGGTGTCAATAAGTTCTTGCTCAATCTTTGTTGAGGATTGCAAATCAAAAGTCTTTCCGTGCCAGTAACTATGGTTGCCCAGCAGATGACCTTCATCATGAATGCGCTTCACCAATGCGGGGTGTTGATCCACTCGATTGCCAATGCAGAAAAATGTAGCGTGTGCACGATGTCGGTTTAAAATTTCCAAAATCTTTTCTGTCTTACCCGCAAAAGGGCCGTCATCAAAGGTAATCGCGATGGAAGTGGATTGAGAATCACCTTTATATCTAACCGGAAGAAAAAATCGCATTGACAAAATGATCGATCCGGCAATGTGGAGAATCAAATATAATACGATGATTACAATGTAAATCCAATGTGGCACCGCATTGAAGCAATCGTAAAGCATCACTGATCCCAGCAACGCAATAAAACTGTTCGTAACCACTTTATTTAGTGACATGATCGCAATAAAATCAGGGAATGATGAGTACCAAAATACTGATTATAAATCAGAATATTTTTGATCGGCTTTTCAATCTTGCTGCTTATAACACTTTCAGGAATAACCTGTTCCTGAATAATGCGTGCACCCAACCACAAAGCAAAAGCAGATGATGTTGGGTATTCTCCGCAGAGATGTTTGAAATTTCCAATAGCATTATTCGAAAAGAGAGCAGAAGAAATATTTTCCAAAATTTTGTCTGATTTCGGATCACCACTTTTACCCAATAGAATCAAATCAATATCTTCTGATTTTAGAGCCGATGCTGTTAGAAAATTCTCAATGCCTTTTAATAGTGATTGTTGATCAGGCTTATAAAAAGTAGTGAATGCCTCCACTCCTACTTTATCTTTTTCGTCTTTCTCTCCAGACAAAACAAAAAATGCCGATCCTTCACCATTTAATGTTCCTGCTGATGGTGAGTTGAATAAATCGAGGCTGCTTTGTGATTGATTAAAAATTGCAAATCGTTGCTGAATGGCGTGACTAAAATTGGTGATCTCATCTACACCACCAATTAATATTTTTTTATCAGGCATTTCATTTAATTGTAGTATAGCATCAAGCAACGCACTCTCAAATGAAAAAGCATCGTGGGCATAAGTCTGATTATAATCCTGACATTGAAGCAACAATGCAATCTGAGATCCTATTGTATTGTGAGTAGATTGAATGAATGGTGTAGGATTTAATGCTTGCTCCTGATTCTCAACCAACTTGGTTAAAAAAATTCCTGTGTCATCGAGACATCCGTAACCAGTGCCGGTAATAATTCCTTGAGGAATGGTTATGCCGGCATCTTTCAGCGCCATAGAACCGGCAGTGACACCCATCTTAATTACACGGCTCATTCTGCGTAGCTGGCGTGGATCAATCCACTGCGAATATTCTGGCTCAATACAGGTAAGTCTGTTTCCCGTATAACCAACGGATTGAGCAAACGATTCTTCACCCCAGCTTTTCTGCGGTGAGATGTTGCCCATACCTTTGATGTATAATGTCATACTTCTCTTTTCAAAATACTCACTACAATTCCGGGCTAAAGCCCATTCATTTACTTTTCACTTTTTCCTCCGCCTTAAAAGGCGGAGTTAATAGCTTTCTCTAATCAGCGGTCTGTATCTTCACAGACTACCACTGCTTTCAAATATCTTCTCCGTGGTCTGTGTCCTCACAGACCACCGCTTCAAATATAAATTTCGGTCTGTGAGGACACAGACCGAGGACGTTGATTACGCTAGTGGCTAATCTTAATCAAGTCATTGACTAGCTCAGTATTACTATCATAATCAAAAAGTCCTTTGCGACAGATAAGATATAAACTATCAGATATAAGTTCCATTTTTAACAGCTTATTCAAATCATCCTTTTTAAATATCATTCTATGGGATCCGCCAAAAATCTCATTGCTTGAAGAAATTTTGAGCATCAATGGCTGTTTGCTGTTCTCACTAAAGATTATATCCACGTGGCCTTTCCTTACAAACTCATTTAATCCTTCGCACCGATTTCTTGATATTGGTAAATCACATAAATCGTTGTTAAACGAAATAATATTATTGGACAAACAATTTCTAATTTCATATTCCTTATAAACAATGGTATCGATACTCCATAATCCTACTAAAGTTTCTTCAACTTTATTCTTACAAGAAAGAAAAGAAACTGAGATTATCAAACATGTTAATGTGTGTGACAAATACGTTTTCATGGTTTACTCATTTTTAAACTTCCTACTCCGTGGTCTGTGGCTTCACAGACCACCGCTCTCAATATCAATTTCGGTCTGTGAGCACATAGACCGAGGAAATAGGGAATACTAAATTAATTCTTTGAAAAAACAATCGAAGAACAATTTCCGCCAAAGCCGAATGAATTACTCATTACATGCCTTACAGAAATACCTGTCTCAAAAGTAAGTTGAGGTATAATTCCGACTTCAGGGATAGCAGTTTCAAATCGAAGGTTTGGAAATATACATTGCTCTCGTATGGCAAGCACTGAGAAAACAGCTTCCATACCTCCACTCGCTCCGAGTGTGTGACCCGTAAAAGCTTTTGTAGAACTTAACTTCGGACAATGATCACCAAACAGCCTCTTCACTGCAGTACCTTCTGACAAATCATTATTTTGTGTTCCTGTTCCGTGAAGATTAATGTAGTCGATGTCTTCAACACTCAATCCACTCATCGTTAAAGTTTGTTGCATCGCTCCGTAAGAACCTCGTCCTTCCGGAGATGATGCTGTTTGATGATAGGCATCATTTGTATTTGCAAATCCGGCAACGAAGCAATCGGTTTTTAATCCTTCTGCTTGCTTTACCTTATCGGAAACTAACACAATAAAACCAGCACCTTCACCAAGATTTAATCCATTTCGATTGGCATCGAACGGGCGGCAAAGATTTTTATCCAAAATCATTAAGCTATTGAAGCCGTTGATTGTAAATTTTGTGAGCGCATCTGTTCCACCCGCTACCACTACATCTAACATACCTTGATCAATCATGCGCGAACCCAACATGATGGCATTCACCGAAGAAGAACAAGCTGTATTGATCGTGGAAACAAAACCGTTTATGTTCAGGTCATCTGCAATCAATTCTGTTGACTGCCCACAAGCGTGATGAACAACATCGCGAAGTTTGCCTTTGCTTGAGTTCGTTAAAAAATCAGGGAAGAAGTTTTCAGTGAGATCCATGCCTCCTACCGTTGTGGCGGAGATTAAGCCTGTTCTCCAGCGCTTGATATCGAGCCCTGAATTCTTAACTGCTTCGCGTGCTGCATGAATGCCGAGCAAAGCAGTGCGCGTAACAGATTTCACTTTCAATTTATCCGAAAGACTTTCGTTTGAATACTTTACTTCGCCAACGGGAAGAATTCCTTTATGAACAGAATCAAATAAGGTAATGTGATCAATGCCCATCCGTTCATGCTTGAGCGATTCAAATGACTCAGACACTGAATTTCCAATGGCCGAAATAACACCTGCACCGGCTACATATATGCGGCCCTTCAAGGCTACTAAACTGTTTGGTTGGCTTTAATAAATTCTGCCATGGTCTTCACTGATTTGAAAATCTGTGGTCCATCTTGGGGATTGGCAAGTTTGATATTGTAGTATTGCTGCAGCAGCACAATCAACTCGAGAGCATCGATTGAATCAAGTCCGAGACCATCCACGAATAAGGGCTGATCATCACCAATATCTTCTGGTTTGAGGTGCTTTAAATTAAGCGACTCGATGATTTGTGTTTTAAGGTTGGAGATCAACTGATCCATAGTTCGACTGATAAAGTTTTTGAAGTTCTTCCCCGGTATGCTCCTGCGCGTTCCCGTTTCTTTTTTTCTCCGCCAAATATAAGAAAACATCGTGGTGCTCGCCCATTACATCTACCCATCCTGCCAAACACATTTCAGTTTTTGTTTCCGCCAGCAATTGATTTACGTATTGAGCCATGAAATTAGAATCGAAACTGGCCTGAACGAAGAACGCATTCTCACCTTTCAAACCATGCCGAATGCAGATTTCACCTGCTACAATATTGGATAAGGTATACACAAACAGCGAAGGACTGGCCATCGTCTTTGTCGATTCCAGGTAACGCACATCCGTGTCCAAACTGGCATGGGCATTCGATAGTATGACAGCAATTTGATTGGGATGATAATCCTGTTTAGTCGAGCTACCCTTAATTAAAAGTTCGCTGGCCAACAAACCTAACTTCGCTAGCCGATCCATTTTATAAAATTTTGGATAGTCCATCTTCAGCGATTGAAAAGCATCTATTAAAAATGAATCGAGATTGCCCTGACTGTTTTTATGAATCACCTCACCATTATAGCGGAGTGTTTGTTGGCGGATATGGCAATAGGAAGTTATGTACACGAAACTAAACTTATGAAAACATAGCCAGTTTTTCTTGCGCCCGAATGGTTCGCGCTAATTTATTTAGCACCGTTCCATGATCGCTTACAAATGGGTTTTCCATATCCCAAACATAGCCTGCCAGTACAGAGCAAATTTTTCTCTTCACTTCCATGTCAGGATTCTTTGCAAAGAAAATTGTATTCAAGGTGCCGTCATACCAAGCCATAACAAATGTGCGAAATGTATCTACGCCTTGTCTAATGAACTTGGTATATTCCTGTTCCCAGTCTACGTCCTCACCTTTTAATTTTCTTACCACCAATTTACTAGCCAAATGGCTGGACACCGTGGCAAACATAACTCCTGAAGAAAAAATGGGATCGAGAAACTCAGTTACATTACCCGTTAGCACAAAGCCATTTCCATAAAATGTATCTGTTGTGGCAGACCACGATTCCAGCTTACGGGGTTCAAAGACCAAGGGAACATTTTCAAAACGCTTTTTTAAAAATTCGTTTCCTGCAATAAGTGTTTTGAATTTTTGTTGCAGATCTCCTTCTATGCCATCAAAGAAATCAAAACTTCCCACAAAACCAACAGAGGTAACACCGTTGGAAAATGGTATGATCCATACCCATGTTCCGGGAGCATAAACCACCGCGATAATCCGATTGGGTTCATCAAAGTCTCCGCGGTGAATATCCTGAACGTGAGCGAAGACTGCTTTGCGAGGATCGAGGTTGGATGGTTTATCTAAATTGAATAACCTTGGAATTACACGACCATAACCACTCGCATCAATAATGTATCGTGCTGAAATTTTGTCTTCAGTATTGTCTGCTCGCTGAATCGTAGTTTCAGAACTTCCATCATCATTTATTTGGATAGCGGTAACAGTCGTTTCAAAATCGATAGGCACACCTTTGCGTTGAACTTCTGTTGCAAGCGCTAAATCAAATTCTGCGCGCGGCACTTGCCAGGTCCACGACCATCCTTTCGAAAATTGTTCTGTGAAATTAAAATCCGATGCTTTATCTCCCATTACAAACTTGGCTCCGAATTTCTGTTGAAAGTTTTTCGCCTTAACGGCTTCGAGTAAGTCAGCATCTTCTAATACTTCCATGCATCGAGGAAGTAAGCTTTCACCAATAACAAATCGAGGAAATTTTTCGCGCTCAACTACCCGAACAGAATATCCGGCCTTCTGAATCATGGCGGCAGAAATAGATCCCGCAGGCCCCGCTCCAATTACCAATACATCAACCGTCTCTTTCATATTTGTATGGGAAAAGAAAACACAAATTTACCGTAAAGTATTGCTTCACAGAAAAAAAGCAGAACTATATCATTCTCATTTTACCTTTCTCTGGAAATAAGAAAAGCGCGTTACTTCAACAAAATCGAAGTGTTGTTTAACACCTTTACGCCATCACATCTTTGGCTTGCAAATCTGCAAGGTGTGACCCATGCCGATGGAATCAATATCCTCTCGAATGTTTAATCCTGCTGCTTCCACACATTTCATAAAAATTTTCGAATCGTACATCTGGCTGTTGCCATTGGCGATGGTGGTAAAGTATAAGGAAGTCTGTTGCAGTGAAAAAGCAGAGGCCTGAAAACGTTGACGATCCCAAAACGTTTCGAGGATATAAATCGAACCATTCGGTGTGAGCGCGGTGCGACATCTATTCAGAATGGAAATGATTTGAGCTTCTGAAAAACAATCGAGAAACTGACTCATCCAAATGGCATCAAATCCTTTTGGAAAGGGATTCTCTTCTTTCAGAATATCACTTTCAAAAAAACTAATTCGATTACCATAACCTGCTTTTGTTATTTCTGTTCTCGCCATTTCGATTTGACCAGGAAGATCCATAATGGTTATGGCAACATCAGAGTTGAAGGCAAAACTCTGCAATGCCCATTTACCTGTGTTGCCTCCAATATCTAAAAGTGTTTTCGGTTTGTTTTTAAAAACGATTGGAAGTACTTCAGGGAATGCATGGTCAGAATAAAAATGATCGAAGTTGAGCCAAGTCTTTCTTACGTTCTCTGGTATCTTAGATAAACCTTCATAAAACGTAGCCCACGGTCCAAGCACTTTTAAACCTTCCGGCCGTTCATTCTTTATGCTATCTTCGAGAAAGTACATGGCCTGATAACAAACGTCCTGAGTGAAATCCATGTTAACGCGTGTCAGTTCATCATTCAAAATGAAGTAGGCAGTTTTGGTAGTTTGATAGCGTTCATTGTTTAAGGTAAATAAACCAATTCCTAAACCTGCTTCTACTAAAACGCGAATTCCATATTCTGGCAAATTTATCTTCTCAACAATTTCAGCCAAGGTTAATCCTTGCTTACTCAATTCAACTGCTTTTAAAATTCCGCTGTCGCGCAACACACGCGTAGCTTGAAAAACAAAAGGCGCAAAGGCGATTCGTTGGGCTTCTTCCTTTGCCTGAATGGCGGATAACTTATCGCGTTCGTAAAAATTCATAGTGTTTAATTATTATGATATTGTAAAATTAATGCAGCATTACATCCACCAAAACCTGAGGATGTTTTAAGACATGTTTTGATTGCTTTTTTTTTAGGCGATTGAATAATATTGAGTGGCACTGACACACCTAACGTTTCGAAACCTTTCGTGCCAATCAACTCTTGATGAATCAACGATTGGGCACTCATGATGGACTCAACAATGCCCGCAGCTCCGAGCGTATGTCCAAAATATCCCTTCATGCTATTGAGTGGAGTGGTTGACATATTCAACAAATTAAAAGCCTTGGCTTCCATCTCATCATTATAAATTGTGGCTGTTCCGTGTGCACAGATAAAATCAATATCGTTTACTTTAAGGTTAGCCTCTTCTAACGCTTCGCGAATAGCAAAGCTCAATTCTTCTCCTGTGCGCGATGGACCAGAAATATGATTCGCGTCATTACTTAGTCCTCCGCCCTCAATGAGTATAGTCGGTTTTGTAGGAAATATTTCCGGTCGAGTTGTGAGTATCGTGGCTGCTGCACATTCTCCCAAGTTAATTCCCACTCGGGTTTCATCAAATGGCTTACATAGTTCTTTGCTTATCGCTTGCAAACTTTGAAAGCCGGAGATTACAAATTTGCTCAAGACATCTGCGCCAACAACAATGGCATGATCGTATTGATCATCTTGCAACAATCGTTTCGCTACGATCATTGCCATCAGTCCGCTGATGCATGCATTTGAAACAACTAAGTGATGACTGATCTTAAATTGCTCGGCAAGCCAGGCAGCCGTTGCATGAAGATGGATGCGTGGATGATCCGCTTTATCTTCTTCCAGTAAACTGATATTGCCTTTTGTAGTAGAGAGGATAAGAATTGTTTTTTCGCCAGAGAGCGCGAGACCTTTTAGCGAATGACGAATAACATGACTACAAATGGATTCAAATCGGGTTTGCCCGGATTCTACTGTAAGATCCTGAATGCTACTTGCAAAGAAAGGTTCAGCACTCAATGAATCTTCGTGAATCTGATGGATACCTGAAAGCCCTCTTTGTATGTTGGCAAAGTTCTCTTCGGTAGTTGTTCCAAGGCCAGACAAGACACAATCAGCAGCCATCCATACTTTCTTCATGATGCTACTTTAAATATTTGTTTTTCCAGTTCTCAAAAAAATCAGAATTGGTTAGTTGGAGTTCAAATGTTTTCGCATCAACAAAAACCTGAAGGGTTGAACCGTATGCTACAAGTGAGTTATTCGCAGCATCAAAAATTTTATACTCAAACTGAAGCTTGGCCGAAATGAGCTCAACACATGTTGTTTCGATAATCATTTGATCGCCATACCGAAGTGGTTTTTTGTATTGACATTCTACCGAGATAACAGGAACGGCAATACCTTGTCGATAAAAATCGAGGTAAGACAGACCATATGTTTTCCCAAAATCTTCGCGTCCATCTTCGAAGTAACGGAGGTAATGACCGTGCCATACAATGCCGAGTGGATCGGCTTCGTTGAAGCGCACATTCATTTCTGTTCGATGGGTTAACGATTTGGGTGTAACCTGTGTCATCAAGTCCGTTGTATCCTTTTCATTTTGTGGAAATGCCATTATGACTACGAGGATTTTTTACGCCACAGTTCAAACTCTTTCTTAATCATCCGGTCTATAATTTCTGCTATAGCGTTTGCCCAATAATTTCTCATGCCCCCTCCTCCCGGATGTCCAATCACTCGCTCGGTAAGCAACACCTCTTTCGTTTCCATATTTATGAACGTAACCCATGCCGCAGCTTCTCCATTAAGCTTGCTGAAACTCTCTACGTTAAACATCAAGCCGATACCTGTCAATCCTTTAAAGTCGTAACCGGAAACAATTTCTCCTACACCTTCTTTTGTTAAATGGATATAGTCTTTCTTATCGTCAGAATACATGGAAATTACATCAAGCTCCGCATTGTGTTCTTTCGTTACATCAATTTTAGTTACAACTGTTTTTCTATCGGTTGCTAATGCGATGTTAAACTTTCTACCTGCTTCCGTAACCATTATATCATTCCACTCCTCCATTAAACGCAGGATGTCGGATTCAGAACCAAGACGCTCGCGATCACCAATTAATTTCAGCCCACTGAAGTCATTGCCCAACCATGTGATTTCGGTTTTTGAATCGAAAATATCGCTTCTGCTTTGTGCACTCAGGGTAAGAGAACTCATGATGAGCAATGCAATAACTAGATTGATTTTCATATACCGAGCAGTTTAAGATTGTGTTCTTGTAAATATTCTCATTTCACATGAGCATATTAATTTTCCATCTTGTTCAATTGTACCTTCTACAACCGTTACATCTAACACCTTATTCGTCACCCTCACTTTTGTTTCAATTTTTGAATTTTCTTTCGGTAGTTGATTGATCTTTAAATTTTTAACAGCAGCGATGTATCCAATGGGCACAGGTATATTATGTTGCATGCAATAATATCCTGCGTGCAAGGCTGCGGTTTGCGCAATGTTCTCTATCAATCCTGGTTCTGCTAAATATCCGTTCGAGAGAAATACATTTCCTGATTCAACAGTAAACCCAGTTGAAGCTTGTTCTTCGTTTGCTTCCATCAACTCGTGTACCATCACAATGGGATCGCGCTGAGGAATGTATTGTATAATATCGTGACGATGAACCAACATTACTTTTCCCAAAAGTTATAATAATTAAACCACTGTAGTGGATAAATTCTGATTTTCCGCTCCATGTCTTGAACAAAGGTATTCATCATCCGTGAGATGAATTTGTCTTTTGGTTCCTGCTCTTCGCGAATCATTAATTCGCTACTGAAGAAATGATAGTGAGTGGTGGTTTCCTTAAAGGCAAATACTAATGTAACTGGAGCGCGGAAGCTTGCCGCCAATAAAAATGGCCCAATTGGAAACGAGGCTGGTTCGCCCAAAAAATCAATCGATGTTGTTTTGTTGCCTTTTAAAAATCGATCGGCATGAAGACAGATTAATTCGTTTCGTTGCAATGCATCGCCAATAGCATATACATGCGACATATCATTCTTGATCAGGATGATGCTGAAGTTAGGTCCACCGGTTTGTTTGCCCAAATAATTTTTAATGCGTTCGTGCTCGCCATCATACATTACCACATTAACATGAACATTAAGATTATTTTTTAGAAGGTGTCCGGCTGCTTCCCAACTCCCAATGTGGGCACTTATTAAGATGCCACCCTTTCCACCCTGCATCATCTTTACCAAATTCTCGCTTCCATCCTGATGAAAGGTAAACTTGTTTGGAATGCCAGCCATGATAATGAACTTATCGAGCAGAGTCTGGCCAAAGACATAATAATTTTGATAGAGCCTTATGAGCGAACTGAACGATCCGAACTTAAGCCGATTTCGAAAATAGCTGTAGGTTTGTCTTGAAGAATTCCAAGAAAACAGAAAATAATAACAGGCTACAAAACGGAGAATGAAATAGGCAGGGTAAACACCAAGATGTTTACAAATGAAAACAAAGATTTGATAACCCAGTACTGTGCCCTTCGATTTACCTTGCCACTGCGGCATAATCTAAGCAGCCGCTTTACCTTCCAAGCGACCGATTACGTAGTCATAGAAATTTTGGAATGTAACGATGGCTGCGAAATCTTCCGCTTTTACCTTAAATCCAAAATTATTTTCGATTACCACAACCAGATCAATATAATCTAAACTGTCTAGCTCGAGTGTTTCGCGCAAGTTCGCTTCGGGGGATATCTTCCCCTGTTCAACTTCAAACTCCTCCATCAAAAAACCATTGATTTTCTCTACAGTCGCTGATCTATCCATCACTATTGTTTCCATTTCTTAACAATCAAAGTAGAATTTGTTCCTCCAAAACCGAAGGAGTTCGACAAAAATACGTCAATATTCTTATTCATTGTTTTCGCAATGATATTCAATTTGGCAGAATCTTCATCGGGCGTCTCAAAATTGATGTTGGGAGCAATGAAACCATTCTCCATCATAAGCAAAGAGTACACTATTTCGCTCGCTCCGGCCATCCAGCATTCGTGTCCTGTCATCGATTTAGTAGAGCTTACAGGGGTAAATGCGTCACCAAAAACATCATAAATAGCTTTTGCTTCGCTGGTGTCGCCAGCCGGGGTTGAAGTAGCGTGAGCATTTATATAATCAATTTCGTTTGCTGACAATCCGGAAGATTTCATGGCCATTCGCAGGGAACGAGCCGGGCCGTGAACACTTGGATTCGAAATATGCCCGCCATTTGAGGAAAAACCGTAACCAATTACCTCTCCTAGGATTTTTGCCCCTCGCCTCTTTGCGGAACTGAGGCTCTCCACCACTACAGTGGCGGCTCCACCGCTTGGCACCAGTCCGTCACGATTCTTATCGAAGGGTCGTGATGCTGCTGCAGGATTATGTTCACGAATAGAAAATGCACCCAAGGCATCAAAATTTCCCATCGAATACTTATTTGTTTCTTGTGCGCCTCCACATATAATACAGTCTTGCATGCCATTTCGAATAAACATGTAAGCAAGACCAATGGAATGAGAGCCACTTGCACACGCAGCGCTAACAGTAAAGTTTACGCCCTTTAATCTAAATATGGTGGCGAGGTTCATATTAACGGTAGAATTCAATACTTGAAAGACTGAACCCGAGCCCACCATCATCGTATCTTTTTTATCGCGAATAATATCGATGGCTTCAATTACAGATTGAGCCGAACTGTCGTTGCCAAAAATAATCCCGATTTCATTTTGGTCGATGTAATCCTGACTTAAGCCAGCATTTTGTAACGCTTCGGTAGTAGACATAAAAGCGTATTCGCCTTGCTCTGGCAACATTACTCGAGCTCTTCTATCGAGCACACCTTTTAATGCAGGGCGCTCTACAAATCCCGTAAGGCCTGATCGGTAGCCCATTTCTTTTCGGGACATATCGAGGGTAATACCGGATTTTCCATCGTAAAGGGATTGCCTGACTTCTGCCAGATCTTTACCGATGCAGGAGTAAATACCCAGTCCTGTAATAACAACTCTTTCCATTTATACCAGCTATAAGTTGAATGAAGTCATGCTCTAAAGCCTAGCATACTTTCTATCAAGGTGCAAAAATAAATTTTCTAATCATAAAATCGAAAACAACTGGTTTTGAAATGAAGAATTGCTTTGTGATGTGCTGCATACAAATGTTAGTGTCGAGCATAAAATTTCTTACGACTTCAACTTGAAGGCGAAATAAAAATATGTCACGTAATCAGAAAAGCGATTAAGAATAAAGTCCTCCATTAATGGAAAGAACATTGGCCGTAATGTAAGATGCTTTCGGTGAGGCAAGAAATACAACAGCATCAGCCACCTCATCTGGTTCGCCAAAGCGTTGCATGGGGATGAGGCCTTTCAAATCTTTTTCATTTAAATCCTGAGTCATATCCGTGCGGATAAAACCTGGAGCAACTGCATTTACTGTAATCCCTCTTCTGGCCACTTCTTGCGCCAATGCTTTTGTCGCGCCAATTACACCCGCTTTGGCTGCAGAATAATTTACCTGACCGGGCATGCCTTTTAATCCCGAAAGGGAAACGACACTTACAATTCTGCCATAGCGTTTCACCAACATGCTATTGATTACCTGGCGTGTTACATAATAAAATGCATCGAGACTTGACCCGAGCACGTTCTTCCATTGTTCATCTGTCATCCAGATCATCAAGGCATCTTCGCGAATACCTGCGTTGTTGATCAACACTTCTATTTCTTTGTCTTTATTGTTTTCGATCCATCCGCCCAATACCAGATCAACTTGTGTTTTGTCGGAAACATCAAACTTCAGCAATTCCGTTTTTACCCCTTTCTCTTCGGCAAGTTCAGCGGTTTTGGCAGCCGCAACATCGTTGCTCTTATAGTTGATTAAAATACTATATCCTTGTTCGGCAAGCTTCAAACAAATGGAGCGACCAATGCCGCGCGAACCGCCTGTTACTAATGCGTATTTCATTTTAATTAGACTTTAGTCTTTGAACTTTGAACCTGGAACTTCCAACTTTGAACTTTAAATCGACAACTTAACTGTTGAACCCAATGTGACTAAATATTTTCTCATCGCTTGTATCTCGTTGTAGCGAGGTTGATCTTCAACAATGGGTCCTACAATTTGACGAACCTCTTCGTACAATTTGTGTGTAAAGGTAGAAAGACGAGATTGACATTTTAAATAATCGATAGCCTGAACAAGCGCCAGGGTTTGAATAGCCAACACATCGAAACTATTATCGATTACTCGTTTCGTCATTAGTGCTGCATTGCAACCCATGCTCACAATATCCTGATTGTCGTTGTTATTCGAGATACTATGAAGGTACATCGGAAAAGAAAGCGTTTGGTTTTCTGCCGTGGTTGACGTTGCCGTAAACTGCATCCCTTGCAAACCGAAGTTCAATCCTAACTTTCCTAAGTTTATAAACGGAGGAAGTTTCTGATTCAGTTTATCGTTCAATAAATAATTCAATTGGCGTTCGGACAACATCGTGAGTTTAGTTATCACAATTTTTAATTTATCCATGGCAAGGGAAACATAATCCCCATGAAAATTTCCTCCATGGTAAACGTTCTCACGCTCATGATCAATTACAGGATTGTCGTTAGCGGAATTCACCTCGTCTTCCAATACTTGTCTTACTTCTAATATTGTATCGTATACTGGGCCAAGAATCTGCGGTACGCAACGTAAAGAATAGTATTCCTGAACCTTATCTGTAAACACAGCCTCTTCAATTTTTTTATGATATAAATGATCGGGGCGCTTGCGTATCAGTTTACTGTCAGACAGAACCGTGCGAATATCTTCTGCTACTTTCGATTGACCTTTGTGATGTTTTACGTGATTGAGTTCGAAGGAGAAATGATCGTCAAACGATTTCATCAACTCGTTGGTGATGGCTGAAAGAATGATCGAGATGCGCAACAGGTATTGAGCGTGAATGATATTCGCCATACCAATTCCCGTCATGGCAGACGTTCCATTCATCAGCGCAAGACCTTCACGCATGTGGATATCCAGCGGTGTAATTTTTTTCTTAGCAAACGCTTCTTTTGCCGATTGCCATTTACCTTCTGATAATACTTCACCTTCTCCGAGTAAATTCAGCGCCAAGTGAGCAAGTTGAACTAAATCACCGCTGGCACCAACACCTCCACGTTCGAAAATACACGCAGTAATATTTTCGTTCAACAAATCCTTTAATAGAGTAACCGTTGATGGATGCACACCAGAAGCGGCTTGCATCAAACTATTTAAACGAGCGAGCATCGTAGCGCGAGCCAGATCTTCTGCAATGGGTTGACCTGCTCCTGAACTATGACTGCGAATTAAATTAAACTGAAGCTGGCGTTGATCTTCTTCGCTGATCTTATACTGCGCCATGGGCCCAAAGCCAGTGTTAATTCCATAAATTATCTTATTCTGCGAATACGTTTTCAGAAACTCAAAACTTCGCTCCACTTCCCTGGAAGCTGCGTCATCCAACTGTATTTTCTCTTTGTGGTAGAGTACCTTTTCAAAATCTGCGGCCGACAGTCTGTGGCTTCCGACTGTAATCATA
Organism: Chryseolinea sp.; assembly: GCA_046595655.1. Taxonomy (GTDB): domain Bacteria; phylum Bacteroidota; class Bacteroidia; order Cytophagales; family Cyclobacteriaceae; genus Chryseolinea. Next base: position 9,447 of record JBKJOF010000151.1, on the reverse strand, counting down.
GTAGCACTTCTGGGTTAGTTATCAATCTAAAGGCGCAAAATAGCAAAGGATTCTAATATTAACATGGATAACTTCTGCCTGCTTGGTTTTGTTCATGCAGTATCAATTGCATTAAGGGATGCCTTTCAGATAGTCGCTTGCCTTGATTCACTGATTCTCATCACCCTATCTGTTACATACTTCTCGTTCCAGCCATCATTGAATTTTCAATCGAGCCGAGCAAATTTTGCTTTGATGGCAAGTGTATTCAACTATTATTTTAGACTAGTCTAAAAATTTGTTTACAATAACCTAATACATTAAGTTTGCTACTCTAAAATAAAAACTGAATGAAAAGTGTGTTTTTGTTGATGCTCTGCTCTTTTGCGTTTGCAGGTATGGCACAAAATCAAGGCTCGGTTGCAGGCAAGGTATCGTCAGTTACTGAGCAAGTTCAGTTTTTAAACATTGTGTTGATCGGTACAAACATTGGCGCTACAACTGATGCCGATGGCAAATACGAGATCTCCAATATTCCCTTCGGAAAATATCAACTACAATTTTCAGGAATCGGATATGCAACCCAACAAGTTTCGGTAGCCATCCTCGATAGCAAACCGGTTCGTTTAAATATATCCTTAGTAGAAGATGTGAATCAACTTCAAGAGGTAATGGTGGTTTCGGGTTCGTTAAAAGAAGTATCGAAGATGGATAGTCCGGTACCTATTGAAGTGTATACGCCTACCTTCTTTCAAAAAAACCCTGCACCGAGTTTATTCGAATCGCTCACAAACGTAAATGGGGTACGTCCTCAGCTCAATTGCAATGTTTGTAACACGGGAGACATTCACATCAACGGACTAGAAGGTCCTTATACCATGATTCTTATTGACGGTATGCCGATCGTCAGTGGACTTTCCACTGTTTATGGTTTAACCGGAATACCTTCCTCTTTAATCGAGCGCGTAGAAATAGTAAAAGGCCCTGCCTCCACCCTTTATGGTTCTGAAGCCGTTGGTGGATTGATTAACGTCATTACTAAAAGACCGAGTACGGCTGCCAATGTTTCAATCGATCAGTTCATCACCTCATGGGGTGAATTTAATACAGACATTGGATTGAAATTTAATGTAGGCGAACAGGCGCAATCTCTTTTTGGAATTAATTATTTCAACTATCAAAATCCGGTAGATCATAATGATGATGGATTTACTGACATCACGCTACAAAATCGGATTTCTATTTTCAATAAAATCAGTTTCGATAGAAAAGACAATCGCATTTTTACATTGGCCGGAAGAATGAATTACGAAGATCGCTGGGGCGGAAACATGAACTGGACAAAAGATTTTCGGGGCGGAGATAGTTTGTATGCCGAAAGTATTTACACCAAACGCTGGGAATTGCTCGGTGCTTATCAACTACCATTGAAAGAAAATATCATCTTCCGCTTTTCAATGAACGGTCACAATCAGAATTCGTATTATGGAAAAACATCCTTCAATGCCGATCAAAAAATATCGTTCGGGCAACTTACTTGGAACAAAATTCTTGGAGCACATGATTTGTTAATGGGTGCAGCCCTGCGTTACACCTGGTATGATGATAACACATCAGCGACAGCATCAGCCGATGGAATCTCAAATCTACCTTCTTCCATTTGGTTGCCGGGCATATTTGTACAAGATGAAATCACTCTAAATGTGCAAAACAAATTATTGCTTGGCGCGCGTTACGATCACAATTCGATTCATGGAAATATTTTTACGCCCCGTGTTAATTATAAATGGACTTCGAAAAATAAAAGTGAAGTGCTGCGGCTGAGTGTGGGCAATGGATATCGGGTAGCGAATGTGTTTACTGAAGATCATGCTGCACTTACTGGAGCACGACAAGTTGTTTTCAAAGAAGCGTTAAAGCCGGAAACTTCGTGGAATGCGAATATAAACTACGTTAAGAAAATTGTAATGCAAAACGGTTTTGTGGGAATTGATGCCACCGCATTCTATACCTATTTTAACAATAAGATTATTCCAGATTATACCACAAACGAAAACCAGATCATCTACACCAACCTTAATGGTCATGCTGTATCACAAGGTGTTTCAATCAACTTTGATATTGCTTTCGCTAATGGACTAAAAATTATTGCAGGAGGTACTTTAATGGATGTATTCTCTGTGCAAAATGATGCTAATGGAAAGGAAATAAAATCGCGGCAATTACTTACTGAACATTATACTGCAGTATGGTCTATATCTTATCCCCTAACAAAAAAACTCAGCATTGATTATACCGGAAATCTTTATGGTTCAATGAACCTACCTGTTCTTGGTGCGCTTGATCCTCGTCCCGCAAAATCTCCATTGTGGAGCATTCAAAACATCCAACTCACACAACAGTTCAACGATCGATGGACAATCTATGGAGGTGTGAAAAATCTTTTAAATTATACTCCACCAAAAAACAGCATTGCACGCTCACACGATCCGTTCGATAAAGGGGTGGAGTTTGTTCGATTCGATGGCAATGGAAATGTAATTCCAACCGCCAATAATCCGAATGCGCAAAGATTCGACAATACAGGTAATGTGGTGCCTACGACTAATAATCCAAATGCACTTACATTTGATCCATCTTATGTTTTCGCTCCCAATCAAGGTATACGATTATTTGCCGGTGTGCGATACTCCTTATCAAACTGATAACGAAAAAAAAAAGGAAGGCTTTCATTTAAAGCCTTCCTTTTTAATATTTCAATTTGTAAATCTTACTCTTCTAAAATCTCTACTTCAACCCGCACATTCTTTTGTGCATTAACGCTATGCTTGTCGTAGATAGAACGTTTCCCTCCCCATGCTTTAATTTCCATGCGGCTTGCATCAATTCCATTGACCACTAAATATTCTTTAATAGCATTGGCACGGTTGTAAGAAAGATCCTTTGCTGAGCCAATGCTCTGCTTTGCTCCATCAAGCGAAAACAAATTCTTATCGGGTCCCATCGATAAAATTTTACCGTGATAATTTCCATTCGTATGGCCATGTAAACGGATTTTATATTTCGGATTTTCCTGCATCATCTGTAGTAAGCTATTCAATTCAAACTTCGATTCAGAACGCATGAGAGAAGCGTCATTAAAAAAGTAAACATTATACAAAGTTGAAATATCACCTTTGTGATATCGAATCAAATCAAAATTGATTACCAGCGTAGTCCCCATTAATTCAATGTATTCCTTTACTGTATCAGCCAATGGCAATGGATAGTTTATTTCTTGTTGCACTTTACGGTATCCAAACGCCTCGCAGATCAATGTTAATTGTCCTGACTTACTTTTCGGATCTGGTAAGACTAAATACTCGTTGCCCTTCACTTTTGTCATTTGTTTTGCACGGTCAGTATCTACCACAACCACTGTACCATCTACAATCCTGTTATTCCTTGCATTATAAAGACTCAAGAAAACTTCAGTATTACCCAATGTCATCACAGGGTATTGCTTGATTTCTGGATTGTCTATTATCGGAGGATCTGACTCCTCATCTGCAGGTTGAGAAGCTGATTCATTTGATTCTTTTGCAACTGCTTTGGTTGACTCTTTTGAAATCGGTTCGGTTAATGGTTTAGCTGCATCTGCAGGTATTGGTGCTTGTGTCACAACAGGAACGTGAGTAATATCTCCTGGAACTACACGAACCCAAGCTTCCACAAACTCACCCTTGCTTCGTGTATTGCGCATCTCTTGTAAGGATGCTTTCAGATTATCGAAGTAGCTGAGGTAGGCAAAATAAAGATTGCGGCTGGTGTTAAAACCATATTCCGCTTTATGTCCTTTTAACTTTAGTAGCTCAACATAATTGCGGGCTACATTCTCACGAGATTTCGCGTAAGCACTAACCACAACATAATATCCAGGCTTCAATTCATTGGATACCTGGCTAAAGGCAGGACAAAAAACGCCCAACAAGCCGACAATAAAACCAAAATAGTAGAACTTCTTCATGTAAGGATGGTAAAGGTTTTACTCAAAAATCATTTAAAAATATACAATTTTCAACCTATTCAAACCCTTTGATCCAACTAATTCGATTACGAGCGAGTGTATGATTTAAATCGTTCTTTGAGAAAACAAAGTAAAATGTCTGGCTATAAGTTTTAATAATTGAATCAATGTGGGTAATGTATCTTTGGGTGTGATCTATAAAATTAAAAAATAATGCAGGCTGTAATACTTGCTGGTGGGCAAGGCACTCGATTAAAATCCATCAATGCGCTTGTAGCCAAACCCATGTTGACTATCGGTGATAGGCCGCTTCTTGAACATCAGATTGAACTTCTTCGAGCGTTTGGCGTAACTGATATTATCATATTGGTGAATCACCTTAAAGACTCTATTCAAAATTATTTTCATGATGGTAGTAAATGGGGAGTAAAGATTTCATACTACGAAGAATCAATACCGCTTGGAACAGTAGGTGGTGTAAAAGCAGTTGAGGACAAAATCGAGGGAGATTTTTTAGTGCTTTATGGCGATGTCATGTTCAGCATGGATCTTCAACGATTCATTGATTTTCATAAGGAAAAGAAAAGTGATTGTACACTCGTACTCCATCCAAATGATCATCCGTATGACAGTGATCTTGTTGAGGTCGATCAACATTCAGCGATTACTTCATTTCATTCTAAACCACACGAGTCAGAAAGGTATTATCGAAATCTGGTGAATGCCGGAGTGTATATTTTCTCCAAAAAGGTATTTTATTTTTTAGAGAAAGAAAAAAAAGCAGATTTCGGAAAAGATATTTTCCCCAACATTGTAAACAAGGTGAAGATGTTCGGATACAATACTTCTGAATATCTGAAAGACATGGGCACACCCGACAGGCTGGAACAAGTAACGGCCGATCTGCTCTCTGGAAAAATTGAAGCCCGCAATTTAAAGCATAAACAAAAAGCCATTTTTCTGGATCGTGATGGTGTGCTCAATGTTGATCATGCCTACATATCCAAACCGGAGATGCTGGAGCTTTTTTCGTTTACCTCCGCTGCAATAAAAAAAATCAATCAGTCGAACTTTCTGGCCATCGTCATTACCAATCAACCTGTAGTAGCCAGAAATCTTTGCACGGAAGATGAATTGCAAATAATCCATAACAAGTTGGATACTTTGCTAGGAAACGAACGCGCCAAACTTGACGCACTGTATTATTGTCCTCATCATCCTGACAAAGGATTTCCTGACGAAAACCCAGTTTATAAAATTGATTGTCCTTGCCGAAAACCCAAGCCCGGAATGTTGCTGGATGCAGCCCGCGATTTTAATATTGATCTTTCCGAATCGTTTATGATTGGTGATTCAGAACGAGACATCGCAGCGGGAAAAGCAGCAGGCGTTAAAACAATTGGTGTACACTCCGGACAGGGTCTGAAAGGAAGCACACTTCAGCCGGATTATCTTTTTGAAAACGTTCTTGAAGCCGTTGACTTTATTACACAATCTCAAAGCTTAAAATAGAGCCTTTCTTGTAACTTGCCGCAAAATTAATTTCTGAACAGTTGATTATAACCCGTACCCCATTCCGAATCAGTTTTGTAGGCGGTGGATCTGACATGGAAAGCTTTTACACGCGCCACACCGGTGCGGTCATCAGCACGTCCATCAACAAATACATGTACATTTCTTCGCATAAATTTTTTGAAGAGGATAAGATCAGAGTAAAGTATTCGAAAACAGAAACGGTTTCGCAATCCGAAGAATTACAACATCCCATTCTTCGAACTGTCTTGAAGAAATACAACGTTAGAGGCGGATTGGAATTCAGTTCCATTGCTGATGTACCTTCCGGCACAGGCTTAGGTTCATCGTCTGCTTTTACGGTTGGCGTTTTACACAACCTCCATCTCATCAATAAAAAACCATCCAACAAAGAACAACTCGCTGCAGAAGCGTGTCATGTTGAAATCGATTTATTGAATGAACCAATCGGCAAGCAAGATCAATATGCTACAGCGATTGGCGGCTTAAATTTGATTGAGTTTGAAATGTCAGGGTCTGTAAAGGTAACACCGGTAGATACCTCAACCGAAATCCTATCGGCCTTGCAACATAATCTGTTGATGTTTTATACAGGCGATCAACGCAGCGCTTCTAATATTTTAGCTGAACAAAAAAAGAATATTGCACACGAAGATAAGTTTACCATTCTTAAAAAAATGGTGTCGCTTGTTTATGATACAAAGAAGTCTGTTGAAGATGGAAACCTCGCAGATTTCGGAAAGGTATTGCACGAGAACTGGATACTAAAAAAACAACTTGCTTCCGGTATTTCAAATCCAACAATTGATCTTGCGTATGAAACGGCAATGAACAACGGAGCATTGGGAGGAAAATTATTAGGTGCTGGTGGTGGAGGTTTCTTGTTATTCTATTGTCCGGTCCATCTGCAACAAAAATTAATTACATCATTAAAACCACTGCGCCAGTTCGATTTTAAATTTGATCAGGAAGGCAGCAAACTAATTCACTACTCCGATGAATAACACACAAACCACGATAGAAAATTATCTCGCGCTTGTAAAAGATACTATTGATAAATTGGATCGCGCGGAGATCGAGAAAACAATTGACGCTTTTATGCGCGTGTATGATGCCGGCAAAACCATTTACATTTTTGGAAATGGTGGAAGTGCTGCATCGGCAACTCATGCCTGTGGAGATCTTGTAAAGGGAGCTTCTTATGGATTAGAAAAACGATTCAGGGTAATGAGTCTTGTAGACAATCTTCCTGCGTTGATGGCAATCGCGAATGATCTTTCATACGATGAAATTTTTATTGAACAACTCAAAAACTTTATGCAGCCTGGAGATTTGGTTGTTGGTATTTCCGGTTCAGGTAATTCGGTTAATGTAGTGAAGGCTATGAAGTATGCACAAGAGCAAGGAGTTCAAACCGTTGCCTTCTGTGGATACAAAGGCGGAAAGATTAAAGAGATTGCCGACATATCTGTTCACTCTGTTGCGTTAGATATGGAAGTTGCTGAAGACATTCACATGGTTGTTTTCAACGTCATTAAAAAAGAGGTAATGCGCAGATTACATGGTGATAATACTTCGATGGGCGGCACGTACGATGCACGAGTGAAATAATTCAAGCACCTACTAAGAATCTTTATCTAATACCAGTTGCCTATTCTTCTGCACAAAATAGGCGCACTTCATTTATTGAATAAACTATTCGGAAAAATTACCATCACTAAAGAGATTAGTGAAGAATTTAATATGGATTTAACTGACTGGTTTGAAATCATTCAACCCCAAAACAGAACGAAACAAATAATTAATAGACGCAAAATTATCGGGTGCAATTCAAATTGTCGGCTTGGACTAAAGTCCATCAAGAGAAAGTTTGAATAACCACGCACTTAAGTGCGTGGTTAACAGCAATAATATTGTAGGGGCTTTAACCCAGCAGCACAGTTTCATTGCGTCAATTTAAAATGCACCCAATTATCTGGATACGTAATATTTATAAACCGTTGTTAGAAAAAATAAAAACAACAAACTTCATATTAACTACAGACCTGGAAAAGAAAACTCTGGAAAAATCCGGTGAGGTTTAAGATAGTTAAAAGCAAAAAGACTTGATTAAAACTACTTGCTTGCTCCTAACTCAAGTCCTTCTCTCTTGCCTTGAACAAAAACAGCAAACGCATTCGATAATAATCCGGAACCATATCCACACAACTGGCAAGTGGACGCAATGATGCTGAGCAATCCTACTACAATACTTTTCTCTTGAACAGTGGAGAGAACAAAAATAGCGGAGTAGTAAATACCAATGACCACAAGAAATATCTTGAACAAAGCGAGACTGAATAAAGCAGTTGAAAATCCTACGAATAAAAAAATTAAAAAAGCACTTGGAAAGAGATGCGTGATTTTCAATTCGCTACGGTGGCGATAAAAAATATTGATGCGGGCTGCACCGAAACGAAATACCTGCCGGAAAAAACTTTTGAAATTTGTTCTTCTCTTATGGAACACATAAGCGTCTGGAATCAGTTTGACCTTGTAGTGGTCATTCACAACGCGGATGCTAAGCTCAATATCTTCACCACAAGTCATGGATGAGAAGCCTTTCATTTTTTGAAATACTTCTTTGCGAATACCCATGTTAAATCCGCGTGGATTGTATTGGTGAATCTGCTTCTTGCCTCCTCGAATTCCACCCGTAGTTAGATACGATGTCATTGCAAAACTGATTGCCTTTTGCACATTCGTAAAAGAAGTGTGCGCTGCATCCGGACCACCGAACTCATCTATTTTTTCATTCGATAAAGTAAAATGAAGAGACGTTAAATATTCCTTTGGTAAGATCACATCCGAATCCAAAAAAATAAGGTAATCGCCTTTCGAGTGTTCGGCCCCAAGATTTCGCGCTGGACTTATTCCCAACTTCGGTCTGTGCAAATGCTTAACGTCAACTTTCGATTGAAAAGATTGAATGACCTCCGCCAATATTAAAGTCGGGCTTCCATCCGCAATGATGACCTCAAATCCCTGAAATCCATTTGTTGGTAGTTCAAGCTTTGAGAAACTTTCCAGCAACTCACGGATTTCGTCCGGGCGATTAAAAGCAGGTATTATGAAGGAGTAAAACAAAAGGATTGATGTTTTGAGCGCACGAATTTGGGCAAAATTAACCAATGGTGTGGCACTGTAAAAAGTTTTTTGCTCTTTTGCCGTTCCAAAATGCCATGAGAAAATTAAACGCCTTCATTAAAAGTTTTATCCTGTTTCTACGCCCAGGGCTTTGGCTCAACTTTTTAGCGGAGCCGCTTCAGTTAGCATCCAATACGATAAAACTTTCCCGATGGACTGTGACGAAAGGTAATGGCATACCCTTTAATGATTTCTATAAGCCATCACGCGACTACGGCTTGCGTTACCGTTTGTATGAACACGTGTCTAAGACAGAAGGATTAGATCAAACTTCGGTTGATTACCTGGAGTTTGGTGTTGCCAAAGGATCATCCTTTCAATGGTGGATCAACAAGAATAAAAATCAGGATTCCCGCTTTTATGGATTTGATACCTTCGAAGGTTTGCCTGAAAAATGGGGAACGTTCTCAAAAGGTGCAATGTCGTTTGGCGTTCCGGAATTAAACGATGAGCGACACGAATTCTTTAAAGGGTTATTTCAGGAAACTTTATTTAATTTTTTAGACAGCAACAAATTCAATTCCGCCAATCGAAAGATTATTCATCTCGATGCCGATTTATTTTCATCTACTTTATTTGTGCTCACCTCTCTTCATCGTCATTTAAAGAAAGGCGATATTCTGATCTTTGATGAATTCAATGTTCCCAACCATGAGTTTCTGGCATTTGAACACTACACCAAATCGTACTATGTACAGTATGAAGTGATTGGTGCTGTTAATAATTATTTTCAGGTGGCGATA
>JBKJOF010000143.1:0-14924 GCA_046595655.1 Chryseolinea sp. | reverse complement strand
GCGAAGAAAAGCGTGCCTTCATCTGCAGTGGCTTTCCGACTATCGATAGAAAGTGTTTTGATTAGACTATTTCCGGCAATGGAAATGATTTTGCCTTTCGTAATTTCTTCAAGCAGCGAAAAATTTATCATCATTAATAAAGGCGCGAGCCGTTGGGCACATTTTTATCGACACCACATAAAACAACATGACCATTTTCATCCGGGAAACCCGTCACCAAGACTTCCGAAACGAAAGTAGCAATCTGTCGTGGAGCAAAATTAACAACACAAATAACTTGCTTACCTATTAATTCTTCAGGTTGATAATGCTGAGTGATCTGTGCGCTCGATTTTTTTATGCCCAATTCACCGAGCTCGATCCAACGCTTAATAGCTGGTTTCTTTGCCTCCGGAAAAGGCTCGGCTTTTACAATCGTTCCGGCTCGCAAATCAACTTTTAAAAACGCATCAAATATTAAATCCATTGTAACAAGCCTTCTGATTAATTGAATCAGCCATTAAAATGTAAAATAGCGCACATCTAGCGAATTTCAATTAAGGATTTTGTTAAAAAAATGGCAATAGTCCTTTAATTCTGTACTTTTCAGAAACAAATACTATTTCTTTGCCGTTTAGAAAGTTTCGAGATTACGCATGAAGCCTAAACTTATTCGAATCTTATTCGCCTTCTCTTTAATCGTTTATTCGCTAATCAGCGTTGAGCAGGTGCACGCGCAAGACGCAGACCCCGCAGATACATATGAAGGTAATGATGAGAAAGAAAGAGAACCGGCATATTCTCCTACAGAGCAACTCGATCACCATCACAAAACTCAGCCCTCAACCATATCAAAAGACTCTGCCACGTTAGCCACTAAATTAGTTATACAGCGTCCTGCCAAACCTGCCGCTGAAAATTCAAAACCTGACTCCAAGCAATCTTCAGACGACTCCATCCTTTCATTCAATTTCCTCTACTACATTATTCAGAAGTATAAACTTCAGGACATTGTAGATTAATTCCTCAATAACATTACAATTGCTATATTGCAACCTTGTTGCAATAACTTGAAAACAATTCTTCTCTCACTTATTTTAATAACTACCTCCTTGCCTCAAATAAGGGCTCAAGAGAGTTGTGATTTTACCGTTTCCGGGAAAGTCATTTCACCAAGCGGGTTAATTTTATCAGGAGCCACCATATCGCTGATTGATTTTAACACGGGTGTAGTCGCTAATGCTGATGGCACATTTGAAATCAGAAATCTATGCAAGGGCAAATACAAAATCGAAATAAAGTATTTGGGTTACACCGATAAAACAATTTTACTAAAGATTGACAAGTCTATTTCAATTGATATCGTTCTAACAGAAAGCGAGCAAATCTTAGAGGAAGTTGTGATTGCTGATCGACTTAAACACGTAGAGCAGACACAAACGTACAGCACACTTTCAGGAACTTCACTTGAAGAAACAAAGGGAAGGTCGTTAGGTGAATCCTTGAAAGAACTTCCTGGCGTTGCCAGCATTCAGACCGGACCTTCCATTTTTAAACCTGTTATTCACGGAGTACACAGTCAGCGGATATTAATATTAAACAATGGCATTCGTCAGGAAGGACAACAATGGGGCGCAGAACATGCACCTGAAATCGATCCTTTTATTGCTTCGAATATTATTGTAATAAAAGATGCAGGCGCAATTAAATACGGAACGGATGCATTGGGTGGAGTGGTCATCATTAATCCTCCGGATTTACCAACAACAAATACATTAGGTGGCGAACTTAATTTAATAGGACAATCAAACGGACGATCAGGCACGGTTTCAGGAATGTTGGAGGGTGGCATAAAAAAATTAAAAGGTTTTGGATGGCGTGTTCAAGGCACTGGAAAAAAATCAGGGGACTTCCACGCACCTGACTACAATCTATCGAACACCGGATACAATGAATTGAATTATTCTTTAGCGACTGGATATCATAACGAAAACGCAGGCATCGAAATTTTTTATAGCCATTTCAAAACAAAGATTGGAATTCTACGCGGCTCTTCTGTTGAGAGTATTTCAGATCTTAACAACGCGCTTGAACGAGAACCTCCTCAGTACACAACGGATTTTACATACGATATCGTTAATCCTCATCAAGAAGTAAATCATGATCTGTTAAAGCTCAATGCACACAAACGCATACGTAACAATGAATACACCATTCAATATGGATTGCAAATGAATAGGCGCAAAGAGTTCGATGTTCGGAAAGGTAATCTATATAATATTCCTTCTATAGACTTGAAATTAATAACACACACCATTGACATGGAATGGGAGAAGAGTAAAGAAAAAACCGTTCGCTGCATTGGTATTAATGGTATACTTCAGGATAATAATAACGTTGATGGTACATTCCGAATTCCGTTCATTCCCAATTTTAACAGTAATACACTTGGCGTTTACGCGATTGAAAAAATCAACATAAAGAAATGGATTTTAGATGGAGGTATTCGCTATGATTATCGTCATTCAAAAGTTGTTGGATACGATTTTAAAAACACATTATATAGAAGCACCTTAAAATTTCACAATGCAAGTCTAACCCTTGGAGCAACACGAAAACTTTATAAGAATGGAACGTATAGTACTTCACTTGCCAGTGCATGGCGGCCTCCTCATGTTGCAGAGTTATACAGTTTCGGCCGACATCAAAGTGCCGCTGCGGTAGAGTATGGCTTGTTATTAGATGATAGCACGAACATAATTGATATTAAACAATCCGATTTCAAAAATGAAAAAGCACTGAAGTGGGTAAATACATATCAATACAACTCCGATAAACTTCAACTCGAAGCAACGGCTTACTACAATTACATTTCAAATTACATCTATCTTAAACCTACCGGAGTGACTACAACCTTTACGGGACCCACTCCTTACTTTCGTTACAGACAAACGGATGCCTCTTTTTTAGGATTTGATTTATCACTTCAATACCACGTAATAAAAAAGTTAAAACTCGGTGCAAAGAGTTCGTTGCTTCGAGCGGCTGATGAAAAGAATAATACGTTCCTCTATTTCATTCCTTCTAATCATTTTGAATTAAGCGCACGGTTTGAACAAGCTCAACTCAATAAATGGAAATCATTTTACGTGGAATCGAAAGTGAAGTACACCGCGAAGCAAAACCGCGCTCCTGTGAAAAAAAGTATAGAGGAAATTATAGTGGCTGAAGAGGCCGCAGAAACTTTACCTCCATTTGATTTTGCTCTTGCTCCAGATGGTTATTACCTCTGGAATATAAGTACGGGCATCTCTTATCCCATTAACACATCTCGGCTGGATTTTAAATTGAGCGTTACAAACATACTCGACACCAGCTACCGCGAATACACCAACCGCATGCGATATTTTGCTGATGATGTGGGGCGCAATATTTCTTTGGCCATTAATTATAGTTTCTAAGCTTCTTTCATCAGCAAGTTGAAGTTTCAATTAAACTTCTATATTTGCAACTATGTTGCATTAATAAACAAACTATGAACAAGCTCGAATCAAAAAAGACCAAACTCTTCGCAAGCATTTTCGCGATGATTTCACTGGCGTCAACAACAGGTTGTGGCAATGAAGACCCCGTAAAACAAGACGTGCCTGAATTCATTTCAAGCGTGGAACTCATTTTCACTCCAGTAGGAGGTGGAACAATTGTAACTACAACTGCAACAGATCCAGATGGATTAGGATCTGGAAACATTACAGTGAAAGATCCAATTAGCCTGGCAAAAAATGTTACCTACACCCTCACGTTTGAAATTCTAAACAACCTTGCAGCTCCTACAGATCCTGAATATAATATTGGAAATGAGATAGCGAAAGAAGGACATGAACATCAATTTTTCTTTGCTTGGACAAATAATGTTTTCTCTAACCCAACAGGAAATGGAAATATTGACAATCGAAGCGATCCAGTAAATTACATTGATAAAGATGTAAATGAATTGCCATTAGGTTTATCATCTTCATGGATGACTACAGATGTTGCTTCATCAGGAACATTTACCCTTCTGCTAAAACATCAACCCGATGTCAAGTCAGCAACATCAACATCAAGTGATGGAGAAACAGACATTGATTTGAGATTTGATATCACCGTTAAGTAGTTCTCTTCAACAGTATGTAAATAAAAAACCCGAGACTATTCGGGTTTTTCTTTATGCTTCTTTCTTCACTAAAAACTGTTCTAAGTCTTTTAGTTTTAATATTCCTTCGTAATAGGCTTTGCCAAAAATTACAGCAAAAATTCCCATTTCATTTAAACGCTTAATGTCGTCTACACCGCGCACTCCCCCACTGGCCAATACACAAATTTCAGGAAAGGCTGTTATTATTTCCTGATAGAAATCAAACGCGGGTCCTTCTAATACACCATCGCGTGAAACATCGGTTGACTTAACATATTTCAAACCGCGTGAATAAAAGTATTCCACATGGTCGAACAAAGTAAGGCCTGCCTTCTGTTGCCAACCTCTGAATAAAAGTTGCTTTGATTTAATATCAACCACATCGGCACCCAATGTCATTTTCTCGCGACCGTAGGATACAATCCAAGAAGCAAAAAGCTCCGGATTGGTAACGGCAAGACTGGCAGCGGTAATGTAATCCGCTCCATATTCATACGCTTTACTAATGTCGCCATCAGTAGAAATACCGCCAGTAAAATCAATCTTAAGATCGGTGTGACCCGCAAGAGTTTCCAACACATGCCAGTTCGCTGGGCTACCTTTCTCCGCACCATCTAAATCAACAAGGTGAACCACTTCTATTCCGTGATCTTGGAATCGTCTGGCCAGATCAAGTGGATTTTCATCATACGCTTTTTCGCTGGACTGATCGCCCTTCCGCATCTTTACAACCTTGCCTTTTCGAATCGCGATAGAAGGAATTACCTGAATCATAGATGAAGTGAATATCAATTAATTGTCAAGCTAAGGTACACTGCAAACCCGAAAAACCTGATGCGCCAACTAAAAATCTGAAATTATTTCCCTTCCAATTTGCGAAGCAGGAGTTATGGCGTTCAATTTGAATGATGGAATTATAATTGTAGATCGTAAATTGTGCTGCCTAGATTCTTCAAATTTCAGATCCTTATGAAAAAAATTGTTTCGCTCGGTCTTCTTTTTTTTCTTTTCTACACGGGATCTTTTTCACAGGCCAAAACCAGACGGCTTCCCAGTTCGATCAATCATCCTTCGCTAAACCTTTATGCGCCTTACATGAGCCACGATGGAAACGCTCTGCTTTTTATCTCGGATAGCGGTGAAGACGGAACGCTTACATTAAATTATACATCCCGCGAAAGCGATTGGTCACCCCCAATGGTAATTCCAAAAAACATAAACCATCGAATTACTTTTCTTCGGGGATATGGATTGAGTGCCGATGGAAAAAGATTGTACTACTCCTCTGCAAAGTCGCCTACCATTGGAGGTTACGATATTTTTACAAGCGAGTTGAAAGGAAACGCTTGGGCCGATCCTCAAAATATTTTGTTGCCACTCAATTCAAAGTTAAATGAAGCGTGTGCTTCTTTTACAACCGATGGAAACACAATCTATTTTATGCGTTGTGTAAAAATGGATCAGAACAATGCCAGCGATTGCAAAATTTTTCGATCAAACAAAAAACCAAACAATCAATGGGAGGAGCCCGAAGAACTTCCATCATCAATCAACACAGGCAATTCTCAGACACCTCGCATCATGGCCGATGGAGAGACGTTATTATTTTCGTCCAATACCATGGGCAGCACAAAAGGTGGTATGGATTTGTATCAAACAAAATTTATTGATGGAAGTTGGGCGGTCCCAGTGCCATTAGATTATATCAATTCAGATAAAGATGACCAATATGTTAGTGTCTCTGCTTTGGGTAGATATCTATTGAGAGATGTTTTAAACACTCGAAAAATAAGCGAGTTGGTTGAGTTTCTTATTCCAAATGAACTTCGCCCACGAGGTATGATGAAAGTGGAAGGGCGCATTACCGATGGTAATAATGCTGCAACACCAGCCTACATTTCTGTTATCGATTTGAATACAAGCAAACGTGTTTACACAGGAAGACCTTTGGCTGATGGTAGCTATCTGCTTTATTTAATGGAAGGCTCCAAGTACGAATTATCAATTGATCCTGAGCAAAGCAACATGACGTACTACTCAAGGCAATTTGATTTACGATCGGATAAAATTCAACAGAGAGAAAAAGTAAACGTCACATTAAAGACTCCATTACCAGGAGATGAAATGCCATTGGACCTGGTAAAGTTTGAACCGAACTCAAGCAAACTGGACGCTTCATCTGATGCCGAACTCAAAAGATTAGTAAGAATAGCAAAAGCAAATCCAGCTCTCAAGTTTGAAATTCAGGTTTTGCTGAGCGGCTACGAAGAGGATTCTATTAGAAGAAGTTCAGATCTTACAGAAATAGTGGTCGATTCTATCTTAACTCAAATTGATGACATCGATACGTTGGGGCAACTATACAAACGTGACACAACGATGGTGCGAATACGATACAACAATGATCGTACGCTTCAACAAGCGAAAGCAATTATTACCTATTTAAATTCACAGGGCGTTGAGGCAGCGCGGCTCACTTATTTCGGAAACGCCATTGAAGCTGTTCTCCCAGAAAATAAAAAGTTAACGATTAAAGCTGTAGCGAGGTAGAAAAGCTAGAATGTAATGGGGATAGCCACTAAAGTTTTATCCCAGATCAAAACCATTTCAGCTTCTTCTCCAGTTTTCTCAAAAGAGATTGTGAACTGCTCAAATTGACGTTCTTGTTTTACTGAATGAACCACAACCTGTAAGGCATCTTTATCGGGATCACGGTTTACCTCGCCATCGAAGTTAACACCCCATTGACCCGTTTCTGTATTGAAAATAATGGTCCAGTTTTCCTGCTCGGGTATTGTCCAAAGGGTGTATTTTCCTTTTCGCAAAGTCTTTCCCTCAACCTGTATATCCTTACTTGTTTCAAATACAGTTGCCTCATTGGCACCAGTACGCCATACTTTTCCGTAAGGAACAAGGCCTCCGAATATTTCGCGGCCTTTTTTATAGGGTCTATAGTATTGCACCTTAATCGTGACATCCCTTTGAGTAAACGATACTCCCTCTTCAGGGCTAAAGGATTTGGTATGTTTTCCGATGAAAAACATAGTAAGGAAACCTAGAATGAGAATTAGAACTACAGCAATTCCGGAAATAATGAGAAACTTCTTCATGTATGATAATGCAATTTGGGCTCGCGACAAGTTAATTATCCTAAAACTAATTTCAGTTCTTTCTGAAAAAATTATAGAATAGAATCTATTTTTACCCCTCGTTAAATAAAATTATTATGGATTTATCTTGGTGGCCTTTCTGGGTTGTTATTGCGCTTTTCATTCTTGCTATTCTTTGTCCATGGATTATTCCCAACAAAATGATAAGCAAAAATAAACATGATAATAAGTTCTGAGTTCTCAGCACTTAACAACAAATGAACATTTGTGTTTTCTGTGGCTCTTCAGTCGGTCGTGATCCGATCTTTGCAGATGCTGCCCGAAAACTAGGTATTGTATTAGCGCAACGAAACATTACCCTTATTTATGGCGGTGGCAATGTTGGGCTGATGGGTATTTTGGCCGACACGGTGCTTCAACATAATGGGAACGTTATTGGTGTAATACCAGAGTTCTTGCTTAATCGAGAAGTAGGTCATGCGGGACTTACCCGACTGGAGGTCGTGTCTTCTATGCATGAAAGGAAAAAGCGGATGGCTGATCTTTCTGATGCATTCATTGCTATTCCCGGTGGTTGGGGAACACTGGATGAGTTAGCAGAAATTCTAACCTGGAAACAACTTGGTTTGATCAACCAACCCGTTGGTATTTTAAACGTCAATCATTTTTTTGATTCCTTGATACAGCAGATGATATTGATGGAAGAGTCTGGGTTTTTACGTTCTGCCTATCTTGATTTTCTAAATGTCAGTACATCTCCCGAGGCACTCGTGGATTTCCTAATCCCGTAAGGAGGGTGATTCCTAGCTCTCTGAAAATTGTCTTATCTTGACAGTTGTCATTAGCCATTTATGTACAGGAAAATTCTGGTTTTTGCTTTTTTCAGTTTTGCTTGCAATAACCTCTTTTGTCAACCTTTAGGATTTTCCTTGCCCAATGGAAAAAGGAGAGTTCAAATACCAATCGAGATCTACAGCAATCTCATCGTTGTACCGGTTATGCTGAATAATGCGCTGCCGCTAAAATTTATTTTAGATACTGGGGTTCGCACGACTATTCTTACCCAAAAAGCATTTACTGATATTCTCAATCTTGAGTATTCTCGAAAGTACACCATATCGGGTGCTGGCGGTGTAAACTTGATTGATGCCTACATTACAAACAATGTCTCCTTATCGCTACCTGGTGTAGAGAGCCATGGACATGCCATGTTGGTACTAGAGAAAGACTACCTAGAATTGCGTAATTACCTTGGCACGGATGTACACGGAATATTGGGCTATGAATTATTTAGCCGCTTTATCGTTGATGTTAATTATGAGAAAAAACTACTAACCCTCATTCTTCCAAAAAAGGCTCGCAAGTACAAGAGATTCCAAACCATGCCAATAAAAATAGAAGACACTAAACCCTACGTTATCACAACCGTAACATTGGATGATGGCACTACACTTAGCGCGAAATTATTAGTAGACACTGGTGCCAGTCACGCGCTCATGCTTGACCCTTTCTCGGATAAGCGAATTCATGTACCGGAACATACTCTAAGTTCAATCATTGGAAGAGGTTTGGGGGGAGAAATTATGGGTAAAATTGGACGCATTGAAAGTCTTCAAATGGGTACCTACAAAATAAATAATGTCGTGGCTAATTT
The DNA here is from genome assembly GCA_046595655.1 of Chryseolinea sp. Classification (GTDB taxonomy): domain Bacteria; phylum Bacteroidota; class Bacteroidia; order Cytophagales; family Cyclobacteriaceae; genus Chryseolinea. The sequence goes on along the minus strand of JBKJOF010000143.1, from coordinate 6,004 downwards.
CCCTGACCCAAACAGTTATTTCGATAGTTTAAAAGTGGGTAAGATTTTCAGGAATGGTTCCATTGGCGGAGAATTGATGAGCAGATTTCATATTGTATACGATTTTCCTCAGGAGAAAATATTTTTCAAAAAAAATGCTTCATTCAAAAAGGGCTTTCATCACAACCTTAGTGGCCTAACTATAAAAGCAAAAGGAGCGAAACTCAATATCTTTGAGATAACAGAGGTGCGAGACGAATCCGCAGCAAAAAAAGCTGGACTAAAGGTCGGTGATATTATTGAAAGTGTTAATGGGGTGACTCTTCAATTCTTAAATTTAAGTTTGGTTAATGGTCTGTTAAATAACAAGCCAAGAAAAAAAGTAAAATTAGAGGTAAACCGAGACGGAAATCGCGTTAAGACAACTGTGGTTCTACAAGATCAGATCTAGTATAATGAACATTTAATGCTGCATTGCATTTCGTATCAATTCTCAAAAGAAAAACTGTTCATCATCCAATCAACTTTGAAAGTTGCTCTTTTCTCTTTTGATAAGCCGTGTAAAAATATAATTGTGTTCTTCTGAACTTAAGCGAATTGCGAAGCATGGCGTAAATGCCTTCAGAGGATAAATTTTGTTTCAGCAAGTAATCTAAAATAGTGGATGCGCCTAGAGCTTCTTCATAATTAGAAGACTTTAGCACGGTAATCGGTACATCGCGTGTTTTATCGCTTGCTTCGAGAGCCAAAATTGTGGAGCGCATTTCCACTTTCCCAATGTTATCATCAATCAAAATAAAGTGAGGCTGAAAGAGAACAAGTCTTATCAAAATACTTTGAAGATCAAATGCTATTTCTGTTATAATTTTTTGACCTTTAACGCGGTTGAGTTTCTCTAACATACTACTTAACTCAATTGGATTGTTACCAATTAAGAGTATGTTAAGATGCTGGTTAGTGTTTTGCTTTTGAAAAGTGGATTCCATAGTAACCGAATAATTCGTAAACAGTATATTAACGTAAAGGGTTAGGTAAAAAGATTTGCTCCAACTCAAAATTTTAAGTTTTTTGAATGAATTGCTGCAATACCTCTCTCAAATCAAAAGATTCTGAAGTGATATGAATAAAATTGTGATCATTGGCGGTGGATTAGGTGGGTTAGTAGCGTCAATCAGGCTGGCGAAAGCTGGGATTCACTCAACATTAATTGAAAAAAAAACCTATCCCTTTCACCGGGTTTGTGGCGAATATATTTCAAATGAAACGATTCCATATTTAAAATCGCTTGATCTGTTTCCGCATGAATTCTCACCTCCTTCTATAACGCGATTTTTACTTTCATCCGTTAGTGGTAAAAGCCAAACGCTTGATCTTGACTTGGGCGGTTTTGGCATCAGTCGCTACGCATTCGATAACTTTCTATATGAAAAAGCAAAAGCAATCGGTGTTAGCTTTCTGCTGAACACAGAAGTGGAGGATGTTATTTTTTCTAAAGATGCATTTCAAATTAAAACACGATCAAAAAATATTGAAGCAGATATAGTATTGGGAAGCTTTGGTAAGCGATCAAAACTGGATGTACAGTTGAAAAGAAGTTTCATTCAAAAACGTTCGCCATATCTTGGCGTAAAATATCATATTAAAACTTCACATCCGGAAGATCTCATTGCCCTCCACAATTTTGATGGAGGTTATTGCGGCATGAGCAATATTGAAGAGGGGAAAACGACTTTGTGTTATCTCAGCCATCGCGACAATCTTCGTCAATACAAAAACATTCGAGAGATGGAAGAGAATATTCTCTTCAAAAATCCTTTACTTAAATCCGTTTTCATTAATTCCGAATTTGATTTTGATAAACCAGAAACGATTAATGAAATATCATTCGAAACAAAATCACCCATTGAAAGCCACATGTTAATGGTTGGAGATGCTGCCGGAATGATTACTCCTCTCTGTGGAAATGGCATGGCTATGGCTATTCATGCTTCCAAACTGGCAAGTGAATTAATAATTGAATACAATAACAATTCGATTTCGCGTGAAGAAATGGAAAGAAGGTATTCTATACAGTGGCAAGAAAACTTTGGCGCGCGCCTTTGGAGAGGACGGCAGATACAGAAGTTGTTTGGAAGTCCATTCGCCTCTAACATTGCCATCACTTTAGCCATTCATGTAAAGCCTATTGCTCACGGCATAATGCGAAGCACACATGGTGATGGGTTCTAATATAAATGTCGCTTTAGAATTCGAGATGATTACCTATTTAATTTTTCATCATCCTACACTCCTTAAACATAGGGAATATCAGAAGAAGATTTTTACGCTCATGCGATGTAGGTGAAATATAAAAAAAGCATCTGGCTACTCAGGTAATATTGGCATTGAATACAAAAGGGAGCAACTGTGAGGCCGAAGGAATTCAAGCAACAAAAACTTTTTGAAAAAAATTGGGATGAGTATCTCCTAAATCTTACCAGTTCTTAGCTTCATTATCCTAAAGCATTTAGAATATGAGATGAATCTAAAAACAGGTAAATAAAAAATGCATTGAGACATGTAGCTGAAATAAAATTAAGCCACATGGTATACGTGTGGTTTGCTTTTGTTTCGTCCTTAAGCACTTGTATAAACCAAATGAAAAAGAACAACACCACCGGAGCCATCGCTGCTAAAAAAACAAGTGCATAGTGTAGCGAAAATGTAGTATAGAAATAATACACAAAGGCCGCACTTACAAAGGCAAAGATGCCGCCCACAAAATAAAACGTGCCTCGAATTCCCAACATCCTGCTAAACGTTTGATCACCACGCTTGCCATCTTCTTCATGTTGATAAATCTGTGTCATGGGGTAAGTACCAAGTAATAAAAATGTAGCGAGCAATCCTGGTATGACAACAGAAGATTTAAACGCAAGCTCAATTGGCAAACCACTCACTCCCACGTAACACATCATAAACGTGAAGAGTCCTTGAAACAAACTCACAATGATCCATCCTGCTATTGGATATTTTTTCAATCGAATACTTGGATGACTGTAGGCTTTTGAAATCAGCCCATACACCAGCAACATAACTGAAAATGTAAGGCTGAGTTTTATAAAACCCAGTATAATGGCGATTGCATCAAATGCTAATGATAAATAAAACAATCCCCTACTTACAGGCGGAGGATTTTTTAATCCCCCAATACTTTTTTCATCTTTATCAAAATAACTATTGTAGCCATTACTTGCCGGATACAGAAAAAAATGGACAATGAGGAAAGTCCAAAGCAAAGTGTGCTCAGTAATATTTGGTGAGACAGAAAGCGAGAATAAAAATACGGGCAGAAGAAAATAAGAAAAAGGGATTCTCAGGTGGAGCCAAGACGAAGATGAAAACATGTTTTAATTTTTTAATGAAACTAATGTAGGGTTTTTTGGATTAGGTAACGGTTATACGTTAATTGGTAACGGTTAATATTTAATCAAGACCTCAAGTTAAATACGATTAGCGACTAACCATTATCTGATAATCAAATCAATGAGTTTTATTACTGCATTCGGAACAGCGGTTCCTTCCAACAAATTCAGTCAGTCGGCATTGGCTGATTTTATGGTACGAAGCATGAAGTTGAACCACGATAACGAGCGTAAGCTGCGCACCATCTTCAGAGCAACCGGCATTGATAATCGATATTCCGTTTTAGCTGATTATGGGAAATCAAAAGACTTTGACTTCTATCCGAATTCATCTGACTTCGAACCGTTCCCTTCCACTCAAAAAAGACTGTCAGCTTTTCGCGAGCATGCTTTGCCATTAAGTTTAGCTGCCGTTAAAAAGGTAATGGATTCATCTTCGATCGATCTGCAAAAAATTACTCATCTCGTTGTTGTTAGTTGCACAGGTATGTATGCACCAGGGCTGGATATTGATTTGATAAAAGCATTAGGGCTGCGCACCACTATTGAACGAACCTGTATCAACTTTATGGGCTGTTATGCCGCGTTCAATGCCCTGAAAGTTGCGGATGCTTATTGTAAAGCCGATGTAAATTCCAAAGTGCTCATTGTCTGTACGGAGCTTTGCAGTTTACATTTTCAAAAAGAGCCAACTGAAAATAATTTATTGGCGAACGCTTTATTTGCCGATGGCTCTGCTGCCGTTTTAGTAGAAGCGCAAAGTGAGCAGTTTGTAAAATTATCGCTCGAACAATTTCACAACGATCTTGCGCCAGAAGGTGAACACGATATGGCGTGGAGTGTTGGCGATCTCGGATTTGAAATGAAATTATCCGCTTACGTTCCCTCCATTATTCAATCTGGAATTCAAAAGTTGGCCACTTCATTACTCAGTAAAATCTCGAAAGAAATTCAGGATATTAAGTATGTTGCCGTTCATCCGGGAGGAAAAAAAATTGTCGAGGTAATTGAACAGAAATTAAACTTAACGCGAGAACAGAATAAAAATGCCCTCGAAATACTAAGGCAATATGGTAATATGTCATCACCAACTGTACTGTTTGTGTTAAACGAGATTTTTAAAAATCTCTCTAGAACAGATGACGGAGAACGAATACTGAGTCTTGCATTTGGTCCGGGGCTTACATTAGAAAGTATGATACTTAAAGTTCATTCAGCCAATGCCTGATTTTTCTAAACGATCTGAAGGCATTGAGATCATGGACGATCTTTTATGTGCAGGTGAAGTTGTTGATCAAACGTTGCGTGAATTAGAAGTAATTAACAAATGGCTTGGTGGAAATCAGGTAACCATAAATGGCATTGCTAAACTTCTTAACGATCATCGCTCACGTGAAGAGCTTACGATTATTGATGTAGGATGCGGTGGTGGTGATATGCTTCGCCTTATTGATGGTTGGGCCAAGAGAAAAAACAAAAAAGTAAAACTCATTGGCATTGATGCAAATCCAAACATCATTTCCTTCGCGAAGAATAATCTCAATGATTTGCCTCACATTGAATTCAAAGCAATTGATATTTTCTCTGAAGAGTTCAAGGCTCTTCACTGCGATGTTGTTATCGGAACACTTTTCTTCCATCATTTCTCTCTACAACAATTGAGTTCATTTTTCAACGGATTAAAAAAACAAGTTCGCATAGGAATTGTAGTAAACGATATTCATCGACATACCTTAGCCTACTATTCTATTAAGATGCTAACGAGTTTATTCTCAAAATCGGCAATGGTAAAATTTGATGCGCCACTTTCTGTGTTGAGGGCATTTACAAAAAATGAATTAAGAGAAATGTTGTCGGCTGCAGGAATATTAAATTATACTATCCAATGGAAATGGGCTTTCCGATGGCAAGTTGTGATTAAAATATAGCTGGCATCTACACACTCTGTTTGTTCTGGCACAATTTTTATTAATTTTAAGCCACAACATCTTCACACATTATGAAACTCATTCATGCATTCTTTTTTCTATCATTAATTGTATTAGGTGGCTGCTCATCTGGTGTTTTAGGAAAGAAAGTGAAAGAACCTTTTCAAGGTAGCGCGTATGAATCAACCAATCGGTTTTGGAGAGCCACGGGCAAAGGCACAAGCTCGCTAGACAACATTGCACGAGCCAAAGCTGATATTGATGCGAAAGCACAATTGGGTGGACAAGTAAATACCACCATGAAGCAAGTTGCTGATCAATACCTTGGTCAGACTGAGAATGAAAAAAATGCAGATGTTGCAGACAAATTTCAAAGTCTGGTGCGCCAAACCATGAATACCAATATTTCTGATTTGCGAAAAATGGACGAGAAGAAATTTTTCAATGAGAAGAGTAATGAATACACCGTATTTATTGCCTATGAAATAAAAAAGAATGCAATGCTACGGTTCATGCGCAAGCAAGCTAAAACAGATAAGACAATTGATGAACGTCAGCGAGAAGTAATCGAAAAGATTATTGATGAAGAAATTGAAAAAGCAGACGCTGCCGATAAAGAAAACTAAGATTTTATTTTTTCAGGTTAAATTCGCAAAAGCCTTACTCACCACTGAGTAGGGCTTTTTGTTTTTT
>JBKJOF010000007.1:0-9970 GCA_046595655.1 Chryseolinea sp. | reverse complement strand
GCGAGACATAAATTCGGCTTTAAAGTAAAATGGATTAATAGCACCCAGCTCAAATCCATTTTACTTTAAAGCCGAATTTATGTCTCGCTTCAAACTCCTTTAGTAAACTTTCTTTATCCTTTGTTGTGTTGGCCACAAAAAAGCTTTTCTTTTTTTTGAAGCCACAATCAGCTTTTATATCCGCTACAAGCTTACCTAATTTTTCAACGGACTTAACCCCTTCTGCGTAACTGTCGACAGCAGCATTCTCGCCAACCTTTTCAATTAACTTATAAAGAGGTTCATCAATTTCATATTGAAGCATTGCGGTTGTAGCACTTGTACTTCCCAAACAAACATCACGTTTATCAATCAATACGGCTTTATAACCTTCTTTGGAAAGCTGATACGCCATCAACGAACCACTGATACCTGCTCCTACAATCAATACATCGCACGAAATATTTTTTGTAAGAGAGGGATACGAATTAATGATTCCATTTTTTAGCAACCAATAGGGTTCGTTCGAACGTACCTTCATCTGATCTTAACTATTGCGGAGGAAGTCCCAACTCCCCCTTCTCAGCCATTTTTCTCATTTTCTTATTGGCGTAGATCGCCACTTCAACCCTACGGTTAATTTGCTTTTCTGCGTCATTAAGATTTCCATTTAAGGGTTGTTGCTCACCATACCCTTTCGCGGTAACACGACTTGCGCTAACGCCCTGAGTAGCCAAATAGGATTCAACACTGTGAGCGCGTTTTACTGAAAGCGACTGATTGTAAGCGTCATCTCCTACGTTATCGGTATGCCCTTCAATTACAACTGCGGTATCATCGTACTTTTTTAGTGTAGTGGCTAGTGAGTTCAGATTTGCTCTGGTGTCAGAGCCTAATTCGGAAGAATTTGTTTCAAATTGCAATCCGGAATTAAATGTGATCAATATACCTTCTCCTACTCGCTGAACTTGTGCACCTTTAAGATCTCTCTGTAATTCTTCAGCCTGTTTGTCCATGTGCCTGCCAATCAATGCTCCAGCAGTTCCACCTACGGCAGAACCGATAATGGCTCCAACAACTGTATTACCAGAATTGTGACCGATGAGACCACCAATGATGGCACCACTTCCGGCACCAATCGCACCACCCTTGGTGGTGTTTGTGGTTTTGCAACTCGTTTGAGTTAGCAGCAACACAAACACCATTAAGGATGTGCTCAGAAATTTAATCCCGTTATTATTTTTCATAATAAATTTTACTTAGCGCTATCCTTCACAGCAGTATCAAATCTTTCTGCTAATTTTTCGCAATCCAGTTTTACTTCGTTAAGTGTATTCTTCGCAGCTTGATGGATATTATCCCAAGAATCATCCGCAGATTTATCGATTCCATCTAGTGAAGTTTCAATTCTGCTGCGATGATCCAGTAAAATTACCTTTACCGATTCTAACTCAGCTTGCGCAACGCTATTGGCTCCCTCTAGTTTATTAGAAATTTTATCAAGTTTGGTATTGATGTCATCGCGAAGAGTCTGCAAGTCCTTAATGGTTTCTTCTTTCTCCTTTTTAATATCACGCTCAATAGCATTCTCAACTTTCTCTACTCGTTTTTCGGAAGATGGCGAACAGTTGATCAGCATAACGCTTGATGCGATCATGGACATAACTATTATTGTTTTTTTCATTTTAGTTCAGTTTTTGTTTTACAGATTGTAAGTATGGAAATCTAATTATGCTTAAGAATTCACTTCGAGATTTTCGATTTCCCGTTTGATCTCTTCCTTAGATTTTCCAATTCGTGTTTGAATACGACCTAACAATTCATCTTCCTTGCCTTCCGCGAACATTAAATCATTATCGGTTAGCTCAGCATACTTCTGTTTCAATTTGCCCTGAACTTCATTCCAGGTTCCTCTTAATTGTAATGTATTCATCTACTTAAAATTTTGGTTAAACTTTTACACGCTCACCTGCCTGTGCAATCACTTCTTTTCCTTTTCTTGTTGTTTCATCAACAGCACCATTGTATTGATTCTTGATTGAATCAATGGATTCACCAACAGTGTTTTTGATATCATTCGCTAAACGCTTAGATCCACGAAGGATTTTCTTCTGAGTGTCTTCTCCACTTCCAGGAGCCAACAAAATTCCAACAGCTACTCCAATGGCAGCACCTGCCAATAATCCACCAATTAATTTTTTAGTTTCCATGATATTAAAATTTAGTTTTAAAGTGTCTCCCATATTTTATGGGATATGACAACGGCTTAAGAAAATCAATGCCAATGTCAATTGTGGAAATACATGTCGTATGGGATATATTTCAATTAAATTCCGAGAATCAAAATCCACATCGAGGGTATTTATTCTACGATACATTCTCTGAACACATCTTGATAGATCACCTAATGAACATTGATCATGGGGAGATTAAGAATGTTTTATGTGGAATGTATTCCCCTAACACTGATCACTTTCGTGTTACGAAGCATTACTTCAACGATTTAAAGTGTGGCATAGATTTGTCCTATCGTGTAATCAACTGCACCTAGTAAGCTCGTCTTTGAAAAAAGTGATCTACTACGGAATGAAGGCAAAACGCCTCGAAAATGATTAGGACCTTTTAGAATTGAGTATAAAAATGGAAATGTATTGCCATAAAAATTTGCTTTCAATTCTCAACCGCAGAATTATCAACAGAGATAATCAACACTTCTTTACACCAAAAACAAATTAATAGAATGAAACCACACATTGGATTATCGGAAAAAAAATTAAGTGCCGTAGCTGAACTGTTATCGCAAGTATTGGCCAATCAGGTTACACTCTATACAAAAACAAGAAAGTTTCATTGGAATGTAGCGGGCGAAAGCTTCATGGAACTTCATAAACTATTTGAAAATCAGTATAAACAACTCGAAGAATCGATTGACGAAGTAGCTGAACGTATCGGCAAACTTGGTAGCAAGACCATTGGTACAATGGAAGAGTTCGCGAAATTAACTTCTCTAAAGGAGCATCCGGATAAATATCCAGAAGCTAAAGGTATGATCAAAGAACTTTTAGAGGATCATGAGACCATTATTGTTGAGGTTCGTAAATCAATTGACGAGTGCTCTGAAAAATTCAATGATGCAGGCACCGCTGACTTTCTTACTGGATTGATGGAACTGCATGAAACGATTGCGTGGACTCTAAGAAGGTATTTGAACTAAACAAAGTCAAATGAATCAAACTATTTCAGTTCTTAACCGAAAATTAAATTCGAGGAATAGCCGACAAGCCAATGACCAAAACGGTTTTGAGAATTTGAGGCAAATAAATCAATTGATTAAGAAAGAAACAGATCTCAAACATCGTTACTCGAATACAAACGAAAAGAATATTAAGCTCTATGTTAAATACATGGTAAGCCTTCGCTGTAAAATGGTGGTGAAGGAGGAGCTGGAAAACTTAGGCCTACATACCGTTGCCGTGGATCTCGGAATTGTAGAGATTGTAGGGAACATAACTCCAGAGCAGCGCGAACACCTCAGAATTAATCTTCTTAAGTCAGGGCTGGAGTTGCTTGATGACAAAAAGACTATTTTGATTGAAAAGGTAAAAAGCCTTATCATTGAGATGATTCATTATTCGGACGAATTACCTAAAGTAAACTATTCGGATTACATCAGTGAAAAAATACAATATGATTATACTTACCTGTCCAACGTATTTTCGGAAGTGAAAGGTATAACCATTCAACAGTTTATAATCGTGCATAAAATTGAAAAAGTAAAAGAGTTGCTACTTTATGACGAACTGAATTTAACAGAGATCTCCTACAAATTACATTATAGTAGTGTGGCTCATTTGTCGAACCAGTTTAAAAAAGTTACTGGCCTCTCTCCTTCTTTTTATAAGCAATTGAAACAAAAACGAAAAGGCAATCTAGAAAATGTTGGATGTTTTTTGGATGCATAATGAAGATGTAATGAAGTAGTGAATTAAACTAACAACCAATAAATAAAATGATAGTAACAAAGAAGCTTGGTATTTGGATGGATCATTCAAACGCTCATTTAATAGAGTTCTCCAGCGATGCAGAAAGCAAAGAGAAAAAGGTAATTGCCTCAAAATTTACTCACGAACAAAAAGAACAAAGCTTGGGTAAAAGCGAAAACCTAATGCACAATAAAGAAAGACATCAACAATCAGAATACTACAAAGAATTAGGTGAGGTTATTAAGCACTACGAATCTGTAGTGCTATTTGGACCAACGAATGCAAAGAATGAACTGATGAACATTATGAAAGCCGATCATCTCTTTGCTAAAATAAAAATTGAGGTGGAGCAAGCAGATAAGATGACTGACAACCAGCAACAGGCTTTTGTAAGAGAACATTTTTCAAAACATGCTTAATCCGTATAGAGTCTTACAATTCACATAGTTCGCTCAAAACTAATGTTAAGTATTACGTTTTCAAAAGCTCAATATTTTTAAGGGCATTTTTAAAAGAGTTTTAGAAATGCCCTTAAGAGATACTTGTAAAAATTCAATAGGTAATTAAGGAGTTACTACGTCAGGAAAGATGTATGATGTCAACGATGATCTCCGAAAATTCCCTTGAATTGTTTTATGAATGGCTATCATCAAATGCTGTACATCTATGAATGTTTAATTAAAAATGCCCCATAGTAACAAGATGAATCTGACTATGATTCAGAAGTTTACTTTGAGAAATAAAAATATTGATTCTGATTTAGCGTCTAATGGAATTCAAAGACTACTACAAAATACTTGGCGTTGCCAAAACTGCTTCGGCAGATGAGATAAAGAAGGCATATCGCAAACTAGCCGTTAAACATCATCCTGATAAAAATCTTCACGACAAGTTAGCGGAAGCCAAATTCAAAGAGATCAATGAGGCCAATAGCGTGTTAAGCGATAGTGATAAAAGAAAAAAATATGATGAGCTTGGCGAGAACTGGCAACACCAGCCACATTCACAACGAGGCGCTGAGTACAACCGTCCATACGCAAACAATGAAGAATTCCGTGAAGGAGATTTCTCCGATTTCTTTGAATCCATTTTCGGTGGCAGATTTAATGGTGGAAATCAAGGTAGGCAGAGAGCAACGAAAGGAGAAGATTATAATGTTGAGATGCAAATATCCCTTGAAGAATCCTACTCAGGAACAACTCGCAATGTAGAACTGCACCATCAAAAATTGCAACTTAAAATAAAGCCGGGTGTAACAGATGGCCAGGTGCTTCGACTAAAAGGAAAAGGTGGTAAGGGGATGAACGGAGGGCAAGATGGTGATGTGTATATCACTACGCATGTAGCTGAACATCCTTACTACAAAATAAAAGACTATGATTTGTATTGTGATGTTGCCGTAGATTTATACACGGCCGTATTGGGAGGAAAGACGCTGATCAAAACATTGCGCAACTCCATGAAAATAAATATCGACAAAGAAACTGATAATGGGAAGGTGCTGCGATTAAAAGGTTTGGGAATGCCAAAATATAATAAAGAAAATGAGTTTGGTGATTTATACGCCACAGTCAACATTGATATTCCTAAAAATCTGTCAACAAAGGAAATAGAATTATTTCGTGAGCTGTCGAACATTAAATATCCATCTCATGTTGAAGCACTATGACAATGCGCTGGTCATAGTAATTACAAAACGATGATCGTTTGGTTTTAAAGTGTACTCTAAAATATTTTATTATAAGTTTGTTGATCGACTCTCAAATTGAATTCCCATGTTTGAAACTTTCATTTAATTTTTATCACGTGCATCGATATTTTTTTGTAGCACTTCTGATTGGTTTCTTTAGTTTCAATTCCCACGCTCAGTCTCAACCAAAATGGAAATTAGATTACGACAGCGCACAATTTTTCTGGAATAATAATGCAAGCAAATCACTTCGGTTTTTACAAAATGCTGAGCGAATCGCATTGAATGATCTTGGTGTGTATGATGAAAATTATCTTGCTATTGCCAGCGATCTTGGTCTTGCCTATGCACAAATGAAGGATTTCAAAAACGCGGAACGTTATCTAATAAAAAATCTAACTATTGAGCGTGAAATCTTTCGGCCTGAAGATCCCAGGATTCTTCAAGCTAAATACAATCTTGCGACTGTTATTATAAAATCTGGAGACGATGTGCGGGGTATGAACATGTTGAAAGGCATAGTATATCAACCGCATCATACCGATCATGGCGATACCTATTTGGTAGCCGCGGAAAATCTAATGCAACTGTATGAGGCACACGAACAATATGATTCAGCATTGATAGTAGTTCGAAATGCTTTAATGGAGAAGTTTAGCGAACCTTTTATTACAAAGACACATGTACTCATGTTGGCAGAAGGTAGAATTTTGCGCAAGATGAAAAAATACAGTGAAGCGACCTTGGTCTTAAGTACTATAAATAATACTATAAAAGGCGCCTCTCAATCTGTTCCGTTCATTGCGAATGCCATTCAAGTTGAGTTAAGTCTGTTGGATATTGAAATGGGTTTGTATGGAAAAGCAGAAGCTAACATGCTCCAACTATATAAGACATTAAAGAACATTCCCGATACCGATGAAGAACTTCTTACCGAATTAGCAAATGGACTTGCTTATGTATACGAGAAGCTTGGTGTTTACGATAGGGCGTTATTGTATTACAACGAGTCTTTTAATCGCTGTTCAACTTCGTTTGGGTCTACATCTTTCGGCTGTGTTATTATCGAAAATAACATGGCAGGCATTTACTTAAAGCAGGGATTGATTAAAAAGTCCATTGTGGAGTATGAAAGGTTCATCAGAATGATTCGTGATTTTTCAAAAACAAACACTACGGTTTATTTGATTGCGTTGAATAATCTGGCAACGGCATACAGACAAGATGGTCAATATGATGTAGCGCTAAAATATTTTAATGAGATAAACCTGGCGTTGGAGAAAAGAGGAAACCTGCAGGAAGATTTGGCAGCAACTGTGATGAATAATCTTGCAGTGACGTACATGCTGAAAGGTGAGTACAGTAAGGCCACAGAATATTTTGAAAGAGTTTTAGTCATTAAGGAACGTCTATTCGGTTCTTCTTCTCCAGTTAATCTGGATGTTGTTGGAAATTTGGCCGTGTCGTACTGGGTAGCGCATCGCTATAAAGAAGCTCTTCCACTATTTCAAAAATCGCTGGCATTGGCGGAGAAAGAAGTGAAGTATGTTTTTCCTACCCTTACAGAGGTGGAGCAAGTTCAATTCTATGAAAAACAAAAAGAGAATTTTGAACGCTTTAATACATTGGCAGTTCAATCTTCTAACACGCAGCCAGAATATCTTGTGCAGATGTTCAACAATCAATTGCTTCTGAAATCGCTTGTGTTTTTTACGAATAAGAAACGGAATACTTTAATCAATAGTAAAGGGCAGGAACATCTAAAAAACCTGGTCGCTCTTGCACAAACCAAGGGAGTTCAGCTGGGGCATCTCTATCAAATGCCCATGAGCGAACTTAAATCGTTGGGTCTGTCAATAACGAAAAAGGAAATGGAATTGGATAGTCTCGACAAGCTGATTCGTGTCTCGTTGCAAAGTGAACATCAAGCAGAGCCTGACGTAGAATGGAAAGACATTCGTAAATCGTTAAAGCCAAACGAAGCCTTAATTGATATTATTCGATTCAGAAAGTATGACGTGTTCGATCTCAAATCTTCAACTGCTCAGCAGATACAGATTGGTTTTACCGATAGTGTATATTATGCTGTGCTTGTTACATCAACTGAAACAGAAAATTATCCACAACTTGTATTATTGAAGAACGGAACCTCGCTTGAAAAAAGAAATTTAAAGTATTACCGAAATACCATGCTGTATGATATGGATGATGCAATCTCCTATTCACAATATTGGAAACCCTTTGAAGCTTATGTTCTTGGAAAGAAGAAAATATACGTCTGTGCCGATGGAGTCTATCATAAAATCAATTTGAATGCTATTCATGATGAGAGTGGAAAATTTTTGTTAGAGAAGTATGATCTGCATACGGTATTAAATTCAGCACAATTGAATAGTAATAAAACAGCAAACTCAATAGATCTTTCGAAAGTAGTATTAATAGGTGACCCTATTTTTAATTTGAACCAGCCCGACCTGTTAGGTATTAAAAATGCCGATAACAAAAGATATAAACCCCTGCCCGGAACGCGTGATGAAATTAATGGCATTGCTTCTGCCTTAAAACAGCATGCCGCTAACATCGACATATTTGTTCGTGAATCAGCTTCTGAAGCAAATCTCAAAAATCTTCACTCCCCTTCTATTCTTCATATTGCTACACATGGTTTTTTTTCTAGCAACGTTGTCTATTTGAATGAAAGCGTGAAGAACGACTTCCTATTTCACTCCGGAATCTTGCTTTCAGGAGAAAACCATTCCGCGACAAACCTGAATAACACCTTCGATAACGATGGAATTGTTACCGCTTACGATGTAATGAACCTTGATTTGACTAACACCGAGTTAGTAGTACTCTCAGCGTGCGAAACAGGACTTGGCAAAACAGAAAACAGTGAAGGAGTTTTTGGTCTGCAGCGATCTTTTTTGCAAGCTGGAGCAACAGACATACTGATAAGCCTTTGGAAAGTAGATGATGTGGCAACGAAAGATTTGATGATTAAATTTTACACCTACCTCAGTCAACATTACGAAAAGCGTGAGGCGTTTAAACTTGCGCAATTGGATATGCTTCACAAAGCAACTTACCCGAGATTGTGGGGCGGCTTCGTGATGGTGAGTGATGAATAGACTACAGTATAGTGAAGAAGAGCAGATCAGAAATTATTTTGGCAGAAGAAGGTAATCGAACAGGTTGATAGATCTGAAGGTCATCAGATACTGCACCATTTAGTCGTTTTAATTCTGCAACGCTCACTCCAGTAGAAAGAGAAAGAGATTTCCAATTACTCTTACCTTTCAGAATATAAGTGTTCACTAATGGGTTGGATATTGCTTCTTCTGTATTCAAATAAAATTCCACTCGCCTGTTAAATTGCCTTTGAATTTCAACATGTGTTGACGGATTCTCTTGTCTTCCTTTAGCAGTAACTGCAATAGCAGTTTGGTCTACTCCCATGCTCGTTAAATAATTTAGTACAGCTTGTCCACGTTTTTGAGTTAGAATTATATTGTAGTCATCATTCCCTCGATCATCTGCGTAGGCATACACTTCCACTTGTGTAGAAGGAGCGTTGTGAAGAAAATTAGCAAGTTCATTTAACACGAGCCTGGCTTCAGGTCTAAGAATATATTGATCAAAGTCGAAGTAGATGTTTTCAAAACTATAATTACTTTGATTTTTGGAATTTGTAAACCGAAGATTATCAACGTGTGGTTTTTGAGATGTATCGTCAGTAGGGCGATCCAACCTCAAATACAAGCCACGATCGGATGGGACATTCGTAAATCGAAATTTGCCCAAGTCATTTGTTTGTGTAGTCTTTATTATTTCTCCCAAATCATCCATCAATAAAATTTTAGTATTGACAAGCATCTTTCCAGACACAGAATCTCTTAACGATCCTGTAATAGAAACTTCCTGAAGAGAGTCTGCCGGAATATTGAGACGAGTTAATAAAGTTTTGCTAAATTGTTTTTCAACTTCATACTCCTTGTATCTTGCTTCTGATATGCGAAGAAGAATTTGAAAGTCGTCATTCATCACACCTTGAAAGTCGCTTGCGATACTAGGAATGTTGTTGATTTGATTGGTAAGTATTTTATCTACTATTTTTTTCTTCTCGTAGGTTAAGTTTTCATATTCAATTCGATCTTCATTCCTTGCTGTAATGAGATCCAGATTTTTCATTTTTTCAGTTCGAGCAATCAATTTTACGTCTCCACGCGAGTCTCTGTTCTTTAAACTTAATTTGGAAACAAAAGAAAGCGTAGACGGTATTGAGGCTGTGTAAATATCAAATCCACCCAATCCTCCTTTT
>JBKJOF010000072.1:0-15995 GCA_046595655.1 Chryseolinea sp. | reverse complement strand
TGAAAACGGTCGCGAAATTCTTTTGTCAAATCAAACTCAAATAGTTCCTGCTCCTTCACGCGCTTTCTCGATTAATTTAGTGAGTTGAACAAACGATGCTACGTTCAATTGCTCAGCCCGCTTATTGAAAATTTCTAGTGCCGAAATTTCGGCTGGCAAATTTAAATTTTTTAGTGCGTTGCGCAAGGTCTTCCTCCTCATATTGAAACCTTGTTTTACTACTTGAACAAACAGCACCTCATCACAATCTAATCGCTCTACATTATTTCGTTCCAGGCGTATTACTGCCGACATAACATTCGGTGGTGGAATAAAAACGCCAGGCGAAACCTTGAATAAAATTTCGATGTTGTAATAGGCTTGCAGAATAACGCTCAGAATTCCATAGGTTTTGTTTCCTTCTTTAGAAGCCATTCTTTCAGCCACTTCTTTTTGCAACATGCAAACGACTTGATCTACTTGGTGACGATTACTTAATACTTTAAAGAATATCTGAGAAGAAATATTGTACGGAAAATTGCCGATGATCGAGATTTTTGAAGGAAGCACTTTCTCCATATCCATTTCCATGAAATCACCTTCTATCAATTTATCGTCTGTTAATACTGGATAATGTTGTTTTAAGTACGCCACTGAATCACGATCAATCTCAACAACTTGCAAATCAACGTTCGGTATTTTTAATAAATATGCGGTGAGCACCCCCATACCCGGACCAATCTCTAACACAGAAACTCGATCTTCGCCAATCTTAAGCGATTCAACAATTTTATTCGCGATGTGCTGATCATGAAGAAAATGCTGGCCTAATGATTTCTTTGGTCTTACCTGATCTTTCTTAATTATCCGCATAAGCTTCAAAAGTACGAAGTACAACCTCAAGGCACGAATATTAAAAACAGTTTTGCGATACGATCAGAAAATCACTTTTGTACCACGCCCTTAATTTTACTAAATCGCAAGGATATAGACTTGATAAAATGAACCCAACACAAAAACCACGCATCGGTATAACATTAGGAGATTTAAATGGCATCGGTCCTGAGGTAGTTATCAAAGCACTAGCCGACAACCGATTGCTAAATCTCATCACACCTGTTGTTTATGGCTCCGGTAGAATTATATCTCATTACAAAAAGCTATTGAACATAGAAGAGTTCAACTACACACAAGTTCGTACTAAAGGACAATTCACACCGAGGAGCATTAATGTGGTGAATTGTGTTGAAGATAATGTTGAAATCAATCCAGGTAAAGCTTCCAAGGAAACAGGTAAATCCGCATTAGTGATGTTAACGCAAGCCTGCGAAGATTTGAAGGAGGGTTTTTTAGACGGATTAGTAACAGCACCCATTGATAAGTTATCCATCCATAGTGATGCCTTTCCCTTTAAAGGTCATACCGAATTTCTTACAGAATATTTTGGCGCAAGCGATAGCGTTATGTTTATGGTGAGTGAAACCCTTCGTGTAGGGTTAGTAACAGACCACATTGCCTTGAAAGATGTAGCATCAGCCATAACGAAAGAGAGAATAGAATCGAAGGTGAAAATAATGGAGCAATCTCTTAAGAAGGACTTTGGAATTGGCAAACCAAAAATTGCCATCCTCGGTCTCAATCCTCATGCTGGTGACGGTGGCTTAATGGGTTCAGAGGAAGAACAAATTATCAAACCACTAATTCTCGATTATAAAAATAAAGGTAAGTTGATCTATGGTCCATTCTCTGCCGATGGATTCTTTGCTGCTGGAAATCACACTAAGTACGATGGAATACTGGCGATGTACCACGATCAAGGTCTCGTTGCTTTTAAAGCACTGGCTTTCGAAAATGGTGTAAACTTTACAGCTGGCTTAAAAATTATTCGCACTTCACCTGATCACGGCACCGCGTATTCTATTGCAGGAAAAAATCAGGCACATGAAAGTTCAATGCGGGAAGCGATATATCAAGCTGCAGCAATCTATAAGAGTCGAAGCGAGCCATCCATAGAAAATAAGTTAAGTTAAATACCGCTATTTGACCATTCAACCGTGATGCAATACTGTTTTTCTATTATTAGTTATATTTGAGTTTAAAGTTTTAGTTGAGATGGATATAGTTACCAAAAAGCAATTGAACATACTTATTCAACTGGCAGAGGCTGACAAGCACTTTGCGAAAATTGAAAGAGACCTTATTTATAAAGTTGCACGAGATAGAAATTTTTCAGAAGAGACAGTAGCTGAACTAATTCGCAATCCTGAACCTATAGATTCGCTTGGGGCACTTTCTCCCGACCAAAAGTTTGAATACCTTATGTCTTGTATTGAATTGATTTTTGTAGACCAGAATGTGTTCGAAAGCGAGATCATTTTTAGTAAAAACATCGCTATTAAGCTTGGATTCAAGAAAGGGATCATCGATTATTTCATTGAACACTTCGGGAAAAAGACTCCTAAAGAGTTTAAAGAAGTAGCATTGACTGAATTCGCATAGGCATTTTTACGCCTTTCTTTTTACTTTCTAATTAATTATCATAATTTTGCCGACTAATTTTTAACACCCACTGGGTTTTACTTTGGGGGCTTTTGGAGTTAATATTGTTGGCCTGAACAACTCAATTCACCACTTCGAATTCGAATGTGGAGAAGAGTTTTTTAGCAAATTTGGTAACGACCTGGTTTCGGAAGGTAATTTCCACGTCAACGTAGAGCTCAATAAGCATGAAACGTTCATTGAAGCCGAATTTAACATCACGGGAGAAGCCCGGTTGGTGTGCGACAGGAGCCTAGAACCTTTTGACGAGCTTATAAAAACGAAAAACAAAATCGTTTTTAAATATGCGGATCGAGATGAAGAGCTAAGCGATGAGATTGTACTTATCCACCGCGATACCATAACGCTTGAATTAGGACATTTCTTTTTCGAGTTCATCGCCTTGGCGATGCCTCTGAAACGACTTCATCCTAAATTAAGGAACGAAGAAAATGATGAAGATGATGCTGAAGTAAAGTTGGTCTATTCCACTGAAACCTCAACTGAAGAAGACAAACCTACGAAGGAAGACGAAATCGACCCTCGTTGGAATATTTTGAAGAATTTAAATAAACTGAATTAGACTATGCCGAATCCTAAACGCAAAACCTCGAAAACACGCAGGGATAAAAGAAGAACACATTACAAAGCTTTTGCAAAAGAACTGACTGTGTGCCCTACAACTGGAGAACATCACCTGCCCCACCGCGCTTTCTGGCTCGAAGGAAAACTTTACTTCAATGGTAAAGTGGTGATGGAAAAAGAAGTTCTGGCTTAATTCCATGATGTTGCTTTTTCTTGATCTATCACATATTGCATGCAGTTTTAAACGTGTATGTGCTGGAAGACTCAAGATTAGTTTATTCTGGAATATGTAAAACATAATGCTCGATGGCTTTCATCGGGCTTTTTTCATTTTATATGGTTGCTGAATCCCAACCGGCAATCGAATTAAAACACCACAATGACAAAAACCAGGGCAGCTATTACAGGAGTAGGTGGATATGTTCCAGATTACATCCTTACCAATAAGGAACTTGAAACTATGGTGGATACCTCTGACGAATGGATAACCAGTCGCACAGGTATTAAAGAAAGAAGAATATTAAAAGGAGAAAACCAGGGTGTTTCTGTGCTTGGCATAAAAGCGGTTGAAGATCTGTTAGCAAAAACCAAAGTAGATCCGAAAGAGATTGACCTGATCATTTTCGCCACCGTTACAGCCGACATGACTTTCCCGGCAACGGCAAATATTGTTGCCACTGCTGTTGGTGCTACCAATGCTTTTAGTTATGATATGAGCGCTGCATGTTCTGGCTTCCTTTATGGATTGACTACCGGTGCAAGCTTCATCGAGTCGGGAATGTATAAGAAGGTAATTATAATTGGTGGCGATAAAATGTCCGCCATTATGGATTATACTGATCGTACAACCTGCATCATATTTGGCGATGGAGCAGGTTGCGTTTTACTTGAACCAACAACTGAAGAAGTTGGCGTGATGGATTCCATTTTGAAAAGTGATGGCAGTGGAGAAGCTTATCTTCATATGAAGGCGGGCGGAAGTCGCGTGCCAGCATCGCATGATACAATTGATTCGCGTAAACATTTTGTTTATCAAGAAGGATCCGCAGTATTTAAGTTTGCTGTTACCAACATGGCCGATGTGTCTGCTCAAATTACAGAACGCAATCATTTGAATGCAGATAATATTACCTGGCTCGTTCCACATCAGGCGAACAAAAGGATTATCGATGCCACGGCTCACCGCGTTGGCATAGCCGAAGATAAAGTAATGATGAATATTGAGCGGTATGGAAATACTACCGCTGGCACAATTCCACTTTTACTTTGGGATTATGAAAAGAAATTAAAGAAAGGAGATAACCTATTGTTGGCTGCTTTTGGTGGCGGATTTACCTGGGGCGCCATCTATTTAAAATGGGCCTATAACAGCTAACAATTCCCTTTCAATGGCATTCTTGATTCTATTCAATTGATTTGTAACTTAATGACTTGATTTTTTTATGGCAACTGTATCGGATTTAAATAAGGGGAATTTCATGCGCTACAATGGAGAGATTGTGCAAGTGGAAGAACTCCAACACCGCACTCCTGGAAACCTTCGCGCGTTCTATCAGATTAAAATGCGAAACGTGCGCAATGGAAAAGTAGCTGAAAATCGTTTCCGTCCGGGCGATGAAGTAGAAATCCTTCGTGTAGAAACAAAAGAATATCAATACCTATATGCCGATGGCAATAGTTTGGTGTGCATGGATAACGTTACCTACGACCAGGTTTATATCGACAAAGTATTATTAGGAGATTCTGTAAACTATATCAAAGAAGGCGTTACACTTTTAATCGCTTTCGAAAATGGTGAAAGCCCGATTACAGCGGAGCCACCATCGCATGTTGTTTTTGAAGTACAATACACGGAGCCGGGTATGCAGGGTGATACTGCTACTCGCACGCTAAAGGCAGCCACACTAGAAAATGGCGTTGAAGTTCGTGTACCTCTTTTTGTGAATACCGGTGACAAGATCAAGATTCACACCGCGAAAGGTGAATATGTTGAACGCGTAAAAGAATAATATACATGAGCAAATCCCGTACATCGAAATCAGTTCCGGCAAAGAAGCAAATACCTTCAAAAGCAAAGGGCGATTCAGGATCATCAAACCAATCTGAAATGAAAACAGCAGAAATCCGCGACCTTATTGATTTCATCTCCAAGTCAGGCCTTAATGAGGTAGACATCGAGACGAAAGAATTAAAACTTCATGTAAAGCGTGAGCCCGATCAAAAGGTATTTAAGTCAACACCTGCACCTGTAATGGCAGCAACTGCGCCTGTTGCTCAAGTAGCAGCTGCAACAGCTGCTATACCAAAAGCTGATAAGCCCGCAGAAGTAGCCGCTAGCAAAAACACAGTTGAAATCAAATCGCCAATGATCGGAACGTTCTATCGTTCTGCTTCACCTGACTCTCCCACGCTGGCGTCAGTTGGCGACAAGATTTCAAAAGGTCAGACCGTTTGCATCATTGAAGCCATGAAGTTGTTTAATGAAATTGAATCTGAAGTTTCAGGTACAATCATTAAAGTTATGGTGGAGAATTCTTCGCCAGTTGAATACGATCAGGTACTCTTCGTTGTAGAACCAGATTAATACTTCGTTACAATAATTTAAGGTTCAAGGTTTCTGGTTCGTGCAAAACGCTTCGACCATAAGCCTTGAACCTTGAACTTTCAACTTAGAACTAAACAATATATGTTTAAGAAAATACTAATTGCCAACAGAGGAGAAATCGCGCTTCGCGTAATTCGTACATGCCGCGAGATGGGCATTAAAACCGTAGCCGTTTATTCTACAGCCGATCGCGAAAGTTTACATGTGCGTTTTGCAGATGAAGCTGTTTGTATTGGCGCACCTCCAAGCAAAGATTCTTATTTAAATATTCCACGCATAATTTCGGCAGCCGAAATTACAAACGCTGATGCAATTCATCCGGGTTATGGTTTCTTATCAGAGAATGCTGAGTTCTCTGCCGTATGCCATGAGTATGGAATTAAATTCATTGGCCCTACTCCTGCTATGATCCGTTCGATGGGTGACAAAGCAACCGCGAAAGACACGATGAAGAAAGCCGGAGTACCTACTATTCCTGGATCAGACGGTTTAGTAGATACGATTGAGGATGCGATGAAGATTGCGAAAAAAATCAAATATCCGGTTATCATCAAAGCAACTGCTGGGGGTGGTGGTAAAGGTATGCGTGTAATCGAGAATGAATCCGAGTTTCAAAAAGCATGGGATGATGCCAAGCGTGAGTCAGCAGCATCTTTTGGAAATGATGGTTTATACTTAGAGAAGTTTATTGAAGAGCCTCGCCACATTGAAATACAATTGGTGGGTGATCAATATGGAAAAGCATGTCACCTTTCAGAGCGTGATTGTTCAATACAACGCAGACATCAAAAATTGGTAGAAGAAACGCCTTCACCAATCGTAAGCCAGGAATTACGTGAGCGCATGGGTGCAGCCGCGATTAAAGGTGCTAACGCGATTAGTTATGAAGGAGTAGGTACCATCGAGTTCTTAGTGGATAAGCATGGCGATTTTTACTTCATGGAAATGAACACCCGTATTCAGGTTGAACATCCGATAACGGAAGAGGTAACAGATTATGATTTGATCAAAGAACAAATTAAGGTAGCTGCTGGAGTTCCTATTTCAGGCACAAACTACTTCCCTAATTTGTATGCGATGGAATGCCGAATTAACGCAGAAGATCCTGCAAACGGATTCCGTCCATCACCCGGAAAAATCACCAACCTGCATATGCCAGGTGGTCACGGTGTGCGTATTGACAGTCATGTTTACGCTGGGTATACTATTCCTCCAAATTACGATTCAATGATCGCGAAACTGATCGTAACCGGTCAATCACGCGAAGAGGTAATTACGCGGATGAAACGTGCTCTTCAGGAATTTGTGATTGAAGGTATTAAAACAACGATTCCATTCCACATCAAGTTAATGGACAATGCGATCTTCCGTTCCGGGAAATTCAATACGAAGTTTTTGGAAACATCGTTCGATTTTTCATCCCTCGAGAAATAGCAATTACGTTTCTTAACGGAAACGACCATTCATATAAGCTAATAGCAAAGGATACCATAAATGGTATCCTTTTTTATTTTTTTACTACTTTACAATGGGTCTAAAATCTCATTAACCAAACTCACAGTACATTGAAAAGAAGAGACTTCGTTCAACTAGCAGGACTAGGTATTGGCGGTATGCTTTTACCTTTCCCAACGATGGGAAACGCTATCCCGATTGAAGCATTGTTAGAATCACCTCTTGATGTTGCTCAGAAAAAGCAACTGGCTGACGTTGCTCTCAACACGGCCAAATCATCGGGTGCTTCTTATGCCGACATCCGGATTGGGCGTTATCTCAATCAATTTGTGTTCACACGAGAGAAACAAGTTCAGAACATTCAGAACTCAGAATCTTTCGGTACCGGTATCCGCGTTATTGTTAACGGCACGTGGGGATTTGCTTCCACCAATACCGTTACAACAGAAGGTATTCGAAAAGCTACACTTCAGGCCGTGGCCATCGCGAAAGCAAATTCAAAATTTCAGAAAGAGCCGGTTAAACTTGCACCTGTAAAAGCGTATGGTGAAGTGTCGTGGAAAACACCGATTCAAAAAAACACTTTTGAAGTTTCCGTTTCAGAAAAAGCAGATTTGCTTTTAAGAGCAAATGCTGCCGCTATGGAGAATGGCGCAAACTTCGTAAACTCGAATTTATTTCAGGTGAACGAGCAAAAGTATTTTGCTTCTACTGATGGCTCTTACATCGATCAGGACATTCATCGCATCTGGCCAACTTTTAATGTAACGGCAATCGATAAGGCTGCTGGTAAATTTAAAACGCGTCAGGCTTTAAGTGGTCCGATGGGAATGGGTTACGAATACATGGTTCCAAAACCAGAAGATAAACTTCCCGGTCCTGCGGGCTTGATCATGTATCGCAACAGCTACGACATGGTAGAGGATGCAATCATTGCGGCCAAGCAAGCAAAAGAAATGTTAACTGCGAAATCAGTAGAGCCAGGAAAGTATGATATGGTATTAGAGCCAAATCACTTAGGTTTAACAATACACGAATCAGTAGGGCATCCGCTTGAGCTTGATCGTGTGTTGGGTTATGAAGCGAATTATGCCGGTACTAGCTTTGCTACATTAGACAAACTCAAAACCGGCAACTTCAATTATGGAAGCAAGATCGTAAACATCTTTGCTGATAAAACACAAGTGGGTTCGTTGGGCGCTGTTGGTTATGATGATGAAGGTGTTCAATGTAAGCGCTGGGATTTAATTAAAGATGGTGTGCTGGTAAACTATGAAGCCATCCGCGATCAGGTACACATGATCAATCAAAGTGAATCGCACGGATGCTGCTATGCACAAAGCTGGAGTGATGTACAATTTCAACGCATGCCTAATGTTTCATTAGCTCCTGGCAAAGATCCCTACTCTATCGATCAGATGATTAAAGATGTAGAGAAAGGTATTTACATTGCAGGCCGTGGTTCATATTCAATTGATCAACAACGGTACAACTTTCAGTTCGGTGGAACCGTCTTCTATGAAATTAAGAACGGACAAATCGGAAGCATGCTGAATGATGTAGCCTATCAATCCAACACACAAGAGTTCTGGAACAGCTGCACAAAGATTTGTGACGAACGTGATTATAGAATGTTTGGATCTTTCTTCGATGGTAAAGGACAACCTTCACAAGCAAGTGCTGTATCACATGGAAGTTCAACATCACGCTTCAACGGAATTAATGTAATCAATACTGGAAGGACGATATAGTAGTTGTTCGTTGGTCGTTACTTAACTAATACAAGACCAACAACGATCAACTAACAACAACCAACAACTAAAACAAAAAGATGAAAAGACGAGACTTTATACAAATGGCAGGACTCGGTGCTGGTGCAATGATGCTACCTCTCCCCTCTTTCGCCCGCGCGGTTGATCCGGCAAAACTACTTGAGCCTTTCATGGATGTAGCAAAGAAAAAACAATTGGCTGACATCGCACTAAATGCGTCACGCTCCGCTGGTGCTTCTTACTGTGATGTTCGCATTGGTCGGTACTTGAATCAGTTCATCGTTACACGTGAAGACAAAGTTCAAAACATTGTCAATACGGAGTCATTCGGAACAGGTATTCGCGTAATAGTGAATGGCACTTGGGGCTTTGCATCCACCAACGATGTAACGCCAGAGGGTATCGCGAAAGCAGCGAAGCAAGCGGCCTTCATCGCGAAAGCAAATGCAAAAATTCAGAAAGATCCTGTAAAGCTTGCTCCTGCACAAAGTTATGGTGAGCAAACTTATAAGACTCCCATTATTAAAAATGCATTTGAAATTCCGATTAAAGAAAAAGCAGATCTGTTGCTGAACGCGAATGCAAAGGCAATGGAGAAAGGTGCCAGCTTCATCAACAACATTTTATTTTTGGTGAATGAACAAAAGTATTTTGCTTCTTCCGAAGGATCATACATCGATCAGGATATTCATCGCACTTGGCCTTCCTTTACGGTAACGGTAGTTGACAAAGAATCAGGACAATTTAAAGAACGAGATTCTTTCAGCGCACCGATGGGGATGGGCTACGAATACCTCGATGGAAAATCATCAGACAAAGTAAAAGGTCCTGGCGATATTGTAATGTACAACAAGTCGTATGACATGGTAGAAGATGCAATGATGGCTGCTGAACAAGCTAAGCAAATTCTCAAAGCAAAATCAGTAGAGCCAGGTAAATATGATTTAGTATTAGAGCCATCCCATTTATGGTTAACTATTCACGAATCGGTTGGCCATCCACTTGAATTAGATCGTGTACTGGGTTACGAGGCAAACTACGCGGGCACCAGTTTCGCTACATTAGATAAATGGAAAACTAAAAATTTCAACTACGGAAGTAAACACGTGAATTTATTTGCTGACAAAACTCAGGTAGGTTCCCTCGGTGCTGTTGGGTTTGATGATGAAGGTGTGAAAACAAAACGATGGGATTTAGTGAAAGATGGAGTACTCGTAAATTATCAGGCCATTCGTGATCAGGTCCATATTCTCGGAGAGAAAGAATCACACGGATGTTGTTATGCAGACAACTGGAGTAGTGTTCAGTTTCAACGTATGGCAAACGTATCGTTGGCACCAGGCAAAGAGCAACTTACTCCAGATCAAATGGTAGCAGGCGTAGAGAAAGGAATTTACATTGTAAAAGATTCTTCTTACTCCATCGATCAACAACGCTATAATTTTCAATTCGGTGGCGTGCTCTTTTTCGAAATTAAAAACGGAAAGATTGGTGGTATGCTGAAAGATGTAGCATATCAATCAAACACTCAGGAATTCTGGAACTCCTGTGTTCAGGTTTGTGATGATCGTGACTATAGAATGGGCGGATCTTTCTTCGATGGAAAAGGTCAACCCGGACAGGTAAGCGCTGTATCGCACGGTTCATCTACTTCCCGTTTCAATGGTGTGAATGTAATCAACACCGGAAGAACAATTTAAAAGTTGTTCGTTGATGGTATTCGTTGATAGACATTAAAGTAATAAGAACGAACAACTAACAACGATCAACCAACAACTAACATAAATAGCAAAACTAAAATTCTAAACTATCATGGCTATATTTTCAAAAGAAGAAGCTAAAAAAATACTGGATAAAGTCATGGGCTTATCCAAATCAGAAAGCTGCGAAGCAAATCTCAACGGTTCCGTAGGTGGCAACATTCGGTATGCACGTAACAGCGTTTCAACTGCGGGCGAAAACAGCGATGTAACGTTAGTAGTGCAGGCCAACTATGGTAAGAAGGTAGGCACGGCAACCATCAATGAATTTGATGATGCCTCTATCGAAAAGGTAGTGAGACGTGCAGAAGAACTTGCCAACCTCGCACCAGAAAATCCGGAGTTCATGGGGCCACTTGCTCAGCAGACGTATGGTGAATCTAAAACGTATTCTGAATCAACGGCTAAAATTACTCCCGACTATCGCGCGCAAGCGGCTGCAAATAGTATTAACCCTGCATCAGCAAAAGATGTAACAGCAGCAGGATTCTTAGAAGACAACAACAACTTTGCTGCGATGAGCAACAGCAAAGGATTGTTTGCTTACAACAAATCAACGAATGTAAATTTCACTGTAACCATGCGTTCAAATGATGGCACCGGTTCAGGTTGGGTAACACGCGACTTCAATGACGTAAGTAAACTCGATACAGCAGAGGCATCTAAAATTGCAATTGATAAAGCATTACAATCACGAAATGCAAAAGCAATCGAACCCGGCAAGTATACTGTTATCCTAGAGCCAGCAGCATCAGGAGAATTATTACAGAATATGTTCTTCAACATGGGCGCACGTCAGGCGGATGAAGGAAGAAGTTTTTTAGCGAACAAAGGCGGTGGAACGAAACTTGGTGAGAAGTTAGTAGACGAGCGCGTGAATATTTACACCGATCCTTTTAACGCAGAAGCACCTGCATCACCGTGGACACAGGATGGGCAAGCACGCAAGCGATTGGATATTTTGAAAGGTGGCGTTGTGAAAAATCTTTTTTACGATCGTTACTGGGCATCACAAAAAAATGTTGAGCCAGTACCTTTCCCAGGCAATGCTATCATGGAAGGTGGTAATGCTTCGTTGGAAGATCTGATTAAGGATACAAAGAAAGGTGTGCTCGTTACTCGCTTCTGGTACATTCGCAGTGTAGATCCTCAAACCTTATTATACACTGGGCTAACCCGCGATGCTACCTTCTTCATCGAAAACGGAAAGATCAAACATCCGATCAAAAACTTCCGCTTCAATGAAAGTCCGATTATCATGCTCAACAATTTGGAAGCACTTGGCAAACAAGTTCGAGTGGATGGCAACTTGATACCGTACATGAAAATCCGCGACTTTAACTTCACCAGCTTATCTGACGCGGTTTAATATCTGCGAGAAATCGATTGAAATGTATTGTTTGATTTAAAAAATCCCCGGCTTAGGTCGGGGATTTTTTATTCAATAATTTCGGGGAAAATTAAACCGTTAGAGGACGCTGAGGTTCGCAAAGAAAGACAAAAATCAAATTTCGTATTTGAATTTTTGAAATCCTTGAAGTTGTTGTTGAAAAACTCTGCGAAACTCCGCATCCTCTGCGGTTTAAAAAAGAACTCTATAGCGCTTAATCGATATGCATTTCAATGAAGAAAATCTTTCGGGATGGGGGAACATTCCACATGCAACTGGTAAGGTTGCATATCCACGCGATGCAAAGGATATAAAAGAATCAGTTGTTGCAGACAAAATTATTCCTCGCGGTTTAGGAAGAAGTTATGCCGATCAATCTACCAACACCAATCATTCTATTCTGAAAACAGAACGCATGAATCATTTCCTTGCGTTTAATAATGATACAGGAATTTTAACATGCGAAGCCGGTGTAAGTCTTGAAGATGTAATTGAATATCTCGCGCCACGCGGATGGTTTCCGATGATTACTCCTGGAACAAAATACATCACCATTGGAGGCGCTATCGCGAATGACGTTCACGGAAAAGCACATCATGCCGATGGCTCGTTTGTAAACTGTACCATATCATTTACAATCATGTTGGCCGATGGAAGAATTCTGAAAGCCAGTCGCGAAGAGAACAGTGATTTGTTCTGGGCAAACTTTGGAGGATTGGGATTGCTTGGCACCATTCTTACCACAACCATTCAGCTCAGAAAAATTGAGACAACTTACTTTACCCAAAAAGCTTTTGCAGCAAAGAATCTGGATGAGATGTTAGATGCGATTGAAGAAAGTGAAAAGAATTTCACTTCGTCTGTTGCCTGGCTCGATTCAATGGCAAGAGGTAAGAGTTTAGGTCGTGGAGTTTTAACCATGGGCAATCACGCTACATTGGCCGAGCTTCCCTCTAAACTAAAATCAAATCCATTGAAGGTTGGTAAGAAACCAAAACTATCAGTACCGTTTTACTTACCAAGTTTTAGTTTAAATCCGCTTACGGTAAAAATATTAAATACCGCGTTGTACATCATGCAAAAAAATGGCAAAGCCATTGCGCACTACGATAAATTCTTTTATCCGTTAGACATGATCAACAATTGGAACAAAGGCTACGGCAAAAAAGGATTTATTCAATATCAGTTTGTCTTGCCCGAAAAAAATGGAAGAGAAAACATTCGCACCATTTTAACTGAGATTACAAAAAGCGATTGTGTGCCATTTCTAAATGTGTTGAAAAAATTCGGAGAAGGACAAGGTATGTTATCGTTCCCTTCAAAGGGATATACATTTGCCATTGACTTTCCGATCACGAATCAACTCAAACCCTTCACCAAGAAACTTGATGATATTGTTTTAGGTATGGGTGGAAGAATTTACCTTGGCAAAGATGCCTACTTAGACGAAGCAACTTTCAAAGCCATGTATCCACAACACAAAGAATGGCTTGACATCAAGAGGAAATATGATCCAACCAATCGCTACTCTTCTGATTTATCGAGAAGGATTGGACTTGAATTGGTTAAGAATTAATGTTTGTTGTTGATTGTTGTAGGTTGCTCGTTGGTTCGACCATTGTAGAGTTCTAACAATTCCAGAATTTTTTAAAGTTTCAACATGTCTCTTCGTGAAACTTTGTGTCCTGGTGTCTTAGTGGCAAAAAAATAAACTAGCCACTAAGTCACTAAGCCACAAAGAAGTCACTAAGTTGCAAGCATCGAATCACAGTCATCATTCCAATCAGTCCAAATCATAGTAATGAACTTCCTCGCCCACATTTACCTATCGGGAGATCATCCCAAAATAATGGTAGGTAATTTTATTGGCGATTTTGTAAAAGGAAGAAATCTAACGGAGCAATTTGAGTATGAGATTGCGAAAGGTATCGAACTCCATCGCGAGATTGATTTTTTTACCGACACACATCCCATTGTTCGCGAAAGCAAGAAACGATTACAACCAAAGTATCGACACTATGCTCCTGTCATTGTCGATGTGTTCTATGATTACTTCCTTGCTAAATACTGGAGTGATTATCATCCAGACTCGCTTGCTGATTTTGCTGCACGATCCTATCAAACCATTCTTGATTTTGAGTCTATCTTACCAGCAGAGGTAAAGCGTTTAATGCCCTATATGATGAAAGGTAATTGGCTGGTAAATTATTCCAAACTCGAAGGCATTCAACAAGCCCTCACCGGCATGAGCAAACGAACACGATTTGATTCGAAGATGGATGAATCGGTTGTTGAGCTGAAACAATATCAAAATGATTTCAAAAAAGAATTTGATGCGTTCTTTCCTGAATTAAAATCACACAGCGAAAATTTTATACATCGAGGGTAATCGCCACCGGACAATGATCAGATCCAAAGTATTGATTATAGATCATGGAGTCTTTCACCTTCTTTAACAACGGATTTGAAACCAGAAAATAATCAATCCGCCAACCTGCATTATTCGCGCGCGCATTGAATACATAATTCCAATAACTGTATTTTACTTCTTGCGGATAAAAATGTCTGAAGGTATCTACGAAACCAGATTCCAATAATCTTGTAAAACCATCAATCTCACGTTGAGTATAACCAGATGATTTATTGTAGTTCTCTTTTGGTCGCGCAAGATCAATCGGTTGATGCGCCACATTTAAATCGCCACATAAAACCACTGGCTTTCTGCGAGCCAGCAATCGAAGGTATTCGTTAAATTCTTTGTCCCAGCCTTCGCGATAATCGAGGCGTGCAAGTTCGGAACCCGAGTTGGGAGTATAAACCGTCACTAAAAAGTAAGAAGGATATTCTGCTGTAATCACTCTGCCCTCCTGATCATGTTCTTGAATGCCCATATCGTAAGTAACATCGAGCGGTTCTGTCCGCGATATGATGGCAGTACCCGAATAACCTTTTCGGGCTTTAGATGAGTTGATGTAAATCTTATAATCAGATAAAGGCTCTAAAGACTTTTTTACTTCCTCCAATGATGCTTTGGTTTCCTGAAGGCAAAGCACATCTGGATTCATCATCTTCACATTTTCTAAAAATTCTTTCTTAACGATGGCACGTATGCCGTTTACGTTCCAGTTGACGAGGTGAAGAGACATAGATGATTAGACTTTAGATGTTAGACATTAGATACTAGACTTTAGATGCTAGATTTTAGACTCAGAAATTTAGAATATCGAATTTAGAATTTAGGAGTGAGAATTCAGCAAAGAGAAATAAGTATTGAGTAGGTAACTCAAGTCGAAACTTTACACTCGAAACTATAAACAACAGCAACAAAAAAGTCTCACCAAAGGCGAGACTTTTAATATGTTCGTGGTTGATAATTAAGCCTTCTTCGCAGCGTTCGCTTTGAATTCTTCTTTTATCGCTTCGATGTCGATGTTCTTTATTACGGGCTGGAAGTTTTGAATCTTCAAGTTTGTGCGCCTGCGTGAAGATTTTGCTTTATCCTTGCGGCCTTTTCTCTTAAGTCTGGTAATTGGCATGATGCTTTATGTTAAAAGGAGCGCAAAAATAACGCTTTCTTTCAATCAGGCAAATGGTTCCGTCAAAAATCCTTTAAAACTATCTGCAATTATCATAAACAGAGCTCGCACATTAGTACATCTAGCCTTGTGCATATTAACTTGCCCGCGATTATGGAGAAACCAACATTGCCAAAAGGAACACGCGATTTCGGCTCGGCCACCATGGCCAAGCGTCAATTTATATTTAATACCATAAGAGGAGTGTTTCAAAAGTTTGGATTTCAGCCATTAGAAACTCCTTCCATGGAGAACTTGTCTACCCTTACGGGGAAATATGGGGATGAGGGCGACCAACTTCTATTCAAGATTCTAAATTCTGGTGATTACTTAAAG
>JBKJOF010000137.1:0-29235 GCA_046595655.1 Chryseolinea sp. | reverse complement strand
CTTGATTGCTTCTTCTTCAACTTGCTCAGGTGAGAAGAATGAACTTACCCCAAGAAAGGTATTCATGGTTCTTTCCGCATCCGGGCTTGTCATTACTAAACACTTTCCTGTAATGTTTTCCGGTAAGGCTTCATATTTCAAATTGGTATCGACACCATTGCGTTTTAAATCTTCCAGAAAAAATTTCCCCAGCGCATCTTTCGCCACCAGGCATGAGTAAAAACTCTTTCCTCCAAACTGACTTACAGCAATCATTGTATTCCCAGCAGATCCACCACATGCCATTTTGCTCTTTTTCATGTCGATGGCATGCATCAAGTGATGTTGACGTTTTTCATCGACAAGAGTCATCACTCCCTTTTCAACTTCGTTTTTTTCAAAGAAGTCCTCATCTACTTCTGTAACAATGTCGACAAGGGCATTGCCAATTCCATAAACGTCATACTTTTTACTCATGCTTGATAAAATTTCCGCAAGGATAATGAATTCGGATGTGAGAATTTAATGCCGATTGAATTTTTTTGTTCAACCAATCCAGAATTTCTATTAACGCTTAATGTTGAGTGTGTATTTGATTTTCCTTGCCCGATCCGGATAGTCTGTGATGAATCCATCCGCGCCCATTCCTTTTACAGATAACATCTCCGCCACTTCATTCACAGTCCATGGAATGACACGAATTTTTCGTTGATGTAGATGATCTACTTTCTCTTTCGTCAACAGTTTATAATATGGGCTGTAGATAGAAGGATTGAAACCCAAGTCTTTTAAGTTGACGTCAACTGATTTTAAATTTTCAACTAATAAGGCCAGTCGTATGCCCGGGTATGTGTCATGCCAGTATCTTAATACACGCGGATCAAAAGATTGAATAACAATTCTTTCGAGTGGCAGGTATTGGTCAATGAGTTTATAGACCAAGTCAGAATATTCCTGAACAGGAGGATGAAATTTTCCATCGCCTTCAGGTGAGCTTTTTATCTCAATATTATAATCAACTTCGTATTGTGTATAATTCTTTGTGTGTATATCTACTGCTATAATAACCTCCTTCAGTAACGGTTTCACAGTTTTCATTTTCTGTTGTTCCGAAAATTTTTCGTTGCCCTTCGATCCACAATCAAATTGCTTTACTTCATCATAGTTCATCTGATAGATGTTATACTTCTTCTCGCTCTTTTCAGGAATTGCACTTCCAGATGGATCAAGGCAAATAGACGGTGACATCCAAGGCTCATGTGAAACGACAACTTGTTTATCTTTTGTGATCACTACATCCAATTCCAATGTTGTTACACCAGAATCAAGTGCTACTAAAAACGCAGGAATAGTATTTTCTGGTCGCATTCCTCGAGCACCACGGTGACCTTGGACATCAAACTTAGGAATGTATTGCGCATAAGCAGGAATGCTTAGCATGGTGATAAACAAGATCAGTATTCGCATATAAGGTAAGCTGGTGACCTTGGTCAAATATAAATCAATTTCTGATTCGGCATACCAAAAGACACCTCGGTTTACTAATTGCGGATCATCATCCGCATTCCGCCTCGCGGGCGCATACCCATGGGATTCATTTGCTTATTTAATGAATAGATAAACGACACCATATAATATCGGCCAAGAGAATTACTAGTTTGGCGTTCAACGTAATTAATATTTGCCGTCTGACTCAATCCAAAATTATTGTCCAACAGGTTATTTACCGAGAGTTTAAGTTCTCCACTTTTATTTTTTAACAAATACCTTGACACCGAAATGTTTAACAACTCTACGTTTTGGTCGTAGTCTGTTGTTTTACTTTTATAACGAAGAAATTGATATGTTGAGCTGAGCTGATAATTCTTCAGAAAAGAATAATTCACTTCCGCCACATAATCGTTGTTAAAGTATAACTGATCGCTTTGAGAATTGAACTCGTACGCTGTTGAGTTACGGCTTACTGTTCCGCTAAGGTTCAAATCAAAGACTTCTTTGTAATGATATTCATATCGAAGTGTAGACGAAAGCACGTTGACCGATATATTGGTTACGTTTTCATTCAATACATTTAATCCGAACTGTTGATTTACATTCGCAGAGAGATTGAGGCGACTATACAGTTTTGTAATCGGAAACCCAAACGCTGCATTTCCATTCAAGGTCGTGTTATGATCCACATTGATTGGTCTTGTAAGGCGTACACCACGCTCATCAATAGTTTGTGAATTGGTAATGGCGTTTTGAGTATAGGTAGCATTTATAAAGCCAAACAAGCTTATAAACTTTCCAGGATCAAACGAAACAAAATTAGCTCGCCAGTTATGTTGATATGCAGGACGCAATGAAGGATTACCTGAGGATAAATTCAATGGATCACTGTTGTTTATTACAGGCTGAAGTTGCGTGATCGATGGCTCCTGAACGGAAGTTTCATAATCAAAATTCAAATGTTTTGTATTGGAAAAGTCATAATTAAAATGAAGTGCAGGAACAATATTTTGATAGGCTCGCGAGATGGAAAGGCTGGTGTCATTTGCGATCAGGCGACCATCGAGCTGCGTCATTTGAAAACCTGTTCCGATAGTTAATGAATACTTCGATCGATTTACTTTGAAGTTCACACCGGGCCGATGATATTGATAATTGCTTGAATACTGATTGCTCAATTCTGCATTGAGGCTATCGAAATCATTCTTAATGTCATATACTTTTCGATCCACATCGTTAAGGTTTCCTCTGAAATTATAATTGGCTTCAAGGTATCTGCGATTACCTAAAGGTTCAGTGTAAGAAATTATGGCTCCGTAGCTTTTGTTATTGGTGAGTTGTGAACTTTTTTGATTGAGTGTTTCTACTCTTGTTACATCAGAATAATAAGTGTTGACTGCATCCTGTTTACCAGCTACATCAGTTTGTACAACACCAAAGGATAGATTGGCCGATATTGTTCTTCCCTTCTTTTCAAAACGATGGCGGAGTAAAGCACTGGTGTTTAGGTTCAATGAATTCTGATCGGAAAGTGTAGTACGATTG
Source organism: Chryseolinea sp. (assembly GCA_046595655.1). GTDB lineage: Bacteria > Bacteroidota > Bacteroidia > Cytophagales > Cyclobacteriaceae > Chryseolinea. Next base: position 26,220 of record JBKJOF010000137.1, on the reverse strand, counting down.
CTTTCGTTTAACGCTGCATCTTCCGCGGTCTTCGTGCTGCTTTCACTATTTACATTTAATTCTGATTCTGATGCCAGAAACGTTGTTGTTAATTTAACTGAGTTAACAGAATCAATCTTGTGATCAAGCTCCAGGTTTACACGATGATTCTCATTTGAATTGCGTTGCCGGCTTTGTTGATTGAAAAAAGTATTTCCGCTCTGTAAAAAATTCTCACGATCAAGACCTTGATCGATAGCATGATCGAGGTAATTATAAAAATAGCTACTCGTTAGACTTGTTTTCTTACTAATGTCTTTGTTGAAATTTATTCCACCGGCATACGAAGACATAATACCAGAAATACGATTACCAAAATTAACCTGGGCACCTCCCTGATTTGTATTTCCATTATTTCCGCCACCTCCATTAATCATAATCCTTGCTCCACCACCTCCTCCCGCCATTTGCTGTGATGTGCCGCTAAAGTTTAAATAATCATCTATAGAAAAACCTTGTTCGTTAATATTGTTGGCCGAACCCAATATCGAAAACTGACTGTCTTTTCTAAAACGATTTAAGCTCAGTTTTGCCTGATAACGCTCTGACGTTCCAACACCTCCTGTAATATTTCCAAACATTGCTTTTCGATACTCTTCTTTCGTTTCGAGATTAATCGTTTTCTCACGTTGACCGTCTTCAATGCCCGTGAACGTTGCCTGATCTGATTTCTTGTCGAATACCTGAACTTTATCGATAGCCTTAGCGGGAAGATTTCGCGTAGCAAGTTTTGGATCGCGGCCAAAGAATTCCTTTCCATCTACTGTTACACGCTGTACCTGTTCTCCTTGCGCTTTAATTGCTCCATCACTCGCCACCTCAACGCCCGGTAATTTTTTAAGCAGGTCTTCTACATTTGCATTTTCAGTTGTTTTAAAGGACGATGCATTAAATTCAATAGTATCTCTTTTTACAACTACAGGTGCTCTCTCTGCCAGAACCACAACTTCATCAAGCTCCTGACTTTTTGATTTCAGAGTGATTACTCCTAACTCCACGATTGATTCATTTTCATCCGGTTCAATCTTCTTGGAGAATGTTGCGAGACCTACATACGTTACCTTAAATAAATAACCACCTCTCGAAATATCCTTCATTTCAAAAAAGCCATCGGCATTACTACTTGCAAAATTTACCAACGATGAATCCTTTGCATTTAATAACATAATGGTAGCGGATGGCAACGCCACACTCTTATCATCTTTCAACTGACCCTTTATGGAAAATTTCTGAGCGAACGCAATGTTGCTAAAAAGTAGGAATGCAAATATTAGTTTTTTCATCCGGCCTGATTTGAAAATGGTGATAATTTAAATCGATAAAAGAAGGTGACGATCGTTTCTAATTGCGAATCATCATCCTACCATTGCCGCGCATCTTTTCCATTTGCTCGTCCATCATTTTGCGAAATTCTGCTGAAGTAATTTTTTGACCTTTCGTTGGAATAACAATATCATTCTTCTTCAACGTTTTAAATTCAATCTTCATGGCAACGATTACACGCTCGCCATTATTTACATCCACTGCCAATACTGCACCCGGTAAGGTGTTGAATTTTTCAGGACCAACGAACGAACGAATTTTATCCGTGTACCAAACTGTAATCTCTTGTTTCCGATCGGGTATTGTTTCATCCGTTCGATACGCCTGCTTACAAACATATCCTTGAATTGTTTTCTCTTCCGCTCCGAATTTCCAAGGTGATAATTTTAAGGTATCCAGAATCAAGTAGTCCTTGCCATTGAATTCCTGCTTTGAGATTACTTCCTTGGTATTCTGATTAACATATACTTCCGCATTGGGTTGGCGAAATCGCATGGTCATCTTTCTTCCTCCATCGCCTTCCCCCTCAAACTGATCTTCTTCATCTTCGATAATCGGTTTGTATATAGATGCCTCGGCATTAAAAAAGAGTTGCTCGTTTGAGATCCGATATTCCGGCATCATGGATTTCATCTCTGCGCGCTCCGGTGGTAATCTGCGGTGAAGATTTACTTTTGATTCATACGTGATAGTTCCTTCAACAGCTTGTCCAAAAACAAACTGAGCTGCAGTAATGGAAATGAGTACTCCGATAAGAATAATGATGCGTTTCATAGTTAGTGTTAGTTTCACGTTTGAAATAATATATGTGTAAATGTACGGGGCAAGTCAACGCTCGTGGGTTAATGATCCTGAAAGCAATGTTAATTAAGGTTAAAGGATGATTATCCTGAGATGAAACCGGGTACTTTTGTAGACATGAGCACGAGTCGTAACTCACTTTCAATTGTATTAATCACTTGCAGCATTGGCTTACTGATGGCGTTGCAATTTTTTTGGCTGCGCAAAGTTTATCGCGATGAAGAGCATGGTTTTCGAAAAGAAACTAGTTATATATTTCGAAATATGATGTTCGCTTTAAATGATTCGCTGCTTCAAAAAAATATTCAACTTTTGACGGGCGGTGAAAAAGGTCCTCACATAGTAGGAATAACAAAAAAAATTGATTCTTTAATGTATGAAGAAAGGTATCCGGATATTCAACCCCCTGTTAGTAGAGATTCTTCTGCCAATATTCAGGTATACATTAATCAAGGACCGAATAACGATGATTCAATAGGTAAGGTTTTAAAACCACTTGCTGCTCGTATTCGCAGGGGAAGGGAGCATCGGGTTTTTTCAATTCGACTAGATGTTGACACGATTCCCACCGCAAAGATTAATCAAGAGTACGAAAGCAATCTATCAAAAGCAGGTATCGAAATTCCATTTGTAATTGCAAGTAAAGAATCTCCTGCTCATCATCACCTTAATGAAAATCAATTCGATCAGGATAGAATAATTCTCACTCCAGCCGGTTCTTATGAAATTTCGTTTCCCGGTTTGGAATGGATTCTTTTCAAGAAAATAGTTCCTCAAATTATCTTTGCTTTCGTTCTTACGCTCATTACGATCAGTTCATTTATTCTCCTTTATCGAAGTCTGCGATCGCAGCAACGGTTAATGGAAATAAAAAATGATTTCATTAGCAATATGACCCACGAGTTGAAAACTCCTGTTGCCACTGTTAGTGTTGCGATCGAAGCATTGCAGAATTTTAATGTTTTGGATAATCCAAAACTTGCAAATGAGTATTTAACGATTGCCCAAAATGAATTGAAACGTCTTACCTTAATGACCGATAAGATTCTAAAGACATCCGTCTTTGAAGAGAATGGTGTCGAGATGCATGTTGAAAATATTGATGTGCATCAAATGGTTATTGACATAATTGATTCTATGGAGTTGGTTGCTAAAAAGCAAGATGCTATTGTAACTTTTCAAAAGGAAGGAGAAGATTTTACCATCAACGGAAGTGAGGAGCATTTGTCTATTATTTTTTATAACCTCATTGACAACGCAATTAAATATTCTCCTGAAAAACCGATTATTAAAATAATCCTCAAGGAATTTTCCCACCAGGTTTCATTCTCCATTCAGGATAATGGCATCGGTATTCCGAAAATCTATCAGAAGAAAATATTTGAAAAATTCTTTCGTGTTCCGAATGGTGACGTTCACAATACAAAAGGCTACGGTCTTGGTTTAAGTTATGTAGCGAGAGTTGTGAAGAGTCATGGTGGTGACGTGAAAGTAGAAAGCGAAGAAGGTAATGGAAGTTGTTTTGTTGTTACGTTGCCAAAACGAATTAGTTAAATGAAAAAGTCAAGTGTTCTATATGTAGAAGATGAACCGTTTCTTGGAAGAATTGTAAAAGACAGTTTAGAGGTTCGTGATTTTAATGTGCGGATGGTGGCCGATGGGAATGAGGTGCTCTCAGTTTTTGAAGAGATGAAACCAGATATCTGCGTGCTCGATGTTATGCTTCCCCATAAAGATGGATATTCGTTGGCGCAAAGTATCCGACAATTAAATCCAACCATACCCATTATTTTTGTCACGGCTAAAACGCAAACAGAAGATTTAGTAAAAGGATTTGAAGTAGGTGGCAATGACTATCTGCGCAAGCCCTTTAGCATGGAGGAGTTGATTGTTCGTATTCATAATCTACTTCACCTCTCGCAGAAAGTTAATGTTACCAGTAAAGAAATCATTTCTGTTGGCGGTTTTGAGTTTGTGCCACAACGTTATGAGCTTCGAAAAGATGGCACTGTGCGTAAGCTTTCGCATCGGGAAGCGATGTTGATCCAGATATTATGTGAGAATAAAAATATCATTGTCAATCGGAAAGATATTTTAATGCGTATCTGGGGAGATGATTCATTTTTTAATTCGCGCAATCTCGATGTATACATTACTAAGCTTCGCGATTATTTTAAAGAGGATTCTTCTATTGAAATTATTACCATTAAAGGTATTGGATATCACTTTTCTGTGGGCGACTAATACATATATTACACACAATCAACTTCAAAAAAATAGAGCATAAAAAAAGCCCTCTAATGTAGAGGGCTTTTTTTTATGTTAACGACTCCTTATTTCTTGTTGTCGTTTACTTCTTCGTATTCAACATCAGAAACATTATTACTATCGGACGCATTATTCGGAGCGCCTGCGTCTGCATCATTTGCTGGTCCTCCTGGTGCGCCACCTCCCTGATACATCTCACCTGCTGCAGCTTGCCATGCCGCGTTCAATGTTTCCATTGCCGTGTCAATACCTGCAACGTCTTGTGCTTGATGGGCAGCTCTTAATTTTTCAAGACCACCATTGATGGCGTTTTTATTTCCGTCAGAAAGTTTTTCGCCATACTCCTTCATCTGCTTTTCTGTTTGGAAAATCAGAGAGTCAGCTTGGTTGATTTTTTCTACGCGGTCTTTTTCTTTCTTATCAGAATCTGCATTGGCCTGAGCTTCCTGTTTCATCTTTTGAATATCCGCATCGGTTAAACCAGATGAAGCTTCAATTCTTATTTTCTGCTCCTTGCCTGTTCCTTTATCTTTTGCCGATACATGAAGAATACCGTTGGCATCAATATCAAATGTTACTTCAACTTGTGGCACTCCACGTTGTGATGGTGGAATTCCATCGAGGTGGAAACGTCCAATCGTACGATTGTCTTTTGCCATCTGGCGTTCACCTTGCAATACATGTATTTCTACAGAAGGTTGATTGTCTGATGCTGTTGAGAACACTTCTGATTTCTTTGAAGGAATCGTTGTGTTTGATTCAATTAATCTTGTGAATACACCTCCAAGTGTTTCGATACCTAATGAAAGTGGCGTTACATCTAACAAAAGAACATCCTTCACTTCACCTGTTAACACACCTCCTTGAATAGCAGCACCAATGGCTACCACTTCGTCTGGGTTAACACCTTTCGATGCTTTCTTGCCGAAGAATTTTTCAACTTCTTCAACGATGCGTGGAATACGAGTAGAACCTCCTACTAAAATGATTTCATCAATCTGAGAAACAGAGAACCCGGAATCTTCTACTGCCTTGCGACAAGGATCAAGTGTTCTCCGTACTAAATCATCTACCAATTGTTCGAACTTGGCGCGAGATAATTTCTTCACCAAATGCTTTGGCACACCATCTACTGATGTTACATATGGTAAGTTCACTTCTGTTTCCATTGAACTTGATAATTCAATCTTTGCTTTTTCAGAAGCTTCCTTCAAACGCTGAAGTGCCATCGGATCTTTACGCAAATCTATTCCCTCTTCACTCTTGAACTCATCTGCCAGCCAGTTCATGATGCGCAAATCGAAATCATCACCACCCAAGTGAACATCACCGTTGGTTGATTTTACTTCGAACACACCGTCTCCTAATTCAAGAACAGAAATATCGAAAGTACCACCACCTAAGTCGTACACTGCGATCTTCATATCTGCATTCTTCTTATCTAAGCCATAGGCCAAAGCCGCAGCAGTGGGTTCGTTTATGATACGTTTCACATCAAGCCCTGCAATCATTCCAGCCTCTTTTGTGGCCTGGCGTTCTGCATCATTGAAGTAGGCAGGTACAGTAATAACGGCTTCCGTAACTGTCGTTCCTAAATAGTCTTCTGCTGTGCTCTTCATTTTTTGAAGAATCATTGCAGAGATTTCCTGAGGTGTGTACAGACGATCACCAATGCGAACGCGGACAGTGTTATTGTTACCCGCTTCAGCCTGGTATGAAACCATTTTCTTTTCGCCAGTCACTTCATCAAACTTCTTACCCATGAAGCGTTTGATTGAAGAAACGGTGTTCGTTGGATTGGTGATGGCTTGACGTTTTGCAGGATCACCCACTTTACGCTCGCCTTTTCCATTATCCAAAAAACCAACGATTGACGGAGTAGTTCTTCTCCCTTCGCTGTTGGCAATTACCACTGGCTCGTTGCCCTCCATTACGGCTACGCACGAGTTGGTGGTTCCTAAGTCTATTCCAATTATTTTTCCCATGATATTTTTAGTGTTTTAAAGTTTCTTGGTTTTGAAAGCAGAACCCCTCCTTCAATGCTTATGCCAACGGGTTTTTCTTGGCTTAAAATGCCACAATGTCAGAGGAATTCGATACGTGCGTCAGGCTTTTAGAGAATTGAGGCAGACTTAGTATTCATCTGCGTGATCTGTGAGGATTCGATCTGTGCCATCTGCGGGAAACTGTATTTTGTTTCCCGCTGATCTCGCAGATTAAAAGGCACGCAGATTTTCGCTGATCTGTTTGTTGAAGGATGTAAGTTTCTGCATTAGGTCCGGATTAATCCGCGTGATCTGCGGGAATTCGATCTGCGCCATCTGCGGGAAACCGGATTGTGTTTCTCGCTGATCTCGCAGATTAAAAGGCACGCAGATTTTCGCTGATCTGTTTGTTGAAGGATATAAGTTTCTGCATTAGTTCCGGATTGATCCGTGTAATCTGCGGGGATTCGATCTGCGCCATCTGCGGGGAACTGGATTGTTTTTCCCGCTGCTCTCTCAGATTAAAAGGCACGCAGATTTTCGTTGGTCTGTGTATTTAAGATTTTGAATGTCTGCATCCAATAGGATTCATTCGTTCTTTGAAGTTCTCGAGTAACGAAAAGTTATTGCGACCACTCTGTTGGTGTTCTATCCCAACGATGATCTTTTAATTCTTTTAGCAATTCTTCACTCAAGCCTTTCCCATCGCTTGTTGTCATGTTGGCTTCAACATTTCGCACTTTGCGCATGCCCGGAATGACGGTGTGTACATTGTCATTGCTTAAAATAAATCGGAGTGCCATTTGCGCCATCGACATGCGCGAAGGTATCATTGCTTTCAAATCATCGGCATGTTCAACACTTGGAATCAAATTCTCAGGCACAAAATAAGTACCGCGCCAATCACCTTTCGGGAACACAGTATCTTTTGTCAAGGTACCTGTCAATGTTCCTTCATCAAACGGAACTCGAGCGATAATCCCGATGTCTAATTTTTTACAAAGCGGGAAGAGATTGTCTTCGGGAGCCTGATCGAAAATATTATAGATCACCTGAACAGTGTCAATAAGACCAGTCTTTAAAGTATTCAATACATTGTCTGGCTCCCATCGGTTTACACTGACACCGAAGTGCTTTACCTTGCCTTCTTTCTTTAGTTTATCAACAGCATTTTTCCATTCATCTTTATCGGCCCAGCCATCTTCCCACACATGAAATTGCTGAAGGTCGATGCGATCTATCTTAAGATTCTTCAAACTTTTTTCAGTGTATTCAATAATATGCGATGCTGGATAACATTCATCAATAGTAAAGGATGGTTTTGATGGCCATGTAAAATTTTTAGCCGGAATTTTTGTGGCAAAGTGAAATTCCTTACCTGCATACTGACGCATCAGTTTGCCTAGAATTACTTCGCTTGCACCATCGCCATACGCCCAGGCGGTGTCAAAGAAGTTGCAACCTAATTCGATCGCGCGGCCCAATGCCTCGTCAACCTCGGATTTCTCAGAACCTTTCCACCCAACCATTCCCCACATGCCATAGCCTATTTCACTTACGTTAAAGTTTGTTCTTCCTAATCTTCTTTTCTCCATAGCATGCTAAAATTGAGAGGCGAAGTTACTATTTACTGATCGACTCTAAACTGCGAAGCGCAGACTTTTGTTAATTTTGGGGTCGTTAATGGTTATCCGTTAATAGTTAATCGTGAAATACCTTGTGTAATTAGACCGATAACCTATTAAAGGAGAACGATTAACGGATAACAACAAACGAATGACACTCGATCAAGAAATAGCCAAACGCAGAACCTTCGGAATTATCAGTCACCCCGATGCAGGCAAAACTACCTTAACTGAAAAATTACTTTTGTTTGGAGGTGCGATTCAAAAAGCCGGTGCCGTGAAGTCAAGCAAAATTAAAGACCATGCTCGTTCCGATTGGATGGAGATTGAAAAGCAACGTGGTATTTCGGTTGCTACTTCCGTGATGGGGTTTAATTATAAGGATGTAAAAATTAATTTGCTCGATACGCCTGGTCACCAGGATTTCGCTGAAGATACATATCGCACACTCACTGCCGTGGATAGTGTAATCATGGTGATTGATTGCGTGAAAGGTGTGGAAATGCAAACCGAAAAACTCATGGAAGTTTGTCGTATGCGCAACACACCTGTTATATGTTTTATCAACAAACTTGATCGTGAAGGTCGTGACCCGTTTGAATTATTAGATGAAATTGAAGAGAAGCTCAATATTAAAGTGCGCCCGTTAAGTTGGCCGATCAACATGGGTAAGGCTTTTAAAGGAGTGTATAGCTTGTATGAAAAAAGCCTGAACCTTTTTAAAGGAAGTAAGGTAACAGTAGAAGAAGGCATTGAGATCAGCAACATTCATGATGCTCTTCTTGATGAGTATGTAGGCGAGAATAATGCAAAACAACTGCGCGCTGATGTTGAATTGATCGAAGGTGTGTATCCTGATTTTAAAGTAGAAGATTATTTAGCTGGAAAGATTGCTCCTGTTTTCTTTGGAAGTGCTGTGAATAATTTCGGTGTACAAGAATTGCTCGATACGTTTATTCGTATTGCACCTGCACCGATAGCGCGCGAAACAACAATGCGAATAATTGAACCAGACGAAACAAAATTCACCGGCTTCATTTTCAAGATCCACGCGAACATGGATCCTAAACATAGAAACCGCATTGCCTTCTTAAGAATATGCTCTGGCAAGTTTGAGCGCGGCAATAATTATTATCATGTGCGCCAACAAAAAGGAATTCGCTTTTCAAATGCAACGGCCTTCATGGCTCAAGATCGCGAGACGGTAGAAGAGGCGTGGCCTGGTGATATTGTTGGTTTGTATGATACAGGTAACTTAAAAATTGGTGACTCGATTACCGATGGAGAAAAGTTAATGTACACAGGCATTCCAAGTTTCTCTCCAGAAATTTTCAAAGAAGTAGTGAACATGGACGCCATGAAAACCAAACAACTTGAAAAAGGATTGTTGCAATTAATGGAGGAAGGCGTAGCGCAGTTGTTTACGTATGAGCTGGGAAAGAAAAAAGTTGTAGGCGTGGTAGGTGCGTTACAATTTGAAGTGATTCAGTTTCGATTGAAGAATGAATACAGTGCGTCTGCCAATTTTGTCCCTCAACATATTTATAAAGCCTGTTGGATTAGCAGCAAGGATCCAAAAAAACTAGCAGAGTTTATCGACTCGAAGCAACGCCACATCGCACGCGACAAAGACGACAAGCTGGTGTTCATGGCCGAATCAAAAGCGTGGTTGCAAATGGTGACGGATAATTTCCCTGATATTAAATTCCATTTTACTTCGGAGTTTAAGGATTGAGAGATCAATATTGCCACGAATGCACGAATATGAATTCATTCGTGCATTCATTGCAGCTTATCCGGTCTTTGCTGGTGAAGAACACGAACATGAGGTAAGCTGCCAACAAAATCATGCCTGCAGAATTGATAGGTAATTATTAATTCCATGAGCCGGCACCCCTCACGTTCAAACGATATCTATAAGAACAATGAAAATACCTAAAGTAGTTGGAACGATTGACAGACGAATACTGATTAACTATCAGGCGGATAAAGAGGTAATTGAAAAATTCTTACCACCAATGTTCAGACCTAAATTAGTTAAAGGCAAGGCCATTGTTGGCATTTGTCTAATTCGATTAAAAAACATTCGACCAAAAGGACTCCCATTTTACATTGGGATTTCATCAGAAAATGCCGCGCACAGAATTGCTGTCGAGTGGACTGAGAATGGAGAATTAAAAGAAGGCGTTTATATTCCGAGACGTGATACTTCCTCAAGATTAAATTCTCTCGCAGGCGGCCGGATTTTTCCTGGTGTTCATCATTTAGCAAACTTTAATGTAAAGGAGAACAACGGAGAATATGGAGTTGAATTTAAAAGTGATGATGGAACGTTTTTAAAAATAAAGGCCACAGAAACAAACGAGTGGAGCACTCAAAGTGTATTTGATGATCAAGATTGTGCTTCCGATTTTTTTAAACAAGGATCTGTTGGATATTCACCGAATAGAGTTGGTGAAGCCTATGACGGACTAGAACTCAAGACGAAAAAGTGGGAGGTCTCACCTTTGATGGTTAGTGAAGTTAAATCAAGTTTCTTTGAGGACGAGTCGATATTTCCGAAGGATACAATTAAGTTTGATAACGCATTGTTGATGAGAAACATTGACCATGAGTGGAATAGTAAAAAGGAGATTCGTGAGTAGAAACAGAATCTTAAACTATCTGATTGCAACGGTTTGGATTGCAAATGGACTTCTCCTTTGCCTCTGTTGGTGTTCTTCAACAACAAAGATTTTAGAAATCGACTGAACAAATTCGCGTTGTCTCGCGCGTTATATTTGGTCTACTTCGCCTTATGCTGTGCTATACCCGGCCAAACCGTTGGCTCGGTTCTGGTTGCCACAGGATTTTCAGGCAGCGTATACGGTCAATACATTTGTGATCATCTCATTGCTGGTCGGAATTATTTTTGGTACCTATCTGGCATTGCGAACTTCAAAGCTAGATCCCGTAGAGGTAATACGTTACGAATAATTTCCACTAAAGTGATGACTAAGATTTTAAGCCATACACCGCCTGAATGGCAGCGTTTGCAATCCGCTCATCATCATCTTCTGACAATCCACTGATACCAATACTTCCAATAATTTTTTCGTTATTAATAATCGGAATACCTCCGCCAAAACCAGTAATTCCTAAATCGCCCCAGAAAGCAGGCGGTCTACCTTTCTCTTTCATATACTCACCCATTTGCCTCGTGGTTTTTCGATCGCGCGCAGCAGTGTAGGCTTTGTTTTGAGCAATTTTCGAAGCGGCAGGACTGGCTCCATCCATGCGCAGAAAAGAAATCAATTCACCTTCTGGCCCTGCAACCGCTATGGCAATGTGCTTGTTTATTTTTTCTGCTTCGGCTAAAGCATGCGAAACCAATTGATGCGCTTCTTTGGAACTTACCTTTTCAATTGAATACATAGAGGTCGGGTTTGGTGTAAAACTTAATCGCTCTTATTTAATGTTGAATCTAACTATTCAATAAAAGCAATTGCAATAAGGCATCTAAAATAACTATTTCTTCTTATCCAAAGAAGGCAGAATGAAATCATCAAGTGCACTAGGCTCTTTCATTAACGCTTCAACATCTTCCACTTTGCGTGGGGCAGCAATGGATAAATGTTCATAGCCATCTTTTGTGATCAGATAATCATCTTCAATGCGCACTGCGATTCCCCACCAGCGCTTGTCACAATTCGAATTTTCAGGAATGTAAATACCGGGTTCAATGGTGATCACCATGCTCTCTTGTAATTTATCATATGGACCTTTGTCATGAACGTCCAAGCCAATATGATGGCAGCAACCATGTGGATAATAAAGATGCTTTTCATCTTCTGCTTTAATGATTCCCAAATCTTTCAAGCCTTTGTTGACAACTGTTTTTGTGGTTAACGTAAGTTCCTGAAAACTTGAACCCGGCTTGCAAATCTTCATTGCTTCTTCCTGCGCTTTCAAAACCAATTCATAAATCTGCTTTTGCTCAGGAGAAAATTTTCCCGAGATCGGAATCGTGCGGGTAATGTCGGCAGAGTAACCATGAAACTCTGCACCGAGATCCATCAGGATTAATTCTTTGCTCACGATATTTGGCTTGTAATTATCAACGTAATGCAAAATACATCCGTTGTGTCCCGCTCCAACAATAGAAGGATATCCTAAATCTTCAGCCTGATATTTTTTGAAAACAAATTCATGAATACCTTGAATCTCGCGCTCCGACATACCTGGTTTCATTGCCTTCATTACTTCACGTTGCCCTATGCAAGAAATGCTTACGGCTTTTCGAATCAATTCCATTTCTTCTTTGGTTTTAAAACCACGAAGACTTCCCATTATACCATTCAGATCCTGTGTGTTGAGACTATTTTTCTGAGGTTCTGTTGTTATGCTAAGTGCATTACTCTTCGAAGGATAATTTACCTTACTCTTAAACAATTCAATGATGTCATATAAATCCGATGAGTCGCGCACATCGTTGCGTACATCATTTTTAAAATCAAAAAATAGTATCTGTTCAAACTTGGCAAAATCAACACTGTATTTTTTGAATTCAGAATTGTTGAATGCCTGATCGAGTCCAAGACTGTTTTTAACACCGGCATCACCGAGTCTCCGACCTGTCCACATTTCTGCCCGCTCATTTCTGGGTTGAACAAAAACGATTTCGTTGTAAGCCGTTCCGTTGTTGGCCGTCTGTTTGTCTTTAAAAACAAACAAGACCGCATCTGGCTCTTTGTATCCCGTGAGGTAATAAAAATCAGGATCCTGATGATATACATAATCTACATCATTCGCGCGATTGCGTTCTGCATTGGCAAAGAAAACAGCTACGGAGTTTGTGGGAAGTTTTTCACGCAAAAGATCTCTTCTTCCTTTGTGAAAATCTTTTGACAAAAAATCGGTTGGCATATCCGTATTCTGCGCAAAAGCTGATACGGAGAGAAGCAGTAACACAAAAATAGAATTCAGTTTCATGGTTTGAAAATTAGGTCAGCAAGTTCGTATAAAATCCGAAGCAATTGAAACGGAAATGACAATCAGCAGTGAATGATGTCTAACGGCTACTTTTTTATGTACTGCTAAGTCAATAGGGAATTACCTATAATTTTTTAGCCTGCTCCCAATAGGTATCCATCTCTGCCAATGACATCTCGCCCATTTGCTTTCCATCTTTTGCGGATTCGGTTTCGAGATATTGAAAACGTTTTATGAATTTTTTATTGGTACGCTCCAAGGCTTCCTCCGGATCAATGTTGATGAAGCGCGCGTAATTCACCAACGAGAAAAGCAAATCGCCAAACTCTGCCTTTGCTTTTTCTTTATTAATGGCTTCGTTAGAGCTCACATTAAACTCCGCTTTGAACTCGCTCATCTCCTCCTCAACTTTTTCCCACACTTGTTCTTTTCTCTCCCAGTCAAAACCAACACCTCGGGCTTTATCCTGAATGCGTATAGCTTTTACCAACGCAGGTAATGATTTCGGCACACCGCCAAGTACTGATTTATTTCCAGTCTTCAATTTTATTTTCTCCCAATTGGCTTTTACGGTTTCTTCATCGTTGGCAATTACATCGCTGTATACATGGGGATGGCGTTCTATTAATTTATCGCAGATGGAATTCAATACATCACTTACATCAAATGCTTTTATTTCAGATGCGATGCGCGAATAAAAAACGATGTGAAGCATAATATCACCCAGTTCTTTTTTTATTTCTTTTAAATCGCCTTCAATAATGGAATCCGAAAGCTCATACGTTTCTTCAATGGTAAGGTGGCGTAAGCTCTCAAGGGTTTGCTTTTTATCCCACGGACAATTCTCGCGCAGCTCATCCATAATGGTAAGAAGACGGTCGAAAGCCTGGAGTTTGGCTTCGCGGTTTACGTCTGGGGCGCAGAGAACTTTCTTCATGTTTATAAACTTAGTTTTTAGAAACGCTATTCTTCAAAGGTCGCTTTTCTTTGTGCGAAACTAATCATGGAAAGTCGGAATTTTAATGAGAAATCAAAATGTCCGCATTTCAGAATATTCTAAAATAGCTTTGAAGCTTGGCTTTGCAGGAGCGTGATGAATTAAATTTTTAGGTTTCACCTATTAATCATAAATTGTATGATCTCTCGAAGTAGTAGAGAAGAAGAAATCAAATCAGTATTTTTAAAACAAATCTTTGAAAGTTATGGATATTGATTCTGAAAGATTACTTGTCATTAAACAGCTAGAACAAGTGAATGATATCTCCCTTTTAAAAGCGGTGAAACATCTTATCGACTACGGATTAAAAAATGAAGGGCGAATTAGCGCGGAACAATACAATAAGGAATTAGAAGAGGCCGAAGCCGAGATTGATCGGGGTGAATACGTTACGCAGGAAGAATTGACAAAGCAGATGAAGACATGGTGAAGAATCTTCCTGCCATTATTTGGAACAGAAGAGCTTCAATTTATTTTAAAAAGGCATACGAAAAGATAAAAGAAGAATCACCGATTAACGCAGAGAAGGTGCGCGAAGGGATTGTGAAAATAGTTGAAAGTTTATCAAGTCGCCCAGAAAAATATCCACCCGACAAATTTAAGAAGAACAATCCTGGAAGCTTCCGAGCTTTTGAAAAATACTCTTATCGAATTGCCTACAACCATACTCCCGAAGAGATCAGAATTTTGCGTATTCGTCATGTAAAGCAGGAACCAAAGGAGTATTGATAATTCTCAATCCTATATAAAGAGTTGGAATCGAGGTTATAGTATATTTATTTTTATGATAAGTGAGAATCGAAATCTTTAAATAATGAAAAAAATCTGCTACCTATCAGTTTTATTTTTAGGACTTAATGCATGCGCAGCGCGTTATGTTTACGTGTTCGAAACAAAAACCACCAACGAAAAATTGAAGAGTGATTTTTACGTTTACGAAGATGATACTTTAAAAATCACATACAACTTTTGGGCGCAAAAAGGCGCTATGACATTTTCTGTTTATAACAAGCAGAACAAACCTCTATATATTGACTGGAAGAAATCTTCTTATATAGAGAATTTGGTAAAATCCGATTACTGGATTGATGAAGAAAAAAGTAATTCCGTCTCTTATTCTGAAAATCGGTATCATGGAAGAATCGGAATGGTTGCAAGTCAGGGCATTTCAGCAGGAATATCTTCAAAAGTGAAAATCGAAAGAATAACCTTTATCCCTCCAAAGTCCATTTATACAAGATCAGATTTCTACATTTTACCGAGAGCTTTTACTCTGGATAAACCACTCAAAAACTATGCAGTTCAAAGAAACAATAAGTCAAAAAAAACAACAACGATTGGTGAGGTCGATTTCTCTAAAGAAAACACACCATTAACCTTTAGAAATTTTTTAGCATTCTCTTTTTCAGAAGATTCTAATGATGACTTCTTTGTTGATAATGAATTCTACCTTAGTAAGGTGATCAAAATGAACTTAAACCAATTTCAATACCCAAAGTCAAAAGGAATTATTGGCGAAACCGATGGGAATGGTAATTTTCTATATATCCAACCATACGAAAAACCCTCTTCATTCTATGTCAAATATCAACAGCAATAAAGACGAATCTATTAAGTTGCTTAGAGAAAAAATTAAATAGACATTAGATAGCTATTTCTAGATAGTTCGTTTTTTCAGGCAACAATCTCCACTAAGCCACGACTAATGATTACTTAATTCAAGTTGATTTAACGATGATTCCTAAATTCTCCCTTTACATTCCGTATTCTTCCTATTTTTGCGCTCCCAATTACTAAACTTATATAGAGAGTGGCATTAATCAAGTCGATTTCCGGCATCCGCGGAACCATTGGAGGCAAACCAGGTGAGAACCTTACCCCTGTAGATGTTGTAAAATTCACCGCAGCGTACGGCACATTGTTAAAAAAGAATAAAGGCGCAATTACAGTAGTGATTGGTCGCGATGCCCGCATTTCGGGTGAACTAGTCAATTCGTTAGTTACCGCTACGTTGAGAAGTTTAGGTATTGATGTTATTGACCTTGGCTTATCCACAACTCCTACTGTTGAAATTGCAGTGCCCTTAGAGAAAGCATCGGGTGGAATAATCCTGACTGCCAGTCACAATCCTGCGCAATGGAATGCACTGAAATTGCTGAACGAAAAAGGAGAATTTATTTCAGCTAAAGACGGAGAAGAATTACTAAAAATAGCAGACGCAGAAGCATTCGATTTTGAACAAGTCACTAAGCTCGGTAAGTATGAGCAAAAGGCAGACTATATTCAAAAGCACATCGACATCATTTTGAAGTTGTCGTTGGTTGATGTAGAAGCAATCAAAAACAGAGGCTTCAAAGTAGTAGTGGATGCGGTAAATTCAACCGGAGGTATTGCTGTGCCGATGTTGTTGAAAGCGTTGGGTGTGTCCGTTAAGGAAATGTATTGCGAACCAACCGGGCATTTTCCACACAACCCAGAACCGTTGCCAGAAAACCTTACTGACATTTGTCGTGAAATTAAAAAAGGAAAATACGATTTAGGAATTGTAGTTGATCCGGATGTTGATCGCCTGGCGTTGATCAATGAAGATGGAACTCCTTTCGGAGAAGAATATACATTAGTGGCCGTTGCTGATTATGTGTTGAATGCCAGCGATAAAAAGAAAGGCAACACGGTTTCCAATCTTTCATCGACACGAGCTTTGCGCGATGTTACCGAAAAAGCCGGTGGACAATATTTTGCCGCAGCCGTTGGTGAAGTGAATGTAGTGACCATGATGAAAGAGTCAAATGCAATCATTGGTGGTGAAGGTAATGGTGGCGTTATTTTACCAGAGTTACATTACGGACGTGATGCATTAGTAGGCATTGCTTTGTTGCTTACCCATCTCGCAAAATCGAACATGAGTTTATCGCGTCTTCGTGCTTCATATCCCAACTATATTATTTCGAAAAACAAAATTGAGCTTACAGCTGATATTGATGTTGATAAGGTATTGGAACTGGTTAAGAAGAAATATAAAAAACAGCCCATCAATTCCATTGATGGTGTAAAGATTGAGTTCGATAAAGAGTGGGTTCATTTACGCAAGTCGAATACTGAACCCATCATTCGCATTTACGCTGAATCCGATATGGAAGCGAAGGCTGATACTTTGGCCAAGAAGATTATTGCAGATATTAAAGAAATTATTGCAGAGAAGTAGGCCTCACCCCGGCCCTCTCCGGAAGAGAGGGGCTCATAATGAACAAGTGCGCGGAAACCGAAAGTGCCTGCACTGAAGAAATATTTAGAATAGAAGTATTGTGATGAAAATTTATTTAGACAACGCAGCCACAACACCCCTCGATCTGGAAGTATTCGAGACGATGAAGCCATTTATGCTTGAGGATTTTGGCAATCCATCCTCTACGCATGCGCATGGAAGAAAGGTTCGTGCGGCTATTGAATCGGCAAGAAAGAAAATTGCAGAGCTGATGCACTGCACGCCAGGTGAAATTATTTTTACTTCAGGTGGAACAGAAGCTGACAATACCATTTTAACGTCTGCAATTCATACTTACGGAATTAAGAATGTCATTACCTCTGCCATCGAGCACCATGCTGTTGAACACACTTTACATATTCTCGAAAAGCAAGGTCTGATTCACATTCACAATGTACGGTTGGATGAGAAAGGTCATGTTGATATCGCGCATCTTGAAACGCTCCTAAAGGAAAATCAGAATACATTAGTTTCGTTGATGCACGCCAACAATGAAATTGGAAATCTGCTTGATATTGAACGCGTAGCTTCTTTGTGCGATGAGCATAAAGCGTATTTCCATTCTGACACGGTGCAGACTGTTGGACACTACGTTCATGATCTTAGCAAAATAAAAGTGCACGGACTTACTGCTGCTGCACATAAATTTCACGGACCGAAAGGTGTTGGATTTATGTTTATCCGAAAAGATAAAAGGATACAGCCCTTTGTACATGGCGGAGCACAAGAACGCAACATGCGTGGAGGTACAGAAAATGTTTACGGCATTATTGGCTTAGCGAAAGCATTAGAGATTACCTACCGCGATATGGATGCACACGTTCATCACATTGCCGCACTGAAATCAAGAATGATTGAACAATTGAAAGAGCATGTTCCGGGAGTAATGTTCAATGGGGATTCTGATAATTTAGATAAGAGCTTATATACTGTATTGAATGTAAGCCTACCGGAGTCTGACGAAAACTCCATGTTGCTTTTTAATCTTGACCTACAAGGTATTTCAGCATCGGGCGGAAGTGCATGCTCAAGTGGAGCAACAACAGGCTCGCATGTATTAGGTGCTTTATATCCAGAATCAAAAAGAGGCGCGGTTCGTTTCTCCTTCAGCAAGTACAATACAATAGAAGAAATTGATTTTGCTGTAGCGAAATTAGCGGAGTTGTTTAGAGTAGAGGCTTAGTTCCGCTCCGTTATAGTTGTTATGAATTTGATTCAAGAGGCATGATATCATCATGTTGTTGATGTTTGATAATTTTCTTAATTTCAATTCAATATCGTTTTCTTAAACTTAACCGATAGTTAAATTATGGCAAAAGAATTATCCAACTCCGCATCTTCACTTTTTGAACAAATTAAAAAAGTGGATAAGAAGGGCAGTGAATACTGGACTTCGCGCGATATGGCTAAAGTCCTTGAATATTCAGAGTATCGCCACTTTCTACCTGTAGTGGGGAAAGCCATAGAAGCTTGTAAAAACAGCGGACACAAAGTGGATGATCATATCGAGGAATTCCTCGATATGATCGAGATTGGTAAAGGAGGAAAACGTGAGATTGAAAATTTAAAACTAACACGCTACGCTTGCTACCTGATCATACAAAATGCTGATCCTTCCAAAGAAGTAGTGGCCTTAGGCCAAACCTACTTTGCAGTTCAAACCCGTTTGCAGGAAATACGCCAGTTGGATGAGTACAATCGTCTTAGCTCAGAAGAAGAAAAGCGATTATTTCTGAGAAATGAAATGTTGGTGCACAATAACCTGCTCGCTGCTGCTGCAAAAAAAGCAGGCGTTAACGGATCAATCGATTATGCAATTTTTCAAAACCATGGCTACATGGGATTGTATGGTGGACTTGATGCTAAAGGCATTCACCAAAAGAAGAATTTGAAAAAGTCACAACAAATTCTGGATCACATGGGAAGCACAGAATTAGCAGCTAATTTATTCCGTGCTACGCAAACAGAAGAGAAACTGAGAAGGGAAAATATAAAAGGTAAACAACAAGCTAATCAAACCCATTTTGAAGTCGGTAAGAAAGTTCGCAACACAATTAAAGATATTGGTGGAACGATGCCTGAAAATTTATCTGCAGCCGACAGCATCAAAAAAATAGAAAGTAAATGCAAGCCCAAGTTGAAAAAGAAAAAGTCATGATCGCCATGCTTCTTCAATATAAGAACGTCTCTTCAAAGGAAACACTTTAAGTCTGGCGCATCAGTCGCTGAGTTTACACTTCTCTCTTAATCCATTGGTGTACAAATTTCAATTAAGAAACCATCGAGGTCTCGTACATACGCTACCGTTTGTCCGTGAGGTTTGACTTTTGCTGACGCTTCTGCAGTAGCACCTTCTTTAATAGCTTGGTTGTATACCTTCTCAACATCATCTGTCGTGAATGCAATTTCAAATGCATGCGGCTTATTTTTCGGATTGCTCTCCGTAAACCCATCCTTAAGATTTGAACTTGCCTGTTCGATGGAGGCAAACGAAAGCGTTGTTGCGCCTGTGCTCAATTCTCCGTATGAATTTCCCGGAACAATGAATTTTCGTTTCAAACCAAAAGCACGTTCATAAAACGAAATTGTTTTTTCTACATCTTGAACATAAAGAATGGTGTAGGCAAATTTTATCATTGTTATTAAGTTAAGCTGGTATAATTCCCATTTTCTTCATCAGGAAAGTAGCATTCATTTTTTGGGCGAGGCCTGGTTTTAATTTATAATCAAATGAGAGTTGATCGTTTTCAATATTCGCTTCAAAGCAAAAGTTCTTAATCTTGTTTGGATATTCTTTTTCCAATTCGCCCAAAGCAAGATCATGCGTGGCGATCAAAGCAAGGCATGGGTGCGGAAGAAGTTGTTTCACTAAAGCAATTGAACCCGATTGTTTATCCGTGGAATTTGTTCCCTTTAGAATTTCATCCAACAAAATAAACAAAGGCTTGTCGCTTCTCAATTCATCCATAATCGTTTTAAGACGATTGAGTTCAGCGTAGAAATAGGATTGATGATCTTTCAATGAATCCGCAGTGCGCATTCCTGAACGCATACTAATAATAGGACAACGAAATTCTTTTGCACAAACTGGTGCTCCACTTAATGCAAGAACAAGATTAACACCTATCGTTCTTAGAAAGGTACTCTTACCTGCCATGTTTGCGCCTGTGATAATTAATACCGCTTGGTTCTTACCTACTAATACATCGTTGGTTATGCATTCGTTGGGTTGAATCAATGGATGCCCCATTTCTTTTGTTTCAATGGCAAGCGTTGAATCAATAACCGGATAAGTAAAATTCGGATGGTTGAAACTGAAGGTGCCAACACTACACAATACCTCTGTTTCTGAAACTGCTTCAAGCCATGTTTTTAGGTTCGATGAATTTTCATGTTTCCATTTCTCAAGACGATAAACACATTGCAAATCGTAGAACAGTAAACTATTAACAACTAAAGTTGTCATAGCATTGAGTCGGGCATTGAGCGCGCTAACCAAAGAGGCAAGAGATTTTACTTTTACATCAGCTTGCTGTGCACTGTCCGAAAGTTTCTTCAATTGTGAAGAAGCGAATTTTTCTTGTTGTAAATAAAAAAGCAGGTGCGCGTATTTTTGAAGAATCGTTTTTTTCTTGCTGATGTATTCATGAAATGCATTTACTTTCTTGATATGAAAAGCTAGAATGGCCCATTGTGTAAGGGCACCAATAATGGCAAAAGGTTTTGCTGTAACAAAAAAGAAAGATGCAATGATAAGGGCAACCGTAATTACTGAGAAGATTGGAAGGAAAAATTTGTAGAATGGTTTTGAATACAGGAAGGATGGTTGTTCTAACCAGGCGAGCAATTGTTCACGATCGTGTTGTTGTTCTTCAATCTCCATCCCTGCTGCCTGAAAGTGTTGACGAAAATCCGTTTTCGTTGCTAGTTCCTGTACTGCTTGTTGATTTGTCCTTATATCATCAGCCGATGGCAATGGAGAAGTAAGTCGTGCTGCCATTTCCTTGCGACCATGAATGGTGTTACAACGATTGACGGACTGATAAAGTGATCCTTCACCAAAAATATCAAGATCATGAGAATAAGGATGAGTAGGGTTTATAAATTCAACACCGGTTGAGAATTGAGCATCATTGCCTTTTACTGCTTCGGTCTCCAGTTCGTTTATCTTCACAAGATTTTCCAGATGGGTTTTCTTTTCAAACAATCGCGTATGCCATTGCACGAAGACGATGAATAGAATCAACAAAAGTATCTCCACATAGAAGAGCGAAGTATTGTAAATCGCAAAATAAAATACAGTCAGAAAAATAACCGCAACCAAAATTCTAAGATTGGAAACTACGTTGATTTTACTTTTTGCCTGTTCGAACAAAGTTGTAAAATCCTCTTTTCTTTTTTGGTAATACGCGAGGAGTTGGAATGGAGTCATCAGCTAATACAGGGTGGAGAAATAAATTATTATAACAAACCTTCTATGATGTGCATTACTTTTTCAAGCGCGATCCGATCGGTTTCATCGAAGTCGTTTAACACATCGCTGTCGACATCCAAAACCAACGCGACTTCATTATTTTTAAAAGCAGGCAACACAATTTCTGATTTGGATGCAGAGCTACAAGCAATGTGGCCTGGAAATTCATCTACGTTCGGAACGAGAATCGTCTTCTTTTCTTTCCACGATGCACCGCACACACCTTTTCCAAAATTAATTCGTGTACAAGCAATTGGTCCTTGAAAAGGTCCGAGCACTAACTGATTACCTTTCACAATATAAAATCCAACCCAGAAAAAATTCAATGTTTGTTTTAATGCTGCGGTGATGTTTGAAAGATTAGCAATCAAATCAGGTTCATCTTCAACAAGAGATTTAATTTGAGGAATGAGTGTATCGTAACGCTCGCTTTTATTGGTAGTAGTGGAGATGATAAGTTCTTCGGCCATGAGTTAAAAAAGAATTTAAAATTTTAAAATCTCGCTGCGAATTATTTATTCAGTAGCAAGTCAACTTCAATCTTAAGTTTAGGTAAGTGCTTTATAATAATTCCCCAAATATTTTCATCTGAGATCGTATCGTAAGAATGAATGATTTGATTTCGAAGATCTACAATTTTTCGAGCACCGGTTATTTCAATGGCAGGATTTTCTTTGAGAATCCGATTTATTGCCTCGCCAATTATCTCCAAATCCCTTTCTATTGCACGCTTCAGCATCGTGTTATTTTGAAAGGCATAAAAAGATTTTTCGCCCGAGGGAAAATAATTTTCAATTTCAAAAATTGAATTCTGGATATCAAACAACCATTTCTTTAGACTCTCATCCATAAATAAGCTGCTTACTTCTGTCGATTGATTTCTTCAAATATGGATTCCTAATCGCCTGCTCTTCAAGAAGATCAACGTCTCTCTGTAAAAGTGCACTGAGTTTTTCTTTGAAATCAAAATAGTTGTCAAAGTATCTTGTTACATCAATGGTTCTAAACTTTACAACAAAGTCTACATCACTTTCAGAATTAAATTTATCGGTAAGCACCGATCCAAAAGCATAAAGACGCTCAACACCATGTTCTTTCGAAAGGCTTTTAATTACATCAATATGGTTTGCTGAAAGGTTCATTTTTAATATTTCAGATTAAATGTGAAAGTTTATTTCGGATGAAAGATTTTTAATATGTCGTTCACTATAAATTGCTCGGACTTTAAATTTCCATGAAGGGCTGGTGCCACAATGCCTTGCTTAAAGGTTTTTGGCGAAACAAAAGTTCGTGCTTCGTCCCACAAATTCAATTCAATAAAACGTGAAAGAGTATGTGCTCCGCCCTCTATAATTATGGATTGAATTTTCTGTTTGTATAAATCGTGTACCAAAGCATTCAGAAAATCTTCTTCGTCTAAACGGATTAAGCTTAGATTTGGATGCTCTTCTTGTTTCATAAGATTATAACAAATTGTTTTTTGTGATCGATCGAAAAGATGAAGGCGTTCGCTTAACTTTAGAAACCGATCTATTACAATACGAATTGGATTTCTTCCAGTCCAATCACGAACGTTTAATAGAGGATTATCGTGAGCTGCCGTTTTACTTCCAACCAAAACAGAGTCCTCCTCCGTTCTCCACTTATGCACCAACTGACGGGAGTGCTCATTGCTAATCCATTTCGAATCGAAATTTTCACGAGCAACAAAACCATCAGCCGTCTCGGCCCATTTCAAAATAATATAAGGACGCTGCTTTTCGATGAAGGTAAAGAAACGTTTGTTGAACTCACGGCCTTGTTTTTCCAATACTCCTGTAATCACTTCAATATTAGCAGCGCGAAGTTTTTTTATTCCCTCTCCGGCTACCAACGGATTTGAATCAAGATTCGAAACAACAACTCTCTTTACCTGATGGCCAATCAACATATCAGCACAAGGAGGGGTTTTGCCAACATGTGAGCAGGGTTCAAGATTCACATAAACAGTACTCTCTTTTAACAATGTTTTGTCAGGGACTGATTCTATCGCATTCACCTCCGCGTGAGGTCCGCCATATTGCTGATGGAATCCTTCTCCAATTACAATACCGTTATGCACCACAACACAACCTACCAACGGATTTGGACTCACAGCACCCCGACCAAGCGCAGCCAGTTCAAGTGCCCGGTGCATAAAAAGTTCGTCTGTGGTGTGATCGTGCTTTGTCATTCTGATTATACTTGCAAAGATTGTAAACTATGAAGAATTCTAAAGCCTTGTTTCAGGATTTAGTTGGACAAATTATCCTGAATGAAGATCCGGATGAAGTCCAAAGCATCGTGTATCAGGTAATAGAAAATGTCTTTGGGCTTAATCGCACAGATATTCTCTCTGAAAGACAGGTTGATTTTGCAAAGGTCGAGGGAAGATTATCAGAAATAGTGAAGCGCATCAATCAGCATGAACCGATTCAATACATTTTTGGAGAGGCTTATTTTTTTCGAAGAAGGTTTAAGGTAAATCCTTCGGTTTTAATTCCAAGACCAGAAACAGAGGAGTTGGTGAACTTGATTATTTCCGAAATGAAGAAAAGATCAATTCAGCGAAAAGAAAAAATAAGAATACTGGATATCGGCACAGGGAGTGGCTGCATTCCAATTTCACTCGCATTGGAAATTCAGCATGCACAAGTTTTTGCTCTTGATATTAGTGAGGACGCGCTTACTGTGGCCAAACAAAATGCGAATCACTTACAGGCAGATGTTCAATTCATCTTTCTCGATATTTTGAATTATGATATTCCATTTCCTAATCTTGATGTAGTCGTTAGTAATCCGCCTTACATTGCCATAAGCGAAATGAAATTAATGGGCAACAACGTTATCGATTATGAACCTCACCTTGCTTTGTTTGTTAAAGAAACTGATCCGTTGATTTTTTATAAAGCGATTACGCTGAAATCAAAAACAGTTTTAAAATCGGGAGGATTGTTAGCCGTTGAAATCAATGAGCGTTTTGGAAAAGAAGTCGTTCTCGAATTTGAAAAGAATAATTTTCATAATGTTGAGATCATAAAAGATATCGCTGGCAAAGACAGGATCGTAAAAGGTATTTATCTTTAAGCAAATGAAAACAAACACCGTTTCCTTTATAGGTTCAGGCAATCTCGCATGGCATCTCGCGCCTGCATTAGATAACACCGACTTTGCTGTGCGCGAAATCTACAGTAGAAATCCTGTACATGCTGCTGCACTAGTCGAACGTCTTTACCAAGCGCAGGTAAAAGCTACTTTAGATTTTTCTACCAGCACCTCGCGGATATTCATTATTGCCACAAGCGATGAGGCCATTGAAGAAATAGCCCAAGAAATTGTTCTTCCTGAAAATGCGATGTTGATTCATACCTCCGGAAGTCAACCTTTGAGTTTATTGGGATATGCCGCAACACCTAATATTGGCGTGTTCTATCCGCTACAAACTTTTAGTAAAGCGAATAAAATTGATTTTAAAGAAATTCCTATTTTTCTTGAAAGCGAAAACAGCGAGACTGAAAAAGTTCTTCACGCCATGGCGAAAGCCATCAGCAAAAACTTTTTTAAGATTACGTCACAAGAGCGAAAAGCTTTGCATGTTTCCGCTGTGTTTGCTGCGAACTTCACCAATCACATGTTGTTGATTGCACAAGAATTAATGCGCGAAAATAATCTAAGCTTCGATTGGCTCAAACCATTAATTGCAGAGATGATTAATAAGAGCTTGACGATTGGCCCGGAGAACGCCCAGACGGGGCCGGCACGCAGAGGCGATTTTGAAATACTGGATAAACATCTCGAATTTTTATCTGGCGATGAACAGGTAGCCGAGTTGTATAAATTGATAAGTCAGCATATTGTTGATCAATATCAAGAGGGTGATGTGTAAAGAAATTGAGATACATCTTGCGTCCAATTGGAACGATTCCTTTCACTAAAAACATCGTGACCTGCTTGCGGATATTTTTTAATCACTTTATATCCTTTTATATTTTTGAATATTAAATCGGTTTCTTCAACACTTACACGGTTATCTTGTTCTCCATAAAGTAATAGCACAGGGGATGTTACTGACTTTGCATATTCAGATGGATTATGTGAAAAAGCCCAGTACCCATTTTGCACTCCACCCCAAAAACACAGCAAACTTGCCATTGGAAAACTCGGAACATGCATGAGTCTAAATCGCGCTTTTGTTGTTTGATATAGTGAACCGAACGGACATTCAATAATTATAGATTGCACACTCAACGCATAATCATCCATGGCTTTCAGAATAGCCGCAGACCCCATGGAGGTTCCAATAAGAATAATATTTTTCTCGCCCTCGCCCGAAACATAATTGAACCCAGATTTTGCAGTAGGAAATAAATACGACAAAGTGTCCTATTTTTGAATATGGAACACCACTACACGGATAAGTTAGTAACACCTTGGGGGGGAATGAAGGAGATGAA
>JBKJOF010000158.1:0-33085 GCA_046595655.1 Chryseolinea sp. | reverse complement strand
GCAAACAGCACTCAACAAGTACTTGCTGGCGAGCTTCTATGAAAATAACAATCTTTTTATTGATGCCATTTCAGCCTATGAAGAAGCTATTAAATTAGCTCCTGATGTAACTTTCTACCGTGAAGCATACGATGAGTTTTTGCTTCGTCACGGTATGATGAAATAACATTATTAAGACCTTATGCTGGAAAAGCCGCTAAACAGCGGCTTTTCCTTTTTGATTCACATCTTTAATTCCATTGGAATATTCTAATTTCGCTAATTCAAAGACCTCTAAATATATACATATGAAAACAAGACTGTTGGCTTTTGTAGTGCTCGCTTGGTTTGCCTCCATTGCCACCTACGCACAAAAAGATTACACCTTTAAGGTGCTTGTCAACAAAGGCAAAAACGAAGTAAAAGCAGCGGACGGCTGGCAACTGGTTAAAGTTGGCGCAAGCTTAAAAGATACAGATGAGTTAAAGCTTGTTGAAAATGCCTATCTGGGCTTAGTTCATTCAAGCGGAAAACCGCTCGAAGTAAAACAAGCAGGCAAATACAAAGTGGATGCTCTTGCAAAACAGGTAAGTGGCGGCACAAGTGTATTAAATAAATACACCGACTTCATTCTTAGTTCCAACACAACCAAACGAAACTCACTCACAGCAACAGGAGCAGTTCACCGTGGGCCAGAAATAATTGAGCTTTATTTGCCAAAAGCAGAGCACGCAATTATATTTAATAATGACATCATTGTTAATTGGGATGCTGCCAAAATACCGGGGCCATACCTTGTCTCTTTCAGTAGCCTCTATGGAGATAAGCTGGATGAAATCGAAACAAAAGAAAGCCGTGTGAACGTAAATTTAAATGGTCCCAACTTTATTAATGAAGATAATATTCTCGTTGTTGTCAAATCTAAATCCGATCCAAATAAAATTTCTGAAGTCTACACCTTAAAGAAATTATCGAAAGCGGATAAAACCAGAATAAAAAATTCATTGAATGAAATTTCAACATCCCTTGCAGATAAGACTGCTATGGATCAATATATTCTGGCCGGTTTTTATGAAGAGAACCACCTGATTATCGATGCCATTACCGCTTACCTTGAAGCCATTAAATTAGCACCCGATGTCCCGTCCTTTCAAGAGGACTACAATACCTTCTTAATTCGCCATGCATTGAAAGACGAAAAAAAGAAATAAGATCAATCTTAATATTATAAACAAGAAAAGCTGCGTGTGCAGCTTTTCTTGTTTTAGGCCAGGTTTGGCTAAAGCGTTTATTCTCCTATTTTTGTGCTTCTTAACAAAACTCCAATGAGCGTACTCGTCAATAAAAACTCCCGCGTTATAGTTCAAGGTTTCACCGGTTCTGAAGGAACGTATCATGCAGGACAGATGATTGAGTATGGAACCAATGTAGTGGGTGGCGTTACACCTGCAAAGGGTGGATCAGAACATCTTGGAAGACCCGTATTTAACACGGTTAAAGAAGCAGTAGATAAAACCGGTGCCGATGTCAGTATCATTTTTGTTCCTCCAGCCTTTGCAGCAGATGCAATCATGGAAGCGGCAGATGCCGGCATTCAGGTAATCATTACCATCACAGAAGGTATTCCAGTTAAGGATATGATGATTGCCAAGGATTATCTAAAAGGAAAGAAAATTACATTAATAGGACCAAACTGCCCTGGGGTTATAACACCTGGAGAAGCAAAGGTTGGCATTATGCCCGGCTTTGTTTTCAAGAAAGGAAGAATCGGTATCGTTTCTAAATCAGGAACACTTACTTATGAAGCAGCCGATCAAATTGTAAAAGCTGGATTAGGAATTTCTACTGCCATCGGCATTGGTGGTGATCCAATCATTGGAACACCAACCAAAGATGCTGTTGAGTTATTGATGAATGACCCAGAGACCGATGCCATTGTTATGATTGGCGAGATCGGAGGAAACTATGAGCCGTTAGCGGCACGTTGGATTAAAGAAACAGGGAACAAAAAACCAGTTGTTGGATTTATTGCCGGTCAAACCGCTCCTGCTGGAAGAAGAATGGGACATGCCGGAGCCATTATCGGAGGCGCTGATGACACTGCGGCCGCCAAAATGAAAATCATGGAGGAATGTGGAATCTTTGTAGTTGAATCACCAGCGGAAATCGGTGATACGATGTTGAAGGCTCTTGCCAAAAAATAGAATTACTCCTATTCATAAAAAAAAAGGGGACAGTTGAAAATTCAACTGTCCCCTTTTTTATGAAATACTGTATTGAGTAACTTGCTTAACTAAAAGCTCGTTTTAAACTCTCTCTCTAAGTAGCTGCTAAGGTTCTTTAAGCCAGTCAGCAGGTTAACCTTCTCAGCGGAATTGTCTGGGTTGTCATTCGTGTAGAGTACCTCCACAAACAGATCGCGAAGCATGTAGGTATAAATTTTACGGCTATTCTTTGTCCGAGTACCAATCAATACACCTTTTTTCTTCAAATAATTAATCTGCTTTTGTACAGATAACTGCTGGAAAAAGAACTTGAGGATCATAAAACTTTGATGTTTTTGATTCCTGTTAAAGCCAATTTCAAGCCAATCCACTAATACCCCAAATCAGGTCAATTTTGATGGTGAAAAATAAACTGTTTCCCATTATCGGGAGAAGAATTACCTAATCGGTTTAGAGCAGTTCATTCGCCAGATTTGCCAGTTCAGAACGCTCACCTTTCTCTAAAGTAATGTGTGCATAAAGAGCATGATCCTGTAGACGATCAATGAGTGTAGACAAACCATTGCTTTGCGAATCGAGATAGGGTGTATCGATCTGGTAAATATCTCCTGTAAAGATGATTTTTGTATTTTCACCTGCACGCGTAATAATCGTTTTCACTTCGTGAGGCGTAAGGTTTTGCGCCTCGTCTACAATGAAACAGATATTTGATAAACTCCTTCCGCGAATGTAGGCGAGTGGGGTAATCATCAGTTTCTCTGTTGCTACCATCTCCGAAATTCTGGAGTACTCCTTATCTGTTTCGTTGTATTGGTTCTGTATGAACTTGAGGTTATCCCACAAAGGCTCCATGTATGGATTTACTTTCGATTTAATATCACCCGGCAAATACCCGATGTCTTTATTGCTTAGTGGTACAATGGGTCTCGCTAAATAAATCTGTTTGTATTCTTTCTTCTGCTCCAGGGCCGCAGCCAATGCTAATAATGTTTTTCCTGTTCCGGCAACACCTTGTATGGAAACCAACTTGATTTCCGGTTTCAGTGCAGCGTGAATAGCAAAAGTTTGTTCAGCATTGCGGGGCTTAACTCCATAAACCGAACGTTTCTCAACGTGTTCTAACATTCCGTTGAGCGAGTTGTAATATGCTAACGCAGATTTTTTACCACTCCTTAAAATGTAGTAATGATTTTTTACAGGGATCAACTTGCCGAGCAGCTCCTTTGGCTCACAGTATCCTTTCTCATAAAGAAGATTGATCATAGAAGAATCAACTTCTTCTATAATTGTACTGCCTGTATAAAGTGATGAAATATTTTGAACCTTCCCAGTTGTATAATCTTCTGCGTAAAGCCCGAGTGCTTTGGCTTTGAGTCTAAGATTAACATCTTTAGAGACGAGAATAATCTTTCTACCCTTCTGCTCTTTCTGCAATTGAAGCGCAGAGTTTAAAATACGATGATCTGCTTTTTCTTCGTTGAATATTTTGTTGGCGTCCACAGTACTGTGTGTGTCCATTAACACTTTAAAATTTCCTTTCGTTTTACCATTGATGGGATTCCAGTCGTGGAGCATCTGCCCTTTTGCCAGTTTATCAATGAGGCGAATGAATTCGCGGGCTTCAAAATTTTTGGTGTCGTTGCCTTTCTTGAAATTGTCAAGCTCTTCTAAAACCGTTATCGGAATTCCGACATCGTGTTCGTCAAAGTTGAGGATGGAGTTGTGTTCATAAATGATGACAGAGGTGTCGAGTACGAAGATCTTCTTTTCTTTTTTGGTTTTTGCCATGCGTACAAAGAAGTTGGTTTACGAAATGTAATGAAAGCAACGGAAAGCAGAAGTAATTTTACAACTATTTTTTTGTTACTTTTTTCTTCCGAAGGCAAGTGTAAAGATGTCGCCCTTTTCATTCGGAGTGATGCGAAGTACATCGGCCAACACCAGGATGATTAATTTTTTTGATGCATAAAATTTTTTTAGTCCGCTAAGCGCGATAAATTCTGCTAACGTGATCGAAGCATTTTTATCAAGATATTCCATCAACAGCTTTTCATGCTCGGCATACCAGAACTTGAAGTCTTTCTTTTGTTGTTCTCTTCTGATAATCTCCCGTACCTCTCTACTGGCTTTAATGCTTTTATCCTCCACTCTTACAAACGATTCTTTCAGCACTTCTCCATTGAGTAGACCATGCGGCTTCTTGTCACTCTCTGGAATTTCGTATTGAATAACTGTTCTAGCATTTCCTATCGGAATAAACGTTTCGATGTAACTCAATGCTGGCGTTACTTTCTTCAGTGCCTCTTTCATAACGTGCACTTCATCTTCGGGAAATTTCAGACCGGGTATCGTTCCGTCATCACCAATGCCAAGCAAAAGAATTCCTCCCTTCGTGTTCGCAAAGGCGATCATTTCACGCACAATTTTTTCAGGATGGGTTGCTTTGCGCTTGAATTCTAATGTTGATCCTTCTCCGGAAGAAACCAATTTCCGAAGTTGCTGAACTTGTTGAGGATTATAAGTAAATGATTCCTGAAGCTTGTTCATATTCGTAAGCACTTACAAGCTCAATGGGTAAGAGCAAGATTAGTATTTACCTCTTGCTGCATCATCGTCATCTTCCTCTTCGTCTTCATCACCCGGTTTTGGTAAGGTAAACATCGAACTGAGTAGATCTTTAAATTGAAGTCCTGCTGACAAATTATGCTTGCTGATCAAGCTGTACTCCGCCAATCCATGCAAAGCAAATTCCATCATGAAGAGTTTAGTCATTTGATCTTTATCTTTATGAAATTCGCTAATGAGATCAGACAAACCCGGAACAGACTTGATACTCTTCTCAAAATCCTGCTGCGACATGTCGTGCAGAAGATCGATGGTGTTGCCATCACCAAACCAATCGGCTATTTTTTTATACGGACTTTTTTCTTTTTGCTTTCTGAATTTATCAGGATCAGGAAAATAATTTAGGAACTGCGTGCGCAATGCTTTGCCCACCAGGTTCTGTGCTACAATTCCCGGACCTTCCTGTTCACCTTCATACACCAATTCTACCTTTCCGGTAATGGCAGGAATAACTCCTATGAAATCTGTTAATCGAATGTTGGTGGTCTTCTCACGATTCATGATGCTTCTGCGTTCAGCGGCAGCGACAAGATTCTCATAAGCCGATATCGTAAGACGTGCTGAGACTCCGCTCTTTGCATCTACATACTCACTCTTGCGTGCTTCGAAAGCAATTTGCTCAACCAGATCTTTTGCAATTTCATTTACACTCACCATGCTTCGCTGTACATCTTTCAATCGCGCCTCTTGCTGTGTGATGCGTTTACCGATCTCCAAGGTTTTTGGATAATGCGTAATGATCTGGCTGTCGATCCTATCTTTCAACGGTGTAACAATACTACCACGGTTCGTGTAATCTTCGGGATTGGCTGTAAAGACAAATTGAATATCCAACGGCATTCTGATTTTAAAACCGCGGATCTGAATATCGCCTTCCTGTAAAATATTAAAGAGTGCTACCTGAATGCGCGCTTGTAAATCGGGCAATTCATTAATAACAAAAATACTTCTGTTCGATCGCGGGATTAATCCAAAGTGAATAACACGTTCATCTGAATATGGAAGTTTTAATGTTGCTGCTTTTATCGGGTCAACGTCACCAATCAAATCGGCAATGGAAACATCAGGTGTAGCGAGCTTCTCCGAGTAACGTTCATCACGATGCATCCAGGTAATCGGAGTACTGTCACCAAGTTCTTTAACCTTATCAATTCCAAATCTGGAAATCGGACTGAAGGGATCATCATTTAATTCTGAACCTTCAATTACAGGAATAAATTCATCCAATAAATTCACCATCAACCTGGCCAATCTTGTTTTGGCTTGACCACGCAATCCTAAAAGATTAATATCATGACCGGCAAGAATGGCGCGCTCTAAATCCGGAATAACCGTTTCCTCAAATCCCCAGATTCCTGCGAACACGGTTTCTTTGTTTGATAATTTCTTGATGAGGTTTTCCCGTAGTTCATCTTTCGTTGATCTGGATATGTAGCCAGACTTCTTCAGTTCACCTAATGTCTTTATGTTCGTTAGCGCCATTTTTTGGTTTTGTTTTCTAAGTGTTTTATTGCTTGGTAAGGAGCGTTATAAGTTCTTTCTTCTGTTTCTTTTAAAATCTTCAAACACAAGATTACCTAATCCTTCGAGATTGCTGTAGTAAGCGTTGCCATTGTTAGCCTTTGTGAAATCGCGCACAAATGTTTTAAGGTAAGGATCGGTAGCAATCATGAAGGTGGTAACGGGTATTTTTATTTTTCTTAATTGCCCGGCAAGATTCAATGTCTTGGAAAGTATTTTTGGATCTAACCCAAAAGCATTTTTATAATATTTGATACCTTGTTTGATGCAGGTTGGTTTACCATCTGTAATCATAAAAATTTGTTTGTTGGTATTTTTTCGCCTGCGCAAAATATCCATCGCCAATTCCAAACCTGCAACGGTGTTGGTGTGATACGGCCCGACTTGAAGGTAAGGCAAATCTTTTATTTCAATCTGCCAGGCATCATCACCAAAAACTAAAATGTCTAAAGTATCCTTCGGATATTTTTTGGTGATGAGTTCAGCCAGCGCCATCGCCACTTTTTTGGCAGGTGTAATGCGATCCTCTCCATACAATATCATGGAGTGAGAAATATCAATCATCAACACTGTAGAGGTTTGCGTTTTGAATTCGCTTTCCATTACCTCGAGATCATCTTCCGTCATGAAGAAATTATCGAGGCCATGATTGATCTGTGCGTTTCGTAATGAATCAGTAACAGAGATTTGATCTAAGGTATCGCCAAATTGGTAGTCGCGCCTTTCGGTGGTTTGCTCATCGCCTTGCCCACTGTGCGATGTATTATGTTCTCCTCTTTTCGATTTTTTTAACTTTCCGAAAATCTCTTCGAGTGCAGATTGTCTTAAATTCTGTTCGCTCTTGGCGTTTAACTTAAATTCTCCCTTTGGACCTTCATCAGAGATATATCCGTTCTTCTTGAGGTCCTCAATAAAATCGCCCATGCCATAATTCGGATTGGTCAATCCGTATTGCCGATCAAGTTCGGTAAGCCATTGTAGCGTTTCTGCAACGTTTCCGGCTGTGATTAGAATCAATTGCATGAAAATCTTAAGCAACTTTTCGAAGTCGCTTTTCGCTTCATCGGGTGGTGGTGTATATTTTGAAAATCGATATCCGAGCATGATGTTGATGTTGGAATGCTATCTAAACCATTAATTTCTCAATTCTGTTTCGTGTTCAAAATATAATTTTCAGAAAGTTTAGGCTCGTATGTAAGAAATGGTCTAAATCTAAAATCGTGGCCGATTATTGCCTGATACTTTTGTATCACCAAAAACAAACAAACCACTATGAAAAAGTCTACAGTCGTTGTAATCTTAGTTGCCTTCACACTCTCATCTTGTGCATTCACCACATCGTGTCCCACGTACTCAAAGAAAGAAGTGAAGAAAACAGAAAAGCCAACAAGAATCTAGTTTCTCGTTGCTTATAGTGAGTGATTCGTACCTAGCCAAGTATCATTAACCTAAAAATAAAAAACCGTCTGGGATATTCTCAGCGGCTTTTTAATTTCTATTCAAGCCCTATTCGTGGCAATTGCTTTTAGCCGTGAATGTTTATTTCAGAAAAGGCGGCTTCATAAGCAAGCTTGTGTATTCTAACTCTTAAATTCTCTTTGCATTAGTGCTTGTGCCGATGTTTTCTCCATTACCTTCTGATAATACGCTTCATAAAGAGGTAATATCTGTGTGATGTCAAACTCTTTTGCGCGTTGTAATGCGCTTGCTTTAAAGCGAGGTAAGTTGTCTTTGTCCAATATGAACAATGCGTTCTTCGTCATGTCTTCTACATCGCCAACATTACTCATAAAGCCCGTTACACCTTGAACATTCAACTCAGGAATACCTCCGGTGTTGGATGATATTACTGGAACTTCACAGGCCATCGCTTCCAATGCTGCCAATCCAAAACTTTCTTTTTCTGAAGGCATAAGGAAAAGATCGGCCACTGAAAGAACTTCTTCTACCGCTTCTAATTTTCCAAGAAACCTAACGTCATCACAAATATCCAGCTCACGACACATGGTTTCTGCTTTTGTACGCTCAGGTCCATCGCCAATCATCAAAAGCTTTGTCGGAATTACGCTATGAATGTTGGCGAATATTTTAATTACATCTTCAATTCGTTTTACTTTTCTAAAGTTTGAAGTATGCACAACGAGCATTTCACCATTGGGACAAATGGCTTTTTTAAAATGATCTTTCTTTTGTTTTTTGAATTTTTCCAAATCAATGAAGTTGGGAATTACTTCAATCTCATTTGTAATCTTAAAGGAATGATAGGTTTCCTTTCTTAGATCGGCAGACACTGCCGTAACGCCATCTGACTGATTGATACTGAATGTAACTACTGGTTCGTATGATGCATCTTTACCTACTAGGGTAATATCCGTTCCGTGCAACGTTGTTACCACCGGAATCATAATGTTGTGCGTCTTTAATATTTGCTTCGCCATGTAGGCTGCCGATGCGTGAGGGATGGCGTAATGCACGTGCAACAAATCCAGCTTTTCGTTTTTTACAACGCTTACCATTTTACTGGCAAGCGCTAATTCATATGGAGGATATTCAAACAACGGATACGATTGAATGGAGACTTCATGATAAAATAAGTTTTCATTCAGGAAATCAAGACGATGTGGTTGCGAATAGGTAATGAAGTGAACTTTATGACCTTGTTTGGCAAGTGCCTTGCCCAGTTCTGTGGCAACAACACCGCTTCCTCCGAAGGTAGGGTAACAGACAATTCCAATATTCATGGTGGTGGTTTTAGTTTATGTTGGTGTGCTCAGGGTCGTGCTATAAAAAGTTTTATTCTAGAGACAAACCAAACGGATTGACGCAAGGACCTCCTCTTTATTGCTTAATGAAAGCCTGTTCCCCGCTTTTACAATATTCAAAGAGGGATTCGTAAATCACATCTTGTATTCGAGAACGGATATTGAGCTGATTAAGTTTATTGCTTCGGTCAGGAAAAACCCGATTTGATACAAAAATATAAACAAGATTAAATTCCGGATCAATCCACATGCACGTTCCGGTAAATCCTGTGTGTCCGAAGGTGCGGTGTGATGCACGCAAAGATGTCGGACTATTCCAATCACCTTGAATGGGTTTGTCCCAGCCCAAACCTCTTCTACCTTTTTCAAATTGACGGGTGGCAAAAAGCTGAACCGTTTCAGGCTTGTAATATTGAATACCTCCGTAGCTTCCGTTCTGTAATAACATTTGTCCGAGTTTAAGCAGATCATTACCTGTGCTGAACAAACCTGCATGACCACTAATACCTCCCATCATAGCAGCACGTTCATCATGCACCGTTCCCAACACTAATGACTTTCTGAAAATGGTATCCTTTTCTGTTGGTGCTAATCTTTCTTTGGCGAAATGTTGAAGTGGCAAGAAGCCGGTAGTGCTGGCACCAAGCGGCTCGTACAAATTCTGCTGTAGAAAATCAGAAATCGGTTGGTTCAGCATTCGTTCCGCTAATGTTTTCAACATCATAAATCCAAGATCGCTGTAGCGATAACCATATGCCGTGCGGATCGGTTTATCGATCATCTTTGATTTACCAATCCACATCCAGATGGAATCCTGAATAATTGGCGCAGCAAATAAACTATCCGAAACCTGGAGAGAATACTGATCATTCTGCAGCTTGTTATAATAATTAGGTAGGTAGGCTTTTTCTTTAACAGTCAAATTCCACATCGGAACAAATGGAGCTAAGCCAGCCTGATGAGTGAGTATGTTATAAATCGTTACGTCTTTCTTGTTGGTGTTTTTTAATTCAGGAAGGTAGTAGGATATTTTTTTATGAATATCAATCAATCCTCTTTCGTACATAAACATCACCGTTTGAAGGGTGGCTGAAACTTTAGTGAGCGATGCGAGATCATAAATCGTTTCATCCGTAACTGAGTTTTTATCTTCATAGTCCACATAACCAAATGATTTTTCATAGATCACTTTTCCATTACGTGCTACTAATACATTACAACCTGGTGTTGCTTTCAGTGTTATCGCTT
Source organism: Chryseolinea sp. (assembly GCA_046595655.1). Lineage (GTDB taxonomy): Bacteria > Bacteroidota > Bacteroidia > Cytophagales > Cyclobacteriaceae > Chryseolinea. The sequence goes on along the minus strand of JBKJOF010000158.1, from coordinate 22,725 downwards.
CCTGTGCAATGGCATCAATCTTTTGGAGCACTCTGCTATCCACTCCAACCTCTTCCGGAATAGAATATGAAAGACGATTTAAACTTTTTGTCACCACACCTTTTCCTTCCTTGCAGGATGGCGAAGCGGTGAAGGGTAACGCACCATTTCCAGTTAGGCCGCCAAAAACAATCTGCGGAACAATCCTAAGTGTTTCATTACTGTTAACATATGCGGTGATCAAGGTTGGATAATCATCTGCTGATTTTAAAAATGTTTCATTGCCAAAATCACAAGCAATGATTTCTCGTTTGGGCTGAAGTTGTTTCAGTGCCTTGTTAAGTTGGGTAACTACGGGTTGAGGCGTTTGTGGAAATACACCTACAATAATAATTTCCTGATCTTCCAGTGCATCCGTCAACTCTAGCCAATCGGTTTTAATATCAACCGTGAAGTAGGCAACATCTCGGTATTTGCTCAGGTAATGATAAAATTCATTGTTTGGTGCCGAGCCATCGCTGGTAATGTAGGCAACGTGTTTTCCTTCTAAGTTTTTAAGTGGGAGTATGGCATGATCATTACGAATAATAGTCACTGCAGATTCGTACAACTTTTGACTCAATACATTAGCCGATGGCGAATTCAAACGCATTACCAGATTATCGGTATTGATGCTTTGGCGTTTCGTTAAGCCAACATCATATTTTGCTGCGAGTATTTTTTTTACGGAAGTTGCGAGTTGTTCTTCATATCGTTTATTACGCTGAATCAATTTTTTGATTTTACGAACTGCCGCACCAATATCTTTGGGATTCATTAATACATCATTGCCTGCCTGAAACGCAAACGTCTCGGCTTCACCACTCCTGTATTTCTCGGTTAGAGTTTGCGTGTTTTGTATGTCGACAAAAACCAATCCTCCATAATTAAATTTCTTTCTCAACCAATCGCCCGTAAACAATGACGAAAGTTTAGAGGAGTTAAAATCATTCTTACGAATCAGACTTTTATTTTCATAAAATAATGGAAAGTCAGCCGGAGCTAACAGCACACCCGATACTTGATTCTCAAAAAGTTTTTGATATGGATAGGATTGGACACTGTCAACATTGGTTTGAAGAACAGGTAACCCTCTTTGAACATCCATTACCGTTAGTCCTTTTATCGGAAAATGTTTTGCACATGCCAACACGCCATGATCTTGCATGCCTCGCATGAACGCAACTGCTTTGGCTGCTACATTGAATTGATTCTCACCATATGATCGATAACTGATGATCGTATTTTGTGGATTATTACTAACATCGGCCACAGGTGCAAAGTTGATGTGAATGCCCATGATTTTCATTTGACGCGCTACCTCCTCGCCTAACGTGTAAATCATTTTATCATTACGAATGGCCCCCAACACCAAGGCGCGTGGAAATTGAATGGTGCTATCCAGGCTCATGCCTAGACCCCACTCTCCATCTTGAGCAATAAGCAAAGGTATTGCAGCAGATCGTTGAAACCGATTGATGAGTTTTGCCTGTTTTACCGGGGAACCGTGCGTAAAGATTATCCCGCCAACTCTGTCGCTTTCTATTTCATTTTCTACTTCTCTACTAATCGATGCTTCATCATTGGAAGAAAGTGTGAGCATAAACATCTGTCCAATGCGCTCAGTCACATTTAAAGTATTAAAAACACTATCAACCCAATGGTTCTTATCCGTCTGCGCACAAGCAATTCCGTTGAAGCCAATGGTGATTATAAAACACAAAAAAAATCTTCTCATCCGCAGCCTGTTTGTTTTGTAATTGGACATTAACCAACCAACTTTGCGGACGAAGTTAAGGCTTATTCTCCAATCGTTGAGCGCAGAATAAGTTTAACGGCTAAAGCAAATGATGGAGTGCGGCTAATTTGAAAATGAGATGATTTGAAAATTTGATGATGAATGTACAGGTGAACGAATTAACGCATCATCCTATCTTAAAATTTATCCCCTTCATTTTTATAAGGTATTTAAAATCGCAAATCGTACCTCGAAAATCGCACTTTACTATCTTACCTTGCACATTAATTTAATCCATGCCCGATATTATTCAGCTTTTACCCGATGCCATTGCCAACCAGATTGCCGCTGGTGAGGTTGTTCAACGTCCGGCTTCGGCTGTTAAAGAGTTAATTGAAAATTCGATTGATGCCGGGGCCAAAAGCATTATGCTCATCGTAAAAGATGCCGGCAAAACATTATTGCAGATTATCGACAATGGACACGGCATGTCGCAGACCGATGCACGCATGAGCCTGGAGCGACACGCTACTTCCAAGATTAGAAAGGCCGAAGATTTATTTACACTCCATACAATGGGCTTTCGCGGTGAGGCACTTGCTTCCATCGCGGCTGTCGCTCAAATGGAAATGAAAACACGTCTGGCAGATGAAGAATTAGGAACGTTGTTAGTTGTTGAAGGATCAGAAGTAAAGAAACAAGAACTGACTGCCTGCGAAAAAGGGACGAGCATCAGTATCAAAAATCTTTTTTTCAATATTCCGGCACGAAGAAATTTCCTCAAGTCAAACCCAGTAGAATTAAAACATATTTTGGACGAGTTTCATAGACTCGCCCTGGCACATTCTGACATTTCGTTTTCATTCGTTCAAGGCGATGAACTGATTTATGATTTACCTGAATCAAAATTAAGTCAGCGTATTGTTAATCTGTTTGGCAAAACGTATCAAAATCAATTGGCACCTTGCCAGGAAGAAACAGAATTTGTGCGCGTTACAGGATATGTAGGCAAGCCTGACTTTGCTCGTAAAACACGTGGCGAACAATTTCTGTTTGTGAACAAGCGATTTATTCGCAGCAATTATTTGAATCATGCTGTGATGAATGCGTTTGAAGGATTACTGACGGACAGTAGTTTTCCTTTTTATGTTCTCTTCATCGAGATCGATCCAAAGCATATTGATGTGAATGTTCATCCCACCAAAACTGAAATTAAGTTTGATGACGAACGTGCTGTTTATGCCGTTGTGCGATCGGCTGTGCGACAAGCCATTGGTTCGCATAACCTCACACCGGGTATTGATTTTAATTCTGATGTGAACATGATTAACAAGCTCAGCAATGCTTCAGCGCAATCGAACGAAGCTTATTTTGATGAGCGCTTCAGCAGTTCCGTAAACCGAAGCAACCTCGAAAACTGGCAGAAACTTTTTGGTGGAAACGAAGAGAGCCAATTAATGCAGCAACGCGATGCGCAGCCTGTACAAACGTTGCGCTTCGAAAGTGCATTGAACCAGCCCGAAGAACTTCATCCTTCTCTGGAAGAGAAAACATTATTCCAACTCCACCATCGTTTTATCGTTAAGCAGGTAAAAGCCGGAATGATGATCATCGATCAACAAGCTGCACACGAACGCATTTTATTTGAAAAGTTTTTGAATCAGCTTCAACATAAATCGGGCGAAAGCCAGCAAAGTTTATTTCCACAGGCCATTACCTTTAGCCCCTCCGACTTTGCGTTAGTGCTGGAGATGCAACCGGAAATTGAAGCATTGGGTTTTCGGATAGAGGTGTTTGGGAAAAATACAGTAGCAGTGAATGGTGTACCCGCCAATATTTCCAGCGGACAAGAGAAAGAATTATTTGAAGGATTAATTGAGCAGTTTAAAATTAACCAAAGTGAGCTGGCCCTACCGATTGGTGAAAACCTATCTCGATCGCTGGCCAAGCGAGCCTCCATTAAAACCGGACAACGCTTAGAACGTGAAGAAATGCATTCGCTTACTGGTCGTTTGTTCGCGTGCAAAACACCAAACTATTCACCCGATGGGAAGGCCACCTTCGTTGTTCTTGAGTTGGGGAAAATTGAAAGTTATTTTAGGTAGCAATGTTGCCAAAAAATAAAATTCTTTTAACATTATAAAATAGAAAGTTACTTTACAGAGTCTATACATCAGAAACCATACGTATGCAGAGAGTATCACCCGTAGTTCGAAATTTAATCATGATCAATATTGTTGTGTTTATCATTCAACAATTCAAACCAGAGGTTACGTTCTTCATTTCCTTGTTTGGTCTTGAGTCAGAATACTTTAAACCTTTCCAGCTTTTTACCTACATGTTCGCGCATGGAGGTTTCTTACACATCTTTTTTAACATGTTAATCTTGGCCACCACCGGACCTATTCTTGAAAATTTCTGGGGGCAAACTAAATTTTTGACTTTCTATCTGGTAACAGGTATTGGTGCAGGAATTTTCCATTTGTTAATTCAATCGTATTTTTTTCCAGGTGATGTAAACATTCCGATGTTAGGTGCTTCGGGTGCGATCTATGGAATCCTGATGGGTTTCGGTATGATGTTTCCTAACATGGAGTTAATGTTACTCTTCCCTCCTATTCCGATTAAAGCTAAATACCTGGTTTGGATTATGGGGGGAATGACTTTTTTAATGAGTGGTGCAGGTGTGGCGCATTTTGCTCACCTTGGTGGTATTATCTTTGCGTTTATACTAATGCGCATCTGGCGCAAACGAGACGGAAGCTACTTTTAATTTATGTTTGACGAATTTAAAAACGCTTTTCAGCGAAATAACAACGCGCACATTCAGTTGATCATCATCAACGTGATTGTGTTTGTTGTGATGGGTGTATTAATGGTGATCAGTGAGATCGGAGGACTTCAGAGTTTCTACGAAGCTGTTCATTCACAATTTGCTATTCCCGCTAGGATTGAAACTTTCACCACGCATCCATGGACGTTGATTACATATGCCTTTGCTCATGCCGGCTTTAGTCATCTTCTTTTTAATATGTTGGCGCTCTACTGGTTTGGGAGTTTGTTTATTGAATACCTTGGAAGTGATAAACTGATAGCTGTTTATTTTTTAGGTGCTCTTTCTGGAGCATTGCTATACCTACTCGCTTACAATACAGTTCCTTATTTTGTTGATCAATCGAATGCTGTTAATATCTCCATGGTCGGTGCTTCTGCTGCAGTAAATGCTATTATTGTTGCTGCTGCTACTTTATTGCCTGAATACACTTTTGCTCTTCTGTTCATCGGCCCGGTAAAAATTAAATACATCGCTGCGGTATCCATCTTCTTATCTTTTCTGGGAACCGTTGGAGGAAATGCAGGAGGAAACATCGCCCACTTAGGTGGAGCACTAATGGGTTTCGTCTACATTAAACAATTACAATCTGGTGTGAACTGGGGAAGTTGGATTACCGCTACTCTAGATTGGTTCAAGAATTTATTCACGGCAAAACCAAAAGTAAAAGTTACCTATCGAAATAATGAAGCCGCATCGACCAAAAAGTCTTCTACAAAATCCAACGTGTCGCAAGATGAGATTGATGTTATCCTCGATAAAATTTCGGATGGTGGTTACGAAAGCCTGACGAAAGATGAGAAGGAAAAGCTTTTTAATGCGAGCAAGAAATAATTTGAAGTTTCAGGTTTGAGATACATTGTTGGTCGTTGATAGGTTATCTGATGTGTTCCTCTAAGAACAAATAACAACGATCAACTAACAACTAATTATTTTTACGCAATCAACTTTGCTATCGCAAATGCAGCCGCTGCTGCTGCACCACCTACTACTGTAACTCGTAGAGCTCCTTTAAATAATGGTTGACCGGTGAGTTTACTCTTTACTAAACCAAAGGCAACAAGACAAAAGAAGGTAATGATGGAAGAGTAGATCAATCCTTGTCGTGATGAATTGGTGAAGAAGTATGCACTGAGTGGAATCATACCACCTACAATATAACTCGCACCAATTACCAATGCACTTTGATGTGCACGGTTTTTATCTGGTCGCTCCAAGCCTAACTCAAAGCGCATCATAAAGTCAACCCACTTCTTTGGGTTCTTCGCCATTTCACGAGCGATAGTTTCTTGAAGATGTTCGCTAATGCCATACTCAGCAAAAATTTCTTTGGTCTCGGCTATTTCAATTTCGTGCTTGTGTATAATCTCATCATGCTCACGTCTCTCTTCCGATTCGTAATGTTCAATTTCTGTACGGCCAGCCAAATAACCCCCCAATCCCATGGCAATGGAACCAGCAGCAATTTCAGCAAGACCCGCTGTAATGACGATAGCCGTTGAATCAACTGCTCCGCTTAAGCCAGCCGCAAGTGCAAAGGGAACAGTAAGTCCATCGCTCATGCCAATTACAAAATCACGTACTTTTTCAGACGATTGAAAATGCTGTTCATCAGACATACCTTTTGCGTTTTTTATTTTAGTAACAACGAAGATAGAGAATGTATTTTATTCAGAGCTACAAGCTTCACGATGCAAACCCGTAACTTGAAGCATACGGCCAATTGTTGAACGCATCGTTCTGTTAATACTTTATGATTTACTCGCTGCAAAAATAAGTCACTTCACATTCTTTCGAAAGAATAGCTCGAGTGCATTTGCAATATCAATTGGATTGGTGGAGTATGTTAGCAGCCGGTTCTGTTCATTGAATTTTACCAACAGATCATAATACGTCTTTTCGGTAAGATCATGCTCAAACATAATGTTTTCACGCAATGACTCATCGTTGATTACCTCAACATACGTTTTAATGCGATCGTTTTCAGTGATATACTTCACCAGCTTTCTTTTTTCTTTCTGCCATTTCGAAAAATAATCGATGGGCGATGAAAATGCCTGGCCTTTAGACATCGTTGCCGTAGGCATCGTTCGTTTTGTACGCACAATTGTACTTGGAAGAATGCGGCTTCTGGTGATCGTAACTTCGTCCAGCAATATTGATTTTTCGCTCATGCGAATTAAAATATCTTGCTCTTCAAACAACAGTGGAAGTTCAAACGTATGATATCCCACGAAAGTGAGAATCAAGGTATCTGCGGGAGCTGTGAATAAATTAAAAACGCCTTGAGCATTTGTAGTGGTTCCTCCCGTTTTATTCTTGATGCGAACGTGAATGCCCGGAATAGTTTTCAATGAAATAGAATCTACCACAATACCGTGTGTATGCTTTTGTGAAAAGCCCGACACTCCTATCGCCAGAAATAAAAGAGTAAGAGAAAAGAAGCGGGTAGGATGATTCATTAACAGTCAGAATTCAGAACGATAAATGCCTTGTGATGAAATAAAACGGAATTAAGTTTTATTGGCTAACTGTCCGCAGGCAGCATCAATATCCTTACCACGACTTTTACGAATGCGAGTCGTGATACCCTGACTTTCTAATATGTCCATGTACATATTTAATGACGCTTCAGAGGCTTGCTGAAACTCGCCATCATCAATCGGATTGTATTCGATGAGATTGACTTTCGAAGGAATGATTTTACAAAACTTCAGCAACGCACGAGCGTGTTCTTCATTATCGTTAATACCTTTCCACACTACGTATTCGTAGGTAACTTTATTTTTCGTTTTTTCATACCAATACCGAAGCGCATCTCCTAGTTCCTGAAGCGAGTTGGTGTCGTTTATCGGCATGATGGAAGAACGTGTTTTGTCAATTGCTGCATGGAGTGAAACGGCAAGATTAAATTTCACATTATCATCCGCCATTTTCTCAATCATTTTCGCGACACCTACCGTTGAAACGGTAATGCGCCTCGAAGCCATGTTCAATCCTTTTTGAGAAGTAATTTTTTCAATGGCTGACATTACATTTGCATAGTTCAGCAACGGCTCACCCATGCCCATAAAAACAATATTGGTGAGCGGTCTGTTAAAAAAAAGTTCAGCTTGTTCTTTAATTGCTACTACCTGATCGTAAATTTCGTCTGGCGTTAAATTGCGTTGACGCTTAAGGCGAGCCGTTGCACAAAATTTACAAGCAAGACTGCAACCCACTTGAGAAGAGACACAAGCTGTAATTCTTTTTTCGGTAGGAATTAATACGGATTCGACAACCATTCCATCAAACAGCGTAACAGCATTTTTTATAGTGCCATCCGTGCTGCGTTGCATGTGATCTACCTTGATGTGGTTGATGACGAAATGTTCTTTCAGCAAATCACGAAGACCAGTAGAAAGATTGGTCATCTGATCGAAATTCTTGGCGGATTTATTCCAAAGCCATTCATACACCTGTTGCGCACGGAAAGGCTTTTCGCCCAACTGAACAAAGTACTCTTTCAGCTCATCCTGCTTCAATTTCCGGATATCGCGCTTCGAACCTGCCTCTACCATTGGGCAAAGGTAGGGAAAGAAGATTTATGATTTTAATTTAATGGCAAAGCACGGGAGATTCACAGCAGCTGAACAGAAGATGAAACCGCAAAGTACCCGGAGACTCGGAGAGGGTTTTGTCTAAGCATTCGATGCAGAATATAATTGGAAAAAATCCATTTGAGTACACGTGATATTTCCTTTGCGTTTCTCTGCGCCACTCAGCGGTTTAAAAAAAACTTTACTTTATTCTAACAAAAATCCGAGTCTCACAGGCGCGAGCGATATTGGAAATAATAAGGGAATCGGCAGCCAATTGTTCTATAGAAAAACTTTCTATGATTGTATGCGATCTCTTATCCAGAAAATAAAGAGACTGGCCATCAAATTTATACAGGAACGATTTAGAGTTATACGACTTCTTCTTGTCTATGATTTTGGTATTTTCTTCTCCTACATTCTTTTCTTTTAAGGTAAGTACTTGCGGGGTTGAGCCTGACATGCCTTTCATATCAACAATCAAATCTTCAGTGGCGGCATCGCTCTCTCCTAACGTTTCTTCTACGCAATTACTCTGTCGTACTAATTGCCAGCGTCCTACAATGGACTGTGCGTTTACACTTATCACGAAAAGAAAACCTGCAGAAATAAGGATGAGCGTTTTCATTAGTATCGGGTTTAAACAAATTTACTCAAAATTTAAGGAGGCTATCGCATGCAAACGGTATTTTAGCAGCTTAATTACCCTTATGAAATATACCTTTTTCATTCTACTTCTTCTAGCATTGGCATCTTGCAAACAGCCCTTAAAAGAAGATGAAAACTTTCTAGAGAATCTGATGCGTCAACAACCCGAAAAGTTTGACTCCATTTTATTTAATAGAGATAAGCTAGAGGTACAGATTATTTATACCCAGATTGATCGAGACGAAAACAATGTACCTTCTTTTAGATCCTTCTACTTTAATGTTGACTCTACAGGATACTTCTATCCGGCTTCCACGGTAAAATTACCTATCGCGTTGATGGCATTGGAGAAACTGCATCATTTAAAAATTGATGGACTCAATAAGTCTACCGCCATGTTTAGCGACAGTGTTTATGCCGGACAATTTTCTGTACACAAAGATTCTACTTCAGAAAATGGATTGCCTTCTGTTGCACATTATGTGAAAAAGATTTTAGTGGTTAGCGACAATGACGCTTACAATCGTCTATATGAATTTATGGGACAAAAAGCTGTGAATGAAATATTACAACAAAAAGGATATCGGATGAAAATATTTCATCGGCTGGAACGGTTCGTGAGCGCAGATCAAAATAGACACACAGAAGCGATTCGATTTATGCGAAATGATTCGATCATTTATCTGCAACCGATGTTAGTGAATCCAGATTCAATTTTACCCTACTCTATTTCGCTGAAAGGTAAAGCGCATTTTAAAAATGATTCGCTAGTTAATATACCTTTTGATTTTACGTACAAAAATTTCTACCCTATCACCACACAACAAAAAGTTTTACGCGCGCTTTTATTTCCAGAAACTGTTTCGTCAAATAGTCGTTTCGATTTAGCTCCTGAAGATCGTCACTTCGTTTTGAAATACATGTCGCAGTTACCGACCGAAACTTCATATCCCAATTATAAAAGTGATACTACTTATTACGATTCCTTCTGCAAGTTTTTCATGTTCGGAGAAAGTCGTGAAAAAATACCTTCATCGATTCGGATTTTTAATAAGGTAGGCGATGCGTACGGTTATTTGTTGGACAATGCTTACATCATCGATACTGAACATAACATTGAGTTTATGCTTACGGCTGTCATCAACACAAACACCGATGAGGTTTACAACGATGGACTTTATGAATACGAGACAATCGGTTATCCTTTTATGCACCATCTTGGCAAGGCGATCTATGATTACGAAGTGAAGCGAGCCCGAAAAAATAAACCTGATCTTTCTGCCTTTAAAATCATTTACGACAAACCGTAGTCCGTTTCCATTATTTTTTTGAAAGCTCATTTTATTACGCGAAATTTTCGCCCTTTAAATTAATTATATGGAAAAGAGTAATGCCATCATTATTACCGGAGGACATCTCAACAGTAGCAGTGCTAAAACTGCACACGGCCTGATCAGAGGTACTGATCGATACACGATTCTCGGCATTATTGATGACAAGAGTGCAGGCAAAGATGGTGGTGAAGTATTGGATGGTAAAAATCGCAACATTTCGGTTTATACATCGATTGCTGAATTCGAAAAATCATCCAATCAAAAAGCGACCTACTGTATTGTTGGCGTTGCAACCAAGGGTGGCGTTATTCCGGATTCACTTCAGGCAAGTTTAAAAGAAGCTTTGGAAGCGGGCTATAACTTGGTGAATGGTTTACATGAATATGTTTCGGATATTCCCGAACTGGCAAATCTTGCAAAACAAAAAGGTTTAACCATAACAGATGTTCGCAAACCCAAGAAATTTAAAGACCTTCATTTCTGGTCGGGGAAAATAAAAGAAGTAAAGTGTCCGAAGATTGCAGTGCTCGGAACTGACTGTGCATTAGGGAAAAGAACCACTACACGATTTCTAGTGGAAGCCATGCGCAAAGCAGGCTACAAAGCAGAGATGATTTATACCGGCCAAACCGGATGGATGCAAGGCGCCAAATATGGTTTTGTATTCGACTCCACTTTAAACGATTTTATTTCAGGCGAAATGGAACATGCTGTTGTTACGTGTTATCATGAAGCGAAACCTGATATTATTTTTATTGAAGGACAATCTTCGTTGCGAAATCCAAGCGGTCCCGCTGGTGCCGAGTGGTTAATATCGGCTGATGCTGATGGAGCGGTGTTACAACACAATCCCGCACGCAAACAATATAAAGACATGGAGTACTATCCTGCCTACCTGCCAGAATTAAAAGATGAAGTGGCATTGATCAAAACGTATGGAGCACCAACGGTGGCCATAACCATTAATTCAGCGAAGATGAGTGAGCAGGATGCGCGCGCAGCGGCAAAAAAATATCAAGATGAATTAAACATACCTACCATTCTTCCACTCGAAGATGGTGTCGATAGTTTAGTTCCAATCTTTGAAGCGATGATTAAAAAAGCAAAAGCGTAGAAAAATCTTATCGAAGGCTTCAAGCTTCACGATACAGCTTGCAGCGTGAAGCTTGAAGCCCACTAAAATACCTGAAGAATAAAAAATCACTAAAACATTCCTAATAGAACAAACCATCCAAGCCGATGACAAAAATTAAAAACATTAAAGTATGGAGTGAAGATTTAGGTAATACAAAGCCCTACACCATCGCTTTCAAAACCATTGATGAGGTACGTAATGCCTTTGTTGAAATTACACTCGACAATGGACAAACCGGAATCGGAGCTGCTAACCCAAGCGAATATGTGGTAGGCGAAAATCTTGCGCAATGTTTGGACGCACTGAAAGAAAGTAACATCGAGTTTTTAATGGGTCGCGATATTCGTGAACTCAATCAATTGACGTTTGAGGTTTGGAAAAAATTTCCGAAAAATCCTTCAGCACGCGCAGCATTGGATATTGCATTGTATGATGTGTTCTCAAAATACCTTGACGTTCCACTTGTTTCGTTCTTAGGACAAAAAATAAAAAAACTTCCTACATCGAATACTATCGGCATTAAGAATGTTGAAGACACATTAAAGGAAGCTGCAGAATATATTAAGAACGGATTCAAAGTTCTGAAAGTAAAACTCGGCAAAGATCTGGATGAAGATGTGGAGAGAATGTTTAAGCTGCGCGAAAAATTTGGCAGTGGCATCGTCATTCGTATTGATGCCAATCAAGGGTATACTTCCGATCAAACCATTCAATTTTACGGACGCACGTACGATCTGAACATTGAATTGATTGAACAGCCACTTCCGGCAAAGTCAGTAAATGAAATGAAGAACCTACCGAAAGAAGTTCGCGCTGTCATTGCTGCCGATGAATCGTTGATCACTCCTCAAGATGCCATAGAATTAATCAAGCCACCAAAAGCAGCAGGCATTTTCAACATCAAGTTGATGAAGTGTGGTGGTATAAGTCAAGCATTGAAGATTGCAGATGTTGCTTTGCATGAAAATGTAGATCTCTTCTGGGGATGTAATGACGAAAGTATTGTGAGCATCACCGCTGCCCTTCATGCAGCGTACGCATGCTCGAACACCAAATACATTGATCTAGATGGAAGTCTCGACTTAGGGAAAGATGTTGTGAAGGGTGGATTCATTTTAAAAGACGGATATATGTATTGCTCTGACAAACCAGGGCTTGGTGTTGAACGTATTTGATTACTTCAGCGAGTTCAAAAAATATTTACTTCGGATTTTAGAAAAATAAAACTGAAATTGATGATGGAAACATGGTAAGGTACCTGTTTAAATTCATTTCCGATGTCAGAGTTATTTAACAACAAATACAGAATAGAATCCGCGCGATTACAAACGTGGGATTATGGAAATGCAGGAATGTATTTCATCACCATCTGCACGGCAGATCGCCAATTTTATTTTGGTGATGTTGTCGATGCCAAAATGCAATTATCACCCATCGGAAAAATCGAGGAAACAGAATGGATTAAAACCATTGAATTGCGTCCCGATATGAATTTGGAATTGGGTGAATTCGTGGTGATGCCAAATCATTTTCATGCGATTATTATTATTCACGAGAATCAATTCAATACCGGTTTTAATGGTGGTGGCGGTTTTGGTAGGGACGCGATGCATCGCGTCCCTACCAAAACCACAAATCGATTTGGCTCCCAATCCAAAAACATGGCATCTGTCATCCGAGGATATAAATCTGCCGTAACAACATACGCACGCAAAAACAATATTCCGTTTGATTGGCAACCAAGATTTCATGATCACATTATCCGTTCTATGGATGAATATTATCGCATTTCAAATTATATTGTGAACAATCCTTATCAATGGTATACGGATCGATTTTTTCTAAAATAATGAACAGATCATTTTGCTTCATGCTAAACAAAGAATGTGTTTATAGAAAAACTACTTCACGCTCTCGATAAAATCTCGCAGAAAAAAATCATTCTGAAGGGAGAATTTCTTTTGAAAGAAGGTCAGATAGAGAACAACATCTACTTTGTAAAATCAGGTGCACTTCGGGTTTTTCTATTGTCTGAATTTGAAGAACTCACCATTCGATTTGGATATGAAGGTTCATTCATTACCTCGCTATCTTCTTTTATAAAAGGAACACCTTCTGAGTTTTATATTGAGGCCATTCGAAAAACAACTTTACAAGTGATTCCAAAAACCAGCCTCTTACAATTGGTGAATGAGAACACTGAAAGTCTGAAACAATATATTGCTCTACTTGAAAATCTAATCACTCAACAAATAGAAAGAGAAATTGATTTGTTAACCGCCTCACCTTCCGAAAGATTAAAACGTGTTTTGGAAAGAAGCCCGAATCTATTTCAGCAAATTCCTTTGAAATATATTGCGTCCTACCTACGGATGACGCCTGAAACTTTGAGCCGCGTTCGAAATTCTTGATTTCAATCAAGTGTGAAGAAAACAGCGCTGCCCAATTTTGCATAAAACATAAACAACTATGCAAATCGAAAACAATGTTCTTATTGATGATCTTCTTACTCGAACAGAAGAAGCAACTGCATCTGTAAAAAAATTCAAAGAACTGAGCGTTGATAAATTGCAATTCAAAAAAAGTGCTGAAGCCTGGAGTGTATTGGAATGCATTGAGCATTTGAATTTATACGGGGACTATTACCTCGTTGAAATTGAAAAGCAGATTCTCGCGCAGAATGGAAAACCTAAAGCGACTTTGTTTAAAAGTGGATTCATTGGAAATTATTTTGCCAACACAATGCTGGTGAAGAATGGAAAAATGACGAAGATGAAATCGCCACAAGATAAAAATCCAGCGAATGCTACACTGAGCATTACCACCATCGATCGTTTTCTAAAACAGCAGGAGCGATTAAAAACATTGTTAACGCAAGCCAGAAATATTGATTTAACAAAAACCAAGACCGCTATTTCGTTAACGAAATACATAAAGCTTCGACTTGGCGATACCTTTCGCTTTTTTATCTATCACATACAGCGACATATTTTGCAGGCAGAGCATGCAGCGAACTAAAGTATTGAAAATAAAAAAAGCCTCGGGAACCACCCCGAGGCTCAAACCAAACCCCTCTTCCAACATATCCCGCGATTTGCGGGAACACTATCCTTAAACCAACTCTATAACAGCATCAGCGTCCTGAAGGTTCTCGAAAACAAAATCAGTTTCATTTTTTAAGTCAATAAAAATCACACCTTGTTTATGAACCTTCCCAGACAATATCTGTTTTGACAACTCGTTTAATAACTCCCGCTGCATAACCCTTTTCAGGGGTCGTGCACCATATTGTGGATCGAATCCAAGCTTTGCTAATCGGTTGCGAGCTTCATCCGAAATATCAATTCGTATACCTGCCTCTTCCAGGCGTTTACGAATCAGATCAACTTGTATGTCAACAATCTTACGAATGTGTTTTCGGCTCAGCGGACTAAACATAATAATCTCATCAATACGGTTTACAAATTCCGGGCGAACTGTTTTTCGTAACAAGGTCATCACTTCGTCCTTCGTACCTTCCAGCACTTCGAAATAATTTTCATCGGTAATCTTCTCGAAGTTCTCCTGAATGATGTGCGAACCAATGTTGGTCGTCATGATAATGATCGTGTTTTTAAAATTAGCAACACGACCTTTGTTATCCGTTAACCGTCCATCATCCAACACTTGAAGCAGAATGTTAAAAACATCCGGATGCGCTTTTTCAATTTCATCCAACAGAATTACAGAATATGGTTTTCTGCGCACGGCTTCAGTAAGCTGACCACCTTCATCATATCCTACATATCCGGGAGGCGCACCAATCAATCTACTTACACTGTGTCTTTCCTGATACTCACTCATATCAATACGTACCATCGCTGCATCATCATTGAAAAGATATTCAGCAAGTGCTTTCGACAATTCTGTTTTACCTACTCCGGTTGTTCCCATGAATATAAACGAACCAATCGGGCGTTTTGGATCTTGCAATCCTGCACGACTTCTGCGAACAGCATCACTCAATGCTTGAATAGCTTCCTCTTGCCCCGCAACACGCTTACCTAATTCTTCTTCCAGATGAAGTAATTTTTCACGATCACTTTGTAGCATCTTCGATACCGGTATGCCAGTCCACTTTGCTACTACTTCCGCAATGTCTTCGCTGTCTACCTCTTCTTTCATCAACGTTTTCTCGCTGTGCATTTCTTTCATCTTCAATTGAGCGAGGTTCAGATTCTTTTCTGCTTCTGTAACTTTGCCATACCGAATCTCCGCTACCTTTCCATAGTCGCCAGCTTTCTCGGCTTGTTCAGCTTCGAATTTTAGTTTGTCAATATTTTCTTTTTCTCTACGAATGCTGTTCACTACTTCCTTCTCACTTTCCCATTGCGCTTTCAAAGAGTTTCGTTGTTCTGATATCTCAGCAATTTCTTTGCTGAGCACCGATTCTTTGTCTTTGTTCTTTTCTCTGCGAATGGCTTCGCGCTCAATTTCCAATTGCATGATTTTACGATTGAGTTCATCGAGTTCTTCAGGCAACGAATCCATTTCCAAACGAAGTTTTGCTGCGGCTTCATCCATCAAATCGATCGCCTTGTCGGGAAGAAAACGATCACTGATGTAGCGACTCGATAATTCAACAGCAGAAATTACAGCATCGTCTTTAATGCGAACTCCATGATGCAGTTCGTATTTATCTTTTATACCACGTAAAATCGAAATCGAATCTTCAACAGAAGGTTCCTCAACCATTACAGACTGGAACCTGCGCTCCAACGCTTTATCTTTTTCAATATACTTTTGATATTCCTTTAATGTGGTTGCACCAATCGCATGAAGTTCTCCACGTGCTAACGCAGGCTTCAATAAGTTTGCTGCGTCCATCGCACCTTCACCGCCACCCGCTCCAATTAAAGTATGAATCTCATCAATGAAGAGAATGATCTCTCCATTTGAATCTGTTACTTCTTTGATAACGGATTTTAAACGCTCTTCAAATTCACCTTTATATTTTGCACCTGCCACCAACAAACCCATATCAAGTGAGATGAGCAATTTTGATTTCAGATTTTCAGGCACATCGCCATTCACGATTCGCTGAGCAAGACCTTCTACAATGGCAGTCTTTCCTACACCCGGTTCACCGAGAAGTATTGGATTATTTTTTGTTCTTCGCGAAAGAATTTGAAGTACACGTCTGATTTCTTCATCGCGACCAATAACAGGATCGATCTTCCCTTTCTTGGCGAGGTCGTTCAAGTTTTTACTGTATCGCTCAAGCGATTTATATTTCGATTCTGCATTCTGATCTGTTACTGTAGAACCACCACGCAATTCTTTAATAGCTTTTATCAACGAAGATCTTTCGAAGCCCGCATCTTTCATGATGGAAGCCACTTTATCTTTTGAGTTCAATATGGCCAATAACAAATGTTCAACAGCAATGTATTGATCCTTGAATTCGCTTAACTCCTTCTCTGCATTTTGAAGTATTGTGTTGGATGCAGACGATAGATAAGCTTGCTGACCCGAAACTTTTGGATAACCATTAACGATCTCTCCCATTTTAGTTTCCAGAATAGTCGAGTTTACACCGAGTTTTTTAACAAGGTAATTCGATACGTTTTCGTCCGTTTCGAAAATGGCTTTCAATATATGTCCGGGCTCAATGGCTTGCTGGCCTAAACCGGAAGCAATTTCTGCCGACTTCTGTAAAGCCTCTTGTGATTTGATTGTGAATTTTTCGAAGTTCATAATAATTGTCCTCGCCTCTAGTTAACAAATAGCCAACCATCAAAGTTTAACCATTCATTTCAGAAATAATGGCACTGAATTCAACTTAAATGAAACTCTTTCGGCCAACCTGACTTTGATGCATGACAAAAGGAGTGTAGTGTAGAGAGAGCATAACACAAAAGTAAAACTTAGAGTACGTGTTAAAAGCACATCGCCACTAACATAAAAAACTAAACTTCAATTGTTACATTTACCTACATTGAAAATCAAACCATCAAAATAAATCAGAATAAAAACTGAACACCATGACAACCTCAAGACGAAACTTTCTAAAAACCGGAGCATTAGCGGTTGCTGGCGCTTCTCTCCTTTCAAAAAATGTATTTGCTTCTTCAACGAAGCAAGTTGAACTTTTAGGACTGCAGCTTTATTGTGTTAAAGATGAAATGAAAGTAGATCCACTCGGAACATTAAAACAACTCGCAGCCATCGGATATAAAAATGTAGAACACGCCAACTATGTTGATCGCAAATTTTATGGATGGCAGGCTTCTGAATTTAAAAAGGTATTGGGTGACTTAGGTATGAATATGCCAAGCGGTCACACCGTGATGGGCAAACAACATTGGGATGATGCCAAGAAAGATTTTACCGATGCCTGGAAATATACCATTGAAGATGCTGCTACCATGGGACAAAAATTTGTGATCAGCCC
Source organism: Chryseolinea sp. (assembly GCA_046595655.1). Lineage (GTDB taxonomy): Bacteria > Bacteroidota > Bacteroidia > Cytophagales > Cyclobacteriaceae > Chryseolinea. The sequence continues at coordinate 5,008 of JBKJOF010000158.1, read as the reverse complement.
TTCGTTAGATGCTTCACTTCGCGCTACCTACGATAATCTACTGAAGCAAATGGAAATCTTTAACAAGAGTGGTGAGCTGTGTAAAAAATCGGGAATGAAATTCGGATATCACAATCATGATTTTGAATTCAGTCAGAAGCTGAACAACATGACGGTGTACGACATCATGTTGAAAAATACTGACCCTACATTGGTAATGCAGCAATTGGATATAGGTAATTTATATAACGGTGGTGCGAAGGCGATTGATATCGTAAAACAATATCCGGGGAGATTCGAATCGTTGCACGTGAAAGATGAAATTGCAGTAACGGGTGGACATGAAAAATACGAAAGCACAATTCTAGGTGCAGGCATTGTTGGTGTTAAAGAAGTAATTGATCTCTGTCGCAAATCAGGAGGCACGATTCATTTCATCATCGAGCAAGAATCCTATCAAGGCAAAACTCCAATTGCATGTATGAAAGAAGATTATGATATTATGAAAAAGTGGGGATACTAAATATTTAGGCTACAAGCTTCACGCTTCAGGGTGGAAGCTTGCGGCCTGAAGCGTGAAGCTTGTAGCCCTTTAAGAAGACACTCAATACAAATAGAATGAACATTATTTTATTTCCGTCTTCGCCATTTCCCAACCAATAATACTTTTCTTTCTAACAGCGCTCCACCGATACTCTCCTAATATTCCATCCTTTCGAATTACACGATGACATGGGATCAAGAATGCAATATGATTTGATCCGACTGCAGAACCAACGGCTTGCATTGCCTTCGGATTTTGAATACGTTCAGCAATACCTTGATACGTTGTTACATCTCCCATCGGAATTTTTAACAGCGCTTCCCATACTTTAATTTGAAAGTTTGTGCCCTTCACAAAAAGATGCAGTTTCTTTTTTGATACTACATTTTCGGGTGTGAAAATCCGATCAGCAAATCCTAGCGTTATATCCTGATCCTGATGAAAGACGGAGTTATGCCAGTGCTCTTTCATTTTTTCTAATTCTATTTTTGGATCTTCATCAGCAGAAAGAAAAGATAACCAACAGATGCCACGCTCCGTCACGCCAATCAAGCAAAGACCAAATACAGTTTCATGAAAGCCATATTCGATGCGAATGCCCGAACCTCTCAACTTATACTCTTGAGGAGTAACCGCTTCAAGGGTTGTGAATAAATCGTAAACCCTAGACTGACTGGATAACCCAGCCGACTCTGCAGCTTCTACCAGATTTTTAGAGTGTTGTAATTTACCTTTCAGAAAATCTACCGTAAGGTATTGCAGAAATCTTTTCGGACTAATACCCGCCCACTCCGTGAAGAGTCTTTGAAAATGAAATGCACTGAGATGCACATTCTCTGCAACCTCATCCAATTCAGGCTGACGCTGAAAATTCTTTTCCAGGTATTGAATGGCATCTTCAATACGCTTATAATTAATGTTGAGTTTTTCTGTTGCCACTGTCATAAAGCTATGCATTTTGTTGGATCAAAGTTGCAGCTTCGATCAAGGCTTTTCAACCCGCTTCTTGCTAACAATTTAAACTTCCTATTTATATTTATGTAAAATCAATCCGTATGAAAAATTTATTAGTGTTTTGTTTCTTACTAGCTGGAGCTACTGCATGGGCTCAACAGAATTTTGACACTGTAAGAATCCAACCCATAAAAGTGGTTGATAATATTTACATGCTGAAAGGATCGGGTGGCAACATTGGGGTAATGACTGGTAAAGATGGAACGTTGATGATTGACGACCAGTTTGCTCCGCTATCCAATAAAATTAACGATGCAGTTAAAACACTTGACCCCGGTGATATTCGCTTTTTAATCAACACGCATATTCATGGCGATCACTCTGGTGGAAATGAGAATTTTAAAAGAATGGGTTCTACTATTGTGGCACATGATCTTGTTCGAGAACGAATGGCAAAAGAACAGGTTAACAAGACTACGAATCGCACCACTTCTGCACGTGAAAGAGATGCCCTGCCTATAATAACGTTCTCAGACAAAATGAATTTCCATTTGAATGATGAAGACATTGAACTCATCCACCTAGATCGCGGCCACACCGATGGCGATGTGATTGTGCGATTTAAAAATGCGAATGTATTTCATATGGGTGATGCTTTCGTGCGTTATGGTTACCCGTTTATTGATGTGTCAAGCGGAGGATCATTTGCTGGATTTATTTCTACGCTTGACAAAGCACTTGCTTTAATGGATGATAATTCCAAAATCATTCCCGGACACGGTGAGTTGGCGACTAAAGCCGATGTTAAAATTTTGCGTGATCAATTGGTTGATATTCGCGACCAGGTGTTAGCGGCTTTAAAGAAAGGAAAGAAGTTAGAAGAAATTTCGTCTCTGGGAATTACCGATAAGTATGATGCGAAATTAGGAAACGGTTTTTTAAAGGGTAAAGATTTTGTATTGCTCGCTGCCGAAGAATTGAAAGCATCAATACCCGTTAAGAAGTAATACCCTCCCTCCAAATATTGTAAAGGGATCGCATACAATGACCACAGGGACGGAAGCCAAGTTGTTTGGCTTCCGTTTCATTTTCAAAGAAGACCCGATTCCCTTTTTTCATTCGCTTACCCGATGTGCAATTCAGTTGGCCATAAATTTTTAGTTTTCGATTCCCAGCTGTAGTCACCATTCTATATTTAAGCAGCTTGAATAGCTGAAGCTGCGATAGATCGTTGTGTCGAACCATTTTCAAATCTTCAATTATCAAATCAACTCATCACCGAATTATCAAATCAACTTGCATCATGAAAGATGATTCCCATTGCAAATCGCTTTCCGGATTTTACTTCACTCACACCATGCTTCATGTTGCTACGATAATAACCACGGCTACCTTTCATCGGTCGAAAGTTGGTGGTAATAATAACAGCATCTCCCTGATTCGGCCGAATTACCTCAGCTCTGGATTGTGCTCTTGGTACCTGTTCTGTCAATACCAATTCACCTCCTGTATGATCAAGTCCATCTTGCGTCAGCACGATCACAACTTGAAAAGGAAAATATACTTCACCATATAAATCTTGATGCAAGGTATTAAACCCACCTGATTCATATTGGAGAATGAGCGGAGTAGGTCGGTTTTGATTTTTGTTGTGGCACTGTTCTATAAAATCAGCATGGCGATTCGGATAGTTTATATCGATCGAAAGTTTCTGCATCCAATCATTGGCAAGCACCGCTAACGGTTCATACATCTTTTCTCTGATGGATTGAATAATAGAGGGCAAAGGATAACTAAAGTATTTGTATTCTCCTTTACCAAATCGATAGCGCTGCATGTTGATTATACTCCGATACTTCGAAGAATCACCATACATTCCGATAAGATTATCACAGTTATTCTTTGACAATAAATCAGGAAGAATAACATAACCTTTTTCGTTAAGCGCATCATACGTATCATTCCAATTTACATTGTCCATGTCCATAGCTTTTTCTTTCTCAAAAATCAACACAAGGCGATAGGTACTCAACCCGAAAGTTGCTAATCGTTCATTTCGATGAGAATATATGGTGAACGTATATTACCTTCACCTATTAAATAAATATCTATGAAACGGAACATCCTTTGCGCTTACGTATTTCTCCTTTTAACGATATCGTGTTCATCTCCAAAAGAATCGGTCGTTGATGCTGAAGATTGGATCTCTCTCTTCAATCAAAAAGATTTAAGCGGATGGGACATCAAAATTGCTGGTTATGCCATGAATGATAATTTCAAAAATACCTTTCAGGTGAACGACAGCATACTAAGCGTTTCATACAATGAATACGATACCTTCACCAATGAATTTGGCCATCTCTACTATAATCAACCGTATTCCTATTATAGACTACGACTTCAATATCGATTCTATGGCGAACAAAAAAAAGGCGGCCCTGGCTATGCGCGTTTGAATAGTGGTGTTATGGTTCATTCACAATCGGCAAAATCACTTGTACTGCATCAGTCTTTTCCAGTTTCGCTTGAGATGCAATTTCTCGCCAGTGATTCAGCCAGGCAAAGTCACACCGGAAATTTATGTACGCCTGGAACCGAATTTGAGCAAAATGGAAAATTAGTAGATGAGCATTGTCTTGACTCTGATTCAAAATACTATGATGATGAGGTATGGGTGAATGCAGAAGTCATCGTATTGGGAGATTCCATCATCCATCACATTATTGAAGGCGATACTGTGCTAACGTATGAGCATCCCACGGTAGATCACAACTTGACTAACCGATTTATGAATTGGACAAAAGAAGATGCTGCGGATTCAGTTCAGTGGATGCAAAAAAAGGGAATGCGATTAAGCGAAGGATACATTGCATTACAAGCAGAAAGTCATCCAATTCAATTTCGCAAAATAGAATTACTGAATCTGAAAGGATGCATGGATCCCAAAGCATTGAATTACAAATCATATTATAAAAAAGCGGACAATGCTCTTTGTCAATATAAATGAGTTTAGTTCGCTTACCATTACCGGAAGAATTCAGTTTTGAATTAGCGCTTACTTTTTTAGAGCGATCTCCACGAGAGGTACTGCATACTATTGAGGACAGCAAAGTTTTTAAAGCGCTTCGAATTGATAATGCTGATGTATTGATTTCTATTCATAAAGATGAATCGGATTTACACATCCGATTTTTAAATGGTAAGCCTAACGCTTCTGTAAAGGCCGGAGTAATTGAATACATTCGAGAGTGGTTTGATCTTGACACGGATATGAAACCATTTTATGCAATGGTGAAGAAAGATGAACTACTTGCACCGCTGGTAAAAAAATACTCAGGCTATCGCATTGTTGGTCAACCTGATTTATTCGAATCGTTGGTATGGGCAGTACTTGGCCAACAAATCAATCTATCTTTTGCTTATACATTGAAGCAACGTTTTGTTGAACAGTTTGGAGAAAAGCAAGAGTATAAGAATCAAAAGCATTATGTGTTTCCGAAACCAGAAACAGTTGCTCTGCTTACAGATGAT